>NZ_JADHEC010000022.1 GCF_015277675.1 Flavobacterium soyangense
AAATGTTATTTTTGACCACAATAAAAATTCCAATAGTACGTTATTGGATTGTACCATTTTTATAAATTTAATAATTTTTTTTCAATGCTTTAATAATAAGAATCTAACCCTAAACTTTAATTTTATATGTCTAAAGTAATGTTTGATTATACCAAGTCAGTACTCGAAAGAGTTAGTTTTGATCCCATACTTTTTTGCAAAGAATTAGAAAAAGCAATAAAGGCTTTGTTACCCTACGAAATGGAGTTATTACGAGAATGGCTTTTAACTTTTATCATTGAAAAGCCAGAATTAAAACAATGCCTGTTAATTGTAAATAATTAAATATAAAGAGAACCTTATTTGGTTCTCTTTTTTTTCGTGAATATTATTCTGACAATTTTATTTACTTTCTTTTTTAAATAATATATTTTATATACGTTATTTCTTATATTAATTAAAAAAATGTGTTAATAAACGTGTTTTTTAGTACTTAATCGGTTTTTTTTAATAATATTCGTTGAAATTAATGTTTATTTATTCTATCTTTATGCTATGTTCATATAAGATAACCCCAAATCTATTTTTTTATGCCTTATAGAATGATATATGATTACACGAAAATTGTACTTGAAAAAGTGAGCATTGACCCCACACTTTTTCGTAAGGAATTAAGAAAAGCAAATAAAAATTTATTGCCTTACGAAATTGAACAATTAAGAATTTGGCTGGAGCACTTTACCGAAGGTAGGCCAGAGCTGAAACAATATTTAAGCATTGTGAATTAGTAAACACAAAAAAGGAGTCAAGATTATCGACTCCTTTTTTTATTTCTTCTGAATTGGACTAATTATTTGAACATTCTGAAAAGCAATAGCTCCTTTTACGACTCCTGAAATGGTATTTCTCAATGCATCAATAATATGGATTTTCAGTTCGCTTTTTGGATAAATCAAGCTTACTTCCCGGGCTGGTTTTGGTTCTTTGAACTGTCGTAATTTTGATTTGTCTTTTTCTGTTAAATTCAATGTATGTAAGTAGGGAAGTAGCGTTGTCCCTAATCCTTCGTCGGCAAGTTTTATTAAGGTTTCAAAACTGCCACTTTCTAACTGAAATGAATTTTTGGTTGCGATATCCTGATTTTTGCATAAATTTAAAATTCCATCACGGAAACAATGGCCATCCTGTAAAAGCAAAATATCATCAAGATTTAAATCAGAAATTTCTATTTCATTTTTTTGTGAAATGCTAAAATTATCAGGGACATAAGCTACAAATGGCTCATAATAAAGTACAATTTCCTTTATTTTTTCGTCTTCCAACGGTGTTGCTGCAATAGCTGCATCAAGATGGCCGTTTTTTAAGCGGAGGATAATTTCATCGGTATTTAACTCTTCAATGATGAGTTTAATTTTTGGATATTTTTTGATAAAATTATTCAGGAACATTGGTAAAAGTGTGGGCATAATTGTTGGAATAATTCCCAAACGAAATTCACCTCCTATAAATCCTTTTTGATATTCGACAATGTCTTTTATTTTGCCTGCTTCATTGACGATATTCTTTGCTTGTTCCACTATTTTTTGACCAATAGCTGTTAATTGTATGGGTTTTTTACTTCGGTCAAATATCAATATATTAAGTTCTTCTTCAATTTTTTGAATTTGCATACTCAGTGTGGGTTGAGTAACGAAACATTTTTCGGCGGCAAGCGTGAAATTCCTGTGTTCGGCAACTGCCAAAACATATTGTAATTGTGTAATAGTCATAAAAAAATAGTATTTGATGATACAAAGATAAATAACTATCATTTTTAATTATGGTTGTTTTTAAATAAATTCTGTTAATTTTTTTATTCTATCTTTGAATTACTTTAAAATGGGACTAAAACAATGAGCGATTTTTACAAAAAGATATTAGAGAACAACAAAAAGTGGGTGGAAAATTCATTAGCACTTGACCCCAATTATTTTGAAGATTTGGCTAAACAACAAACACCTCCGTTGTTATGGATTGGTTGTTCTGACAGCAGAGTTCCTGCAAATGAAATAGTTGGTGCAAAACCGGGCGATGTTTTTGTACATCGGAATATTGCTAATATGGTCATTCATAGTGATATGAATATGTTAAGTGTATTGGATTATGCAGTCAATGTTTTAAAGGTAAAACATGTTATTGTTTGTGGGCATTATGGTTGCGGGGGAGTTCTGGCGGCTATGAATAATCAGTCGATTGGAATAATTGATAACTGGATTCGTCATATAAAAGATATTTATCGTTTGCATCAGGCTCATCTGGATTCCATTGAAGATGTAACTGATCGTTTTAATGCATTTGTAGAAGTTAATGTGAAGGAACAGGTATTTGATTTGGCTAAAACATCTATTGTTCAGTCCGCTTGGAAAAACGGGCAAGATTTAACGCTACATGGTTGGGCTTATGGATTGAATTCTGGATTTGTAACTGATTTAGATGTCAATATAAGTTCTGATGTAGATTTAGATGAAGTCTATCAATTAAAATTTTAATAGAACAAAATATATTTAAAAATTTAAAACTGCCCGAAAGCAGTTTTTTTTTGTTTAGTAGTTATCTGATATCTGAAAAAATTAATCTTCGTTCTCCAAGTTTTCATTAAAAGATGATGGTAAGAGTGTTGGGATAAATTTGATAAAAATAGGCAGCAACAAACTACCACCCGGAAGTAAAAAAATTGCTAAGGACGGAACAGTTTTGCAAATGTCCAACAATTGTTTTCGTACTTTCTTCTTTTCTTTCTCATTCAAATCCCTTCGGGTGGAATACGCCAATAACACCATCAATTCCTTACTTTCAAGGATTTCTTTCACCAATCTGTTTTTGTTGCGGGTAATAAGTTTAATTACGGTTTGTGTAGTCTGGTCGTAAAAATGTTTGACCGGATTAGAGTAATTAAAATAAGGGATTTCATTTTTATATTTTGTAATAAACTCATTTGTTTTCTCGATGCTTTCTGTAACAAAATTATCAGGAACTCCCATTAATTCGGCTAATTTGTGTAGAAAATATGCTTCATTTTTTTCAATAATTCCGTCACTCCACAATGCCATTCCTGCCATATCAACCAGATATTGTTTTTCTAATTCGTTCGTGAAATAATCTAATTTTAATTCGTCCATTCCGAAACTTCGGGATTGAACATTCACTTTCGAAAATTTACTGTAACGAACGGAGGATTCGAATAGTTTAATCAATAAATCGTCGTATTTTGACTTGTTGGATTTGGTTTTCAATGCCAGCGAAACAATGCTGATGATGGCTTCTTCTATCTTCTTTAGATATTTTTCCGGTATTGCACCGTGAATTAAGTATTGGCGAAAAGCCAGAACATCTATAAACAGCAAAGCGTTGGTAACAATATGCGAAAAATTTTTGCTAATAATATCTATATTGGTTTGAACCCTACTGTCGATAATTTTTTCCAAGTTTACTGAAGGTGAACTATCTGGTAATACTTTTCTAAACAAATTAAACCCTTGCGGATTCATTTCGTTATAAAAAGCCACAGCTTTTAAAACAAAGTTTTTGGGATTACTTTCTTGATCTGTTAGTTTATAAATGCCATACAAAGTATTCAGAAGGGCGAGTTTAGAAATCTCGTTATCAAGCCAGCCTTTTGTTTGAATAGGAATTGCGGTGTCAAAAGAGACAATATGTCCATAAATAAAACCAGTTTCCCTGACTTTTTTGTAAAATATACTGTGATGTGTCTCAGCTGGAAGCAAAGATTGCTTTTGCTTTAAGAAAAATTTGTCTATCCAGCCGGGTGCTGATGGGTTAATCATTGTTTAGTTTTGAATTGCAAAGCTATGTTTTTTTGTGGTTTTTGTATTATTTTAAAATTAAAAAACCGTCTTGTTTATATAAACAAGACGGTTTCATATGAATTCTTGCATTATCTTACTTGATAATAGCGGAACAAGCTACTCTAGCACCTGAATTTCCAGAAGGCTGAGTGGTAAAATCATCGGTACCCTGATGCACGATTAATCCTTTTCCAAGAATGTTTTTTGAAGCATCTTCGCATCCAATGCACCATTCATCGGTGGTTAATGTGATGGTTCCATTTCCTTTTTCGTCGGCTATGAAATTGCCAATATCGCCTCTGTGGTATTCGCCAACGCCCCATTGACCGTGTTTTTTAAATGTTGGATTCCAATGTCCTCCGGCAGAACTTCCATCAGCGGCCGTACAATCTGATTTTTCGTGAATGTGAATGGCGTGAATACCAGGTTTTAATCCGGCTAATTTAGCAACAAAAGTCACCTTGCCTTTCTTTTCGGTAAATGTGGCAGTTCCTGTCACGGTACTATTACTTTTGGATTCAAAAGTAATGTTTAGGTTCTTGGAATCACCTGAATTGCTTTTTGTTTTGCAACCAATGATGACGGCAATAATAAGTACAGTTGAGAAGATTACTTTTTTCATAGTATTGGGATTAAATTATTTATTACAATATTAATCATTAAAAATGTAAAATGTCTTAAATTTTCTTTGCAATTTTCTTTCAATTTTATTTTTTTGACATTCTCAAATAGAGGAATTATTCTGGTAAATTCAAGACTTAAAAAGTGCTAAAAAATTAATCAATGCAATCTGTAACTGAAAATGTTATAAAAAAACACTCTAAAGACGAATCTTTAGAGTGTTTTAAAATTAAAAAAAAATGGTATTTACAAGAATTCTCCGTGTTGAGAAATATCTAATCCTAATTCTTCTTTTTCTTCACTAACTCTTAAAGGAGTAATTTTATTTACAATAAAAAATAAAGCGTAAGAAACAGAGAAGGCAAATATAGAAACAAGAACCATTGCTTTTAATTGGATTAAAAATAAGGTTGCATCGCCATAGATTAACCCTTGATTATCACCTACAATTGCATTTACTGATTTTGAAGCAAACACTCCTGTCAAAAGCATACCTACCATACCTCCAACACCGTGACAAGCAAATACATCTAAAGCATCGTCAATTTTTCCTTTAGGGAATTTACTAACTACTAGATTACTAACTATACTGGCAATAAAACCAATGGCCAATGCAGAAGGAATTGATACAAAACCTGATGCAGGAGTAATAGCAACTAATCCTACAACTGCTCCGATACATGCTCCCATCGCTGAAAGTTTGTGTCCAAGAATTTTATCCAAAAATACCCAACCCATTGCGGCAGCTGCAGCAGCAACAGTTGTAGTTCCTAAAGCTTGTGCGGCAAGACTACCTGATCCAACAGCAGATCCCGCATTGAAACCAAACCAACCGAACCACAATAATCCAGTTCCTAATAATACATAAGTAATACGGGCAGGGTTTGCTTTTTGTACTTTTCTTTTTCCTAAGAAGATAGCTCCTGCTAATGCGGCCCAACCTGCACTCATGTGTACAACAGTTCCACCAGCAAAATCTAATACTCCCATTTTAAAGAAAATTCCATCAGGATGCCAAGTCATGTGACATAATGGAGCATATACAAATATTATGAATAATACCATAAATAACAGGTAAGCCCAGAAACGAACACGTTCTGCAAATGCTCCTGTTATTAAGGCAGGTGTAATGATTGCAAATTTTGCCTGAAATAAGGCAAACAAAATAAAAGGAATAGTTGGAGCTAATTCCCAAGCAGTATTAGCACCTACGCCTTGAAAAAATAAATTTGAAGATGGGTTACCAATAAAACCACCAATTGAGGGGCCAAAACATAATCCAAATCCAACTACTACCCATAGCACGGTTACTATAACCATTGCCATAAAACTTTGTAATACAGTACTAATAACATTCTTTTTACCTACCATACCACCATAAAAGAATCCAAGCCCTGGAGTCATTAGCAATACAAGCCCTGTTGCACATAACATCCAAGCTGTGTCACCAGTATCTAATTTTAGAGCAACAATGTGAGCTCCTAATGTTGTGCTTTCTGGAAATAAATAAATTGAAAAAACGGATAACACCAAAATTGTGATTAGAATCACGCTTAAAATAATCTTTCGCATAGTTTTTAGTTTTAAATTTCGATAAAAGTATAAAATCATTTCATATACCCATAAAAAACTTTACTTAAAGCGTTATTTTTATTAAATTTATATTTTATACCCTAAAATTTTGTGGGGGTATGTAAAATAAATTGCAAAAATCTTTAATTTGTTAATGGAGAAATTTATAAATTTGAATTCAATTGTGTCAATAGTTGTTCTAAATCTTGAGTAGTGTGATTAGATGTTATGACAATTCGATTAAGTCTTCCGGATGCATTAGTGTGTTTGAAAGAGGTAGTTATGATTTTGTTTTCTAATAATTTTTTTGAAATAGATTCATCTTCAAAATAAATGTTAGGATAGTTAGCATTGAAAGTAAATAGTTCTCTTTTTGTAAAATTAGCATCTATATAGATGAGATTTTGCAGTAATTTTTGTTTTTGTGAAAGATAAACTTTTTGTGCATTGATATAAGTTTCCAAAAAAGCAGGATTCATCCCTGAAGCTCCTATGAAACAATCCAAATTACGTATTTCGGAAATAAAAGAACTATTTCCGGCAATCACACCACCAGAAAGCCCCAAAGCTTTGCCTAAAGAAGCCACTTTAATTATCTTGATGTTTTCTTTTTTTAAGATGTTTTGCCACTCGTTCCCATAAATTCCCAAACTATGTGATTCATCGATGACTAATGTTATTTTCTTTTCTTTTGGAATCTTTAGTAAAATGCTCAAGTCAATTGGTTCAATGCATAAAGAAGGAATAGCATCGGATAAAACGGTTATTTTTGTAATACTTTCATCAAATATTTTAGAGTTTAGTTCTCCGTTTTTTTTGATAAGAAGGCTCTGAGAGCTCATTATTGCAGGATGAGCATCTGGAAAATGAAATATCGCATCGGTAGTTTTTAAAAGGTATTCGATAACTAATTTCCCTGCCAGCATTCCAGAAGAGACTGTCAATGCAGCTTCGGTATTTATATTTTTTGCCAATAATTTTTCGGCAGTTTTGTATATTGAAAGCTCGATATTTGAATTTCTGGAACTTCCATAAGAGGTTTCCCATTTTTTGATACTTTCGAATAAAATGTTTTGGAAGTCAGTATTGGTCGACATTCCCAAATAATTGGTACCGCCAAAATATAAATAGTCTACGCCATCTACTTTTATTTTTCGATCTGGGAATTCATTTACAATCATTATTTAGAAATTAAAGTGACACCAGTTCCATTTAATTCGGAGTATTTTATAACACCATTTTTAATTGTTATACCAGTTGCAATGTCTTCGGCTAATAATAATGCACCATCCATATCTACAAAGTCCAGTTCTGGAAGTAAATGGGCAATCGCTGATATTCCCACAGTAGACTCCGTCATACAGCCTACCATAGTTTTCATTCCTAATTTTTTTGCCTGTGAAATCATCATTCTGGCTGAAGTAAGGCCTCCACATTTTACTAATTTTATATTGACACCGTGAAAATGATTGTGACATTTAGCGACATCTTCTTCAATGATACAGCTTTCATCAGCGATTATGGGTAAAACCGAGTGTTTGAAAAGTTCCTTGTGACCTTCCCAATTATCGGCTTTTAAAGGTTGTTCCAAAAATTCGACGCCCAATTTTTTCAATTCAATAGCATTGTTTATAGTTTCGGAAACCGTCCAACCACAATTGGCATCTATTCTAAAAATGGCATCGGTGTGTTTTCTTAATTCGGTGACAATGGCAATATCTTCTTTAGTTCCTAATTTAATTTTGTAGATTGGCCAGGGCAATTCTTTCATTTTTGACACCATTTTTTCTATACTGTCAATGCCAATTGTATAATCTGTTTTTGGATTCTTATTGATGGAATAGCCCCATAATTCGTATAGCTTTTTACCTTTTTTGCAAGCGTATAAATCATTGTAAGCAATATCCAAAGCACAAAGAGCAAACATATCATTTTCTAATAATTTATGGGCTTTAAGCCAAAATTCTTCTGGAGTTTCGTTAGTAACACTTTCGATAAATGGAATTATTTTTTCCAAATTATGTTTCATCGAATCTACCGTAATTTTGTAATATGGATTTGACGTAGCTTCTCCAAAACCTGAATATCCTTCACTTTGTAATTCGACAATTAAGGAAGGTTGTACATCATAAGATTCTCTTGAAATGGTAAAAGTATGTTTTAGCTGAAGGTTAAATGTTCGGAGAATTACTTTCATTTTTATGAATAATTAGTAACAAAGGAAATTAATATAAATTAGTTTGCAAACAAAATCGGGAAGTAAATTTCATTTTGAAAGGGAATTAAATTAAATTTAGATTTTAAAGTAAAAATAAAATGGATAATAAAGATAAAGTAAAATGGGGAATTATAGGTTTAGGAAATATTGGTCATCAATTTGCTAAAGAATTGTTGCTAATTGAGGAGGCTCAACTTACTGCAGTAGCTTCAAGAAATATAGATAAAGCAAAAGATTTTGCGAATAGTTATAATTGTACTAAAGCGTATGGCAACTACGATGCTATTTTTAATGATGTAGATGTTGACATAATTTATATTGCCACACCCCATGATTCCCATGCCGCTTTAACCATAAAAGCGTTGCAGAATAATAAACATGTGCTTTGCGAAAAGCCCATTGCATTAAACTATAATGATGCTTTGCAGATGATTAATGCATCGAAAAATAATAATAAATTTTTCATGGAAGCCTTTTGGACAAGATTCAATCCTTCGTTTCAGGAATCTTTTTCTAAAATTAAAACGGGTGAAATTGGAGAAATCAAATACATTAATGCTGATTTTGCCTTTCAAGTTGAAAAACTCGAAGGTAATAGGATGACTGACATAAATTTAGGTGGAGGATCGCTTTTAGATATTGGTGTATATCCCTTGTTTTTAAGTTATGTATTGTTAGGGATTCCAACAGAAATACTGGCAAAATCAAATTTTCATGAGTCCGGTGCTGATTTACAAACATCCATGATTTTGCAATATGATAATGCACAAGCCATTTTGCATTCAAGTTTTGTTTCTTCATCAAATATGAAAGCAACAATTAGCGGCACCAAAGGAAGAATTAATTTAAATCCTCTGTGGTTTGAAGCCCAATCCTATACTCTGATAAAAAACAATCATAAAATAAAATTTAAATTACCTACCAAAGGCAAAGGATATACATACGAAATTGAGGAATGTCACCAATGCATAAAGGAAAACAGAATTGAAAGTAAATTATGGTCTCATCAAAATAGTTTAGAGCTTATCAAAATAATTGATGAAGTCAGAAGCCAAATAGGATTAGAATATCCTTTATAGAATAGAGATATTGTTTTTATAATTGTATGTTTCTTCAATTTTATTCCAATGTTTTAACAGGTACTTCTGAAGATTGTAGGAATTTTTTCAAATATTTAATTCAAATAGCCGAAATATTGAAATGTTTTCTATATTTTTAAAATCTAATAAATAAGTATGCTAGTTAAAGTTTTTGGAAGTGCCGTTTTTGGAGTCGAAGCTACAACAATTACAGTCGAAGTTAATATGGACAAGGGAATTGGCTATCATTTAGTTGGTTTACCAGACAACGCCATAAAAGAAAGTAGTTATAGAATTGCAGCCGCACTCAAAAACAATGGCTATTCTATGCCCGGTAAAAAGATTACCATCAATATGGCTCCCGCCGATTTGCGGAAAGAAGGTTCGGCTTATGATTTGACTTTGGCAATAGGCATTCTCGTGGCTTCCGCCCAAATAAAAGCCGATGAAATTGATAAGTATATTATTATGGGAGAGCTTTCTCTTGATGGTGGTTTACAACCCATTCGCGGTGCTTTGCCCATTGCCATTAAAGCTAAAGAAGAAGGTTTTAAAGGTTTTTTTCTGCCAATGCAAAACGTTAAGGAAGCTGCAATTGTTGCTGGTCTAGATGTTTATGGGGTCGAAAACATTCAGGAAGTTGTTGATTTTCTGGAAGGAAAAGGAACTTTAGAACCAACAGTGATCGACACTAGAGCGGAGTTTTATAAAACATTGGATTTTCCAGAATTTGATTTTTCTGATGTCAAAGGGCAAGAAAGCATCAAGCGTTGTATGGAAATAGCCGCAGCCGGTGGTCATAATATCATTCTTATTGGCCCGCCTGGAGCAGGTAAAACAATGCTTGCCAAGCGTTTACCCAGTATTTTGCCGCCAATGACTTTGCGAGAAGCATTAGAAACTACTAAAATTCATAGTGTTGCCGGAAAATTAAAAGAGGCCGGATTAATGAACCAACGGCCGTTTCGAAGTCCTCATCATACCATTTCGAATGTGGCACTTGTTGGAGGTGGGAGTTATCCGCAACCCGGTGAAATTTCTATGGCGCACAATGGCGTTTTGTTTCTGGATGAATTACCGGAATTCAAGCGAGATGTTCTCGAAGTGATGCGTCAACCCCTGGAAGATCGTGAAGTGACCATTTCCAGAGCCAAGTTTACTGTGACCTACCCTTCGTCATTTATGTTGGTTGCCAGTATGAATCCAAGTCCGAGTGGCTTTTTTAATGATCCGGATTCACCACAAACTTCTTCGCCACACGAAATGCAACGGTATTTAAGTAAGATTTCAGGGCCTTTATTGGATAGAATAGACATTCATATTGAAGTAACGCCAGTTCCTTTCGAAAAATTATCAGAAGATCAAAAAGCCGAAAGTAGCGTCGATATCCGGAAACGAGTTACCGCAGCGAGAGAAATCCAAACGGAACGTTTCGTGCAAATGGAAAACATCCACTACAATGCTCAAATGAATACCAAACATATCAGGGAATATTGTGTTCTTGATGATGTTTCGAAACAATTATTGAAAACCGCAATGGAACGCCTGAATCTTTCGGCGCGCGCATACGACAGGATTTTGAAAGTAGCCAGAACAATCGCTGATTTAGAAGCCGCACCAAAGGTTATTTCGTCACATATTGCCGAAGCGATTCAGTATAGAAGTTTGGATAGAGATGGGTGGTTGGGATGATTTAGAGTATGTTTGAATTGGAATGGGCACGGATTGCAAATCCGCTATCGGATTTGTTTGAGTAGGTACAGAATAATAAATGTAAAAAGAATAAAATGAATAATATAAATCAAAACGAATATGAGGATTACAATAAACTAATGCTACAACTAAGAGGGATGGATCTTAAAGAAATCATTTTGCTTTTTGTAGAGTCACGAACAGGTCCCTTGGAAAAAAGAGAATATATAACTCTTTCTTTAGTATTTGAAATTGCTAAAATAGAAGATATGTTAGAAAAAAATTATGGAGATAGAGTGAAAATTGGAAACCTTCGACATCCCTTAGGACTCTAAAAATATTGAATTTTATGTAGTATTTGGCGCGCAAAATTATCGTTTCTTATAATGCAGAATTTTTACTACTAACAGTAAATTTATAATATGATTACTTACCTAAGCCCAATTATAAAAACCCTTATCATTCAAAAATTATTTGATAAAATTAATAGCGAATTTGAAGAAGA
The DNA here is from genome assembly GCF_015277675.1 of Flavobacterium soyangense. Taxonomy (GTDB): domain Bacteria; phylum Bacteroidota; class Bacteroidia; order Flavobacteriales; family Flavobacteriaceae; genus Flavobacterium; species Flavobacterium soyangense. Next base: position 11,512 of record NZ_JADHEC010000022.1, read on the forward strand.
GATTATTCCAGTGATTCCAGAAAAATATGCTATAAACAGACATTGTCTTTATAATGTTGAACAAAAAATAAAAAATGATGGCGGCACAGCGTGTTTTGGATGGTCAATATATCAATCTGAAGACTTATGTGAAGCGGAAAAACACGTTGTTTGGGAAAACTCAGAGGGTGATTTAATCGATGTAACACCAAATGAAGTTGGGTTAAAACAAATAATGTTCTTACCAGATAATAGATACAAAAATGTAGATGAGTTAAATGTCAGAATAAATTTGTCTGATTCTAAAGCTATAGATACTTTAATAAGTTTGTTTTCGATAGACCATCAATTATATCTTGATTACGCAATAAAAATCAAGAATGGATTTACGATGCCCAATGACGTAAAAAGGATGCAAGATGAAGTTAAAAATATAATTGATTTTTATCAAGATTATATTGGTAAAGGTGTTAAAAGATTTACTGTATGTTATTGTGGTAGTAATAAATCATATAATAATTGTCATTCTAATATTACTATAAAAGACTTAAATAAGAAATTAGTTGAATTTAGATTAAATAGAAAATAGTTTTGATTTTTAAAGTTAAAATTAAACTAGTCCGCTCGGATTTTCACTAAACAAATCAAGTTGGTTAGCACAGTTTTGCAAAATGTTCCCATTAACGATAGAGACTTTTATCTCAAAGATTTTAATATAAAAGTCTTTAGAAAAAAAAAGTAGATTATAACCCCGATTGCAGAGGAAATCCTCCCGATTTTTCATCGGGAGATTGCAACGTAAAGCGGGAAATATTTTCTTAAGAAACTAAAATTGTGTGCTCCTAAAAAACAATTTATCTATTAGAACGTCTATCATTATTTTGTTGAGGACGTCTTGGACCAAAGCTATTATTACTGCTTCTATTTGTAGTATCTGTTTTGGGTTGTCGAGGAGTTGAATTGCGTTGTTGTCTTCCTTGGCCTTGCTTTATTGGCTCGGTCGAAGCATTAGGATCTGGCTCAAAACCTTTGATGTTTTCTTTCGGCAATTTCAAACCCACTAATTTTTCGATATCGCGTAAAAAAACAGTTTCGTCTGGACTAAACAACGAAATGGCTTCTCCACTTGCTCCGGCACGACCTGTTCTCCCAATTCGGTGAACGTAATCTTCCGGAATATTAGGCAATTCAAAATTTACAACGTGTGGTAATAAGGGAATGTCCAAACCACGTGCGGCAATATCGGTAGCGACTAAAGCGGTTAGCGTTCCATCTTTAAAACCGGCTAAGGCTTTTGTTCTGGCGCCTTGACCTTTATTACCGTGAATAGCTGCTGCTTTTATGCCTGCACTAATCATGCTTTCGGTTAGTTTATTGGCACCTTGTTTGGTACGCGTAAAAACCAAAATCTGTTTCCAGTTGCCTTCGGTAATCAGTTTTATGATAAATTCTGTTTTTTTCTCTTTGGCGCAAGGATATACTTTTTGGATAATTGCGTCAACTGTTGTGTTTTCTGGTGTGGCTTCGACCTGAACAGGATGGTGCAAAATTCCCATTGCTAATTTCTTGATGTCTTTTGAAAAGGTTGCCGAAAATAGCAAGTTTTGCCTTTTGGATGGCAATACTTTCATAATACGTTCAATATCCCGTAAAAATCCCATATCAAGCATACGGTCCGCTTCATCTAAAACCAAAATTTCAACTTTAGACAGCGATACCAAACCTTGATTATGCAAATCGATCAATCGACCGGGAGTGGCCACCAAAATATCAAGACCTTGTCGTATTTGGGCAGCTTGTGGATTTTGGTTTACACCTCCAAATATTACGGCAGAGCGCAAATCGACAAACTCACTGTATTCTTTTATATTAGCTAAAATCTGAGCTGCTAATTCTCGTGTTGGGGTCAATATTAAGGCACGAATAGGTCTATGACTTAAGTGTTTTCCTTGCGATAATATTTGTAATATTGGTAACGTGAAACCTGCTGTTTTTCCAGTTCCTGTTTGTGCAGATGCTAATACATCTTTGCCTTCTAAGATGGGTGGAATTGCTTTTTTTTGTATTGGAGAAGGTGTTGTGTATCCTTTTTTGCTGATGGCTTTTAATAAAGCATCAGATAAGCCTAATGAGTTAAATGACATAAATTGTGTTTATGAAGTAAACACTATTATTTTGTGTACTTCTTTAATTTGGCGCGAAGGTACAGCTAATTTTATGGATGTGGTTTTGATTGCTTGACTTTGTTTCGATATTTGGTTTTTAATGCGTACTCATTGCAATTATCAAGACTGTCTTTTTGATTAAAATTACATGTATCGGTTCTTACTTTTTTGCATGCATTTATGGGAATAGATTGCAAATCTAAGCTATCGGAGATAGTTTGCAACAAACTTGTTGTTATTAGCGATTTTATAAAGCAAAATTTTGTTAATCTTAAATTTCTTTATTGGCTATTTCCTCAATTTCACTTATTGAATCAATCCCTATTATGTTTTTGTAAATCATATAATTCATTGAATATACAAATGGCATTGTAAAAAGCATACCAATGCAAAAACCAAAAATCCCAATCATTGCTGCAATAAGTGATACAATTATTAATCCTAATAGAATTAATGGTTGTTTTGAAACGATTATAATACTTGATTTTATGGCATCAATGGAATTCAATTTTCCAAAAATAATAAACGGAATTGTCAAAAAAGTTAAAAAAGATATTGTCAAAGAAATTAAAGAACCAATTATATTAAATCCTACAAATTCAAGGAGCGTCGTAAGGCTCATATTTACCAATGTAATTATAAAAACTGCAATAAAAATATTAGAAAAATAGGGAGATTTGTAGTACGAAAACATCGTTGACACATGAAATTCCTCATCTTTTTCGCCACAATCTGCCATTTTAAGAAAACCAGCCATAAACGGATTTAGAAGTCCGGAAAGTAATATCGTAACTGCATTGATTTGTATTACAATATCTAGAGGCTTTTCCTTAAGTTCAGAAAAATGTATTAGCTTTTTGCTAAACGCTTCCATATTTTCAATTCCAATGTAAGAAATCATTCCAACGGACATAAGAATAATCATAAATATAAAAAAGAACAAAAGTATCAAACCGGCATACAATGCTATTTTTTTATAATTTTTAAAAGCATTTTCGAAAACTGTACCAAAATCAAGTTCGTATCCATTAATTCTTATATCTTCTATTCTTTCTTTTACTGACTTCATATTTTGTTTTTTGTTAGTTTAATTTATTATTATATTTTAAAATAGACTTCTTCAAAAGGAACTCTGAATCGTTCTGTAAAAACTCCTTTTTCTTCCCGAATGCCGCAGGCGATAATCATATTTATTTCTGCAGAAGATGGTAATTTCAATGCTTTCTTGACCATTACCGAATCAAAACCTTCCATCGGACAGGTGTCATAATTTATGGCGGCCATACTAATCATAAAATTTTGAGCAGCAAGTCCAGCACTTTTATGCGCTACAACTCTCATATCGCTTTGTCGTGCTTCCCGATAAATGGGTCTAAATAGTCCAATAATTTGGAAGGCAATGTATTTTATAATTCCCAGAATTCCCAAAAATTCAGAGTAAATTGATGGTACAATTTTTTTATAATAATTCATGGCAAATTTTTCTCTTTTTGAATATTCTGATGCCGGTTTATCTCCATATTGCGATTTTAAAAAGTCAATATTGGATTGAGCTCTTTTTCGCCACAAATCTTTTCTGGCTACAATAACCACCATTTGTTGTGCTGTTTTTGCAGCTGATTGACCAAAACTTGCTTCTGTGAGTTTTTTAAGAATTTCCGGAGAAACGACGTGGTAAAATTCCCAAAGTTGCATATTACTGCTTGTCGCTGCCAATGTTGCTAAATGGATGCATTCTTTTACTTTGTTATCATCGATAGGTTCGGTTTTATAAACTCTAACGGAACGGCGGTAGTTTATGGCTTCGCTTACCGTTTTTTCATTGGTTACAACCATTTTAATATTGTTTTAATTGTTGCTAATTTGTCTTTATAGGGAGCATAACGCATTGGTAAATCTAAGAAATTTGATTTTTTTAGAATACTTTTTCTATGTGAAAAGACGTCAAAACTTAAACTTCCGTGGTATGCGCCAATGCCACTGTGACCAACACCTCCAAAAGGCAATCTTTTATTCGAAAAATGAACCATAGTGTCATTGACACAGCCACCTCCAAACGAATATTTTTGAATCATTTGTTTTGTAAAAATATGATTCTCGGTGAATAAATATAAGGCCAAAGATTTTTCGTATCTGGAAATTACGGTTTCAATATCAGTCTCGTTTTCGTATGCTATTATTGGTAATATGGGCCCAAAAATCTCGTCTTTCATAACTTGACTGTAAGGCAATGGCTCTTCCATAAGGGTAGGGGCAATGTAGCAATTTTTGATATCGCTTTGTCCTCCAAAAATCACCTTTTCAGGCTCAATCATATCTACTAATCGTTGCCAGTTTTTTGTATTTACTATTCTTGCGTAATCAGGTGATTCACTAGGATTTTTGCCATAAGCTTTGGTAATTTCTTCTTTCAAATAGCCGATAAAATGACTTTTCATATCTTTTTGAATCAGAATATAATCAGGGGCAATACACGTTTGTCCCGCATTCATAAATTTTCCCCAAACGATTCTTTTGGCAGCCATTTTCAAATTAGCCGTTTCATCAATGATACAAGGGTTTTTCCCGCCGAGTTCAAGTGTCACGGGAGTAAGATTTTCGGCGGCGGCTTTTGCCACAATTTTGCCTACAGCTACACTTCCTGTAAAAAAGATATAATCCCAACGTTCAGATAGTAATTTTTGTGAAACTTCAACTCCGCCTTCAATAACTTCTACGTGGGTTTTATCGAATACTTTCGCAATTATTTCAGCAATAATCTCAGATGTTTTTGGTGTGAGTTCAGATGGTTTTACCACGACTTGATTTCCTGCTGCAACCGCTGAAATTAAGGGACAAAGTGCCAACTGAAAAGGATAATTCCAAGGAGCAATTATTAAAACTTTGCCGTAAGGTTCTTTGTAGATATAATCTTTTGAAGGGAAATTTAGAATTGAAGGAAAAACTCTTTTTGGTTTAGACCATTTTTTTATGTTCTTAATAGTGTCTTTTAATTCTGAAATTACATAACTGGTTTCGGTGAGAACGGCTTCAAATGCTGGCTTTTTAAAATCATCGTATAAAGCCTGAATGATTTCTTTTTCGTGAGTGATAACAGCATTAAGAAGCTTTATCAGTGTCTCTTTTCTGAAATTAATGTTGGTTTTATAGTCCATAAATTAAAACTTAAATAAGTCCTAAAGATACATTTTTTTCAAATTAAATGGCATTCCAAATCACATCATTTGGAACAGGAGCAATAATTATTAAATTTTCTTTGGAAACAGGATGAACAAAAACCAGTTTTCGGGCATGAAGATGAATTCCTCCATCAGGATTGCTGCGGTCAAAACCATATTTCAAATCTCCTTTTATCGGAGAACCTATTGCCGAAAGTTGGGCACGAATTTGGTGATGTCTTCCGGTATGAAGGTTGATTTCCAGGGCAAAATAATTATTGAGTTCCTTGATAATTTTATAGTCTAAACTTGCTAATTTACTGTCGGGAACTTCTTTTAAATGTGCTTTTGAAGTATTGTTTTTTTCGTTTCTTTTTAGAAAATGAATGAGTTTATCTTCCGGATTTTCAGGCCTGTTTTTCACGATTGCCCAATAGGTTTTTTGGGTTTCCCGATTGCTGAACAATTCGTTCATTCGAGTTAAAGCCTTACTGGTTCTGGCAAAAACTACAATTCCTGTTGTAGGTCTGTCCAATCTGTGTACGACTCCCAGAAAGACTTCGCCGGGTTTATTGTATTTATCTTTGATGTATTCTTTTACAACCTCAGAAAGTGGTTTGTCGCCTGTTTTGTCGCCCTGGACAATATCGCCCACACGTTTGTTGACCACAATTATATGATTGTCTTCGTGCAGAATTTGGATGTTATTTTTGTTGGATAGTATTTTCATCAATTAAAAGACTTCTTTATTTAGTTACAAAAATGGAAGTTTTGTAATTGCTTTGGGTCAAAATCATTTTATCCAGCTGTTTTTTTGAGATATCTTTCTCCTCTTTCGTCGGAATTACAAAAAACATCTTTTTATTTAAAGTTTGAACAGAATCCAATTGCATTTCAGTTTTTACGACTTGCGCCTTACCATTGGTGTAAAACTGTCCCGAATAATTTTTGCTTTTCCAATAATAGATTGGTATTTCTTTATTTTCGGTTGTCATCTTTAAATTTTCCAAAAGATATTTATCAGAGTTCATTTTATAGTCTAATTTTCCTGTGGCAAAAAGGCCAAAATAAGCAATAAATACTAAGACTGGAAAAAATAATGCAACACTAATTAGGAGTTTTTTTCTAGTGAATTCTTCCCAGAAATAAACCACTAAAAACATAATTGGCATTGTTGATGGAAGAACATAAGTATGTAAAATATTGCTTGAAATGGTAAAAAATAGTGGTGTCCAAAACGCCCATAATAGCAAGAAGGAAATCCAATTGTTTTTGAAAATAGTGGCTCTTTTTTTCCATAATTTATACAACACAATCTGAATCCACGGAAGCACAAAAGCTATTATATAAAGCCAAATCATTCCTTTTGGTTGTGAGTGGCCACTTCCATATAAATCGCCTTTCCATCCAGGTTCTACAAAACGTTTGTAATGTTCTCCAACAATAAAATAATCTAAAAAACCCGGCGATTGTTGCTCGCAAAAATAATACCATGGAACAGCTATTATTGCGGTTATTAAAATTCCCAATACTATTGAAAATTTTGAAAATACATCCCAAAATCTTTTCATATCTAGACAGCACCATAAAAACAACGGAGGAAATGTAAGTACAATAATTAGCGGACCTTTTGAAAGTAATCCTAATCCTAAAGCAACAAAAAATACATAATTCCAAGAGGTTTTTGTTTCACTTTTCATCGTTTTCCAAAAGGAAATCATCATCATTGTAATGCAAAATTCTAAAGCTGTGTCAGTTGAAACAACGCCTGTATGAATTAAAAACTCGGGCATTGTCAACAAAATAAAACCAGGTAAATAAAAAGAATAGCCTTCCTTTTTTACCATTTTCCCAGCAATAATAATTAGGATTACACTCAGCAAAAAAGAAGGAAAACGGGCAGCAAATTCATTTACTCCAAATAACTCAAAACTTCCCGCAGACAGCCAAGTAGATAAAGGTGGTTTTGCCCAAAACGGAACGCCATAATCTATTTGTAAAACAATCCATTGTTTCGTTTCCTGCATGATCCGGGCAATTTCGGCATAGCGTGCTTCTGTTTTGTCCAATAAAGGAATGGTTGCAGTCAATAACAATCTAAAAATCAAGAGAACAATTACCGAAACGGAAAGTATTTTGGAGTTGTTTTTAAGTTTTTCTGAAATCATTTACAATAAATTTGTGTTATAGGTATTCTTTGCTATTTTTTTGTATTCCCGGCTAATTTTAAACAAATCAAACCAGAGTTTAAAACCGTAGGTAAATTTTACTTTGGAATCTCCTTTTTCGACCCATAATCTCAAAGGTATTTCTTTCATTTTTTCTATAGCTTTCTCTCTTCCGTAAAGGTGAATCATCCTGTAAAATATTTCTACGTCGAAGAGCCATTTTGATATAAATTCTTTTTGGAATAATTGCTCCGAAATTTCTCTTGTAAAAAGTTTACTGCCACATTGGGTGTCATAAACTTTGATGTCAAGTATATTTGAAATAAAGGTTGCCACAACTCTTCCTATCAAAAACCGACTGTTTTCACGTTCAATTGTAGAACCAATTTTTCTGATTCGGGAGCCAAAACTAAAAATTATTTCTCCTTTTAAATGGTTCCTAAGTTCAATAAATTCTTCTAATGTCGTAGCTAAATCGGCATCTAAATAGCCAATGTATTGATGTTTGGAGATTTGATTGCAATAATTTATTCCTGCTCGAACGGCTTCAGCCTTTCCTGAATTTTTTTCTAATGAAAGAACTTGAATTTGAGTCGGGTGTTTTGCTTTTAAAACATTCAATACTTCCAGCGTATTATCAGTTGAACCATCATTTACAAAACATATAGATGCCTCCGGATTGTTCTCCAAAAAAATCGAATACTCATTAATTGAAATACCCTTTTCTTCATTATAACAAGGAATAACAATGGTGGTATCGTGTTGTGTTGACATATAAATGTTTTATGTTTGGTCAAAAAAGCAAGCTAATGTAATGTTATCTTTGATTAAAAATTAATATTGCTCTTTCTCATTTGGAAAATCACTCGATTTCACATCCGTAACATAGTGACCGATGGCTGTTGTCATTTCTTCGTATAAATTCATATAACGACGCAAAAAGCGCGGACTAAATTCATTATTCATTCCCAGCATATCATGAATTACCAAAACTTGTCCGTCAACGCCACCACCAGCACCAATTCCGATGATGGGAATGGAAACGCTTTTGGCTACCTTCTCAGCTAAATCTGCTGGAACTTTTTCGATAACGATTGCAAAACATCCTAATTTTTCTAAAAATTTGGCATCTTTCATTAATTTTTCGGCTTCTTCTTCTTCTTTGGCACGAACAGTGTAAGTGCCAAATTTGTATATCGATTGTGGGGTTAAACCCAAATGTCCCATAACAGGAATTCCAGCATTCAAGATTCTTTTAATGGACTCTTTAACTTCGCTTCCGCCTTCTAGTTTTACTGAGTGTCCGCCACTTTCTTTCATAATTCGGATGGCTGAACGCAAGGCTTCTTTTGGGTCTGACTGATAGCTTCCAAAAGGCATATCGACTACAACTAATGATCTATGTATAGCGCGAACTACGCTAGATGCGTGATAAATCATTTGGTCTAATGTAATAGGCAAAGTTGTTTCGTGACCAGCCATGACATTCGATGCTGAATCTCCCACTAATATTACATCGACACCAGCAGCATCAACAATTTTTGCCATAGAATAATCATAAGCCGTAAGCATGGAAATCTTTTCTCCATTTGCCTTCATTTCAGTTAATGACTTTGTGGTAATTCTTTTGTAATCTTTTTTTGTTGCAGACATCCTTTATGTTTGGAATTTAGATTTTAGACTGCAAAATTAATCAATTAATCTAAAATTAGTAAAGATTGCTATCTTTAAAATATCGAATCTTAAATAATGGGCTTTTAAATTGTCAAAATGTTTTTGATGAAGGTTAGTATCCCTGATTTCTCTTAAAAAATCTTGAATCAATCCCATATGCAATCAAAATTCCCAGAATATAAAAAACCAAATCGCTCCAAAGAAAACCTTGTCCTAATGCATAATGCCCTAATGTAGTTCTTCGTATTACCATGATCCATTCTGCTCGATACAGTTGAAGGAACTCAATGCAAAAACAAAAAGCCAGGGCAAGTTCCATTGTTTTTATAAAACTGTTTTTGATAAAGAACAACCGCATACCAAAATAAACCATAACGGCATATAAAGTGTCACCAAAAAAAGTTGGGAAACCATCAATTTTTCTGGATAATATTCCAAGAATGATTACAGAAACTATTAAAATGAAATAAGGAAACCGATTGTTTTTTAGCATAATAAATTAACAATCAGCCATGTTTACTGCAACTGCCAGACCACCTTGGGAAGTTTCCTTGTATTTGTTGTTCATATCTTTGGCAGTTTGCCACATCGTGTCAATGACTTTGTCCAACGGCACTTTTGCATTTTTTGGGTCGGTTTCCAATGCTAATTCGGCAGCGTTTATTGCTTTTATGGCTCCCATTGTATTTCTTTCGATACACGGAATTTGGACTAAACCCCCAACGGGGTCACAAGTTAATCCAAGATGATGTTCCATTGCGATTTCGGCAGCCATTAATACCTGAGCCGGAGTCCCACCCATTAATTCGCACAAAGCTGCTGCGGCCATTGCTGATGAAACGCCAATTTCTGCCTGACAACCTCCCATAGCTGCGGAAATGGTAGAACCTTTTTTGAAAATACTGCCTATTTCACCTGCAACCATAAGGAATTGTTTGATTTCCTTTTCGCCAGCCTTGTGATTTTCGATGACTAGATAATACATTAAAACTGCAGGAATTACACCGGCACTTCCATTGGTTGGAGCGGTAACCACACGGCCTAAAGAAGCATTGACTTCGTTTACTGCCAAGGCAAAACATGAAACCCATTTTAAGATTTGCCGAAACTTCACTTCTGTCAAGCGAATTTGTTCCAGCCAGGTTTGCGGCGAATCATAATTGGCTAAGCCAATAAGATGTTGGTGCATATCAAATGCTCTGCGGCGAACGCTTAAACCGCCGGGAAGAATTCCTTCGGAATGACAACCAATGTACATGCATTCGAGCATTGTGTTCCAAATGCGCATTAATTCGTGATGAATCTCTGCTTCGGGGCGCATTGATTTTTCGTTTTCATATACAATTTCCGATATGCTTTTGTTTTGCTGTATTGTATAATTTAACAATTCATTGGCGTTTTGAATTGGAAACGGGAAAGCACATTTTATCTGGATTTTCTTTTTAGCATTGATTCGCTCTTCTACTACAACAAATCCTCCACCAATGGAATAGTAAGTTGAAGTGTATTCTCCGCCATCTTCGGTATAGGCTGTAAAGGCCAAACCATTAGCGTGAAAGGGAAGAAATTTTTTATTGAAAACAATATCATTCAAAAAATGAAAAGGTATCGTAATTTCATTTCCGAGAATTATTTCGTTGCTGTCTTGGATTGATTTTACAACTTTTGAAATGTTTTCTATTGGAATATATTCGGGATCTTGACCACTTAAACCAAGCATAATGGCTAGATCAGTGGCATGGCCTTTTCCGGTCAGAGAAAGTGAGCCATATAAATCTACTTTTATTCTGTCTATGGAATGCATCAGGTTTTCATTTCGCAATTCTCCCAAAAACCTTTCGGCAGCTCGCCAAGGTCCAAGAGTGTGAGAACTTGATGGTCCAATGCCGATTTTTAGCATATCAAAGACCGAGATACATTCTTCCATAAGAGTAATTTTCGTAGAACAAATATATAGTATTGAACAGGCAAAAAGAATTTTTAAGAATTAAAAATTGAGGATTTGATAAAACAACACTAAAATGCAGATGATAGTTTAAATAAAGACAATGTTTTTACTTTCAATGTACTGCTGTCACACTTACTCTTTCGATATTTATCAGGTGTAATTCAATATGCCTGTCTTTTGCTTTTCTATGAAATTCGCTTATAATTTCTAAAATATCGTAATCAATTAAACGGCTTTCACTACCATCAATAGTCAAAATAGTATATTCAGGAACTTCATCCAATGTTTTTCTCAATTTGACCTTATTCAAAAAAGTCACATTGTGGTTGAGTTTGATGCATTGGCTTTCAATTCCCTGTTGTCGTGTTTGGGTAATTCTATATTCTATTTTAAAATTACTCTGAACGATATAATAAACAGAAATCAAAAGGCCAATGCAAACACCAAGAAGCAAATCAGTAGAAAGGATGACAACAACAGTAATCATGAAAGGAATAAATTGTTTGCGTCCCAGACTCCACATATTGCGATATAATTTGGGTTTTGTTAAATTATATCCAGTAATCAAAAGAATTGCTGCAAGAGAAGCATAAGGAATCTTGTTGAGTAAAAACGGAACAAGCAAAACTGCAAGCAGCAGAAAAAGTCCGTGCGTAAAAGCCGAAAGTTTTGTCCTTCCGCCAGCATCGACATTTGCCGCACCTCTTACCACGACTGCCGTAATGGGAATTGCTCCCAAAAGTCCACAAGTCATGTTGCCAATTCCTTGTGCAATCAATTCCCGATTCACGGGAGTAATTCTATTGCGTTTGTCTAATTTGTCAACCGCTTCAATACAAAGCAAGGTTTCCAATGTTGCAAGCAAACCTATAAGGATTCCATCTTTCCAGATTTCGGAAGTGGAAAAGATTTTCGAAAAATCTGGAAAGGATATGTTTTCAAAAATGTTCGAAGAAATATTGACTAATTGGGTTTGTTTTAAGGAAAAGTCCGAAGCTATATTTGTAAAAAGAATATTGACAATGATACCAATAATTACCACTAATAAGGGAGCTGGAATTACCTTTAGTTTCTTTGCAAAAGGTTGTTGCAGAATAATAAGAACGACTAACGAAATTGCCGTAATCAGAATGGCACCTCTGGTTATGTGATGGTTGAAGTTTTCTATATTACCAAAAAAGTTGTCTACCGAAAATAATTGTATAAAACCACTCGTCCAAAAGTCGGGTTTGTCGTAACCCAAAGCCAGTGGAATTTGTTTTGAAACCAAGATTATTCCTATTGCTGCCAGCATTCCCTTGATTACTGATGAAGGAAAATAATTAGCGATTGCTCCAAGTCTAAAAATACCCAGTAATAGCTGGAACACGCCAGCAATCATAACGGCGAGCAAAAAAAGTTTGTAGTCGCCCAATGAAATGATAGATGCGGCAACTAGAGATGTCAAGCCGGCACCAGGTCCGGAAACAGCAAGTTGAGAACCACTGATTAATGAAACCACTACTCCTCCAATGATTCCTGACAATATTCCAGCATAAAGTGGCGCTCCCGAAGCCAAAGCAATTCCCAAGCAAAGCGGCAACGCCACTAAAAAAACAGAAAGCCCAGCCGGTAAATCGTGTTTGAACCAAATAATCCGGTAGTATTTTATGGCTCGTTTCATAGAGAAAAATGATTATTCCCAAAGGTAGCGAAAACAGTGGTCTAGCAATTTTATGAATAATTCCGTAATAATTAATGTAATGATTTATTTTGAATTCCAATTCAGTGCTACAATCACTTCATTTCTTCTTTCAAAAAGTTGATAAGGCGGATTATAACCCAAGTAGCGAAAATCACCATAATAAGAAAGTCCTTTATTCTTTAATTCATTTTCAAGAATAGCTTTATGTTTTTCAATACTTTCATTAGAAGCAAAGCCACCAAACTGTATTACTGCAACATATTCTGGTTCTGTAGTTATAATGGATATACTTGAATCATTTGGTTTTGGTAAATTAGTTTGATTGTAAGCTGATGGAAGTACAAATGCCATAGTAGATTTGGTGTCGCTAATATCCATATGAACTGGCGATGTCATCGCTATTTGTTTCTGTTCGCTATTTCCTCCAAAAATATATTTTGCCAATTTTCCAAAACCAGAAGATCCTAAATCACGATACGATTTTGAAGTGGAAGAAATCATTGCCATCGTTGCAGCAGGATAGTGCCGAATTTCAAATTTCTCTTCCACCTTAATCACTTTGTATGCCTGAGTTTCTGTTTTATTGATGGACATAATGGTGTAAATTTGAAATAGAACAAATATTCCAATTAGTATAATTACTGTGATGATAAATATTTTCATTGGGAATTCTTTTAGATTGTTAATGAATTTTCACACAAGCATAAAGGTAAACATTTTTTGAACTAAAACCTTACACAATTATTTAAAAGACTTACATCTTTCACTTATTAATCAAGTCTGTATTTAGTTGTATTGTCATTTGTATTGCCGTGATTTTTACCTTAAATTCTAATTGTTTGGTTTAATGTAAAATTGAATATGGTTTATCACATTAGGATTGGTGTTTATGCGCACGGATTGCAAATCTGCGCTATCGGGGGACTTTGCTTATTATTTAAAAATTTCTTTAATCAAAACGCCAAGATATTCTTCACTTGTAGTTGTAAAGTCCTTTAAAAATTCAACATTGTTTATTTTAAAACTAACTTCTTCCTGAAAATATTCAATTTTATGCTGTTTAAGTTTACGCATTCCACGTATTGAATTTAAGTTTTTTGTCTTTGTTTTATTTAATTGGTTTTCATTGTGAACAATTGCGTTACGGATATTTCTAAATTCTTCAATATCAGCCCATAATTTTTCACTTGACTTTGCTGAATCAAGTTTACAAACTAAATTCATATATTTTCTTATTGTATCAATGTCGCTTGTTCCTTTTAAATCTTTGATTTTAAGGTCGCTTTCAGACAATTCTTCACATATTTTCCCAAGTTTTACAAATTGTATTTCAAACAATGAAAACAGATTTATAAAAATTGAATTGTAAAAAAGATAGTTGAATTCAAATAAATACACTCCTTGACTTTTTAAATCATCACTATTTAATTTAAAAAATTCAGTGAATTTATCATCATTTAGTAAATCTTCTGGTGAAATATCTAGTTTCTCGTTTAAATATTCAAGTTTTTGCTCTCGAAATGAAACAACATCTTGACAGATAGTAAGCAATGAATCAAAACTCTTTTTAATATCAATGTGAACCTTAATTAACTTTATAATAATCTCGTTTTTTTTCATGGGGATGTTGTGCAAATTACCGCTAACTTGTATATAGACAAAACAAACATTCGTTTATACACCCAAAAATGGGTAGATTGGCTAAGTTTTGTTTTGTTTTATATTTCTTTCAACTATATTTATTTTTATTTACAAATTATATTATTTTGATTCAGAAGGTTTCTGTATAACATAATGATTTTTATATCCTGAATGCCTAGCCCAGATGGAAACGGCATCCTATTGTGGCGGTGTTCGCCTCGTCAATGACTTTATCTTCGTTTTATAAGTTTTAATTGTTCTTCACAATAATCTTTGTTCATTTCTCTATTGTCAAATTCTAATCTTGATTTTACTCTTAATATTCCTATTTCATAGAGTCCTACTACACCATTTCTAAATCCACTATCAATTGCTTCTTTATTGTATTGTCTGTTCATTTGTGTATCCTGTTTTGACAATTCAATCGCCTTTTCAATATCCTTTATTTCTCCTTCATAATCTAAAATCACCTCTTTGCTTAGAGCACGATTATAGTATAAATTACAATTATTGGGAGAAAATATTATCGCTTTATTGAAATCTTCAATAGCATCATAATCGTAACCTAAAGCTTGTAAACACATACCTCTCAATTCAAATATATCATCTTTTTTATAATCTTTTTCTATTGCTTTGTCAAAATGATATAATGCATCATTCCATTCTGAATTAAAGAAATATTTCTCACCTCGAGCAAAACTAATAAATGCATCCCATTCGGAATCCGAATTATCATTACTAGTATTATTTTTTGTTTTTTTCTTAAATAGATTTGAAAACCAATTCATAATTAAAACTGTTTTTTTGTTATTGAATTTGTCTTTTTGTAAAAGTGTTTTCCTTGTTTATAGGCAAAACAAACATTCGTATATACATCCAAAAATGGGTAGATTGGCAAAGGTTTGTTTCGCTTTATATTTCCTTCAAATATATTAAAATTTTCTTACAAATTAGCATATTAAACGGAGGGATTTCTAAATAAAAGCAAATCGTCTGGTTTACTCAATTGCCTAGCCCAGATGGAAACGGCATCCTTTATGTTCTTTTTTTAAGAACATAAAGATATAGTGAACAGCTGGATTAGCGCCTAAAATGTCATCTTGTCATACCTTTTTGCGCCAATTTTAACATTAACTGACAATTTATTTGGGTTTTTTCTATTGGCACAAAGATTGACTATAGCAACTCGAACCGTAAAAAATAAGTATTCAATAAAAATTAAATATAAATAAAAATGGGTAAAATAATCGGAATTGATTTAGGTACAACAAACTCTTGTGTTTCTGTAATGGAAGGTAGTGAAGCAGTAGTAATTCCTAATTCAGAAGGAAAAAGAACAACACCATCTATCATCGCATTTGTTGAAGGTGGCGAAATTAAAGTGGGTGATCCTGCAAAAAGACAAGCAGTGACAAATCCTACAAAAACGATTGCTTCCATCAAACGTTTTATGGGGCATTCTTTTTCTGAGGTTTCGGCTGAGGCAAAAAGAGTTTCTTACAAAGTAGTAAAAGGCGACAACAATACTCCACGTGTGGATATTGACGGTCGTTTGTATTCTGCACAAGAATTGTCAGCTATGACACTTCAAAAAATGAAAAAAACGGCTGAAGACTACTTAGGTCAAACAGTTACCGAAGCAGTTATCACTGTTCCTGCTTACTTTAATGACGCACAACGTCAGGCTACAAAAGAAGCTGGTGAAATTGCAGGTCTTAAAGTGATGCGTATTATCAACGAACCAACAGCTGCAGCTTTGGCTTATGGTTTGGATAAAAAAGGAAAAGATCAAAAAATTGCTGTTTACGATTTAGGTGGAGGTACATTTGATATTTCTGTTCTTGAATTAGGAGACGGAGTTTTCGAAGTATTGTCTACAAATGGTGATACTCACCTTGGTGGAGATGATTTTGACCACGAAATTATTGACTGGTTAGCTGCTGAATTCTTGACTGAAGAAGGTATTGATTTACGTTTAGATCCAATGTCTTTGCAACGTTTGAAAGAAGCTGCTGAGAAAGCAAAAATTGAATTGTCTTCTTCTACTGAAACTGAAATCAACTTACCTTACGTAACTGCTACAGCTTCAGGACCAAAACACTTAGTTAAAAAATTAACTAGAGCTCAATTTGAAAAATTAACTGATTCATTAGTAAAACGTTCTATGGCGCCAGTTGCCAAAGCGTTGAAAGATGCAGGTTTATCAGTTTCTGATATTGACGAAGTAATCCTTGTAGGAGGTTCTACACGTATGCCAAGAATTGCTGACGAAGTTGAAAAATTCTTTGGTAAAAAAGCATCTAAAGGAGTTAACCCTGATGAGGTTGTTGCAATTGGAGCAGCTATTCAAGGTGGAGTTCTTTCTGGAGATGTAAAAGATGTATTGTTACTTGACGTTACACCTTTGTCCTTAGGTATTGAAACTATGGGTGGCGTTATGACTACATTAATTGAGTCTAACACAACTATTCCAACAAAAAAATCTCAAGTATTCTCAACTGCTGCAGATTCTCAACCAACAGTTGAAATCCACGTATTGCAAGGAGCTAGAGCAATGGCTGCTGATAACAAAACTATTGGTCGTTTCCATTTAGATGGTATTCCACCAGCACCAAGAGGTGTTCCTCAAATTGAAGTAACTTTTGATATTGATGCTAATGGTATCATCAAAGTTTCGGCAACTGATAAAGGAACTGGTAAATCTCATGATATTCGTATCGAAGCTTCTTCTGGATTAACAGCTGAAGAAATCGAAAGAATGAAAAAAGATGCTGAAGCAAATGCTGATGCTGACAAAATTGCAAGAGAAAGAGCTGAAAAATTGAACGAAGCAGACGGAATGATCTTCCAAACTGAGTCTCAATTGAAAGAACTTGGAGCAAAATTAACTGACGAAAACAAAGTGGCTATCGAATATGCTTTGACTGAATTGAGAATGGCACACCAATCTCAAGATATCGACGCTATCCAAATTGCACTTGACAAAATCAATGCTGCTTGGAAAACTGCTACTGAAGCAATGTATGCTCAAGGAGAACAAGCTCAAGGTGGTGCTCAACAACCACAAGGAGAACAACCTCAAGGAGACAATGTTGAAGATGTTGAATTCGAAGAAGTTAAATAATAAGAGAACTCCTGATTAATCGGGATCTAAAATAGAAAACCGAGTCTAGAAATAGCTCGGTTTTTTTATATAATAATAATTTAAATTTTTTCGATCCATTTTCGGGTATTCACAAAGGCTTCGTGCCAAGGCGACACTTCGTCGTTTCTGTCTTTTATATTCCTTTTAATTATTTAAAAGTAAGTGGAGAATATGATTAATTTCAATCTTTAAAAGATATGATAAATTTTGTTCCCTCGTTGACTTTACTCTCTACGGTTATGTTACCTCCCAAACTGCTAATGTTGTTATAAACTAAATAAAGTCCGATGCCTTTGCTGTCAATATGATTATGAAATTTTTGGTTTAAACCAAAAATTTTGTCTTTTACGATATCCATGTCAAATCCAATTTCATTATCCGAAAATACTAATTGACTAATTCCGTTGATTTTTCTGGAATAAACGGATATGATAGGCAATCGTCCAGGTTTGGCATACTTAATAGAATTTGTAATTAAATTTAGAAATATACTTTCTAGATATGCTCTATTGAAATTAATTTTTTGAAGCTCGGAAAAGTCAACATTTATGGTTGCTTTAGAATTTTGAATCAAGAAATTTATGGAATGAATCACTACTTTAAAGGATTTATTAAACTCGATTTCTTCGATTTGAGTAATATTGTTATTCTCTAAAATAATAAGGTCTATAGTTTCGTTTAATGTCTGCCTTATATTTTCACTGGTTATATATAGCAGTTCTATTAATTGAAACGTTTCAGGATCCTCAATTTTTGAAAAATCTAAAAGATTAAAAATAGAAACAAGATTGTTTACGGGAGATCTTAAATCATGGGAACTTGTGTAGCTTATTTTTTTGAGGTCTTTATTTATTTTTGCAAAATTTGCAAGAAGTATATTTCGGTCTTCCTAGTGTTTTTTATTGTGGGTAATATTTTTAGCAATTGCATAGACTAATTTCTCGCTTTCTATTGGCATAGAAGTCCATGATAACCAAATTATTTCACCACTTTTTGTCAAATATCTATTTTCAAAATTCAGAAGTGGGGTGTTTTTTGTGATTTCTTCTCGAAACTTTGCGGTAATTTCCTGGTCATCTACATAAATAAATTCATTAATGGGTTTAGAAAATAGTTCTTCATTTGTATATCCCAATATTTTAGAAACAGCAGGATTTATTTTTTTAAAAAATCCGTCAAATCCAGCAATACAAAGTAAATCTGGAGACAATTCAAAAAAATGTTCGAATAAATATTCACTTTCTTGAATTAAATTATGCTTTCCTGTCATTTTTTATCGTTAAGATTATCCGTCGACCTAAATTAATGAATTGGAGGTAAATATAAATGATTTAAACCAAGATTTTGATATTATTTGATAAATTAACAAAATTATTGCTTTTATGATAAATTTAGATAAAGAAAAGTGCTCACCATTGGGGAGAGTGCTTTTAAAAATATAAAGAAATTGTTACTTATATCTTCTCAATCCACGACCTGGCATTCACAAAGGCTTCATGCCAAGGCGAAACTTCGTCGTTTCTGTCTTTTGGATAATTAGCCCAGTTCCATTGAAAAGTGGAACGCTCAATGTGTGGCATCATTACCAAGTGTCTTCCGGTTTTATCACACATCATTGCTGTATTAAAGTCAGAACCATTTGGATTAGCAGGATAACTATCGTAACCGTATTTTCCAACGATATTGTATTGTTCTTGGGCTAGTGGCAATTGGAATTTTCCTTCTCCGTGTGAAACCCAAACTCCCAAAGTACTTCCTGCCAAACTCGATAACATCACCGAATTATTTTCTTGAACTTTCACCGAAGTAAAAATACTTTCGTGTTTCTGGCTTTCGTTGTGCAACATTCTTGGTTTTTGATCGTGCTCTGGATTAATTAATTCTAATTCAATAAACAATTGACAACCATTGCAAATCCCAACCGATAAAGTATCTTCTCTTTTAAAGAAGTTATCCAAAGCCATTTTTGCTTTTTCATTGTATAAAAATGCTCCAGCCCAACCTTTGGCAGAGCCCAAAACATCCGAATTCGAGAATCCTCCAACAGCACCTATAAACTGAATGTCTTCCAGATTTTCACGTCCCGAAATCAAATCGGTCATGTGAACGTCTTTTACATCAAACCCTGCTAAGTACATAGCATTTGCCATTTCACGCTCGGAATTACTTCCTTTTTCACGAATAATGGCTGCTTTCGGGCGAGGTTTTGTATTGTCGATAACTGGTAATTTTCCGGTGAAATGGGCTGGAAAAGTATAATTTAAAACTTGGTTTTTGTAGTTGTCGAAACGCGCTTGAGCCGTTCCATTTTTGGCTTGTTTTTGGTCTAACAAGAATGAAGTCTTAAACCAAATATCCCTATACTTGGCAATATCCAATTTGCAAGATCCAAAATCCAAAGTTGCTTCATTGATAACTTTCCCTAATTTATGGAAAACGATATTATTTGATTTCAACTTGCTTTCGACAATGGCATCATCTTTGGCTTGGAAAACAATCGCAATATTTTCGGAAAATAAGTATTTGATAATGTCTTTTTCTTCGAAAACGGAGAAATCTATTTTGGCTCCTAAATTCACGTCGGCAAAACACATTTCTAACAAAGTGGTAATCAAACCGCCACTTCCTATGTCGTGCCCCGCCAAGATTTGATCGTCTAAAATTAATTCCTGTAATGTATTGAATGCGTTTTTAAAGAAAGTGGCATCTTTAATAGTTGGGGCTTCGTTTCCAATAGAATTCAGGATTTGTGCAAACGACGAACCGCCTAATTTGAAATCGTCTTGCGAAAGATTGACATAATAAATAGAACCCCCGTCTTTTTGCAAAACGGGTTCTACCACTTTTCGAATATCAGTGCAATTTCCACCTGCTGAAATAATCACCGTTCCCGGTGCAATCACTTCGTCGTTCGGATATTTTTGTTTCATCGAAAGTGAATCTTTTCCTGTTGGAATGTTGATTCCCAATTCGATTGCGAAATCCGAACACGCTTTTACGGCTGCGTATAAACGAGCATCTTCTCCTTCGTTTTTACACGCCCACATCCAGTTTGCCGACAATGAAATTCCATCTAATCCATTTTTTATTGGTGCCCAAACGATATTCGATAAGGATTCGGCGATGGCAGTTCTTGTTCCTGCAACCGGATCAATTAAGGAAGCAATAGGTGAGTGCCCAATGGAAGTTGCGATTCCTTCTTTTCCCAAATAATCCAAAGCCATTACACCACAATTATTTAAAGGCAATTGCAAAGGTCCGGCACATTGTTGTTTGGCGACTTTTCCGCCAACGCAACGATCCACTTTGTTAGTCAACCAATCTTTACAGGCAACAGCTTCCAGTTGAAGCACTTGCTCCAAATAAACGGTAATATTTTCTTTCGAATAGTCTAAATCAGCATATTTTCTATCAATAGTTTTATCGGTCATTACCACTTTTGGCGAACTTCCGAAGAAATCTTCCAATGCGTAATCCATTGGTTTTGCACCTGTTTTTTTGCTTTCGAAAGTAAAACGATGATCCGCAGTAACGTCACCCACTTGGTACATTGGAGCGCGTTCTCTGTCGGCAATTCGTTGTAAAATGTCAATGTCTTTTTTGCCAATAACTAATCCCATTCTTTCCTGAGATTCATTACCGATTATTTCTTTTGCCGAAAGCGTAGGATCACCAACAGGCAATTTATCCAAATCAATCAAACCACCCGTTTCTTCCACTAATTCCGAAAGGCAGTTCAAATGTCCGCCAGCGCCGTGATCGTGGATAGAAACAATTGGATTATGGTCACTTTCCACCAAACCACGAATGGCGTTGGCAGCGCGTTTTTGCATTTCAGGGTTCGAACGTTGCACCGCATTCAACTCAATTCCGGAACTCATTGCTCCAGTATCGGCAGAAGAAACAGCCGCTCCGCCCATTCCGATTCTATAATTCTCTCCACCAAGAATCACGATTTTATCGCCTTCTTGTGGTTTATGTTTTAGGGCTTGATCTAATTTTCCGTAACCAATTCCGCCCGCTTGCATGATTACTTTATCATAACCTAACTTGCGGTTGTTTTCTTCGTGTTCGAAAGTCAAAACTGAACCTGTAATTAACGGTTGTCCAAATTTATTTCCAAAATCAGAAGCTCCGTTCGATGCTTTTATCAAAATATCCATTGGCGTTTGGTACAACCATTTTCTTTCGGCAACGGCATTTTCCCATTCTCTATTTGCTGATAAACGAGAATACGAAGTCATATAAACTGCTGTTCCCGCCAATGGCAATGAACCTTGGCCACCAGCCAAACGATCCCTAATTTCTCCTCCAGAACCAGTTGCAGCTCCATTGAATGGCTCAACAGTTGTTGGGAAATTGTGGGTTTCAGCTTTTAAGGAAATAACCGAATCGAATTCTTTTATTTCGTAAAAATCAGGTTTGTCAGCCGTTTTTGGGGCGAATTGTTGCACTCTTGGTCCTTTTACAAATGCCACATTATCTTTGTAAGCCGAAACAATATCGTGGGGATTTTCAGTCGAAGTTTTCTTGATGAGTTTGAATAGGGAAGAAGGCATTTCTTCGCCATCAATCACAAATGTTCCGTTGAAAATTTTGTGACGACAATGCTCTGAATTGGCTTGCGAGAAGGCAAAAATTTCGGAATCCGTTAATTTTCGTCCTAGTTTTGTGGATAGATTATCTAGGTATTCCACTTCGTCCGGACTTAAAGACAAACCTTCTGATTTGTTATAGGCAGCAATATCATCAATGTCTAAAATAGGTTCAGGTTTGATATTAATCGTGAAAATTTTCTGGTTTAATTCAGAATATTTTTGGGAAAGCATTGGGTCAAAATCAGAATTATCTTCTGCAACTTTATAAAATTCCTCAATTCGAATGATTCCTGAAATGCCCATGTTTTGGGTAATTTCCACAGCATTAGTGCTCCACGGTGTAACCATTGTGGCACGAGGACCAACAAAAAAATCCGTTAACACGGATTTTTCTATTTTATTGGAATCGGCAAAAAGCCAGTTGAGTTTTGAAATGTCTTGAGCCGAAAGTAGGTCTTGCGTTTGTACTGCAAAGACAGTTTTGCTTTGGTTTTCAAAGAAATGAATCATTGTAATAAGGTAGTTATCGTTGTTTTGCAAATTTAGTTTAAAAAACAGGAAGAGCAAAGGAAAAAATAACAAAGACCTTAAAATTTATTTTGGAAATGTTTTGCTTTGATAGGCACCCAAATCTGGAGGCAAAGTTCTAGTGTTTCCTTGTATATCCAAAGGTATTAGATAAGTCGAATTCCCTTTGGCGAAAGCCGCAGAAGTATTATCGATATTTAATTTATTTAATGATACTTTAAAAAACTTGGGATCTTTATTTTGAATAATTGCGTTATAATGAACTGGGTCTGTAGTAAATTGATATTCAGGGTTATTAGTGTACTGATTTGAAGTGTTTTCAAACTTTATAAGGCAATTATTAAATTGGTAAACAAATGTGGCTCCCGCTTTTTTGTTTAAAATCATTTCGTTTGAATACGAACCATAAACGATACAATTGTTGAATGTAGCCGCTGTCAAATTCTTTACTTCCGGAATTGAACCAGTATAATAGTTGTTAACTAAAACTGCTACCTGACTAGAACTAGGCCAATTATTGTTGAAAGTACAATGAGTAAATTTATAATCTCCACCATAAGTGCAGGCTAAACTGCCAAGTCCTGCATTATTGATGACCAAGTTTTCCCCATTAATTTTGGCTGTCTGAGCAAGAATTCCATAATTGGTAGAATTATAAATCTGTGTGTTTTTTATTTGTACTGTAGTTCCGTTATTGTTTTGAATCAACAATCCAATACTTGCATTTTTAATCGTTAAATGATTTATTTTATGATTTGTACTTCCGTCGGTTAGCCAAATTGCTCCCCATTGTCCTGGAACATCTGCAAAATCAGGTTCTAATCGATCGCCTTCAAAAATCACTTCGTTTTCTAATTTATCTGTTGTTGAAGCTAAACCATTTACATTTAGTGATGTATTTGCCGCTAAAATAAGCCCTGAATTTGCGTGAAAATGGACTCTTGCCCCTGGATCAAAAGATACCGTTTTTCCGGTAGGAACCGCTGCATAACCATAAATAACATAGGGCTTTTCGTTTGTAAAGGTGAGTTCATTGCCATTTAATGGGTCACTTTCACTTAAAAAGAAACCATAAATTTCCTGATCACCTATGGGAAGTGTTTCTGTTGTTCCATTAGCAAATCGTTTTGGATAAAGAAATACAGCATCCTGAATTAGCGTCACTAGTTCCACTTTTTGAAGATTTGCTCCGCCGTCAAATAAAATTTGGTCTGTGTATAGAAAATCAGTTGGGTTGGCATCTGCAATGTTTGCAGTTGTTTCAATAAAAATATACATACTGTCTTTTGCCAAAAGATTTACGTTTTCGAATGTTTTCCCTTGATTTCCATGCATTCCGTCAACAGTCATTCTGTATTTTGAACTTAATCCTTTTCCTAATTTTATACTTGGAATGGTAATGTCATTTTTGCTGTGATTGTAAACTTTTAAGGTATAAGTGCTTGAACTAATGTTAGTAAAAACTGTATCTAAATAAATGGTATCTCTTGAAAATTTTAAATCTCCAGTGCTTGGAACGGTTTCAAAATCTGTTCGACATGAGCTAAGAGAAATAAGGATTCCAATAAAAAACAAAAAAGTAAACTGACGCATTTCGTTAGATTTTTTGTAAAAATAGTAAAAAACTAATAGCATTGAATAACGATTTTCAATTTTGAACATATAATACCATTTAACTTCCTAATCTTTTATATAAATTTACACTTTTATAGGAAAAACATATGACATTCGACAAAGATAAATTCATTCAATATTGCAATGATATTTCGAAAAACACTTTAATGCAAACACTAAATATTGAATTTGTTGATGCAGGAGAAGATTATTTAGTGGCAACAATGCCTGTGAATCCTACTGTTTATCAACCCATGGGCTTATTGCATGGTGGAGCTTCAGTAGCTTTAGCCGAAAGTGTAGGAAGTGCGGCCTCGATGTTATTTGTTAATGCGGAACATAGTGAAGTTCGTGGAATTGAAATATCAGCAAATCATCTTAAAGCAAAACGAGAAGGAATTGTAACAGCTACGGCAAGAATTCTTCACAAAGGAAGAAGTATCCATCTTTGGGAAATTAGAATTACCGATGAAAAAAATTCTTTAATTTCGCTTTGTAAACTGACCAATATGGTTTTACCAAAAAGAAAAAGCCAAGATTAATAATGGAAATAATTTTAGACAAAGTCAAGAATCAATTTGAACAAAATCTTCCTTTTGCAATTTATAAAAAGCCTAATGATGCTATTGTTATCGGGATTTTTCAGAAAAACGATACTTTATTTGAAGTAACTGATTTTACCGAAAAAGGTTTTGTTTTTGCTTCTTTCGACGGAAGTAAAACTGTGATAATTCCGGAAAAGGATTCCGAAATAATTAGTGTTGTTTTTAACAAAAACACTGCTGTTCTTCTTGAAAATGAATACAGTTTGCCAAATGAACCAGACAGTAATAATTTTAAAAATTTGGTTACCAAAGGGATTCAAGCCATTGAAAATAACGAATTCAAGAAAGTTGTTCTGTCTCGAAAAGAAACGCTTACTGTAGATAATTTTGATTTAGTTGGTGCTTTCGAAAAGTTGGTTCAGTTGTATCCCAGCACTTTTGTTTATTGCTTTTTTCATCCAAAGATTGGAATTTGGCTTGGCGCTACTCCAGAACGACTATTGAAATCTAAAAATAGCATATTCGAAACTATTGCTTTGGCAGGAACTCAAAAAGACAATGGTTCGAATGAAGTTTTTTGGCATAAAAAAGAAGAAGAAGAACAGCAATTTGTCACCGATTATATTGTGGAAATTCTGAATGAAGTTGCTTTTGATATATTAGTTTCAAAACCTTACAGTGTCAAAGCAGGGAATATTTGGCATATCAAAACTGATATTTCGGGTGTTCTGAATTCGGATTTTGGCTTGCAACAAGTGATTCAATTATTGCATCCGACACCTGCTGTTTGTGGCTTGCCAAAAGAACAATCGAAAGTATTTATTTTAGAAAACGAAAATTACGACAGAACTTTTTATACCGGTTTTCTTGGGGAATTAAATTTGGAAAACAAAACCGATTTGTTTGTAAATTTGCGCTGTATGGAAATTTGTGAATCGCAGGCAAATTTGTTTATGGGTTGTGGCATAACAAAAGACAGCATACCAGAAAAAGAGTGGGAGGAAAGCATTAATAAATCGTTGACAATGAAAAGGGTTTTATAAAACGGAATACAAATGAGACTGATTTTCTTCGTAAAGACTCGGATAAAAACAGATTTTTTTAAGTATTCAAACATAATTAAAATCTCTTTTTATCCATGTTTTAGCATAGCTAATCGGTGATTATCCACACATCCTAAATTAATATTAATAAAAAAAACAAATGAAACTAGACATATTAGCATTCGGTGCACATCCTGATGATGTGGAATTAGGTTGTGGCGGAACTATCGCCAAAGAAATAGCATTGGGAAAAAAAGTGGGAATTATTGATTTGACACGTGGCGAACTTGGCACACGAGGTTCTGTTGAAATTCGGAACCAAGAAGCTACTAATGCAGCAAAAATTCTGGGTGTTTCTGCTCGGGAAAATCTGGATATGCGTGATGGATTTTTTGTAAATGACGAATCACATCAAATGGGAATAATAAAAATGCTTCGAAAATATAAACCTGAAATAGTTTTATGCAATGCTATTGACGATCGTCATATTGATCACGGAAAAGGAAGCCAATTAGTTTCAGATGCTTGTTTTTTGTCTGGTTTGATAAAAATTGAATCCGAAATTAATGGAGAAAAACAAGAAGTCTGGCGACCAAAATTAGTCTATCATTATATACAATGGAAACACATAACACCCGATTTTGTAGTTGATATTACAGGTTATAACGACAAAAAGGTAGAGGCTATTTTAGCATACAGTTCCCAGTTTTACAATCCAAATTCGGATGAGCCAGAAACACTGATTGCATCAAAAAACTTTTTGGAAAGCCTTAATTATAGAGCACAGGATTTAGGAAGATTGATTGGTACAGATTATGCTGAAGGATTTACGGTCGAAAGATATTTGGCAGTCAATAGTTTAGGCGACTTAATGTAATTTTTTGAATATTTTCTTTGCAAAAGAAAACTTTAATACTATATTTGCACTCGTTAAAAATGGTGGTTGTAGCTCAGCTGGTTAGAGTATTGGTTTGTGGTGCCGAGGGTCGCCGGTTCGAACCCGGTCAGCCACCCAGAACGCAAAAGCTTCGAAGAAATTCGAGGCTTTTTTTGTGGGCATATTTTGCGATGTTGTTTTTAAGATTAAAAACTGCTATTTACGGCCGATTGATATATCTCAATTTCTTTCTGAATATCAAAAACTCCAGTTTCTACTATTGCTTTTCCTAGTTTTTCTATTACTGGGACAGAAACGCTATTTCCTATTAATTTCATCCATCTAGCACGATTTTCGGGTAATAAATAATCTTCAGGAAAACCTTGAATTAAACATGCTTCTTTTTTTGTAATCCTTCTAAATTCTTGAGTTTTATATATTTCTTTTAAAAACTTTTCTCGATATTCTAGTTCGCTATTAGCGTTAATTTCTTTAGTAGTAATATAATCATTGGTGTCACTGGCTACCAATGTTGGAAAAATGTTTGATGTTGGTAGGAATATTCTATTTATACCGTATAGACCGGTACTTATTTTAGTGTTTTTAAAATCGTATCGAATTTCTTCAGGAGTAATTATATTTTTTTCTTGTAAAGTTTTTAAAGTTTTTGAAATTGAAATTTTCTTTAATTTCAAGTCTCGATTTGTTTTTAAATAATCTACAAATAAAACAGTATTGATGTTACATTCTAAAATACGTTTTTCATCTTCAGAAATTTCATTTTTATCATATTCGTTTATCAAAAATGAATAACCTTCCTTTTTTAGAATTTCAAGCGAAACTAAATCGTCTAGCTCTACTTTGCCAATTGTTTGGTCTAGATCTTTGAAATGTTTGTACGATAACGGGTTTCCGTCTAAATTTCCGTAAGCACTTTTCCGTCTGTTTTTAAGCAATAAATAACAAATTTCTTTTTGTCTATCAGTTGTGTCTAAAATATCCCAGGAATGGATGGTCGAATGACCATTTCTTAAGTCATTGAATAAAAAATAATCATTAAATCCATTACTGTTTGACAAACTCATATTTCTTGGTTTTATAACTTCGCCAAACAAATCTTTTTCAAAATTTTCATTTGATTTTACTGGGCTTGCTACAAAATCAGTTAAAATATTTCCTAATCGTATTTTGTTCTGAATTGGTTTAGGCAAACTGAATTTTAGTGAGTATTCTTCTTCTCGAAAACCTATAATATATATTCTTAATCTATTTTGTGGGACTCCATAATCGAATGAGTTAATCAAATAATAATTGGCAAAATATCCTGCCTCTTTTATTCTTTGCAAAATATAAGTTAATGCTTCTTTATTCCTTGGGTCGACCAATCCTTTTACGTTTTCAAAAACAAATGCTTTTGGTTTTGACTTATTTAATAAGTAAATTGTATCATTCCACAATTGTCCTCTATCATCATCAAATCCTAAATTCCGTCCAGCAATCGACCAACTTTGACACGGAACACCTCCAGTTAATAAATCGTGTGCGGGTAAATCTTTAATTTTAGTAATATCACCTAAATTATATTCAAAACCTTCGTTAAAATTGGTACAATAAGTATTTATTGCATCTTTGTTTATCTCGCTAAAGTTCAAGCATTCTCCACCAATGCTATTGAGCGCCATTCTAAAACCACCAATACCTGCAAAAAGGTCTATAAAAGTAAAATTATTATTGCTATTCATTTTGGTTTATTTAAGTATAACTTCTTCAAAATCAAGAGGTGGCTCCATTTCTAAAAACTCTCTGTAAATCCGTTCTCTGTAAGTTGCGCCCAAAAGATTAACTTCTTTAATGAAATTATTATAAGTTCCTTTTCCTCCAATTAATTCCCAAAATTCATTTCCAATTAAAACAGAGCTATCACTTTGCATATTGAACCATCTCAATGGGAATGTCCATTTGTATTCTTCTTTCTTACCATACGGATTGTAAGGCAAGGCATAATAAGCAAAATCTACCTGTTTAGGGTTCATTGCCAAAAGTTTGAACATTTTTTCTTTACTCACTTTTGTTTGGTCGCTATTTGGTAATGGCCCTTTTAACTCAAAAGCATATTTAATATTTGTAGTTTCGTTGTGAATAAAAACATCACAAGTTACACTAACAGGGATAGGATTTCCACCACCTTCTTGTATGTATTTTAATTCGGTTTCCCAATCTGGTTTTATTTTTAATTCTCCTTTTTTATTGTGCTCTAGTTTGTTTAAAACTTCTTGAATTCTCCTCAAACTTTCGCTTCCAACAATTCCATTAACACTATGACCCATCGAGCAATTTCCGTGTGCTTCGATTGCAACAACTTGAGCTAGTTTTTCCCAAACTCCTCCAAAAGGAGTAACAAATCTTCTTTCAAAATGAGAGCCTTTAAATATTTCGTCAGGAACTAATGCAGCATAAAGCGGTTTATTAGCCCGATGCACTTCTTTTTCAAATGGATTTTTATATAAAACGTTTTCCAAAACTCGATCCATCATTTTTGAAACTACATTCTTGATGGCTAATGCTACACGTTCTTCTTTACTCATCTTTATTTATTTTATACAATGATAATACTTATTCAAAAAATTCACAATTGAATAGCCAACTTCTTTCCCTAAATTTACAGGAACTGCATTCCCAATTTGTTTGTATTGCTGTGCAATAGAACCTTCAAATTTCCAATCATCAGGAAAAGTTTGAATTCTCGCATATTCTCGAACTGTAAACGGTCGTGTTTCTTCGGGATGACATCTTTCGGTTTGCTTTTGCGCAGGACTACACATAAGAGTCAAACAAGGTTCGTCCCAACCCATTCGTCTAGCCATTCCAGTTTTTCCACCGCCAAGATGGAAACTTCCGCCCATAAACTCTTTTTGAATTTCTAATGGTAAATCACGCCAATACCCTTTTTGTGGAACTAAATCTAAAACATCGATTTTGCTTTTTGGGTATTTTGAACCTTCAGATTTTGGAACATTGCAATCAAATAAATCTCCTTTTTTAAGCGCATCTTTTAAATTATAGATTTTCTTGTAAGGTTTAGGATATTCGTATTTTAAATCGATATCTTTTCTGATTCCAACTAAAATTAGACGTTCACGTTTTTGGGGAACATTAAAATTTATTGCTTTCAAAACTTGGACAGGTACAACATTATAACCAATTTCATCAAGGATTGAAATCATTCCTTGCAGAGTTTTTCCGTTTTCGTGACTCAACAAACCACGAACATTTTCACCAATACAAATCGGAGGATTTACTTCTTTTACGGCTCTTGCAAACTCGTAAAACAAAGTGCCGCGAGCATCGGCTAAACCTAGTTTTTTGCCAGCATAACTAAACGCTTGACAAGGAAAACTGCCAGTTACAACATCGACTTTATTATGATATTCAGAGAAATCAAATGATTTTATATCGCCTTCCAAAACATTCCAATTTGGACGATTATTTCTTAAAGTCTGGCAAGCCCATTTGTCAATTTCATTTAAAGCAACACATTTCAAACCTGATTTTTCCATTCCAACAGCCAAACCACCTGCTCCAGCGAATAATTCTAAAACTGAATATTCATTATGGGGTTCTACATAATTTGAAACAGTTTCTATCGCATTGTTTTGAATTAAAAAATCAGTAAATAGAGTTTCAACTTGTTCTTTATGATACACTCTATAATTGCTCATAGGCTCACGAACAGCTGATAATTTCCCTTCTCTATCCCAACGCCTTAAAGTTTCTTTGCTTTTCCCAATCAATTCTGCGGCTTCGGACAGTGTTAAATATTCATTCATAACCAAGTAGTTTAACCTTATACATTGGTTACAAATTTAGAATTAAAAATGGAATAACCTATATTAATAAAGAAAATTATAATTATTAAAATTTCTAAAAAAACAAACCATAAAAAAGCCTCGAATTTCTTCGAAGCTTTCTGTTATTTTATTTAAGTTATAAAATCTAACTCCCGCTTTTATCAACCATCGGACGATTTTCTCTGTTTGCTAATTCCCAGGCAATTGTGAATGCGAGTTGCGCTCTTTTTGCCAAAGCATC
Organism: Flavobacterium soyangense; assembly: GCF_015277675.1. GTDB lineage: Bacteria > Bacteroidota > Bacteroidia > Flavobacteriales > Flavobacteriaceae > Flavobacterium > Flavobacterium soyangense. The sequence goes on from NZ_JADHEC010000022.1 coordinate 42,368, forward strand.
AAATTCAATTTTATTGACTTCATCGGTAGCTTTGTGATAATCAGCATGAACACCATTGAAAAGAAAAACAGATGGAATCCCGTTTTTGGCAAAATTATAATGATCCGAGCGATAATAAAAGCGATTTGGATCCGCTCTATCATTGTATTTGTAATCTATCAATAAATTCACATATTTTTTATTGGCATCTTCACAAATGTTATATAAATCTGTCGAAAGATAATCAGAACCAATTAGGTAAACATAATTACTCGAATTATTATGTAATTCATCATGGCGACCAATCATATCAATATTGATGTCGGTTATGGTGTTTGCAAATGGAAATAAAGGGTGTTGAGAATAATAGCTGGAACCCAATAATCCGTGCTCTTCGCCAGTCATATGAAGAAATAAAATAGAACGTTTTGGGCCGTGACCTTCTTTTTTAGCTTTTGAAAATGCTTGAGCTATTTCGAGTAAAGCCACGGTTCCGGAACCATCATCATCGGCTCCATTGTAAACTTCTCCATTTTTTATGCCAATATGATCATAATGGGCTGAAATTACAATGATTTCATTGGGCTTCTCAGAACCTTCGATAAAAGCCCAAATATTTTCAGAATCAGGCAAATTATCATTCCGAATGGCATTCAGGAAAGAAGCCGGAATTCGTTGATAAAAATCTGTTGCTCCTTTTGGAAAAGAAATATTATTTGCCTTGTACTGACCGATAAGGTATTCTCCTGCTTTTTTCTGACCAACAGAACCTGTTTGACGACCTTCCATTTCGTCAGAAGCTACTATATAAAGGTGTGTTTTTAAATCAGCGGCGGTAATTGTATTCGTATATTTTGTTGGTGAAACATCAGAAACACTACTTTTTTGCGAAGTACAAGAAATTGAAGCGCCTAGTAATAAAAGAATTAGTATTTTTTTCATTTTAAATAGCTATTGGTATGTTTTTGGGGCTAAATTAAGGCTTTATTTTTTTAAAACTTCATTAAGGAAAAGTTTCATATGCTCCCAAGATCTTTTAGCTGCAATTTCGTTATAGGCTGCGCCTTTTGAATTGTCATTTCCTGATTCTGGATTAGTAAAAGCGTGAACTGCATTAGCGTAATAAATCATTTGCCAATCGGCTTTTGTGTCTCGCATTTCTTGTTGGAAAGCAGCAATTTCTTCTTTGGATTCATAAGGATCGTCCGCGCCGTGGCAAACCAAAACCTTTGCTTTAATTGGCTCAATCGTTCTTTTTGCATCTCTGCCCAAACCTCCGTGAAAGGAAACAACTCCTTTTACGTTCATATTTGAACGTGCAACTTCAAGAACTCCTGTCCCTCCAAAACAATAGCCAATCACAACAATATTATCAGCATTGGCACCCGAAAGAATTAATTGTTCCAGTGCCAATGAAATCCTTTTTTGATATTCTGTAAAATTAGTTTTGTAATAACCGGCAATTTTTCCTGCCTCAGTATTGTCTTTTGGATAATTTCCTTCTCCATAAATATCGGCTACGAAAGCATAATAACCCAATTTAGATAAGTTTTCGGCAGTATTTTTCGAAAGTTTGTCGATTCCTCTCCAAGCCGGAAGAATAAGAATTCCAGGTTTTTGTTGACTTTTGGTTTTTGGCTGAATGCCAAAGCCGTTTAAAACCTGAACTCCATCTTTGTATTTCACTGGTTTTAATTGGGCAAATGAAACACTTGAATATGATAACATTGCCAAGAATAAATATTTTAATTTTTTCATAAATAAATTGTTTTAAACAAATATCTGAAATAAAATAGAATAGTTATCTATAAACGGTTGTTAATTGTACAATTTTTATCATCAGGGATACCATTTACAAAGTAACATTCCGCTTGAAAGCGCAACCTAATTCCATTATTGAATCGGTTTTTGATATCCCGGGAATATTGTCGATTTTTTCATAAAGCACTTTCCGCATGTGTTCATGATTTCTGGCAATAATTTTAATATAAAGCGTGTATAAACCCGATATATAATAGCATTCTGTAATTTCGGGAATTTTTTTCAACTCTTCGATAATTCTATTAGAATCTTGGTCTTTATTCAAGGTAATTCCTGTGAAAGCTCCCCAATCGTAGCCTATTTTTTTCTCATTGATTACGGGTTTTATTCCAAGTAGAATTCCTTGTTCTATCAACCGATTCACTCGCTGATGCACCATTGTGTTTGAAATTTTCAAATTGGCAGCGATTGTTGAATAGGCCATTCGCCCGTCTTTTTCCAATTCTTTGATGATATTGGTATCGAATTGATCTAATGTCTCCATGATTTTATTAATTAAATTGACTTTTATTTAACTTTAAAAGTTAAATATGACTTATTTTAATCAAAAGTAAGTCAAAATTTTTATTTTTTATTGTAAAATAAAATATTTTATTATTTTTGTATTCGAAAATTTTAAAAGCAGTCCAAATGGAACAATTACATCAAACCCTTTCTACTAAATTATCAGCAATGATAGAAAAAGAAAATCAATATGGTGCTCACAATTACCATCCACTGCCTGTGGTTCTCGAAAGGGGAGAAGGGGTTTTTGTTTGGGACATGGACGGAAAAAGATATTTTGATTTCCTTTCAGCTTATTCAGCAGTAAATCAAGGGCATTGTCACCCGAAAATTGTGAATGCGTTGATTAAGCAAGCGCAAACTTTGACATTGACATCGCGTGCTTTTTATAATGACCAATTAGGGAATTACGAAGAATATGTAACCAAATATTTTGGTTTTGATAAGGTTTTACCAATGAATACCGGTGCCGAAGCAGTAGAAACAGCGCTTAAATTATGCCGAAAATGGGCGTATGAAGTCAAAGGAATTCCCGAAAATCAAGCGCAAATTATAGTTTGTGAAGGTAATTTCCACGGAAGAACGACAACGATTATTTCCTTTTCGAATGACGAAACTGCCCGTAAAAGTTTTGGACCTTTCACTGCCGGATTTATTAAAATTCCTTATGATGATATCGAATCTTTAGAAAACGTATTAAAATCATCAACAAATATCGCCGGATTTTTAGTAGAACCCATTCAAGGAGAAGCCGGTGTTTATGTTCCTTCCGACGGTTATTTGGCGAAAGCCAAAGCGCTTTGCGAGCAACATAATGCGTTATTTATCGCTGACGAAGTGCAAACTGGAATTGCAAGAACTGGAAAATTATTGGCGGTACATCACGAAAATGTACAACCCGATATTTTGATTTTAGGAAAAGCACTTTCTGGAGGCGTTTATCCAGTTTCGGCAGTTTTGGCCAATAACGAAATAATGAACGTCATAAAACCGGGTCAACACGGTTCTACTTTTGGTGGAAACCCAATTGCTGCAGCCGTTGCCATTGCCGCTCTTGAAGTTATAAAAGACGAGAAATTAGCCGAAAATGCAGAACGTTTAGGAAGTATTCTGAGAAAAGGATTGAACGAAATTGCCCAAAGAAATTCCTTGATTACCTTGGTTCGAGGAAAAGGTTTGCTGAATGCCATTGTGATTGATTGTGATGAAAACTCCGATTTGGCTTGGGATATTTGCATAAAATTTAGCGAATATGGCTTATTGGCAAAACCAACGCATGGCAATAAAATTCGTTTAGCGCCACCATTAGTGATTACTGAAAGTCAAATTCAGGAGTGTCTTGCCATTATTGAAAGGGCTTTGAACGATTTTAGATAATCGAATCTCAATAAATAGAAAACGGCTGTTATGTGATATTAACAGCCGTTTTTTTTAGAATTAATGTTGGTTTTTAACTATTCACCGGTTTCCAAACCCCGTAACCACCATTGAGATTCACGGAATAAATATTGTTATTTCTCAATATTCGCTGTGCTAAATAACCTCTTAAACCTATCTGACAATATATAACATACTTTTTGTTTTTATCAAAGAAATCAAGATTATCTCTCAAAGTATCTACGTCCATATTTATGGCTTTTGGTATGGCGCCATTTTCGAATTCTGTTTTGGTTCTTACGTCAATCAGGACTGCATTTTCGGTGGCAATATAATCGTTCAATTGGTCGTAATTTATAAATCGTACATCATCGTTCAGCATATTTTCGGCAACGTAACCCAGAATATTCACAGGGTCTTTGGCCGAATTATAAGGCGGAGCATAGGCGACTTCAATTTCCTGTAAATCATAAATGGTTAAATTTCCTTTTATGGCCGTCGCCAAAACATCGATGCGCTTGTCAACTCCTTCTTGTCCTAAAGCCTGAGCACCATAAATAGTTCCGTCTTCTCCGAAGTTCATTTTCAAAACAATATTCGTCGCTCCAGGATAATAACTGGCGTGATTCGCTCTGGTTACGGTAACGGTTCGGTACGGAATGTTATAGCGTTTCAATAATTTTTCGTTGAGTCCGGTTGCTCCAACGGTCAGATCGAAGAATTTTATAATCGAAGTTCCCAAAGTTCCTTTATAGGAAATTTTATTTCCTCGAGTGATATTATCGGCAACAATTCGACCTTGGCGATTAGCCGGCCAAGCAAGCGGAATCAGCACTTTTGCCTGATTGATATAATGTGAAACTTCTACGGCATCGCCCACGGCATAAATATCCGGATCCGAAGTTTGCATAAACTCGTTAACAGTAATTCCGCCAGTAACGCCAATATCGAGTCCGGCAGCTTTGGCCAAACTATTTTCGGGTTTTACACCAATGGCAAAAACGACTGCATCGGCAAGAATGGTTTTGCCATTATTCAATTTTAATTCAATTGCATTGCCTTTTTCTTCGAAAGCTTCGACGCCTGTATTGACAAGAATATTTAGCTTTTTGAAAGTTGCGTGATGTTGAACCATTTTTGCAAATTCATAATCTACGGGAGCCATAACTTGGTTTCCTAATTCGATGACAGTTACACTGAGTCCTTTTTCAACCAGATTTTCCGCAACTTCCAAACCAATGAAACCGCCACCTACAACGGCAATATTCTTTAAATCCTTGGTTTTAGCAATGATTCTGTCCATATCGGCTACATTTCGAAGTGTCATTATTTTATCCGAACTAATTCCGGGAATATTTGGTCTAAATGGTTCTGCACCGGGAGAAAGCAGTAATTTATCGTAGGTTTCGGTATACGTTTCTTTGGTGAAAAGATTTCGAACTTCGATATATTTTTCTGCTGCATTTATTTTCAAAACTTCATTAAAAATGCGAACATCTAAGTTATATCTTGTTTTTAAAGAAGAGGGAGTTTGCAATAATAATTTGGAACGTTCCACAATTACACCGCCTATATGATACGGTAACCCGCAATTGGCAAAACTCACATGTTCTCCTTTTTCGAAAATTATAATTTCATTTTCTTCACTCAATCTTCTTAATCTTGCTGCGGCAGTGGCTCCACCGGCAACTCCGCCTATAATAAGTATTTTCATCTGTAGCTAATTATGTTTTAATTCTGGAACAAATTTCTGCAAACCTTTTTTTAGGGTTTGTAGCTTTTGTTACATAAGTTAAAATCTTTGAAATGAAAATGGGTTTTGGTAGAAATGGAGAAGGCAATATACTTAATAATATTCCAAAGTATTTTTGTTTTGTTCTTAAAGTAGTTTTTTTTTGCGAAATTTACAGTTCTTAAAAAGTTAGAAACAATAATGAAAGACTTACTCAAACAAACCTACGGATATATATATGAAGAGAAATTAATTGATGAAATTGCCGAGGTTTCTTTGCTACGAGATTTCAAGGAAGGTGATATTCTTATTGATTTTGGTGATTCTATCAGAAAGATGCCTTTATTGATAAAAGGAGCTATTAAAATATTGCGTGAAGATTTTGATGCAGGCGAATTGTTATTATATTTTATTGAAAAAGGGGATACTTGCGCCATGACAATGGCCTGTTGTATGGGGGAAACCAAAAGTGAAATTAGAGCTGTTGCCGAAACAAATGGTATAGTTGTAATGATTCCGGTAATGAAAATGGAAGAATGGCTGGGGAAATATAAAAGCTGGAGGAATTTTGTTTTCAACAGTTATGATAATCGATTGAAAGAAATGCTTTCTGCGATTGATAATTTGGCGTTCATGAATATGGATGAACGATTACTGAATTATCTTCAAGAAAAATCTAAAATAAATAACTCAAACGAAATTAATAATACGCATCAAGAAATTGCCTATGACTTGCATACGTCCAGAGTTGTTGTTTCGCGCTTGTTAAAAGCATTAGAAAACAAAGGTAAAATCAGTTTAAACAGAGCTTCAATTGTAATGCTGAATTAGAGGTAACATTTGTTACAAAATTGAAATTATAAAAGACTTATTTTTGTGTCAATAAATTTTTATAAATGGAAATATCTCAAATAATTGGTTACATTTTAGCAGTTTTTGTTGGCATGACACTAGGTATGTTAGGAAGTGGAGGTTCTATACTTTCTGTTCCTATTTTAGTGTATGTAATGGGCATCGAACCTACATTGGCAACGGCTTATTCGTTATTTATAATTGGTACAACATCTTTGGTAGGCGGAATTCAAAAGGCCAGACAAAAATTAGTTGATTTTAATAAGGTTATTTTATTTGGCATTCCGGCGGTAATTACGGTTTTTATTACTCGAAAAATTCTTGTTCCAAGAATTCCGGATATTATTTTTTCGAGCGGAAACTTCACTTTGAGTAAGTCAATTCTTATTATGATAGTTTTTGCTGTTGTGATGATTTTTGCCTCGGTCAGAATGATAAAACCTATAAAAGGAAAAATTAATACAGATGGTGAAAAACTCAATTATTATAAAATAGCATTACTGGGAATTATTATTGGGCTTATTTCTGGATTTGTGGGAGCTGGAGGCGGATTTTTAATAGTTCCTACTTTATTGTTTTTTGTAAAGACTCCAATGAAAATGGCTGTTGGAACTTCACTTTTTATAGTTTCTTCACAATCGTTAATTGGATTTATAGGAGACATAATGGGAAGCCAAATCATAGATTGGGGATTATTGCAACTCTTTACTTTAGCATCAATAATTGGAATATTTATTGGAAGTATCCTCTCCAAAAAAGTGGAAGATGAAAAACTGAAAACTGGTTTTGGTTGGTTTGTGCTTGCAATGGGAATTTACATCATTATAAAAGAACTTTTTATGTCATAATAATTTCATAAAATGTTGCTTGTGAGGTAGAAAGTAATTAAAAAATTAAATAAATTTACATTATAAATACACTTTGAAAAATGAAAATTAAACAAATTTATACAGGTTGTTTAGCACAAGGAGCCTATTATATAGAGAGTAAAGGAGAAGTCGCCATTATAGATCCATTGCGTGAAGTACAGCCTTATATTGATAAAGCGAATAAAAATAATGCAAAAATCAAGTATATTTTTGAAACCCATTTCCACGCTGATTTTGTTAGTGGTCACGTTACTTTAGCCAAAAAAACAGGCGCTCCAATAATATTCGGGCCAACGGCCAATCCTAGTTTTGAGGCTCATATTGCCACTGATGGCGAAGTTTTTAAATTAGGAGAAATTACAATAACGGTTTTGCATACACCCGGACATACATTAGAAAGTTCTTGTTATCTTTTGAAGGATAAAAATGGCAAGGATTACGCACTTTTTAGTGGTGATACCTTATTTTTAGGTGATGTTGGTCGTCCAGATTTAGCCCAAAAAGCGGCTAATATGACTAAAGAACAACTGGCTGGAATTTTGTTTGATAGTTTAAGAAACAAAGTGATGACTCTAGCTGATGATGTCATTGTTTATCCGGCTCATGGTGCCGGAAGTGCCTGTGGCAAAAATTTGAGCAAGGAAACAATAGGCTCTATTGGGGAGCAAAAGCGAATAAATTATGCGCTTCGTGCCAATATGACAAAAGATGAATTTATTAAGGAAGTTACGGACGGTTTATTGTCTCCGCCAGCTTATTTCCCAATGAATGTGAAACTCAATAAAGAAGGTTATGAAAATGTGGAAGACATTATTAGTGAAGCCATTGCTTATGATGCCAAAACTTTTGAATTAGTTGCCAATAAAATCGATACTGTAATTCTTGACGTTCGTCATCAGGATGATTTTGCAAAAGGACATATTCCAAAATCTATTTTCATAGGCATCGACGGAGATTTTGCTCCATGGGTTGGGGCTTTAATTCCAGACATCAAACAGCCTTTACTATTGGTAACACCTATAGGCAGAGAGGAGGAGAGTATCACGCGTTTAGCACGAGTAGGCTATGACAATACCTTGGGTTATTTGAAAGGGGGATTTGATACTTGGAAAACTGCCGGAATGGAATATGATACCGTAAATTCGGTTACAGCCGAGACTTTAGAAGAAATAATGGAGGAAAAAGTTCCCGTTTTTGATGTCAGAAAAGAAGGAGAATATACCGCTGAACATATTGTTGATGTTCCGTCAACGCCTTTGGATTTTATTAATGACCATTTATCCGAATTTCCAAAAGAAGAAGAATTTTATTTGCATTGTGCTGGAGGATATCGTTCTATGATTGCGGCGTCAATTCTAAAAGCAAGAGGTTATCATAATGTAATTAATGTTTTAGGCGGATTTACTGCCATTAAAAAAACTGCGATTAAAACCACAAATTATGTTTGTCCAACAACATCAAAATAAGATGAAAAATTTACTGTTTACAAATTGGCATTTAATGCGTTGGGCACGATTAGCTTTTGCAGTTTTTCTATTTGTTCAGGCTTATACCATTCACGAGTGGCTTTTTATAGCTTTTGGTTTGTTTTTTTTATTTCAGGTTATTTTCAATTTAGGCTGTGGGCCAAATGGCTGCGCTGTTCCAAACAATAAATATTCAAAAAAATGAACAATAGTTTTGAAAATATTATCCAATCAGAAAAACCAGTTTTGATTGATTTTTTCGCTACTTGGTGTGGACCTTGTAAAACGCTTGCGCCAATTTTAAAACAGGTTAAAGACAATATGGGAGAACGAATTACCATACTAAAAATTGATGTGGACAAGAACCAGGAATTAGCAGCAAAATATCAGGTTCGTGGAGTTCCTACAATGGTTTTGTTTCAAAGCGGTAAGCAATTGTGGCGTCAATCCGGAGTTTTAAGCAAAGAAGAAATTTTAAAAACGATTTTAGAAAAAAGTAACTAATGACTAAGAAATCAATGATTATAAGAGGAATAGGAATAATTATTGGAGCAATTGCAGGTTATCTTTATTACTTTTATGTTGGTTGTGCTTCCGGAACCTGTGCTATAACATCAAAACCGTTGAATAGCACTTTGTACGGCGCATTAATGGGCGGATTGATATTCAATATATTTGTAAAATCACCAAAAAGATTTTAATATTTTTAACCAATTAAATTCAAAAATCATGAAAAAAAACATGGGCTCAACAGACAAAATTATCCGTATTCTTATCGCTCTTGTAATTGTGGGTTTGTGGTACAAGGAAATAATTAGCGGAACAATCGCTACAGTTTTGGGAGTATTTGTTATTATCTTTTTACTTACAAGTTTAATCAGTTTTTGCCCTTTGTATTCGATGTTTGGTATAAATACCTCTAAAAAATCTTAATGAAAATTGAATGAAAACTGAAAGTCCAATAAATAAGGATCTTATTTTAAGAGAGCGATTGGCTTTGCAAAGAACAATCTTAGCCAATCAATCTACTTTTTTAGCATTTCTTAGAACATCGCTTTATTTTTTTGTTGCCGGATTAAGCATAACTAGTTTGTTAAATTTGACTAACAGTATCACTATTGAAATATTCTTCTTTACTAGTTCATTCATAATTTTTTTGATAGGAATTGTAAATTATTTCAGGCAGAAAAAATTAATTATAGAAAGCGAAAAAAATATTGGAGATTTTATAAATAATTATTTATAAATTAAGAAATCAATTACATGATGGCAAATGAAAAACAACTGGATCAAGAATATTGGAATAACCAATATAATACTAACGCTACCGGTTGGGATTTAGGAAAAGTTTCTCCTTCAATAAAAGAATATATTGACACATTAAAAAACAAGAATAGTAGAATTTTAATTCCGGGTTGCGGTAATTCTTACGAAGCAGAATATCTTTTAGGTCAAGGTTTTACTAATGTTACGGTTATTGATATTGCACCAACATTAGTTGAAAGCCTTCAAGAAAAATTCAAAAATTATCCCAATATAAAAATTATGTTAGGTGATTTTTTTGCTCTCAAAGGCAAATATGATTTAATTTTGGAACAAGCTTTTTTCTGTGCTTTATCACCAACATTGCGTCAAAAATACGTTTTGAAAATGAACCAACTTTTGGTTGAAAATGGTAAATTAGTTGGATTATTATTTAATAAAAATTTTGATGGCGGCCCACCTTTTGGAGGAAGCAAAGCAGAATATGAGCACCTATTTAAAAATTATTTTGAATTTAAAATATTCGAATTATGCCATAATTCAATTAAACCTAGAGCAAATTCCGAATTATTTTTTGAATTCCAAAAGAAAGATGTAAAATAATTTTATTTCATTAATAAAATATTTTAAGTATTTCATGCTGAAATACTTTTTTTATTTACCTTTGTTAACCATATGGTTAAACTAAACAGTTAATTCAGAATGACAACCGAAGAAAAAATATTCAATGCCGCCCGGATTGTATTCCAAAAAAAAGGTTTTGCCGGTGCTCGAATGCAGGAAATAGCCGATGAAGCGGGCATAAACAAAGCAATGTTACATTATTGTTTTAAGAATAAAGAATTGCTTTTTAAGGCAATTTTCATGAATGCTTTTGGTCAGTTAGCGCCCCAAATTAACGAGATTTTTAATTCTCAAGAAACGGTTTTTGATAAAATAACCAAGTTTACCCATAGTTATATCTCGTTTGTGATTCTTAATCCGTATTTGCCGCAATTCGTAATTCAGGAAATGAATAACAATCCTGAGTTTGTGATGTCTTTTATGAATTATGAGAATAGACCGAATCCTGCTGTCTTAATTGCCCAAATCGAAAAAGAAATTATGGACGGAATCATAAGACCGATTCATCCAAAACAGCTTTTGCTGGATATTTTTTCGATGACTGTTTTTCCGTTTGCCGCTAAAATGATGGTAAAAGGAATGATCCAAATTTCAGATGCAGAATTCAATCTAATGATGGAAGAACGTAAAACATCCATTGCTGAACAAATCATTAATTCAATTAAAAAATGAAACTACTTTTAAAGATAACATTTGCATTTTTGCTGTTGCCAATTTTATCCAATGCACAACAAACTTTGTCATTGGAAAATTGCTATGATTTAGTCAATAAAAATTATCCTTTGGCCAAACAAACGGAATTATTGCAACAAAAATCAGCTTTCGAAATTGATGCACTCATCAAAGGGAAATTGCCTAAAATTGATCTTAATGCACAAGGAACCTATCAATCAGCGGTTACGGAATTGCCGATTCATTTGCCAAATCTAACGGTGAATCCAGCTAATAAAGACCAATATCGTGCGACTTTAGATGTCAATCAATTGGTGTATAATGGTGGAATAATTGATGCGAATTCTAAACTTAAAGAAGTTCAAACCAAAACACAGCAACAACAAGTTACGGTAAATTTATACCAAATTAAAACCAAAATCAATCAGTTATATTTTTCGGTTTTGTTGTTGCAGGAACGAAAAGCGATTCTGATTTCGAAACAAGAGCAATTGATTACTAAAATTAATGAAGTGAAAGCCGGCGTTAAATTTGGTGCTATTTTTCCCGCTTCGGAGAAAGTGCTTGAAGCCGAAAATTTGAAAATTAAACAGCAACTTGTCGAAATTCAATTTGATAAAAAACGATTATTAGAAAATTTATCTTCGCTTACTTTTTCGACAATTGACGAAAATATTACTTTGGTTCTACCAATAATTTCCAATGATTTTAATCTAGAAAATAATCGTCCAGAACTAAAATTGTTTGATTTTCAAAATGAGCAAATTGAGGATTCAAAAAATATAATTTCTAAAAATAAGTTGCCAAAAATAAATGCTTTTGGTCAAGCGGGTTATGGAAATCCTGGCTTGAATATGTTGGATAATTCATTTCAAACTTTTTATTTGGTGGGCTTGAAAGCCAATTGGAATGTGTTCGATTGGAATAAATCAAAAACTGAGAAACAAGCGCTTTCAGTTTCAGCAAACATCGTTTCGACAGAAAAAGAGACTTTTTTGCTGAACAATAAGTTACAATTACAAGAAATGGAAAATGAAATTCATAAAACGGAAGCTGTTATCAATACCGATTCGGAAATCATTTCCTTGCTTGAATATGTTGTCAAATCTTCGGATTCACAATTGAAAAATGGCGTGATAACTTCATCGGAATATTTGGTGGAATTCACCAATTTGTATGAAGCCAAAACGAATCAAAAACTGCATGCAATTCAATTGGCTTTGGCGAAAGCGAATTATCAAACTGTAAAAGGAAACTAAAAATAAAAATGTATAATAATGAAAAAAATAATCACATTTCTAATGTTTGCAAGTCTAGTTTCTTGTAATAAAAACCAAGACAAAGCCGATGGTTACGGCAATTTTGAAGCTACAGAAGTTACGATTTCGGCAGAAGCCAACGGAAATATCGAATATTTAAAACTCGAAGAAGGCGATATTCTTGAACCAAAAATACAAGTTGGCTTGGTTGATACCACGCAATTATATTTCAATAAGCAGCAATTAATTGCTTCAAAAGCAACTGTTTTTTCGAAATCTAAAAACGTGTTGTCACAAAGAAATGTATTGCAAGAGCAACTCAAAACTACATTGATTGAGAAAAACAGAATCGAAAATATGTTTGCCGAAAACGCTGCAACTAAACGCCAAGTTGACGAAATTATTGGTAAAGTAAATGTGTTGAATGAGCAGATAAAAAGCGTCGAAACCCAAAATGCGCCAATTGTAAATGATGTCAAATCGATTGATGTTCAAATCGAAAAAATCAACGACCAAATGGAGAAAAGCAAAATTATCAATCCAATAAAAGGAACAGTTTTGGCCAAATATGCCGAGGCAAATGAAGTTACTTCTTTTGGAAAACCACTTTATAAAATCGCCGATATTTCCGAAATGACTTTACGCGTTTTTATCAGCGAAAACCAATTATCGAAAATAAAAGTAGGTCAAAATGTGAGCGTAAAAATTGATTCGGATAAAGAAATGAAATCGTATCAAGGAACTGTTTCTTGGATTTCATCTTCGGCCGAATTCACGCCAAAAGTAATTCAAACCAAGGAAGAACGCGTGAATTTAGTTTATGCCGTGAAAGTGAAAGTAAAAAATGACGGAACTTTAAAAATAGGAATGCCGGCTGAAATGTGGGTAAAATAATTATTTAATGGGTATAATTGTTCAAAATATTTCCAAATCCTACAACAAAATCAAAGCTATTGATGCGATTTCTTTTGAAGTAAAAGAAGGAGAATTGTTTGGATTGATTGGACCTGATGGAGCAGGTAAGACGACAATTTTTAGAATACTGACGACACTTTTGCTTGCCAATGAGGGTTCAGCATCCGTTGCGGGTTTCGATGTGGTGAAAGATTATAAAGCCATTCGGAATTCCGTTGGTTATATGCCTGGAAAATTTTCGTTGTATCAGGATTTATCCGTGGAGGAAAACCTGAAATTTTTCGCCACTATTTTCGGGACAACGATTGAAGAAAATTATGATTTAATCAAAGATATTTACATCCAAATCGAACCTTTCAAAGCGAGAAGGGCAGGAGCACTTTCGGGCGGTATGAAACAAAAACTTGCACTTTGTTGTGCTTTGATTCATAAACCAAAAGTCCTTTTTCTTGACGAACCCACCACGGGAGTGGATCCCGTTTCTCGGAAAGAATTTTGGGAAATGCTCAAGCGATTGCAAGAAAAAGGTCTCACGATTTTAGTTTCCACGCCTTATATGGATGAGGCTGAGCTCTGTGACCGAATCGCTTTAATCCAAAAAGGAAGTATTTTAAAAATTGATAAACCCGCAAACATTATTAAGGATTATCATCGAATAATTTATGATGTTAAAGCAAAAAACAGGCACCAATTAATTCTGGATTTGAAAAATTATCCAAGCCAATATAGCGTTTTTGCCTTTGGAGAATACATCCATTATATTGATAAAAATGAAAATTTTAGTGCAACGGATTTAGATAATTATTTACGACAAAATCAACATTCAGAAATAGAAATTCGGGTTACAAACCCAACAATTGAAGATGTTTTCATGGATTTATAAATAATTACGAATTATAAATTACGAATTGCAAATTGAAAAAAGTGTGTTTAAAAATGAGATTGCTTCAGGCTCCACAATAACAATATGAACAAAGAAAAAATCATACAAGTACATAATCTAACCAAGCAATTTGGCAGCTTTACGGCGGTAAATTCAATTTCTTTTGATGTGTATAAAGGAGAGATTTTTGGCTTTCTTGGTGCTAATGGTGCTGGAAAAACGACGGCTATGAAAATGCTTATCGGAATTTCGAAACCCACTTCGGGCGAAGCGCTTGTTGCCGGTTTTGATGTGAAAAGCAATACCGAAATGGTCAAGAGAAGCATTGGTTATATGAGTCAAAAATTCTCGATGTATGACGATTTGACGATCAAGGAAAACATCACTTTTTTTGGAGGAATTTATGGATTGAGCAGAATTCAAATCAAAGAAAAAACTGCGCAATTAGTCGAAGAATTAGGACTTGAAGATGCAATTGGTAAATTAGTTGGCTCATTGCCATTAGGTTGGAAACAAAAATTATCATTCTCAGTTGCTTTATTGCACGAACCTAAAATCGTCTTTCTGGACGAACCAACCGGAGGAGTCGATCCTATTACGAGACGACAATTTTGGGAAATGATTTACGCCGAAGCCAATAAAGGAACCACTATTTTCGTGACTACACATTATATGGACGAAGCTGAATATTGCGACCGGGTTTCCATTATGGTCGAAGGAGTCATTGAAGCACTTGACTCTCCAAAAAACCTAAAAAGTAAGTACAATGTGGTTTCTATGAATGATGTCTTTTTGAAATTAGCCAGAAATGTTGAATAAAGAAATATGAAAAGATTCATCGGTTTTGTAAAAAAAGAATTCTATCACATTTTTCGTGATAAACGAACTATGTTCATCCTTTTTGGGATGCCAATTGCCCAAATTATGTTGTTTGGTTTCGCCATTACAAACGAAATCAACAATGTCAATATTGCTATTTTGGACAAATCTAAAGATAATGAAACCCAAAAAATAATCAACAAAATCAGTGCTTCAAGCTATTTCAAAATCAATGAAAAAATTACGAATGAGGACCAAATAGAAAGTGTTTTCATGAAAGGAAAAGTAAAAGCCGTTTTGGTATTCGAAAAGGACTTTATTAAAAATTTACAAACACTAAAACAAGCTAAAGTTCAAGTGATTACGGACGCTACGGATCCAAATGTTGCTAACACCATTTCGAATTATGTAAATGCTATTTTGCAGAATTACACCCAAGAAATCAATAAAAACAACAAGCCAAGTCACCAAATACAGACGCAAACCCAACTCTATTACAATCCCGAATTAAAGAGCGTTTTCACCTTTGTTCCCGGAGTTATGACCATTATTTTGATGCTCGTTTCGGCAATGATGACTTCGATTTCCATCACACGCGAAAAAGAATTAGGCACCATGGAAGTCCTGCTGGTTTCGCCCATTAAACCCTTTCAAGTCATCATCGGAAAAGTATTCCCGTACATTTTCTTGTCTATAATTAACGCCACAATTATCCTGCTTTTAGGATTTTTTGTATTCAAAATGCCCATCGAAGGAAACCTGTTTTTATTGGCTTTCGAAAGTATATTGTTTATTACCACGGCACTTTCGTTAGGCATATTAATATCGACAGTTTCTAATTCGCAACAAACAGCAATGATGCTTTCGTTGATGGGACTAATGCTGCCTGTCATTATCCTTTCAGGATTTATTTTTCCCGTTTCGAGTATGCCTTTGCACTTGCAAATTATCAGCAATATTATTCCAGCCAAGTGGTTTATCATCATCATAAAAGCCATATTACTCAAAGGAGCAACGCTAAATATGATCTGGAAAGAGACGATAATCCTCATCGGAATGACTTTATTTTTCATCGGATTAAGTGTCAAAAAATATAAAATAAGATTAGAATAAATTTCAGGAGCTATTTCCTGCTGTTCGCTATATCTTTTCTTGCCTAAAGGAGGCAAGAAAAGGATGCCGCTACCATCAGGGCTAAAAATCAGTATTAAACAAGAAAAATTGAAATTAGCGACTCAGATATAGTCCTTTGAATCCTTTAAATCTGTGGCAAAAAGACTTTGCGACTTAGCGCCTTCGTGGCTGATTAATTATGAAAACAATACTATTCATTATTCAAAAGGAGTTCCGTCAGATCTTTAGAAATAAGGCAATGCTTCCTATTATATTTGTTTTACCAATGGTTCAACTGCTTATTTTATCGAATGCTGCCAGTTTTGAAATAAAAAATATCAAGTTTTCCTATATAGATAACGATCATTCTTTGGCTTCAAGGGAATTAATTTCGAAATTTCAAGCATCAAGTTATTTTAATATCATCGAAAGTTTTTCTTCTAAAAAAGAGGCTAATTTCCAAATGCAAGCCGGAAAAATCGATGTCATTCTCGAAATTCCCAATCATTTTGAACGGGATTTAATCAAGGAGAATTCCACCAATCTTTCGGTAAGCATCAATGCCATCGATGGTGCAGCGGCAGGAGTGGAAAATGTGTATATTTCGCAAATTATAACGGGTTTTAACCAAAAAATCCAAACCCAATTGTATCAATACAACGAAGTTTCTTATGAGCAACCCATTAATATTGTTACGATTCCTTCCTTTTGGTATAACAATACATTGAACTATAAAACCTTTATGGTTCCGGGAATTTTGGTGTTGTTGGTTACCATGCTCACACTATTTTTATCTTCGATGAACATTGTTCGCGAAAAAGAAATTGGCACCTTAGAACAAATTAATGTGACACCTATCAAGAAATACCAATTCATCGTTGGTAAATTATTTCCATTTTGGGTTTTAGGATTAGTGATTTTGACCGTTGGTTTAACCATTGCCAAACTCGTTTTCAACGTTCCCATATTAGGAAACATTGGCTTGATTTATTTCTTTACTTCCATTTATTTATTGGTAATTCTGGGCATTGGGTTAATCATTTCCAACCATTCCGATACGCAGCAACAAGCCATGTTTATAGCTTGGTTTTTCTCTGTGATTTTTATCTTAATGAGCGGATTATTCACGCCAATTGAAAGCATGCCAGTCTGGGCGCAAAATATTACGATGCTGAATCCTATTCGTTATTTTGTGGAGATTATCAGGATGGTAATGCTTAAAGGCGCAACGTTTTCGGATATTTCGAGACCGTTTTTTATCATTGTTTGTTATGCTATTGCGTTGAACGGAATCGCGGTTTGGAGTTATAAAAAAGTGAATTAGTTTTATTGAAATTAATTCACTTTTTTAGACTAAAAATGGTTTATTTGACCAGCCATTTTAATAAGGTCTTTTCTAAATCGGATACGATAATGGGCTTGGCTAGAAAGTCATCCATTCCCGATTCAAAACATTTTTCTTTTTCGTCTATTAAAATTCCTGCCGTTAAAGCAATGATTGGCGTTTTTTCAAGACCTTCCATATCCCTAATTTCATTAGTTGCTTCATATCCGTTTTTATTGGGCATTTGGATATCCATCAATATAATATCAGGTTTGTCATTTATATAGTGTTTTATTGCTTCATTTCCATCTGAAGCCTCAATAATAATAGAATTAGGAATTATTCTTTTGACCAGTGTTTTTGCTAAGAACATATTGATTTTATTATCCTCAACGATTAAAATTTTCTTATTGCTTAAAATTTCAATTGCAGTAATTTCATTCATTGAATTATCCAATTTTGGATCATGATTTTGATTAAAGTGTGATTTTTTTAACTTAATTGAAAAAAAGAAATCACTCCCTTCTCCATAAACACTTTTTAGCTCTAATTTACTGCCCATTAGAGCTAATAACTGATTCGAAATAGATAATCCTAAACCGGTGCCCCCAAATTTTCTGCTTGTTGAATTGTCTTCTTGAACAAAAGAACTGAATATTTTTTCATTGTTATTAGGCTGTATCCCGATACCTGTATCCTTTACCGAAAAAACTAACATACATTCATCCTCAAATCTGGAAGTCTCAGTAATGTCAAATCGTATTTCACCAAAATTAGTAAACTTTAGGGCATTGCTCAGTAGGTTTACAAATACTTGTTTTAATCGAACCGAGTCTCCATAAATGTATTCTGGCACATTGTCACCTATAGTTAAGATTAATTTTATGTCTTTTTTATCTGCTTGATATTTAAATAGATGAATAACTTGATTTATCAGATCCAAGAGATTTAATTCATCAATATTCAATTCCAGTTTTCCTGATTCTATTTTAGAAAAATCCAAAACATCATTAACTATATGGAGCAATGAAGTTGCGGATTCATTAATAGTACTCATATATTCTAACTGATTATTTTCTAGATTTGATTTCATTAACAAATGCGTAAACCCAATAATTCCATTTAGGGGAGTCCTGATTTCATGACTCATGTTGGCTAAGAAATCTGTTTTGGCTTTATTGGCAGTTTCGGCTAAAACCTTGGCTTTTTTAATCTCAATTTCCATTTGTTTGCGCTCAGTGATATCAATGAAACTTATTACAATTTCTGAGATATCCTTGTTATTATCTAACATTGGAAATCCATTGATGTTTACCCAAACAATTTTCTTTTTCTTTGGCCTTTTAATCCCAATAGTAAAATTTTTAAGAGGCAGTTTGGTTTTAATAATTTGATTTACTGGATATTGATCAATTAACAGCGGTGAATTATCCTCATTTATAAACTTCCATAGAGGATCAAATGCTGTTTTGCCTAAAATTTTATTTTGCTTTAATCCGAGAAATTTTGAAGCTTTCTTGTTACTCATTATGATAGATGTATCAGAAGCATGAACAATTATTGCTGCATCTAGACTACTTAACAATCCTCGGTATCTTTGTTTGCTTTTTAACAAGGCCGAATCTGCTTCTTTTGCCTTTGTAATATTTCTTGTAAGACAAATAAAATGGATTTCGTGATCGTCACTTTCTGCCATTGGAGCTATTGATAATTCAAACCAATGAGTTTCATTCAAATGTTGTAGTTTGTATTGTTTTCCATTAGAGAATCCTTTTTCTGCAGCTTCTTTTACTGCTGATAAAAACAATTCAGCTGCATCGGGAGGTAATATTTCAGAAATTGCTTTACCTACAAATGCATTGGTAGATTTTGAAGAAAGGATATTTTGATTCGAATGGTAGTTATAAATCAAGCCATCAATATCAACCTCAAATAAGGCATCAGGAATAGCTTCAAGAATAGCTTTAATTTTCTCATGCATATTTTTGATGTTATCTTCTGCCTGTTTTCGTTCCGTTATATCTGTTACTGTACCAATATAACCAATTATTTCATTTTTTTTATTTTTTTCAGGAATGGCTTGCCCCATAATCCAAGCAATGGAACCATCAGGTCGCACAAAACGGTATTCTGACAACGATTTGTCTCCAGTATATGTTGCATTTTTCCATCCATCTACTATTCCTTGTTTATCGTCTTTATGCACTGCATCAAGCCAGCCATAACCTAGGGCTTGCTGAAATGACATACCCGAAATTTTAGCCCAACTTTTATTTACAAAAGTGGTTTGTCCTTTTGCATCGGTACGAAAAATACCAACTGGTGATACTTCTGTGAGGGTATGATAACGCAGCTCACTTTCAGAAACTTCTCGTTCAGCCTTTTCTCTTAATATTTCTTTATCAAAAAGTTCTAAGGCAAAAGCAACATCTTCTGTTGCTTCATCTAACAAGGCAATTTCCTCATCATCAAAAAAATTCTTTTCGCCAGCATAAAAAGTAAAAATTCCAATTACATTTCCGAATTTTTTTATGGGAAATGACATTACAGATTGAAAACCACGTTTTAAAGCTTCCTCTTTCCAAGGAGCCATTTTTAAATCATTTTCAACATCGTTGCATACACAATAAACACCTTCTCTAGCAGCTGTTCCTGCTGGTTCAGATCCTCCGGTTGTATTTTTATCAGTAGTTATCTTTTTAATTATTTCAAAATACTTTTGATCATCGCCGGTTATCATTGCCGGAAAGACATTGTTGGTGGCCGGATCAATTAATCCAATCCAAGCCATTTTAAATTTACCCAAATCTACCGCAATATTACAGGCTTCTCTAAATAGTGTTTCCTGATCATTTGTTCGGACAATCATTTGATTAATCTGGCTAATAAACAGATAAAGGCGATTGGCTTTAAGAAGTTTTTGTTTGGCTTCAATTCTTTCAGTAATGTCAGTAACGATACCATGGCTAATTACCGAGCCATCAGGTTCAACAACGGGTAAAGAATTTACTTCATGCCAAACCAGACCTTTTTTAGGGTGGAAATATCGATATACTCCTTTAAAAGGGACTAAAGTTGTTTTAGTTTTTATAATTTTTGCATTTATCTCATCAATATCATCAGGATGTATTAATTCAAAAATTTTATTTGAGCTATTTTTTATTTCTTCAAAACTAAATCCATAAATCTCTTTTATGGAATCACCGGCATAAGGAAAGCATATTGAACCATCGGGATTCATAACCATAGAATAAATTAAGTCTGAAGATGTAGCGACTATATTAGCAAAAAAATCACGCTCTTTTTTTAGTATGGCTTCGGATTCTATTCTATCGGTTACATCCCTAAAATTTGCAATAATACCATTTATGCTAGGGTCATGAAGCCTATTGTTAAGCACTCCTTCTAACCAGATATAGTGCCCTTGTTTATGTTTTACCTGAAACAAAGCAGGAAATGGTTTGCCTGGGCTCTTTATTGTTTTTTGTACCAGTTGAAAAACGTACCCTAAATAATCTGGATGAAAATAGTCATTATCGGAAATCTCATCTAACTCTTTGTTTGAGTATCCGGTTATTCTGGCTGATGAGGGGCTGCGAAACAAAACTTTACGATTCTCATCAACGACTGTAATTACTCCATTATTGTTTTCAACTAACGCCCTAAATCGTTTTTCGCTTTCTTCAATTTTGTTTTTTGCTGTTTTTTCTTCGGTTATGTCTCTAAAAAAAATTGACAATCCATTAGAAGAGGGGTAAATGTGATTTTCAAACCATAAATTATAGGGTTCATAGTGTTCTTCCAGATAAATATATTTTTGGTCATTTATTGCTTGATAATAAGTATTATAAAAAGGCTTGTCAATTCCTTCAGGAAATTCAGTCCAAATATGTTTACCTATTATTTCTTTGGGGTTACAACCAAATATCTCTCCCGCTTTTTTATTCATATAGGTGTAACACCAATTATTATCCAGAGCTACAAAAGCATCGGTAATTCGATCAAAAGTATTGGTGAGTAATTCATTGGCACTTTTTATCTCAGTTATATCCTTAATAAAGCCCAAAAATCGGGTATCAGAAAGTTTTACTGAATCAACAGTGCTCCATTTAATTTCCCCGGATTTTTGAATTGTTTTGAATTCTCCTTTAGATTTTCCTATTTCTTTTAACCTATTAAAACATACATTCAGATCATCATAAGACTCTTGATAAGTTAAATCCTTCATTGAAAGGGTTAAAAGCTCTTCTTTAGAATATCCAGAAATTAAAGTTAGAGCATAATTTACTTCAATAAATTTTCCGTTTTCATCTGCCACAAAAATACCATCTGGTGCATTTTTAATGTAACTTTCAAACTTATGATTACCCTTTTCTTTTATTAATTTTATATCTGTTTCGGCTTGTTTTCTTATATTGAGTTCTTTCCTAATTTGTTTATTTTCAGTAATATCCCTTCCTATGGCATAAATAATTTCTTTTGCAGCATCAACACTTGTTGTCCATTGAATAAAAACAATTTCCCCATTTTTTTTTATCAGTCTATTTTCAAAATTTAGGGAGTTAATTCCCAGAGACAAGGTTTCTATTTCTTTTTCGGATTTCTCTTTATCATCGGGACAAATAAAAGTAGTTATAGGCAGGCTAAGTAATTCCTCTTTTGTATAGCCTAATATTTTTATAAATGCAGGATTTATTTCTTTATAAAAACCATCTGTTCCAGCTATACACACTAAATCTGATGATTCTTTGAAGTAAAAATCCAAATTAGTCATTAATAGTTCTTTTTTGAGTAAATAATTAATTTCTAACTCCTGGTCTTTAGTTATTTTTAATAACTCATCATATGTCAGTTTTTCCTTTTTCATGTAATTATTCTAAAATCATAAATATTTTCTAAATGTAGAAAAAATATTTATTA
>NZ_JADHEC010000023.1 GCF_015277675.1 Flavobacterium soyangense
TTTATTATATCTTTGTCTAGTACACTGTACATAAGGGTTGATTTTGAAATGATTATGTTTTGCAACACAAATTTCGTCAACCCTTTTTAATTTACAAATAAGTCTAAATCACTTCATAATACCATCAATACGGTAGTAAAAAATAAGCTTATCAAAAAATTTTAATTACCATACGGACTCAAATTATATCACTATTTTAGGTTTTTTCATTAACTATCAAACTGAGGTTATTAGGCTACGATAGCATACAAATCAGCGAAATTTACACGCACGAATGTACGAAAAGTATCCAAAGAAATAAAGATTATTTCGATGATTTGTAATATTTTTTATACTTTAACTAAATAAATACTAGGCCTTTTATGGCACAAAGCCAACCTTTTTAGGGCGGATTGGAGCCATTTTATGTCTGGTATATGCAAGTTATTGATAGTAGTATCTTGCTATTAGGACTCATTTTAAGCTTTTCTATGGAAAAAAAATTCTTGAAACCAAAATTCTACCCTTTGAAAAAAAGTATTGTTTTGTAGTTCGAATCCCCTATATTTACTTAATTTTTAATCAAAATTAAATTAAACGAAGGTTTTTAGACAAGCTGACGTTTAGCTGCAACATTAGCGAACCGTGACAGACAAGAATAATGAAAACATTTAAACAGAATAATTATGACATTTCTTAAAACAAATTTTATCCTGTTTCTTTTTACTTGCCTTTTCAATAATATCTCGCAAGCACAAAAGACGGAGAGCACAGGAATAACCATCGCTGAGATTAAAATAATTCATTCAATTATCTTGAAAGAGGACAGAAAAATTTATGTTTACACTCCTGTAAATCATTCTGAGCCGCTTCCAGTTATCTATTTAATGGATGGAGAAAACATTTCATTAGTAGCTGGCATTGTAGATTTTCTCTATCAAACAAATCAGCTCCCACCAATGATAGTTGTTGGCATTGGCAATTACGAGTATGACAGAGCTCGCGATTTAACACCTACCCACAACCTCCTGAATATGGATGGTACGACAGACAGTATTTTTTGGAAAAACTCAGGAGGAGGCGAAAATTTCCTGAAATTTATAAAGGATGAAGTAATGTCGTATGTAGAGAAGAATTACAATCCTTCGCCTAACAAAATATTTTTCGGACATTCTTTAGGTGGTTTAATGTCTGCTTACTGTCTGTTAAATCATCCTGAAATGTTTAACTCATATATTGCAGTTAGTCCGTCTCTTTGGTGGGACAAAGAATCCATTTTCAAAAACTCTGACATACTATTTAAAAACAAAGACTATAGCCATAAATCAATCTTTTTCAGTGATGGCAATGAAGGTGCTGAATATCATAAAAGTGTTAGCAAACTGAAATCTTTGCTTCAACAAAAGAATATAATAGGATTAAGATATAAGTATATTCCTTATCCCGAAGAAACACACAATTCAGAATTAGTGAAGACAACACAGGACGGATTAAATTTTATCTTTGAAAATTG
Source organism: Flavobacterium soyangense (assembly GCF_015277675.1). Lineage (GTDB taxonomy): Bacteria > Bacteroidota > Bacteroidia > Flavobacteriales > Flavobacteriaceae > Flavobacterium > Flavobacterium soyangense. Next base: position 1,493 of record NZ_JADHEC010000023.1, read on the forward strand.
GAAACCAGCAAAGTCTGACACAACTCTTGAATTGGTAGTAAAGTTCTACGAAAATCGCTCGGAGAAAAATGGATTTCAAGAATTGCCACCCGAACAAGTAATCAATGAAGTGGGTTACAAATTTTTAAACACACCAAACAAATTGGATGAAGCTATAAAGTGTTTTGAATTAAATACTAAATATTATCCAACTTCATTTAATGCTTTTGATAGCTTAGGTGATGGTTATTCAGCAAAAGGCGACAAAGTAAAAGCAATAGCAGCTTACAAAAAATCAATTGCAGTAAATCCAAATGTAGAGGAGACACAAAAGAAGTTGAAAGCACTAGAATAAATGCAGCAGCTAACAGCTAGAGTTTCGTTTCGTGCGCAGCACGAACAATGAAACTCCGGTTGAACGAAACCGGAGTACCTGCCGTCAACACTATCGAGTTATCGTAAAGTTTTGAGAGAATAGCAAGAGGATTTAGTGTCCTTTTTTTTTTTGGAGTGGTTTTAAGCTTGGTTACCCGCCGGTTCTCGTTTGTCCACGTTCTGTGGCGCTCGATTGTATCGAGTGCCAACTTAAATTCAAAGACAAATCGTAGCGTTTGCAAAGCAGAAAACTAAAACAGGAGTGACTTTAATATGTATCATCCTGTTTTTATGATTCCCTTAAAAATAATATGTTTGATAAAAAAATGCCTTAAAAACACAAAGCCACAGATAGTGCTTTAAAAACCAACGATATAACTTCTTTATACCCTGAAGAAAAAACACTACATTTACCGTACTTTTAACCAATACTGATTCAACTTGAAAAAAATAATACTACTTTCAATTCTGTTTATTGCTACCAATTTATTTTCTCAAACCTATCCTGACAGCCAAAAAGACGGGAAATATTACACCATTAATGGCGCAAAAATATGGGTGGTCACTTTTGGAAAAGGAGATCCTCTATTTTTAATTCCAGGAGGTCCAGGAGGCAGCCACTTTGGACTTCGAAGTTTTGATGCGTTGTCATCTACCAATACATTGGTATATTTTGACGGTTTTGGTCGTGGTAAATCCGATGTTGCCAAAGACGTAAAAGAATATTCGCTCCAGAGAGACATCGACGATTTAGAAGCATTAAGAAAAGCAATGGGATATGCTGCCATTAATGTCCTCGGACATTCTTATGGTGGTTTAGTAGCACAAGGCTATGCCATTCAACATCCACAAAACACTAAACATCTTATTATTGCCAACTCCTTTCACAGCTATTTGATGTGGCAGGAAAATGATGACAACTCGAATCGCGAAATAAAAACAAATTACCCGGAAGTTTGGGAGGATTTAAAGAAAATCCGTGACAAGGGCGCTATCTCAAGCGATTCCATTCATCAGGCAATTTATGGTAAAGTGCCTTATGGTTTCCTTTATGCTTACAATCCCGATAAATTTATTTCAAGAGGCAAAAAACCATATCCCAATCCTTTGAATACTAAATTGTACTACCAAATGGTTGGTAAAGACGGTGATTTTACGGTAAGCAGTGACATTGGAAAATTTGATTTCAGAAAACAATTGAAAGATTTAAAAATGCCTATCCTCATTATTGGCGGAAGATATGACCGAGTTGCCGTGCCATTCATGATGGTAAAATACAAAGAATATTGTCCTCAGGCAAAATTTGTGATGTTTGAAAAAAGTGGACATAATCCGCAAATCGAACAGCCCGAGGAAGACTTTGCCCTTATTCGGGAATTTCTGGAGAAATAAGAAATACAAACCCATAAAAAAAACAAAAAATCCTAATTTTCGGATTTTTAATTTCCTTACATCTTCATTTCCGCCATGGGGTCACTCCCATTTCTGAAAATATATTCACTATTTATGCCATAAGCACCAGTAATCACTATTTTTTTAGTGGCATCAATTGCTGATTTGATTTCAATCATCCCATCAGTTTCCACACCGGTTTCTACCATTAGATTTTCAAAAACACCCGGTCTTTTTTCGACCCAAATATAGGCCGAGTTTTCTTCTCGAATTACCGCATCTATTGGGATAAACAATCCTTTTTGTCTGGGTTGCGATAATTTGGCAATAGCCTGCATTCCTGGCTTCAAGAGCAAATTAGGATTCTGGATTTCCATCCGAATCAACAGCAATCTGGAGTCTGGATTGATCTCCGGATTAATAAATGAAACCTTAGCGTCGATGGTTTTGTCGGAATAATCGGTAAAGGATATACTGGCATTTTGTCCTATTTTCAGATTTTTGGCATAATTCACGTTGACTTGTGTTTCCAACCAAAGATTATTCAAATCCGCCAACTTAATAATTCCGGATCCTTCCATGGCGTAACTGCCTTCGGTGGTCATTATTTCCGAAATAGTTCCGCTGTAAGTACTGTAAAAAGTCGTACGTGGCGAAACATCCTTTCCAGTTTTAATGCTTTCGATTTGGGCATTGGTTAAGCCAAAGAACAACAGTTTTTGTTTGGCTGCACCAAGTAAATTTTTGGCATTCTTTCCAAAATCACCCGGCATTGAAAGTTGTTTGTAAGCCAATACATAATCTTGTTTAGCAATGGCAATATCTTCGCTGTACAAAACATAAACCGGTGCGCCTTTGCTGACATAATCACCAGCGGTTTTGAAATACAACTTTTCTATTCGCCCCATCGAACGTGCCGAAATTGTCTTGATTCTTTCCTGATTAATGATCAAAACTCCTGTGTATGTTTGTTCTAGACTACTGTTCGCTTCCAAAATAGTTTGGGTGGTAATGTTCCCCAATTGTATTTGCTGCTTGCTCAAACTGATTTCGTTAGCCTCTGTATCATCCTGCTTTATCGGAGTCAATTCCATTTGACAAATTGGACATTTTCCGGGTCTATCTTCCTTTATTTGTGGATCCATCGAGCAAGTATATAAAGTAGTTGGGTCTTGGGTCTTGGGGTTTTGATCTTGGTTTTTAGAATTGCAGGCAATAAAAAAAACGGTTAGCAGTATATAAAATAGTGTTCTCATTAGTTATTGGTTTTTAATGAAGCTTTCGCTGTCTATTAAATAATTCCCGTTTTCGGCAATGGAATCCTGAACGGAAATGCCATCCATAATCTGGATAAAATCGGCTATTTCAGTTCCTATTTTTATGGAGGTTGCCTTAAAACCATTTCCCATTTTCACAAAAACAATCTTTTTAGTTCCAATGCTGACCATCGCCTCTTTAGGGATCCAAATTCCTTTTATAGGATTCGTTTTTACAACACCTTGCAATCGCAGACCAATGGGTAATTTGGATGTACTATTGTTCAAATAAACCCGAATCCTGTTGGTTTTATCCGCTGGATTAAATTGGGTTTCAATAAAATTAATTCGGGCACTAATAAAATTGGTTTCATCTAATTCTGTTGAAATCCGAATGGATTGATTGGTTTTAATGAAACGGTTAAAACCTTGGCTGACATTGAAAACTCCCCAGACTTTATCAGTGTTTAATAACTTGAAAACGGTTTGGCTTTTCTTGATATAATCGCCTTCTTTAATCGATAATGGTTCAGTACTTCCGCTTGAATTTTGCATAATAGCACCAGTGACTTTAGTCATACTGTCCGTTCCTTCAATATTTCCTGAAGCCGGGCTGTAAATCGAAATGATAGGATTTGATTTTCTGGTGGAAACTAAATCTTTGATTTGGCTATTCGTCATTCCGTAAAGCAATAATTTGTCTTTGGAGGCATTAATAATCGATTCATGATTCCCTATTTCATCAGAAACCAAATAAAGGAAATTTTGCTGTTCCGTCAATAATTCCGGGCTGTACAAATCGAATAATTTTTGTCCTTTCGACACTCTTTGAAATTTGTAATTTACATACATTCGTTCAATTCTGCCATTCATTCGGGCGGCAATATTCACCGCTGCATTAGGGTCGTAAGCCACAATCCCCGGCAAATTTATTTCAGTTGTTAAGGTAGTGTCTTTGGGTATTGTGGTTTTGTAATTCCCAATAATGAAATTGTCCGTTGGTTTCAAAAGATTGTCAATGGATTTATTTTCAACAACTTCATTCCGCACTACTTTTTTTACCAAAGTCATTCCACAAATAGGGCAACTCCCGGGTTTATCCCGAATAATTTCTGGATGCATCGAACAGGTATAATCCTCGGTTTGATGATCGATTTCCGAATGTTGGCTAGGTTTTATAGCTAAGAAATAGATTGCGAATCCAATAATTGCAATACCTAGAGCAACTAAACCATATTTTAGATAGCTATTCATAACCCATTGGTTTCTAGTTGTTTTTCTATTTCTACTTTTGCAGTTAAGATAGCCTGCAATTTATCCAGTGAATCCATTTGAGCCATATTCACAGCTTCCCAGGCATCCAAAACATCAAATAAATCACCAGTATTGTTTTGCCAAGCCAAAATTGAAGCATCGTAACTTCCCCTCAAAGTGGGAATGATGGTTTTCTCCGCAATCTCATATTGCTTTTTCAAAGTAGTCAATTCATTGGTCATACCGGAAATCATCCCGGTGGCTTCATTTAAAATCATTTGCTTTTGCCAATTCAAACTTTCATTTTTAATTTTAAAACTATTGATGTTGGCTTTGTTTACCGTGGTGGACCAAGGTACTGGAATAGTGATCATTCCCATTAAGGAAAATTGCTGTGGCTGTTGGCCAAAGGCAAACATATGATCGTATTTGACTCCAAATTCGGGTAAAAACTTTGATTTTTCAGATTCAATTTTTAATGCGTTGAGTGCCATCGTTTTTTCGATGGCCTTGACATCACTACGACTTTTTGAAAGTGAAGCTGTATCTATTTTTATTTCATTAATATCAATAAATTTAAAAGTTGAATTAATTTCAAAAGCGCTGTTTTTATCTCTGGCCATCAACATATTCAGCACCACCCGTTTTTGACAAATTTCATTTTGCATCATCAGTATCGTGTTTTCCAATTCACTGTAGCGAGCGGTTGCCTTATAATGCGTCGACAATTTATCCATACTGTATTTGTACCGAATTTCCATGCTCTTAATCATATAGTCCAAAAGCAGTAAATTATCGTTGGCCACTTTCAGTTTTTTATTGAGTACCAGCCATTGGTAATAATTAGTTTTGGCCAAAGCGTTCAATTGATTGATGGTATAGTTTTTATTTTCGACTTCGACCGAAGACATGGCGTTCATATAATTGGAATCGGCTTTTAACCTCGAAGCATTGGGAATCATTTGGGTAACACCCACCATATACATTCCCAATCCGGAAAAATCGCCTTTTGCTTTCCACAATTTAGTGTTGTACGGCGTTAAAAAAAATCCCGTTTCCACTTGTGGTGCCGTCCAGCTTCTGGCTCCGCTTGCCGCTGCATTCATACTTTGAATTTCGGCATCGTACATTTTTAATTGCGGATTGTTTTCTTTGACAAGAACTAAAACTTCGTCTAAAGAAAGTGTTTGAGCTTTGCCGCCTGTGAGATTTAAAATCAAACAGCATAAAACGAAATAATATTTAATGTTTTGCATCTATAAGATCTATTTTGCCTTTTGTTCTCAATTCGCGGAGTTTTACCATTTCGAAAACAACAGGAGTTACTAATAATACATAAATTGTGGAGGTAATGGTACCTCCAATAAGTGGAACCGTGATAGGCAACATAACGTCTGCGCCGGTTCCTGTTGCCCAAAGAATTGGGATTAATCCAAATAAGGAAACCGAAACGGTCATTAGTTTTGGCCGTAATCTTTTGGCCGAACCTTCAATGATATAGTCCCTTAAAATTTCCTCGGTGATAGTTTCGGAACTGTTGCCGTGTTTAGCTACCATTTTATTCATCGCTTCATTGAGGTAAATGGTAATGAGCATCGCCGTTTCGACGGCTAAACCAAATAAGGCTATAAACCCAACCGCCACGGCCACCGACAAGTTAATTCCATAAAAATAAACCATAAAAATCCCGCCAATCAGTGCAAATGGAACAGTAATCATTGTAATCAAAGCCTCTTTCATAGAGCGGTAAGTAAAATACAAAATGAGAAAAATAATAAGGACAACAATGGGCAAAATCATTCTCAATGTCTTGTTGGCTCGAATTTGGTTTTCCCATTGTCCGCTCCATTCCACATAATAACCTTTGGGCATCTTGGTCATCATGGCATCAAGTTTTTTCTGGGCTTCTTTTACGGTGCTTCCTAAATCTCGGTCTCGAACATTAAACAAAACGCTGCCACGAAGCATAGCGTTTTCACTGTTAATCATTGGTGGGCCATTGCTTATTTTCACATCAGCAACGGTTTCTAAAGGAATGGGGCCAAATTGCATCGTCTGAACTTGGAGTTTTTTCAAGGCGTCCAAACTATTTCTGTATTCCTGCGCATAGCGTGCATTGACCGAAAAACGTTGCCTTCCTTCGATTGTGGTGGTGAGTTTCATTCCCCCAATCGCCGCTTCTACCACAGTATTAATATCGTCAATCGAAAGCCCATAGCGACCAATCACTTCACGTTTAGGCACAATATCAATATATTTTCCGCCCGTAATGGGTTCTGCATACAAATCTTTCACACCCGATGTTCCTTCCAGAGCTTTCTTGATTTTCTGTGACAACACATTGATGGTATCGAGACTGGCACCATAAATTTTAATTCCCACATCGGTTCTGATTCCTGTCGAAAGCATATTAATTCGGTTGATAATGGGCTGTGTGAAACCATTGGTCACTCCCGGAATTTGCAGTTTATTGTTGATTTCTGTCACAATATCGGCTTTCGTTTTGCCTTCTCTCCATTCATTATGGGGTTTGAGCAAAACAATCGTTTCAATCATACTGATAGGACTATTATCGGTCGCAGTATTTGCTCTCCCTGCCTTTCCTAATACGTGAGCCACTTCGGGAATCGACTTAATCAATTTGTCCTGAACTTGTAAAATTCGTTTTACTTCAGAATTGGATACATCTGGCAAAGTAACTGGCATAAACAGAATTGAACCTTCATCCAATGGTGGCATAAATTCGGAGCCCAATCTGGTGAACATTAACACTCCAATCAATAAAGCAACAATATTAATGCCTAAAACTGTTTTTCTCCATTTTAGACAATAAGTCAAAATTGGAGTATAAATGCTTTCCAGTTTTCGATTAATTGGGTTTTTATGTTCCGGGCGAAGTTTGCCTTTTAGCAAAAAGCTAATCAAAACTGGCGTGAGCGTAATGGCAAAAAAGGCATCGACAATAAGGATTAAGGATTTTGTCCAAGCCAGGGGACTGAATAATTTACCTTCCATTCCGGTAAGAAGAAACACAGGAAGAAAGGAGGCAATTACGATTATGGTTGAATAAAAAACACCCGGCCCAACTAATTTTGAAGAAACTTCAACAATCTTGAGTCGTTCTTCGGAAGTAAGTGGATCCTGTTTTCTTTTGAATATTTTTTTGAATAAATTTTTCATTCCAATAGATTAAAGATTATGGTCCAATTCCTCCTGTTTCTCTGAAATATTCCGATAGGCATTTTCGACCATTACAATTCCGTCGTCAACCAAAACACCAATGGCCAAAGCGATTCCCGTGAGGGACATAATATTGGAAGAAATTCCAAATGCCTGAAGGAATATAAAAGCGGTGGCAACCGAAATTGGAATCTGAATCAGGATGATTAGAGCACTTCGCCAATGAAAAAGGAAAATCAGCACAATGATGGAAACAGCGATCATCTCTTCCAGTAAAGTTCCTTTTACGGATTCAACGGCTTTTTCAATTAGTTCGCTTCTGTCATAGGAAGTTTTGAAAGTGACACCTTCAGGAAATCCTTTTTCGACTTCTTTCATTTTTAATTTTATGGCTTTGATGACCTTATCGGCATTTTCGCCGTAACGCATTACCACGATTCCACCCACGACTTCTCCGGTTCCGTTTTGGTCAAAAATTCCCAAACGCAAGTCGCCACCCATTTGTACCGAACCCACATCACTGACTTTTACAGGAACTGAATTGTAGTTTTTAATGGCTATTTTTTCAACGTCTTTGATGTTTTTGATGTAGCCTAGCCCTCTGACAATATAAGATCGGTCGCTCATTTCAAACTTTCGCCCCCCCACATCGTTGTTATTGGCCTTGACTGCGTTCATCACTTCCATCATACTCACGTTGTAGTATTGCATCTTAAGAGGGTCTAAAACCAATTGATATTGTTTTTCAAATCCTCCAAACGAAGCGACTTCGGCAACGCCAGGAACCGTTTGCAGGGCAAATTTCACATACCAATCTTGCAAGGCACGTTGCTCACCTAAATCCATTCCTTTTGTATCTAGAGTGTACCAAAAGATATGACCAACTCCTGTTCCGTCTGGCCCAAGAGTGGGAACCACGTTTTGAGGTAATAAGCGTTGGGCATAATTAAGCCTTTCCAAAACACGGGTTCTGGCCCAATAAGGGTCAACGTTGTCTTCAAAAATGATGTAAACAAAGCTCATCCCAAACATAGAAGCTCCCCGAATATTCTTAACTTTTGGAATTCCTTGTAAATTGGAAACCAAAGGATAAGTAACTTGATTTTCTATAACTTGAGGACTCCTCCCCATCCATTCTGTAAAAACAATAACTTGATTTTCGGATAAATCGGGAATGGCATCGATTGGATTTTGTTGTATACTGTAAATGCCCCAGCAAAATAAAGCAGCAGAAACGAGTAGAACGATAAAACGGTTTTTTAACGAGAATGATATTAGTTTTTCTACCATAAGGCTTTAATTACAGATAATCTATTCCTTCCCAAAAGATAGGGAAGGAATAGATTTAGAATTTATTTAACTTCTTTGGTTAATTTCATTCCGCATTTTGTACATTTATCGTTCAATTTGCCCTGAGATTCCGGATGCATCGGACAAGCATAAATTTTTGCTTTGCTGTCATTTACCTTGGTAGAATCTTTTTCCATCATCGGAGTATTTGTTTCAACATCTTTGCTTTTTTGGTTACAGGAAACCAGTACGAAAGCCATTATAATGGCAGAAAAAATTATATTTTTCATTTTAAATATTTTAGAGATTAAAGTTAAAAAGCCTTTAGATATAGAGTCTATTGGCTTTAAATTACTGAAATTATTATTTTATCTTTTTTCTTTTATTTCTATCATTTCCATTCCACATTTAGAGCATTTATCTCCCTTTTTTCCAATAAAATCAGGGTGCATTGGACAAACATATTTTGTTTCAACAATAGCAGATGTTTGGCTACCTTTTACTGCCGTATTATGCTTTAATTCTGTAATTTTTACCATTTTTATTCCACATTTACCACATTTACCCTCTTTCATACTCATCTGATCGGGATGCATTGGACAGGCATAAGCCATTTTATAAGCTTCATTTTTACTCATTTCCTTTCCACATTTAGTACATTTTCCAGGTTTATCGGAAGTGGAACCGTCCATTTTGCAAATGTATTTGGCTTCAACAACTGTTGATGCCTGACTTCCCTTAACCGCTGCATTGTGTTGTATTTTGGTAGTTTTTACCAATTCCGTTCCGCATTTGCTGCATTTTCCTTCTTTTATACTCACCTCATTAGGATGCTTTGGACAGGTATAAATTGTTTTTTGAGTTTCTTCTTTTGAAGGTTTTGTGCTGTTTTGAGCTGATGCTCCTGTGCTAACTGCTAAGAATACGCTTAGTACGATTATTAATATTTTCATTTTTTGTTGTTTTAAATTGATATAATCAAAATTACGCAATTATTACAAATAATCTTCAAGAATTTTGTAAAATAGTTGCTAAAATTTATAGGTTTTCCATACTTATCCTGTCAAATTCACAAAATTGTCAATACAATATTTGATTTAAAAAAGACGTAACTATGGCTGTAAAAAAAGGGGTTTTAGCTTATTTTAGGAATAAGCCAAATAGAATGGAAACCAGAAGAAAGATTGGTTTCTGAATTGAAATAATTTTGTTGTTTTTCTGAAAAATCAAAATTGTTACTTTTAAATTTTATTTCAAAAAAAGCAATACTAAATTGAACTGATGAAGTGGTACAATTAGAATGACCACATTTTCCGTTGCAAGAGTCTTCGTGTTCCTTATTTTTCGAATGATTTGCAATTTTATAACAATCCTTTTTTTCTATATTAGAATTAGGAGTTTCTGTATTGCAACATGATTTTCCGGATTTCATTTCACAAGCAATTGTCAACGATGGCATCAAGAAGAAACCAACGGTAACAATCAATAGTATTATGTGAAATTTTTTTCTCATTGCAATTTAATAATGTTCAAAGTTATGAAAATATTTTATTTTAATATTAAAAATATGCTAAAAATTATCTTCAATTTCGAAACTGTTTAAAAAAACTATCGTTTTTTTAATATCATAATGTAAAATTCGGTCTTCTTTTACCAAAGGAACTTCCTCACGATACGATTTTAAAAACATTTCGATAAAATCACTTGATTCTAAAGGCCTTCTGTATTCAATAGCTTGCGAAGCATTCATCAATTCAATAGCAAGAATTCGCTCCAGATTTTCCATCACACGCAAGGCTTTTGTAGCGGCATTGGCTCCCATACTAACGTGATCTTCTTGTCCGTTGCTTGAAACAATACTATCAACACTCGCTGGTGTTGCCAATTGTTTGTTTTGGCTGGCAATGCTTGCGGCTGTATATTGGGGAATCATCAAACCTGAATTCAAACCAGGATTATCCACTAAAAAGGCGGGAAGATTTCGTAAACCCGATATCAATTGATACGTTCTTCTTTCGGAAATACTGCCCAATTCGGACAAAGCAATGGCTATAAAATCAAGAGCTAAAGCCAAAGGTTGTCCGTGGAAATTCCCACCGGAAATAATTTGGTCAGTTTCGATAAATATATTGGGATTATCCGTAACCGAATTGATTTCGGTCTTGAAAACTTTTTTAACATAATCAATCGCATCTTTCGAAGCACCGTGAACTTGCGGAATACATCTAAAAGAATACGGATCTTGAACGTGTGTTTTCTCCTGACTTATGATTTCACTTCCCTCCAAAAATTCCTTCACGCGATTGGCTGTTACCATTTGCCCTTTGTGCGGGCGTATAAAATGAATCAACTCGTGAAAAGGTTCAATCCTGCCGTCGAATCCTTCCAAAGAAATAGTTCCGATTAAATCAGCAAAATATGAAAATTTACTGGCTTTCATCAAAATATAAGCACCATAAGCACTCATAAATTGGGTTCCGTTTAATAAAGCCAATCCTTCTTTGGATTGCAACACTATGGGTTTCCAATTGAAATGCTTCAAAACTACACTCGAATGGACTTTTTTGCCTTCAAAAAACACTTCGCCTTCACCCAATAAAGGCAATGACATATGGGCTAAAGGAGCTAAATCGCCCGAAGCACCAAGTGAACCCTGTGAATAAACTATGGGTAAAATATCATGGTTGTAAAAATCGACTAATCGTTCTACAGTTTGCAATTGAATCCCCGAATGACCATAACTCAAAGACTGAATTTTGAGCAACAACATCAATTTGACAATCTCATTCGGAACTTCATCACCAGTTCCACAAGAATGCGATTTTACCAAGTTTTCCTGTAGTTTCGAAAGGTTTTCATTCGAAATTTTGACATTACAAAGCGAACCAAAACCGGTATTAATACCATAAATAGGTTTCGTATGCGAAGCCATTTTGGCATCTAAATAATCCCTGCATTTTTGGATATTAACCTTGGCCTCATCCGATAACGCCAACGATTTATGATGCGAAATAATTTCTTGTAAGGCTTCCAGAGAAAGTACTTGGGTACTTATATAATGTGTATTATCCATTTTAACAGTGGCTTTTGAGAGGTCAAAATTCCACAAACCAATATTAAAAAACAAGATTTTGAAGGTAAAATATTTAATATTCTTTTTTTTGCACTGTGTTTTTTAAAATATTCATAAAAACAGGATAAAAGGTTTTGTTATTTTATAAAAAACTGTACTTTTGAAAAATCAAAATGGCAAATAACAGCAAAACATTTCATTCTTCGATAACAACTCAAACCAGAGTTGCACTTGCTGTTACATTTACTGCTACAACAACTACCACTACCCTTTAGGGGTATACATTTTACATATAATCCAGTTTTCGTGCTTTTTTCTAAATGAAGAGAGTTCATAGGTGTATAAAAACTATTTGCATTTTTAAAATAAAAAAGACATAATGAAAGTATTAAAATTTGGCGGAACTTCGGTAGCCAATGCGCAAAACATAAAACTCGTATTAGATATAGTGATTAAAAAGGCAGAAAAAGAAAAACTAATTGTTGTAGTTTCTGCTTTTACCAAAGTCACTGATTTATTGGTTCTTGCTTCTCAAAAAGCAGCTTCAAGCGACGAAAGCTACAAGGAAATTGTTGCTGAAATCGAGAAAAAACATTTAGACGCTATCAAAGAATTGATACCGGTTAGCGAACAAAGTGGTTTACTAAGCCACATCAAAAGAATCATCAATCACCTCGAAACTTTACTCGACGGCTGTTTCCTTTTGGGCGAATTATCTCCAAGAACTTCAGATACGATTTTGAGTTTTGGCGAATTATTGTCTTCGTATATTATCGCCGAAGCCTTCAAACAAAAACATAAAAATAGCGGGTACAAAGACAGTCGCGAATTGATAAAAACCAACAATAACTTTGGCAAAGCTGCCGTAAAGTTCGAAATCACAAATCCACTAATTGCTGATTATTTTGCTTCCAATGATTCTCAAATAGTAGTGATGCCAGGTTTTATCGCTTCAACTACTGATGGAATTGGCACAACGCTGGGTCGTGGCGGTTCTGATTATACCGCCGCAATTTTAGCAGGAGCTTTAGATGCCTCTGAATTGGAAATCTGGACAGACGTCAACGGAATGTTTACAGCAAACCCAAAAGTGGTGAAACAAGCCCAACCTATTGCCACAATTTCTTATCAGGAAGCCATGGAATTGTCGCATTTTGGCGCCAAAGTATTGTATCCGCCAACAATCCAGCCCGTTTTAAGAAAAAACATTCCCATTTGGATCAAAAACACTTTCGAACCGGAAGCCGAAGGAACTTATATTTCAAGCCAGGATACTTCACATACCAATCCTGTAAAAGGAATCAGCCACATTGACCATATTACTTTGATTACGCTTGAAGGTTCAGGAATGATTGGCGTCGCCGGTTCTTCTAAAAGACTTTTCGAGGTATTGTCACATGAAAATATCAACGTAATTTTTATCACTCAGGCTTCTTCGGAACATTCCATTTGTATCGGAATTCTGGATGTTGATGCCGAAAATGCCGAAAGCGCTATCAATAAAGCTTTTGAAATAGAGATTTCACAAAACAAAATTGATTCTTGCATTGTCGAAAAAAACCTTTGCATCATTGCTTTGGTGGGCGAAAATATGAAAAATCACCAAGGTTTGAGCGGTCGAATGTTCAGCACTTTGGGGAAAAACAATGTAAATATCAGAGCGATTGCTCAGGGAGCTTCCGAAAGAAATATCTCGGCGGTTATCAATGAAAGAGACGTAAAAAAAGCTTTAAATACATTACATGAAAACTTTTTTGAGGAAAACACTAAACAGTTGAATTTGTTCGTGATGGGTGTTGGAAATGTAGGTGAAAAATTCATCTCACAAATCAACCAACAAAAGAAATTCCTAAAAGAAAATCTAAAAATAAACCTTAGAGTGGCGGCCGTGTCCAATTCCAGAAAAATGCTTTTTGATGAAGAAGGAATCGATTTAAAAAATTGGCAGGCACTATTGGAAAATGGAGAAACAGCCAGCAAAGAAACCTTTATTTCAAAGGTAAAGGAACTCAATTTACGCAACAGTATTTTTGTTGATATTACCGCAAATCAAAGTGTTTCCGAGACTTATGAGCAGTATTTAAGGCAAAATATCGCTGTAGTTACTTGTAATAAAATAGCCTGTTCCTCAGCGTATGACAATTACAAAAACCTGAAAAATTTATCCAGAAAATATAATGCACCATTCTTGTTTGAAACCAATGTGGGCGCAGGTTTACCAATAATTGATACCGTTAAAAATTTAATAGCTTCGGGCGATAAAGTCAACAAAATTCAGGCAGTATTGTCCGGAAGTTTGAACTTTATTTTCAACAATTTCGACGAAAATAATTCGTTCCACGATGTGGTAAAAGAAGCCGGAGTTCAAGGATTTACCGAACCAGATCCAAAAATCGATTTGAGCGGTGTGGATGTAGCCAGAAAAATATTAATCCTGATAAGAGAAAGCGGGTACCAAATGGAAATCGAAGATATTCAAAATAATCCTTTCCTTCCAAAGGAATGCATGAGTACAAAAAACAATGATGATTTTTTCAAGTCTTTAATCGCAAATGCGGCTCATTTTGAAAACCTTTTGGCTAAAGCTAAAGCTAAAGACAGCCGATTAAAATTTGTTGCAACTTTCGAAAACGGTAAAGCAGGTGTTGGCTTAGAATTCATCCCAAAAGAAAGTCCGTTCTACAATTTGGAAGGAAAAGACAATATTGTTCAATTTTACACGGATCGTTACATCGACCAACCTTTATTGATAAAAGGTGCTGGTGCCGGTGCTGCGGTAACGGCTTCCGGAATTTTTGCCGACGTAATTCGGGTTGGAAATATTTAAAACCCTCAGCAAGCCAAAAGCCTTAAATTGTCAAAGTATATTTGACTTTAAGACTTTCGACTTTAAGACTATTATTTATGAATGAAATTAAAATATTTTGCCCTGCGACCATTGCCAATCTATCCTGTGGATTTGATGTTTTGGGACTTTGCCTGACTACTGCGGGTGACGAAATGGTTATTCGAAAATCGGATGTAAAAGGCATTCGCATCACTAAAATCGTGGGAGCGGATTTGCCATTGGAAACCGAAAACAATGTCGCTGGTGTTGCCGCCTTGGCAATGTTGGAAGAAGTGGAAACCGAGTTTGGTTTTGAGATAGAAATCTACAAACACATTAAAGCCGGAAGCGGAATCGGCAGCAGTGCAGCCAGTTCTGCGGGAGCTGTTTTTGGAATCAACGAATTGTTGGGACGACCTTTTACCCGAAAAGAATTGGTGAAATTTGCCATGCAAGGCGAAAAATTAGCCAGTGGAAATGCCCACGCCGACAATGTGGCTCCTTGCCTATTGGGCGGTTTTACTTTGGTAAGAAGTTCCAATCCATTGGACATCATCAAAATTGAAAGCCCATCAGAATTGTACGCCACTGTTGTTCATCCTCAAATTGAGTTGAAAACTTCGGATGCGCGTTCCGTGTTAAAACAAACTGTCTCCCTGAAAAGTGCCATTACCCAATGGGGAAATGTAGGCGGATTAGTGGCAGGATTATACACGAAAGATTACGATTTGATTGGACGTTCTTTACACGACGAAATCATCGAACCGGTTCGTAGTATGCTGATTCCAGGTTTTGATTTGATTAAAAAGGCTGCTCTTGAAAACGGAGCCTTGGGTTCAGGAATCTCAGGTTCTGGTCCATCCATTTTTGCGTTGAGCAAAGGAAAGGAAACTGCCGAAAAAATCGCCAAGGCAATGAGTGCCGTATACGACGAAATCAATTTACCTTATGAAATTCACGTTTCAAAAGTGAATCCAGAAGGTGTGAGTATAATAAAATAACAATAACAGATTGCTTTGCTTCATGCTTCGCAACGCCTCGCAATGATAATAAAATGAAATACTACAGTTTAAACCATAATGCCCCCGAAGTTTCTTTCGAAGAAGCCGTGATTCAAGGACTGGCAACCGATAAAGGATTGTATTTTCCGGAATCAATCTCTCCATTACCTAAAGATTTTTTCGAAAATATCGAAAATCTGAGTAACGAAGAAATTGCTTTTGAAGCTATTCTACAATTTGTGGGCGACGAAATTCCTACCGAAATTTTAAAACAAATCATTGCCGAAACCTTATGCTTCGATTTCCCGACGGTAAAAGTCGAGGATAATATTTACGCATTAGAATTGTATCACGGGCCTACAATGGCTTTCAAGGACGTTGGCGCACGCTTTATGTCACGCTGTTTGGCGTATTTCAACAAAGACAAAAAAGACGACACGAACACGGTTCTCGTGGCGACTTCGGGCGATACCGGCGGTGCAGTTGCGAGTGGTTTTCTGGGAGTTCCAGGCGTAGAAGTTATTATTTTATACCCATCTGGAAAAGTGAGCGACATTCAGGAACGCCAATTAACGACTTTGGGACAAAACATCAAAGCATTGGAAGTGAACGGTGTTTTTGACGATTGCCAGGATATGGTCAAAAAAGCTTTTTTGGACGAAAGCCTGAAACATAAAAACCTGACTTCAGCCAACTCAATTAATATAGCCCGTTGGTTGCCGCAAATGTTTTACTTTTTCTTTGCCTACAAGCAATTGAAATCGCAAAACAAACCCTTGGTATTTTCCTGCCCAAGCGGGAATTTCGGGAATATTTGCGCCGGAATTATGGCAAAAAAATTAGGTTTGCCAATCGAACATTTTGTGGCTTCAACCAATATAAATGATACCGTACCAAGATTTTTAGAAAAGGGAAATTACGACCCAAAACCTTCCAAAGCGACTATTTCGAATGCTATGGACGTTGGAAACCCAAGTAATTTTATTCGAATCCAAGAAATGTACAACAACGATTTGGAAAAATTTAAAAAAGATTTCTCTTCCTTTTCATATAACGATAATGAAACTTTGGAAGCGATGAAATCCATCTACAAAACCGATGGTTATATTGCAGAACCTCACGGCGCAGTAGGCTATTTGGGTTTGAAAAAAGAGTTAAAAAACTACCCGAATGCCATTGGAATTTTCTTGGAAACTGCTCATCCCATCAAGTTTTTGGATGTGGTGGAACCGGCATTGAATATAAAACTACCTATTCCAACACAAATAGAAAGCGTGTTGAATAAAGAAAAAATAAGTGTCAAAATTAAAACTTACGAGGAATTGAAAGCTTTTTTGGGGTAATTTTCCAAAAATAATAAGCTATTTATTTATTAGCACTTTATTTTAACCGTAAAGTGCTTTTTTATTGCTGGTTGTTTCCGATTATTTACCAACCCTCGCTAAAACCATTTTCTAAAGCCAACTGAAATTTTTCTACATCAAATTGGTACAAATCTGGTGCTTTGTGTGCGCCTCCCTTTCGGATTTCGTCCAATTTTATTAGAATATCATAACGCAGAATTTTTCGGTAAAAATTCCCGCGATTGAGTTTTTTGTCCAAAATAATTTCATACAATTTTTGAAGTTCGGGCATAGTAAATTTCTCGGGCAATAAATTATAACCAATAGGTTTATGGTTTAATTGTTTTCGAAGTGTACTTAAAGCTTTATCAAAAATACGCCGGTGATCCATCATCAGTTCTGGCAATTCATCAATCGCTTTCCACTCGCAGGCATCAGAGATTTCATCAATAACTAGATTTACATTTGAATAATCAACTAAGGCATAAAATCCTATCGAGAGGAATCGTTGCTTATTCCATATCGTATTGTCAAAATTCTCAAAAAAACCTTCGGAACGATTTAAATCACTAAAAACTCTGAATTGTTGCAAATAAATATTGTCTGCTCCAGTTCTTTGATGAAGAATTCTGTTAGCAGCTTCTTTAATATTCTCCGTTTTTAACACATAGCCTCCAGGAAGTGCCCAAAGATTATTTTCTTTCATTTTGGTAACCAAAACTTTTAAACTTGAATCCTGAAATCCAAAAACGACGCAGTCAATAGACAAATGAGGGATATAGATTTCCCATGCTTTTTTTGATTTTTCTTCAATTATTCTTTTAAACTCCATAAGTACAAATTCAATGCGAAAATACAAAATTGACGCTAACTTTCACTTTGCCAAACTATTTATAAAAAAAACATATTTTTTTTGCAAATATTAAAAAATAAAATTAATATTGCTTCATAATGAAGCAATGAATTACTATTAACTAAATTAACCTTATGAAAAATTACTCATTTTCGAAAATTGCGAAAATATCGCTTCTTTCAACATTAGTTGTTTCTGGAATTTCTTGGAGTAAAAATCCGGGGACTAAAGACACAAACAAACCTTTAATAACTATTAACGGGTTTACCTTTTCTGATTTAAATCAAAACGGAAAATTAGATAAATATGAAGATACACGCCTTCCTATGAATGACAGGATTCAAGATTTGATAAGCAAAATGACCGATGATGAAAAAGCAAGTATGCTTATCGGAATTGGAATGCCAGGATTTGATTTAACTACTTTAAAATTTACGACTGAAGGCTTTCAAGGAAAAGTACCTGGAGCTGCTGGTGGAACATTTGAAATTAAACGACTGGGAATTCCATCGGTTACGGTTTCTGATGGTCCTGCTGGAGTGAGAATTAAACCTACTCGCGTCAATTCAACAGCAACCTATTACGGAACGGCTTTTCCTGTTGGAACCGCATTGGCATCCACTTGGAATACGGAATTAATCAACAATGTTGGAAAAGCAATGGGTAACGAAGTGAAAGAATATGGAATAGATGTTTTACTAGGACCTGGAATGAATATTCACAGAAATCCATTGTGCGGCAGAAACTTCGAATATTATTCTGAAGATCCATTATTGACAGGTAAAATTTCAGCGGCAATCGTAAATGGTATTCAATCGAATGGGGTTGGAACTTCGGTAAAACATTTCGCAGCAAACAATCAGGAACGCAATCGTATGGGTGTAAATGCTCATATTAGCGAAAGAGCCTTGCGTGAAATCTATTTAAGAGGTTTTGAAATCACTGTAAAAGAAGCACAACCGTGGACTGTTATGTCTTCTTATAACTTAGTTAATGGTTCTTATACTTCTGCAAGAAAAGATTTATTGACAACCGTATTAAGAAATGAATGGGGTTTTAAAGGCTTAGTGATGACTGATTGGTTTGGTGGTTACCTAAATTTTATAGCGCCATTAAAAAAAGAAACTCCTAGTAGCGATGTAACTACGCAATTATCGGCTGGGAATGATTTATTAATGCCTGGATTACCTAATCAAAAACAAGCCATTTTAGACAATATAAAAAGCGGCAAATTAACCGCAGCAGTGATAAATAAAGATTTAACCCGTATTTTAGAATTGGTAATGAGATCGCCCACAATGAATAATTACAAATATTCTGACCAGCCAAATTTGAAAGCAAATGCCGAAGTGACCAGACAAGCCGCTGCCGAAGGAACTATTTTATTAAAAAATGATAGTAATACGCTACCACTTTCTTCTAAATCAACAAAATTAGCTGTTTTTGGTATAACTTCTTATGATTTTATTTCAGGAGGTACCGGAAGTGGTGATGTTAATGAAGCCTACACAATTTCTTTGATTGACGGTTTAACAAATGCTGATACAAAATCATTAACAAATAGTGATCTTAATAAAATAAACTTAAAAAATAATTCGGCTGGAGATTTATCAAAAGAAAAAAATACTCCAAAAAAACCAATAATATCATATACAATCGACAAAGAATTAGAAGCGGTATATCAACCTTATGTTGTTGAGCAAAAAGCAATAGAAATGGACCGCCGTGAAAAAAATGGTGGACTATTGGCAACTCCAAAACGTATTGTTGAATTAGAATTATCAAAAGAAACCATTCAAAACAAAGCCAATACATCAGAAACAGCCTTAATAACAATTGGCAGAAATGCTGGCGAAGGAGCTGACAGAAATATTGAAGAAGACTTTAATTTAGCTGCTGATGAGGTAAATTTAATAAACAATGTTTCCGAAGCTTTTCACGCAAAAGGAAAAAAAGTAGTTGTAATTCTAAATATTGGTGGTGTAATTGAAACTGCAAGTTGGAAAGATAAAGTTGATGCCATTATTTTGCCTTGGCAACCGGGTCAGGAAGGTGGAAATTCTGTAGCCTATGTTCTCTCTGGAAAAGTAACTCCTTCCGGAAAATTGACAATGACTTTTCCTGTAAAATATGAAGATACACCTTCAGCTAAAAACTGGATTGGAACACCTGCCGAAAATCCAACAAGCGTAAATTATGAAGAAGGAATTTATGTGGGTTACCGTTATTTTAATACGTTCAACGTAAAACCATCTTATGAATTTGGTTACGGATTATCTTATACAAGTTTTGATATTTCTGGTTTGAAATTAAGCGCTGCAACTTTTGCAAACAAATTAACTGCTACTGTAACGGTAAAAAATACAGGTAAAACAGCAGGAAAAGAAGTAGTACAATTATATCTTTCGGCTCCATCAAAAAATATTGACAAACCAAGTTCAGAATTGAAAGCTTTTGCCAAAACAAAATTATTACAACCCGGAGAAAGTCAAACAATTACTTTAACCATAAACCCTAAAGATTTGGCTTCATTTGTAACTGCTAAAAATGCTTGGATTGCCGAAGCTGGTGCTTATAAAGTAGCCATTGGAACATCATCATCAAACATCAAACAAACGGCGAGTTTTTCTTTAGCCAAAGAATTAATTGTTGAAAAAACAAATTCTTCGTTTGCTTCTGATACCAAATTTTCAGATTTGAAACATTAGTCGGTGCATCAAATTCTTTATACAACTGCTGCAAAGAAGTAGCTCTTAAAAAACCCCGCAATTTTGCGGGGCTTAAATACTTATTAAAACTGTACTACAATTCTAAATATTGACTAATTTTAATACTTTTTCAAATTGTTCCTGTTTCGAAATATTTGAATTATCAAATTCTATTGCATCCTCTGCCTTAACAAGCGGAGAATCCTCACGATGGGTATCAATATAATCCCTTTCTTCAACGTTTTTTAGAACTTCATCAAAAGTCACATTATCTCCTTTTTTTTGTAGTTCTTTAAATCGCCTTTGGGCACGGGTCAATGGACTTGCCGTCATAAATATTTTTAAATCTGCATCAGGAAAAACTACGGTGCCAATGTCTCTTCCATCCATAACAATGCCTTTATTTTTCCCCATCTCCTTTTGCTGTTCGACTAGTTTTGATCGCACTTCCGAAATTTCTGCAACTTTACTCACATAACTGGAAACTTCAATAGTGCGTATTTCTTTTTCTACATTGACATCGTTCAAATACATTTCGGCAAATCCCAAATCAGGATTGAATTTGAACGTTAATTTTATGAAAGGTAAACTTTTAATAAGTGATTTTTTATCAAAAAAAGCTGCACCAATATATCCCTTTTGCATTGCAAACAAAGCTACTGCACGGTACATTGCTCCAGTATCAACATATACATAACCCAAATACCTGGCTAATTCCTTGGCCAAAGTGCTTTTTCCTGTAGATGAAAATCCGTCAATAGCAATGGTAATTTTTTTATTCAAAATAGTTTTATTGTAAGTTAATAGTTAAACCAAACAAACTCGTATTTCCTGCTAAGGTATATTTTGAGTACGAATAATTGAATTTTATTTTGTTAAATTTCAGTCCAAAACCAACAGAAATTCCGGAGAAATTTCGTTGATCCAAAATTTTCAATTCTTCGGCTCTTCTAAAATTATATCCCAATCTTAGATTGAACGATTTTTTTGGAAACAACTCCGCTCCAAAAACGGTATGACGCAAAGCATTACCAAAAATGGATGTCTTCTTCTCGATTGTGCTTCCATCCAATGATGATTCTGCCTGATTCGGGTTAGAAAATGAAATATTCCATTGCTGCAAATTATCCAAGGTAAGATGCCAGCGGATAGGTACATTTTCCAATTCTTGTGAAACTCCAGCCAATATTTCCAATGGCAATTTTTCGTTTATGCCATTATAGGTTGTAAATTGTGTTCCAATATTTCGAACTACCAAAGCCCAATTAACATCGTTAGCTTCATCTATATAAATAGCTCCCAAATCGACCGCTCCACCAATGGAATTATAACTTTCTAAAGTCGAAGAAATCAATTTCCCACTAGCTCCTATAAAAAGATTTGTACTGGGGACATTATAAGAATATCCAAATGAAAGTGCGGTTTCGCTCCCAGTAAATTGAGAAGTGGTCTGACCATTTTCATCATAACCATCGAATTTGCCATAATTCACATAATTTATTCCCACCTGAAAAGTTTGCAAATGGCGGTCATAAGTATAAGCATAAGAAGCAGTTCCATAAGTCACTTCACCAAAATAACTCCCGTAATTCAGAGCCAAATGATTGTCCATTTCCTGATTTATTGAAGCAGGATTGAAATTAGCCTGATTGACGTCATCATCATAAATAGTAATCGTCTTACCGCCTAAAGCCGCCTGTCTTGGCGATGTAACCAAGTTTAAAAACTGATAAATATACTTACCTCCTATTTGACTGTAGGTAACAGTGCAAATCGAAAACAAAAAGAGAATTAAAAGTTTTTTTTGCATACTTTAAATAGGTATTCTGTATAATAAAACGCAAATGCGAAGATAAAATTATAATGGTAAAAATTCTTGTTTTCCTGATGAAGTTTCTAGGCAAATTCTAAATCAAATAAAAAATTCCATCCTAAGGCTTCAGGATGGAATTGAATTGTATTAAAAAGCTTTGTTTATAATACTTTTGCGTTTTTTACCTTTTGATTAGTAATGGCAATTTTCAAAACTTCGCTCATTTCCTTCACATAATGAAACGTTAATCCTTCAATATATTTGGGTTTTATTTCGTCTATATCGCTTTTGTTTTCGTGGCACAGGATAATTTCTTTAATATTGGCTCTTTTGGCCGCCAAAATCTTTTCTTTTAATCCACCCACGGGCAATACTTTTCCGCGTAATGTAATTTCGCCGGTCATCGCAAGACCTTTCTTCACTTTCTTTTGTGTAAGTACCGAAACTAATGATGTCAGCATTGCGATCCCCGCACTTGGACCATCTTTTGGGGTTGCTCCTTCAGGAACGTGCAAATGGATATTGTATTTTGACAACATATCCGGATTTAAGCCTAAAAATTCTGCATTGGCTTTGATATATTCCAAAGCAATTGTTGCCGATTCTTTCATTACAGTACCTAAATTCCCCGTAATAGTCATCCCTCCTTTTCCTGGAGAAATCAAAGATTCTATAAAAAGAATATCACCGCCAACACTTGTCCAAGCCAGTCCAGTTACAACTCCTGCAACATCGTTGCTCTCATATTTGTCTCTTTCCAATCTTGGAACACCAAGAATTCTCACAATATCTTCATTGGTTACTTTCTTGTTGTACTCCTCTTCCATCGCAATTGATTTGGCCGCATTACGAATCACTTGTGCAATTTTTGCTTCTAAACCACGAACGCCAGATTCACGAGTATAACCTTCCACAATTTTTTCTAATTGTTTTGTTCCAACAACTAAATCTTTAGAAGTCATCCCGTGTTCCTTCAATTGTCTTGGAAGCAGATGCTGACGGGCAATTTCGACTTTTTCTTCGATAGTGTAACCCGACATTTTTATTATTTCCATCCTGTCTCTCAAGGCTGGTTGAATTTCCGACATATTATTTGAAGTGGCAATGAACATCACTTTTGATAAATCATAACCCATTTCAAGAAAATTATCATAAAAGGAGTTATTTTGTTCCGGATCCAAAACCTCTAATAATGCTGATGATGGATCTCCTTGACTGCTATTTGATAATTTGTCGATTTCATCCAAAACAAAAACCGGATTTGAGGTTCCTGCTTTTTTCAAACTTTGAATAATTCGTCCCGGCATTGCGCCAATATAGGTTTTTCGATGACCTCGAATTTCTGCTTCATCACGCAAACCGCCAAGAGATATTCTCACATATTCTCTTCCCAAAGCTTCGGCAACAGATTTTCCAATGGATGTTTTACCCACACCCGGAGGTCCTGTCAAACAGATTATTGGGGATTTCATATCATTTCGCAATTTTAACACTGCCAAATGTTCTATCATTCTTTTCTTGACATCTTCCAAACCAAAGTGGTCTCTGTCCAGAATTTTTTGTGCTCTTTTTAAATCAAAATTGTCTTTTGAATATTCGTTCCAAGGCAATTCTAAAAACAAGTCCAAATAATTTCTTTGAATACCAAAATCAGGTGCTTGTGGATTCATTCGGCGCATTTTAGCCAATTCTTTTTCGAAATGCTTTTGCGTTTTTTCGTCCCATTTCTTGGTTTTGGCTTTCAGGCTCATTTCGTCCATTTCCTCTTCTTGCGAAACGCCTCCCAATTCTTCCTGAATGGTTTTCATTTGCTGATGAAGAAAATATTCTCGTTGTTGCTGGTCTAAATCAAAACGAACTTTAGACTGAATATCGTTTTTTAATTCGAGTTTTTGCAACTCAGTATTCATATAACGAAGTGTTTCGAGTGCCCTTTCTTTCAAAGAATTAATCGACAATAACTTTTGTTTCTCCTCAACAGACAAACTCATATTTGAAGTCACAAAATTGATTAAAAACGATTGGCTTTCAATGTTTTTAATTGCGAATGTGGCCTCACTTGGTATGTTTGGGCTTTCCTTTATAATTTGAATGGCTAACTCCCGAACTGAATCAATTATTGCTAAAAATTCTGAATCTTTTTTTCCAGGTCTTTTCTCTTCAACTTCTTTTATACTGGCTGTAATATAAGGAGTTTCAGAAACAACAGATTCTATTAAAAAACGCTTTTTCCCTTGAAGAATAACGGTAACATTTCCATCAGGCATTTTTAGAACTCGCAAAATTCGAGCTACAGTTCCTATATTATGCACATCCTTTTTTGTAGGATCTTCAACATCTTCATTCTTTTGAGCTACAACGCCAATGATTTTTCCGGCGGCATAAGCATCATTAATCAATTTTATGGATTTATCGCGTCCAGCCGTAATGGGAATAACTACACCAGGAAATAAAACCATATTTCGCAATGGCAAAATAGGCAATGAATCCGGCAATTCTTCATTATTCATTTCCTCCTCATCTTCCGGAGTCAATAATGGAATTAAATCAGTATCTGTATCGAATTCCTGAAGTGACAAATTGTCAATAGTAAGTATTTTATGTTGCGACATTTGTTATTTGAGTCTTTTTGTCATTAAATATGTTCATTAATATAACAAATATAAGGCATCAGTAGCATAAATTTCAATAAAATCGATATAAGATGCATAATATTTGCTTAACATTAAAAACTGACAATCATTATGCCAAAAACCGTCCTAAATAGATTATTCCTATTAAAGTGTGGCTTTGGAAATCCATTTTATTTACCAAATTAAAGTTGGAAAGATTAAACTCAGAAAAGAATAGCTCTGTCTAAACGAATCACCTGAAGCTACTCTTCATTGGAAGTAAATAATTAGCTAACTATTATTTTACAGGTTCTATTTTCTTCATAAAACTAAGCACAATGTAGCCCAGCAAAAAGAAAACAGCAAGGATAAAAATAGAATTTCGCATTGAATTCGTTATTGAACCCACAAAACCAAATATAAAAGTCCCTAAAACTATGGCGATTTTTTCGGTAACGTCAAAGAAACTAAAGTATGTTGTATGGTCTTCGGTTTCTGGTAATAGTTTAGAATAAGTGGAACGCGACAAAGATTGAATTGCACCAAGCACCATTCCTATCGCTCCGCCAAGTGAATAAAATTGCAAATGAATATACTTGTTATCCTTATCCAATAAATATGCTGCAAAACAGATAAAACCCCAAATGGCAATGGTCAATTTTAAGGTTTTTATGTTTCCAATGCTTTCTGAGATTCTGGAAAAGAGATAAGCCCCAAAAATGGCCACCAATTGAATTAATAAAATAGTAATGATTAATTGACTTGTTTCTATTCCTAGTTCTACTTTTCCATATATTCCTGCCAATAAAATAATAGTTTGAACTCCAATACTATAAAGAAAAAAAGCGATTAAAAACTGTTTCAAAGAAGTTAATTTTTTTAAACTTACCAAAACCACTTTCAGCTCTCTTATTCCTTTAAAGATAAAATCTTTTCTAGGCCTTTTATTGAATATATTAGAGGGTAAAAAATGAAATGTTACTTGTGCAAAACCCATCCACCAAATACCAACAGATAAAAATGAAATTCTCGCCGGTAAAGTAGGATCTGTTATTCCGTACCATTCGGGTTTCATTACCATCGTCAAATTAAAAGTCAATAAAAGCACCGAACCTGCATACCCAAGCATAAATCCTTTAGCACTTACTCTGTCGTGTTGCTCAGGGAAAGCAATTTCCGGTAAATACGAATTATAAAAAACGATGCTTCCCCAAAAACCAATACTTGCCAAGATAGTTGCAAGAATTCCAATCCATAATGTATTTTGGTCTTTAAAGAAAAACAAACTCATCACAGAGAGTGCACCCAGGTAACAAAAGAACTTCATAAAACTCTTTTTATTTCCTGAATAATCAGCAATTCCTGATAATATTGGAGATAAAAAAGCAACAATTAAAAACGAAAAAGACAACGAATAGGATAATAGAGAACTGTTGAGAACTGATGCTCCCATAAAATTTACCATTCCGTCATTTCCGCTGGTCACAGACTCATAATAGATAGGGAAAACTGCTGTGGCAATTACTAACGAATAAACTGAATTTGCCCAATCATAAAATGCCCAGGCATTGATTAATTTAGGACTCCCTTTAGGTAAATTTTGCATTTGTACTATTTATGATTTCAAATATAGCAAAAAACAATTCACTAAAGTTTAATTTGTACTGAACCATTAAAAAAATTACCAAGAATTTAAAAATAAAATTCTTGGCAATTAAATAATTTTCAATTAAGAGAATTTATGCTTCACGAAGATTTAACTTGCTGTTTTTTCGGCTAAAGCCAAAGTAAATCAATAGCCCAATAAGCAACCAAATTGTAAAATATATCCAGTTCCAAACGCTTAATTCTGCCATCATATACAAGCAGCAAATCAAGCCTAGTAAAGGAATTAGTGATAAATTTTGTCTATTGGACCAAATCGTCAATCCAAACAAAACAATCAAGAAAACCCACATTGGAATTTTGTGTTTAAACAAGCTAAAACCACTTTCATACTTGTGATAATCATCAACAGGCAAGCCTTTTATTACAGCAGCATATTTTATATCATCTTGTTGGTATTGATTCAAAATAAGTTCTAAATCTGGTGTATCAGTAGTACTGTTTTTAGCATCAATACTTACTAAATAATCATATACTTTTGCAAAATGATCTTTATCTAAAGAAGTAATTATATCCGCTGAATTTTTTATTTGAGTCTCATTAGTCAAAAAATCCATCGTTGCTTTTTTGTTGTATCCAAAAGAATAAAACAATCCAATGGCAATTAAAAAAGGCATAATGTATTTTGAATTTACATAAGGTGTTTTAAATTTTCCGCGAGGAATATCTGTTTGATTCTGCAAAACCAATACTCCTGCACAAACCAAAACAAAGGCGAATAAAGTTCCAATACTGCACAAATCAGTTACCATTGTCAGATTCAAAAACAAGGCTGGAATTGCAACCACAAAACCGGTAACTACAGTTGCATAAGAAGGCGTTTTAAACTTTGGATGCACTTTAGAAAAACGTTTTGGCAACAATCCGTCACGACTCATACTCATCCAAATTCTAGGTTGCCCCATTTGGAAAACCAGCAAAACGCTTGCCATCGCTATAACTGCACTCACCGCAATAATTCCAGACATCCATTTTAAGTGCAATTTATCAAATACAAAAGCTAAAGGATCACCCACATTTAACTCACTATAGCTTACCATTCCTGTTAATACTAATGCAATTGCAATATATAAAATGGTACATATAATAATGGCCCACATCATTCCTTTTGGTAAATCCCGTTGCGGATCTTTACATTCTTCTGCTGTAGTAGAAATTGCGTCAAAACCAATGTAAGCAAAGAAAACTGCCGAAACTCCTTTCAAAACACCAGCCGCTCCATTTGGAGCAAAAGGATGCCAATTTGCTGTATCTACGTAAAAAACACCTACAGCAATTACTAAAAGTACGATACATAATTTAATTACAACCATCAAATTACTGGCATTTCTGGATTCTTTCATACCGCGATACACCAAAGCCGTTATTAAAATAATGATGAGCAATGCTGGTAAATCAGCTACAAAATGAAAAGAGCCAATAACCGGTGACGTTGTCCAAGCCGTATAGGATGCCTGTAAACCCGAACTCAGATTTTCGAAAGTTTTACCTCCCTGCATCAAAGCTGTGGCATCTTTAAAACCATTCGAAGCTGTTAAATAATCCATTTGGACCCATTGCGGCAAATGGATTCCCATACTATCCAGCAAGCCCGTAAAATAATCACTCCAAGAAATAGCGACCGTTATATTACCGATGGCATACTCCATAATTAAGGCCCAACCAATAATCCAGGCTATAATTTCTCCAAAAGCGACGTAAGAATAGGTATAGGCACTTCCTGAAACGGGAACCATCGAAGCAAATTCAGCATAAGCAAAAGCAGCAAAACTACAAGCAATCGCAGTGAACAAGAAAAGAAAAATAACAGCTGGACCTCCATCGGCACTGGCTTTACCAATTGTGCTAAAAATACCGGCTCCCACAATTGCGGCAATACCAAAAGCTGTCAAATCGCGAGCCGTTAGGTGTTTGCCTAAAGCATTATGTCCATCGGTTTCATTTTTTGCCACTTGTTTTAAAATGTCCTGAACTGTCTTTTTTCTGAATAAACTTGAAAACGTCATGTTGTAAATTTTATCGTTAAAAATAAATATATTGTAAATTTTACAATTTTATTTTGATTATTATGTAAATTATTTTAAAATCCCAAATATATAAAACAATTTCAATTTACAAAGTTTTGAGATACTATTTTTATTTTAAAGTTTTAAACTCAAAAATTTATGCTAAAAAATAGTATCCTTTTTATTTCAAACAAGCTCTCAAAATAGTCACAGGATGCAAGGCTTTTCTATTGGTACCATCAAAAATTTGATGACGACAACTCGTTCCCGCAGCCGCAATAGCCGTTTCGGAGTCTGTTGCACGGATTTTTGGAAACAAGGTATCTTCTCCCATTTGCATACTAATATCATAATGTTCTTTTTCGTATCCAAAAGATCCTGCCATTCCACAACAACCCGAATTGTAAATGGTAACAGAACTGTTTTTGGGTAAATTTAACATCGCAAAAGTAGCTTCAACTGAACTCAAAGATTTTTGATGACAATGTCCGTGAATTTTTATCGTTTTTTCAACATTGGAAAATTGCTCAGAATGAATTTTTCCTGAAGTAATTTCTTTTTTGAAAAACTCCTCAATGGTAAGTGTGTTTTTAGAAATTTTCTCGGCACTTTCTTTGTCTTTTGACAATCGGATGTATTCGTCTCTAAAAGTCAATATTGCCGAAGGTTCGATTCCAATTAAAGGTGTGTTTTCGGAAACTAAGTCTTTGAAAATAGCCACGTTTTTATTGGCAATAGCCTGTGCTTCTTCCAGAAAACCTTTTGAAATATAAGCTCTACCGCTTTCTTCGTGGTGGACTATTTCTACTTTATACCCTAATTTCGTTAATAATTCAAAGGCATCAATTCCAACAGAGACATCATAATAATTTGTAAACTCATCACAAAACAAATAGACTTTTCCGTTTGGAAAGGAATGTTTTTGTGTTTTTGATTGGTAATTTTCATACCATTTTCTAAAAGTAATTTTGGCTAGTAAAGGAACTTCTCTTTTTGTAGCCACTCCCATACTTTTCTTTACGAATGGCAGGTTTACCACAAAATTCGTAAAACTCGGAATCAAACTGCCAAATTGATTTAATTTGGAATTATTGGCAAAGATTTTGTTCCGAATGGAATATCCATTTGCTTTTTGATATTGGTACAAAAATTCCGCTTTTAGAGCTGCTACATCAACATTGCTTGGACATTCGCTCGCACAAGCTTTGCAACTTACACACAATTCAAAAACTTGATACAATTCCTTATGATTGAACTTGTTGTCTTTTTCAGAATTAGTGAGGTATTCTCGAAGTGCATTGGCTCTAGCCCGAGTCGTATCTTTTTCGTTTCTGGTGGCCCGATAACTAGGACACAAAGTTCCTCCGGCCGAAGGTAATTTTCTGCAATCGCCGGAACCATTGCATTTTTCTGCCAATCGTAAAACTCCCATACTATCCGAAAAATCCTGAATCGTCTGAATATCTGGTTCCACCCTTCCCGACTCCACCCGAAGGTTTTCATCCATTTTTGAAGTATTCACGATTTTACCAATGTTTAAAATGGCATTAGGATCGAAAGCGGATTTGATTCTTTTTAATAATTCGTAATTTTTTTCGCCAATCATAAACGGGATGAATTCTCCGCGAACTATTCCGTCACCGTGTTCTCCGCTAAGCGACCCTCGATATTTTTTTACCAAATGTGCAACTTCGGTGGCGATGGTTCTAAAAAGGACTAAATCTTCTTTTTTCTTTAAATTCAACACCGGGCGCAAATGCAATTCTCCTGCTCCCGCGTGTGCATAATAAATCGCATCCTGACCGTACTTTTTCATCATCGCTGCAAATTCGGCTATATAATTGGGCAAATCACTCAATTCAACCGCAGTGTCTTCAATAGAATCGGCAGCTTTATTATCGCCAACGATACTTCCCAAAAGTCCCAGACCCGCTTTTCGGAGTTCGATGATTTTATCAATATCGGCTCCGTACAATTTTATTAAAGCATAACCAAAATTACCGTCTTGTAAATCAGAAACTAAAGCATTAGCTTGATTTTCGGCATCTTCCATTGAATCCGAAGCTACTTCAAACATCATAATCGCTTTTGGATTTCCTTCAATAAAAAGCCTGTTTTTGGCTTGTTCCCGATTGTTTTTGGTACAGTCTAAAATCGTATCATCCATCATTTCACAAGTATAAAGATGATGTTTCATCGCCACAACAACGGCTTCTAAACTTTCCTGAATGGTATGAAAATGTCCAACAACCATAATATTATTGGCTGGAGGCAAATCATCCACTCTCAAGGTAATTTCTGTGGTAAAAGCCAAAGTTCCTTCACTTCCACAAAGTAATTTACCCAGATTTATTGTTGGTTCCAAACCAGAAAACAAATCTGATTTCAACAATAAATCAACTGCATATCCAGTATTTCTCCTGTGAATCTCTGGTTTTGGAAATTCCTTTACAATTTCTTTTTGGTTTTCTTCATTCGAAAGTTCCTCATAAATGGTCTTATAGATTTTACTTTCGAGCGAATTGCCTTTTGTTTTTTCGACGAAATCAGCTGAAGAAATTTCATTGAATACAGCTAGTGACCCGTCACTCAAAATGGCTTTAATCTCCACGATTTTATCGCGTGTCACTCCGTATCGAATCGAAGTCGTTCCCGAAGAATTATTTCCTACCATTCCTCCCATCATACACCGATTTGAGGTGGAAGTATTTGGACCAAAAAATAATCCGTGAGGTTTTAAATATATATTAAGTTCATCCCGGATGATTCCGGGTTGAACGGTTATTGTTTTTTTTGCCGCATCGAAAGAAA
This sequence comes from Flavobacterium soyangense, assembly GCF_015277675.1. Taxonomy (GTDB): domain Bacteria; phylum Bacteroidota; class Bacteroidia; order Flavobacteriales; family Flavobacteriaceae; genus Flavobacterium; species Flavobacterium soyangense. Next base: position 32,931 of record NZ_JADHEC010000023.1, read on the forward strand.
TAATCTTGGTAAAATGTTTCGAAACATCCACGATAATTCCATTTCCAACCGTTTGTCCTGCTAATGAAGTTCCAGCAGTCCTTGGCGTAAGCGATATTTTATTTTTGGTTGCAAAGTGAATTAACTTGACAATATCTTCATTGGTTTTTGAATAAGCTACAGCAATAGGCCTAATTTTATAAGTTGAGGCGTCAGTAGAATAGATTGTTTTATGGAGGTCGTCAAAAAGAAGTTTTCCTTCTAAAGATTCTGATAATTGCTGTAAATGAAATTGGCTTGGCATAATTCAAATAATATTATTGACAAATATAAAATATAGCACTTCAAAATTTGATAAACAAATAAGAAAAATTGAAATCTTTTGAAGTATGCAGCAAATGAGAGGACTTTATTTCAAAAATGTTCCTAAAAGAATTGGCAAAGAAATTGCTGCAATAAGCAAAGTTGAATTTTATGAATAATTTATATGATAAATTTCACCAAAAAAACTACTTTTGACTTTTACATAATTAGATTAAAAATGAATCAATACAAGTCTTTACTGTTACAGTTTTTCCTATTTATACTTTCCTTTTCGAATGGAAATGCTCAGGAAACAGCGACAAATCCCAAAAACGAATTTAGGGCGGTTTGGATAGCTACAGTGGCTAATATTGACTGGCCAAAGAGCAATATTGATGCAGTCGAAAAAGAAAAAGCCGATTTTATTGAGATTTTAGACACCTATAAAAAACTAAATTATAATGCTGTAATCGTTCAAATTAGAAGTTGTGGCGATGCTTTTTATCCAACCCAATTGGCTCCCTGGTCACGATATTTGACCGGAAAAGAAGGTCAAGCACCAAGCCCTTATTTTGATCCGCTGGAATGGATGATTACTGAAGCTCACGCCCGAGGTTTCGAATTTCATGCTTGGCTCAATCCCTATCGTGCCACGATGGATTTAAGAACAGACATTTTAAGTCCCACTCACGATTTCTATACTCATCCCGAATGGATGATTAAATATGGCGGTAAATATTATTACAATCCGGCTTTACCTGAAGTTCAGAATCATTTAATTGCCGTGGTGAGTGAAGTGGTTCGCAATTACGACATCGATGCCATTCACTTTGATGATTATTTTTATCCGTATAAAGTAACAGGTGAAGTATTTAACGACAAAGCCTCATTCGTAAAATATGGTTCCGGACTTGGTCTGGAAGATTGGAGGCGAAACAACGTAAATAATCTGGTAAGAAATGTTTCCCTTTCCATAAAAAGCATCAAACCTTGGGTGCAATTTGGCATAAGTCCGTTTGGAGTTTGGCGCAATAAATCCGTAGATCCAAAAGGTTCTGACACAGAATCCGGTCAAACTAATTATGACGATTTATATGCAGATCCATTGGCCTGGATGGAAAATAGCTGGATTGATTATCTCGTTCCACAACTGTATTGGAGTTTGGATCATCCTAAAGCTTCTTACTCAAAATTATTGAAATGGTGGTCTGAGAATTCAAAAAACACGGCTATTTACATTGGAAATGGGACCTATAAAATCAACAGTGATTCCGATAAAAAATGGAATAATCCAAATGAAATTCCGAATCAGATCAATGTTACCCGAACCTATAAAAACGTTCAGGGAAATGCCTTTTTCAGTGCCAAATCGTTTGTGAATAAAAATCAGGCTGTTGCCCAATTATTGTCGGCGAATCAATATAAATATCCTGCGCTTCCGTTTGCTGTTCCCAATTCAAAGAAGAGTATGATTGATATTCCAACGATAAACTTGATTGAAAAAGACATGGACACTTCTTGCTTTTCCATTAAATATCCATTGAACAGCAAAGTACGTTACATCATGGTTTATCGTGCCAAAAAGACATTTAATATTGATATCAATAATCCGAGTCAAATCATTGAAAAAATAACTTTGGATTCAAAAAGCGATTCAATTTTTGTCTCTATTCCAATGAAAAAACCAGATGAAAACAATACGTGCGCCATCACCTTCATCGATTATTATGGCAATGAAAGTGCTGCAACCATAATAAATTAATCCATTAAAAAATAGATGAAAATTGACTCTAAACCCTGGTTTTGGATACCCGTATTAAATTTTGCTTCTGGCCTGCCTTACGCTATTATTATTTCAGTTTCGGTGATTATGTACAAGAATCTGGGAATCAGTAATGAAGATATTGGAATTTACACCAGTTTACTGTACTTACCTTGGGTAATCAAACCGTTATGGAGTCCGTTTATTGATTTATATTCCACCAAAAGAAAGTGGTTTTTAGCCATGCAATTGTTGATTTCTATTGCTTTTCTGATTGTTGGATTAACGATTCCGATGAGCAATTTTTTCGTATTGAGTTTGGCTGTCTTTTGGGTAGCCGCTTTTGCTTCCGCTTCGAATGATGTTGCCAGTGACGGATTTTACATGTTGGCTTTGGCCAAAGAACAACAATCTTTTTTCTTGGGAATCAGAAGCACGTTTTACCGTCTTTCTTTGCTTACCGGAAACGGATTAATCGTAATCATTGCCGGTTTTCTGGAAGAAAAATATGGTGATAAAACGAAAGCTTGGTCATATACTATGGTCATTGTTGCTTTCATTATGGCAGCAATAACGATTTATAATTATTTTTCGACACCACGAATTGAAACAAAAATCCTTGAAGAACCAACTGAATCAAAACCCAAAATTAGTTTCGGGGAAGTCTTTGTTTCTTTTTTCCAAAAGAAGCAAATTGGTTTGGTTCTATCTTTCATCTTGTTATTTAGACTGGGAGAATCTCAATTATTAAAAATGCTGACTCCTTTTCTTCTTGATGAAAAATCATTGGGCGGAATGGGATTAACTACTGAAGATATTGGACTTATATATGGCACCTTTGGTGTTAGTGCTCTTGTTGTTGGCGGAATTTTAGGAGGAATTGCAATCTCCAAAGACGGACTTGGTAAATGGATGCTGCCTATGATTCTGACGATGCACTTACCAATAATCGGGTTTATATTGCTCTCTCATTTTCATCCTGCTTCAATTTTCTATGTATATGCCACAGTTATTTGCGAACAATTTGGATATGGATTTGGCTTTGCCGCCTTTATGATGTTTCTGATTTACGTTGCCGATGGCGAATCGAAAACCTCCCACTACTCTATTGCTACTGGATTTATGGCATTAGGAATGATGCTTCCGGGAATGTTGAGCGGATATATTCAGGAATATTTGGGATATGCCAGTTTCTTTATTTGGGTGCTTTGCGCCACGGTCCCAGGGTTAATTCTTTCTCGTTTTTTAATCTTTCCAAAGGATTTTGGAAAAAAATCAGAAGCATAAATCTCTAAGTATGACATTAGAACAAAAAATAGGACAATTCTTTTTTCCGGCCGTTTTCATCAACGACACCGAAGAAAACATTCAGAAAATTGAGCGTTTAATTAAAGAACATAACATTGGCGGGTTGACATTTTTTCACAGTCGAGCCAGTGCTGCAACTAACTATGAATCTAAGAAAAAAGTTGAACACAACGATACTAGTTTTGATCGATTAAAAGAACTCATCGTACGATTTCAAAAATGTGCCTCCACTCCACTTTTGATGAGTATTGACGCCGAATGGGGATTGGCGATGCGGGTCGAAAATACGCCACAATATCCTTATGCAATAACACTTGGTGCTTTGCCGGAACGATACGAATATTTGGCTCATGAAGTGGGAAAACAAACTGGTTTGGACTTAAAAGCAGCAGGGATTCATTACAATTTAGCGCCTCTGGCAGACATCAACAACAATCCCAATAATCCCGTAATTGGCTACCGTTCTTTTGGTCAAAAAAAAGAAAAAGTCGCCAATTTAGCCTTGGAATATTTACGTGGTTTAAATGAAGTTGGCGTTTTAGGATGTTTAAAACATTTTCCTGGTCACGGAAACACCAGCATAGATTCTCATTTGGGATTGCCCATTTTAGAAGAAACTTTAGAAGAATTAATGGAAAACGAATTGGTTCCTTTCATCAAAGGAATCGAGCATAATGTCGATTCGATTATGATTGGACATTTGGCCGTTCCTGCATTGAATGATGGCAAAAACACTTCGGCAACCTTGTCGAAACCAATTATTGAAGGCATCTTAAGAACTCAATTAGGTTATGATGGTCTGGTGATTTCGGACGCTTTGAATATGCACAGCGTTTCAAAATTGTATGACAAAAAAGGGCAACTGGAATGGGAAGCCTTCAATGCCGGAAACGATGTGTTGTGTTTTGCCGAAAACGTGACCGAAGGCATACAGGAAATCCTCAAAAATGCCACACCTGAACGCATTGAAGCCAGTTTCAACCGTTTGTGGAAATGCAAACAAAAAGCAGGAATTATTGATGGAAACACAGACCCTCAGGGCAAATTTGATTTTGAAACCACTTCTATTTTAAATCGTTTAATTGCTGATAAAAGCACTACCAAAATCAAAGACAATAACAATAGTTTACACTTATTTGAAGCCAAGAACAATGAAAAACTAGCTAAATTAAGTCTTTATAAAAACCCTGACAACCTCTTTTTCAAATCATTGTCCATAGTTTTGCCTTCTCCAAAATTTGCTCTCGAAACAGGAGATAAAGATACGATTCAAGAACTGACCGAAAAGCTAAAAGATTATGACACCTTATTAATCTCGCTTTTTGTGCCCAAAGCAAAACCTTTACACAATTTTGAAATCGAAGATACAGTTTTGACCTTTTTAGGAGATTTATTTTCCAAGAAGAAATGCATTTTATACATTTTTGGAAATCCTTATGCTTTGAAGGTAATTCCAAATTTAAAATATACTTTAGGCATTATCCAAGTGTATCAGGATTTTAAGGAATTCCAAGAAAGTGCGGCACGTCAATTACTCAGAAACTCGAAATGTAGAGGAACTTTGCCGGTAAAGGTAAAGGGATTGAATAAGTAATTATTATTGAATATTAAATTTTCATAACTTTAAACTATTATAATATAAAAAATTATAATTACTATTTATATTCACAGAAAGTGTTTTGAATTACCTTTGTTTCAAATAAAAAAATAACAACTTAAAATCATACAAAAATGTCATTAGTAGGAAAAAAATTCCCAAGTATTGCAGTAGACGCCATCTCAGAAATGGGTGATAATTTGAAAATCAACATTTTCGAAGAAGCTACAAAAAATAACAAAAAAGTATTATTGTTTTGGTATCCAAAAGACTTTACATTCGTTTGTCCAACGGAATTACACGCCTTTCAGGCGGCTTTGCCAGAATTCGAAAAAAGAAACACCATCGTAATAGGAGCTTCTTGTGATACTAATGAAGTGCATTTTGCATGGTTAAACACAGCAAAAGACAATGGAGGAATAGAAGGTGTTACTTATCCAATCCTTGCAGATACTAACCGTAACCTTTCGAACATTCTTGGAATTCTAGATATCGAGTCTACCAGCTACAGCGACGAAACTGATTCAGTGATTGTTGAAGGTTCAAATGTAACTTACAGAGCCACTTACTTAATTGATGAAGAGGGAAAAATCTTCCACGAAAGTGTAAATGATATGCCATTGGGCCGTAACGTCAAAGAATATTTACGATTAGTTGATGCTTATACGCACGTTCAAGAAAAAGGTGAAGTATGTCCAGCAAACTGGGAAGAAGGAAAAGATGCTATGCACGCAGACAGAAACAGTACTGCAGCTTATTTAGGTTCCCACTAATTCATTAAATAAAGAAATATGTTAATCGAATTAAACGAAGATACTTTACAGGACTTAGTTTCCAATAATGAAAAAGTAATTGTTCAGTTTTCAGCTTCATGGTGCGGGAATTGTCGCATTATGAAACCCAAATTCAAGAAAATGGCTTCTGAAAACGAACACTTGGCTTTTGTTTTGATTGATGCCGAGAATTCTCCAGAATCCAGAAAACTGGCCAATGTGAGTAACCTGCCTACATTCGCAACTTTTGTTAATGGAAAATTAGTTAACGAAACCCAAACCAATAAAGCTGAAATTTTAGCAGAATTGGTTAACGAAATCAAATAACTATGAAATTACCCATTATCAAACATTTGTCTCAATTCATCGAAGAAAATGATCAGGATTATCTTGTGGAAACCATTGAAGTTTTAGAAACTTTGACTGAACTTTCTACTCTGAAAGATGAAGAATTGGACGTTATTGGGGAGCTAATTTCCAATATGTACGGAGCACTTGAAGTTCACAAAATGATCAAGGGCGGAATGGATAAAAAAGAGGCTTTGAATACTTTTATGAAGCGTGTTCTGGGTTCTATCGATAAATAGATTTGCTTTATTAATTTGACCAGTCCTAAATAATTGATACAGATTATTAGACAATAATTGATAAATTAAACAGCATCAAAAACGTTTTTTGATGCTGTTTTTTAGTTTTATAGGTTATTATTATTTTGTAATGCATTTGATTTGGGGTTAGCTTGTGGTTTGAGGTAATGTGGTCTTTTTTAATGGCATTAGCCAAACAACCAGCATTCATTTTGGTAGCGTTTTTTTTCTTTTCAGGCAATACACCTAATAACAGCGAAATCTGAAATACTGAAGTGTCCACCTTTTTTTATAAGAATGCGGTAGATTTCACTGAAAGCTTTTTTGTTTGTTTGGAACCAAGTTTAATATGCAATTGATAATTACTACATCGGTTGAAGTTCCTCCCACAGGCAAGTTTTTTCAATATCTCCACAAATACACATATAAACAACAAACAAATACTCGATTATTGCTATTCTTGTCGGAGTTGACAATGCCTTAAACTATGTCGCCAATTGATTGTGTTCTTCTGAAAAACTTTCTGATTTTGATGCTCGTATGAAATTAATTAATTTTTATATTGTGATATCACGATTAATCAATTAAACAAAAAAGTGTTTTAGAAAAACTTAACTAAATAAATTTTCATACTTTTGAGCCACATTAAAAACTAAATAAATTATGGCTTCAATAACATTAGGTGGAAATCCAATACACACTTCAGGTGAATTACCAAAAGTTGGCACAAAATTAGCCGATTTTAAATTAGTGAAAAACGATCTTTCTGTAGCTTCTTTAAGCGATTTTGCAGGATTAAAATTAGTTCTAAATATTTTTCCAAGTATCGATACGGGAACCTGCGCTAGCTCGGTTCGTAAATTCAACGAAAGTGCCAGCAAATTAGCCAACACCAAAGTATTGTGCATTTCAAGAGATTTACCTTTTGCACAAAAACGTTTTTGTGGTGCTGAAGGAATCGAAAATGTGGTTAATTTATCGGATTTTAAAGACGGTAGTTTTGGTAAAACCAATGGTTTAGAAATTGCTGATGGTGTTTTGGCAGGTTTACATTCAAGATGTATTATTGTTGTTGATGCAAATGGGTCTATTATTTACACAGAACAAGTTCCTGAAATAGCCAATGAACCCAATTATGAAGCTGCCTTAGCGGTGCTTTAATAAAGTATGGAATTTCAGAAAGACAACTCATTCTTTAGCGGAAGATTAAAAAGCGTTTCATTTGCAGTGAAAGGTGCCGTAAAATTAATTACCACCGAAGACAGTATCAAGATGCAATTTTCAATTGCCATTTTAATGACAATTGCTGGTTTCTATTTTTCTATTTCTGCAATTGAATGGCTTTTTCAAATTTTTGCTATTGGTTTAATAATGAGTATTGAAGGATTGAACACTGCAGTTGAAAAAATAGCTGATTTTATTCATCCAGAATATCATGAAAAAATTGGATTCATCAAAGATATTTCCGCTGGTGCTGTATTTTTTGCTGCTATCACGGACATTGCCATTGGATTAATTATATATGTACCAAAAATTTTCTAGCAAATAGTTAAATAAAGAATGGCAAAAACAATAAAAACAGCAACTCCAGACAAGAAAATTGATACTAAATCCGGGACAAAGAAGTCCTGGACATTTACAAAACAGCACAAAATTGTTTTGGGTTCGCTCTTGGTATTATTTTCCATTGCTTTATTGCTTGCTTTCATTTCCTTTTATATCTACGGACAAGCCGACCAAAGCACCGTCAATCAATTGGCTGACCGAAACGAAACGGTTGAGAATTGGCTGGGAAAATTTGGTGCTTTCTTGGCAGATTTAATTGTTTATAAAGGTTTTGGCCTTGCTTCCTTTCTATTTGTCAAATTATTCTTCCTAACCGGAATGTTTTTAATATTAGATGTTTCCCTTAAGAAGCTCAAGAATATTTGGTTTTGGGATTTATTTGTGGCAATTCTCCTTTCGGTATCGTTTGGTTTTTTTGCCACTTCCTTACCCGAGTTAGGTGGAACCATTGGTTATGAACTGAATTTATTCGCTCAGGATTACATTGGCAAAACCGGCACATTACTAGTTTTGGTTTTTGGACTCATTCTTTATCTGATCTTTAAAATTAAGGTATCTCCTGAGAAGATTAAATCCTTTTTTGAAAGAACTAAGAAAGAAATCAAAGCCGATTTAGCTACGAATGCTTCGACTATTGATTCCAGCGCCTACAACCTCGAAGAATATGCTGTGGAAGATGCTGAAGATGTAAGCCAAGATATTCATTTGAAATCTGCTGGTTCTCAATTTGAACTCAACAAAGAAGCGTTAAAGCCTACGATTAGTAATCCTTCGGAGATTAGTTTGAAAACTGTTCCTTTAGAAGTGACACCACCGTCTTTTCATTCACCGGAAATTATTCATACCAACGATGATCATTTTGTGATTGAGAAAGCTCCCGAAGAAAACATTATAGAAGAGAATTTGGCGTCGAAACTAGTGGCTGATTTTGGATTGTTTGATCCTACTTTGGATTTATCCAATTACAAATACCCTACAATTGATTTATTAAAAGAATACTCCACTGGCGGTATCACCATTAATCAGGGGGAATTAGAAGAAAATAAAAACCGAATTGTAGAAACACTTCGCAATTATAAAATAGAAATCGCTCAGATTAAAGCGACGGTTGGTCCATCGGTGACGCTCTATGAGATTGTGCCCGAAGCGGGAATCCGTATTTCAAAAATCAAGAGTTTAGAAGATGATATTGCCTTGTCGCTTTCGGCATTAGGGATTCGTATCATCGCTCCTATTCCCGGGAAAGGAACCATTGGAATCGAGGTTCCCAACAAGAATCCAACAATGGTATCGATGAAAAGTGTAATTGGCTCAGCCAAATTTCAGGAAGCTGAAATGGAATTGCCAATTGCTTTGGGGAAAACCATTTCGAATGAAACCTTCGTGGTCGATTTAGCCAAGATGCCTCACTTACTAATGGCTGGTGCAACGGGACAAGGAAAGTCTGTTGGTTTAAATGCTGTTATTACTTCATTGCTTTACAAAAAACATCCAGCCGAAATCAAGTTTGTTTTGGTCGATCCAAAAAAGGTGGAATTAACCCTTTTCAACAAGATTGAAAGACATTATTTGGCTAAACTTCCCGATACCGAAGACGCCATTATTACAGATAATGCCAAGGTTATCAATACCTTGAATTCACTTTGTGTGGAGATGGACAATCGCTATTCTTTATTGAAAGATGCAATGGTTCGCAACATTAAGGAATACAACGACAAATTTAAATCCAGAAAATTAAATCCAGAAAACGGTCACCGATTTCTACCTTACATTGTATTAATTGTGGATGAGTTTGCGGATTTAATCATGACCGCAGGAAAGGAAGTTGAAGTTCCAATAGCGCGATTGGCTCAATTAGCCCGTGCCATTGGTATCCATTTGATTATTGCCACACAACGACCTTCGGTAAATGTGATTACGGGATTGATCAAAGCCAATTTTCCTGCCCGAATCGCCTTTAGAGTAACATCTAAAATTGATTCCAGGACGATTTTAGACACACAAGGTGCAGACCAATTAATAGGACGCGGCGATATGCTATATCACAACGGAAATGATGTGGTGCGTGTGCAATGTGCTTTTATTGACACTCCTGAAGTGGAAAAAATCACGGAGTTTATTGGCGCCCAAAAAGCCTACGCTACTGCTTATTTGCTTCCAGAGTTTGTTGGAGAAGAAAGTGGCATCAATCTTGATATGGATATTTCCGAAAGAGATACTTTATTCCGAGAAGCTGCCGAGATTATTGTAATGGCACAACAAGGCTCTGCTTCGCTTTTGCAAAGAAAACTAAAATTGGGTTACAACCGAGCCGGAAGACTTATTGATCAACTAGAGGCGGCCGGTATAGTGGGCTCTTTTGAAGGTAGCAAAGCCCGAAGCGTCAACATTCTAGATATGGGTTCTCTTGATCAATTTTTCAAAAATGAACAAAATAATTAATACAATGACTAAGACATTACAGATTACTTTTTTATTCCTTATTAGCCTTTTTGCACATGCACAAGATAAAGACGCTAAAGACCTTCTTAATCAAGTCACCGCAAAAATAAAGAGCTACGACAATATTATCATTGATTTTAAATATTCCCTGAATAACGCCAAAGAAAACATCAATCAGGATAGCAAGGGAAATGTCACGATGAAAAGCAATCAATATGTATTAAATTTTATGGGTGTGACCAAGATATTCGACGGAAAGAAAACCTATACCATTGTTCCAGAAGACGAAGAGGTTACTGTTTCAACCGTTAACGAAAAAGACGACAATGCCATTACTCCTTCGAAAATGCTGACTTTTTTTAATACCGGTTACAAGTGCAGTATGGATGAGCTTCAAGACATCAAAGGTCGTAAAATTCAATACGTCAAACTAGTTCCAATGAACACCAAAGACCAAAGAAAAGAGATTTTATTAGGCATTGATATTCAGACAAAACACATCTACAATCTAATAGAAACCGGCAAAAAAGGGACCAAAACAACACTCACTGTTAATTCTTTTAAAACCAACCAACCTTTGTCAAAAAATCAATTTATCTTTGTGGCCAGTAAATATCCAAATTACTACATCAATAAATTAGATTAATTCTAGGTGAAAATTCTCGATAAATACTTACTAAAGACTTTTCTAAGTACCTTTTTCATGGTATTTATAATCCTGTTTTTTATATTCATCCTCCAGTCGGTATGGTTGTTCATCGCAGAATTAGCTGGTAAGGATTTGGATTTAGTCATGGTTCTCAAGTTTTTATTATTTGCAATGCCTCGTATCGTTCCTTTAGTATTGCCTTTATCGGTTTTACTGGCTTCGATTATGACCTTTGGTAATCTGGCCGAAAATTATGAATTTGCTGCTATGAAGTCGGCGGGAATTTCGCTGCAACGCGCCATGAAAAGCCTGATTATTTTCATTGCTATCCTGAGTGTCGTAGCCTTTTCCTTTGCCAATAATGTGATACCTTATGCGGAATATAAGTTTATCAATTTCAGGAGAAACATTGCCCAGCTAAAACCGGCTTTGGCTATTGCCGAAGGGCAGTTTAGCACGGTGGGGCTTTATTCGATCAAGGTCAATAAGAAATCAGGTCCCAACGGCAATAATTTGACGGGAATAACTATCCACAAGAAATCAGCTATGGGTGACGGAAATAAGACCGTAATCAAGGCCAAAAACGGCGTACTAATCAGTAGTGAGCAATCAAACACCCTTAAAATGGTGCTAAACGACGGCTATTATTATGAAGATATCACCCCTAAAAAATACGAAGACCGCAGCAAAGTTCCTTTTGCAAAAAGCACTTTCAAACGGTACATCCTTAATATTGATCTGTCTAAACTGAATAAGGTAGATGTAAATGATGCCAGTATCACTAATACTAATACCATGCTGAATCTTAGTGAACTAAGTTATACTTTAGATTCTTTGCATAAAAATATGAATACTGATATATTGTCTTTTTCGGAAAACATCAATCAGCGCATCGGGATTCAACGAACTATAAAAGTCATTAACCCTATCAAAAAACACAAGGCTCTTCCTAAAGATTTACTGTCCTTATATACCAATGATAAAAAACTGGCTATCTTAAGTTTTGCGGGTAGCACCGTCGAAAGCACGCTGTTTTCGATTAACGGAACCAATACTGAATTAGAAAACAAACAAAAGAATATCAACGGTCACATTCTGGCTTTTTATGACAAGTTTGTCATTGCCTTCGCCTGTTTCCTGATGTTTTTTATTGGAGCTCCGCTAGGTGCCATTATTCGAAAAGGAGGACTAGGTTTACCAATAGTTTTTGCCGTATTAATATTTATATCCTTTCACTTTATCAATACTTTTGGGAAACGAATTTCACAAGAAAACGGACTGGCTCCTTTTTTAGGCGCCTGGATGTCCTCGTTTATCTTGTTGCCACTGGCTATTTTACTGACTTATCGGGCCACAAATGACATTGGCTTAATCAATATGGATGTCGTTTTGGCGCCCTTTCAAAAAATCTTTCAAAAAATATTTCCACCTTCAAAATAAGTAATTATGGCTGCAAGCACCATTCAACTCAATACCATCGAAGAAGCTATCGAAGCCATTCGTCAAGGTCAAATCATTATTGTTGTTGACGATGAAGATCGGGAGAATGAAGGTGATTTTTTGGCTGCTGCCGAAAAGGTCACACCAGAAATGATCAATTTTATGGCTACCCATGGTCGGGGGCTTATTTGTGCTCCACTGACCGAAAATCGTTGTAAGGATTTGGGACTCGCTGCAATGGTACATAACAACACCGACCCTATGGAAACCGCATTCACCGTTTCAGTGGATTTAAGAGGTAACGGTGTTACCACAGGTATATCGGCGGCAGACCGCGCGCATACCATTTTAGCATTGACCGACCCCAACACCAAACCCCATGATTTAGCCAGACCAGGCCATATTTTTCCACTCATTGCTAAGCAGGGAGGCGTTTTGAGACGCACAGGGCACACGGAGGCTGCGATTGATTTTGCCCGTCTTGCAGGCTTCAAATCGGCTGGAGTGATTGTTGAAATCATGAATGAGGACGGCACGATGGCGCGTTTACCGCAATTGGCAGAAGTCGCCAAGAAGTTTGATTTGAAATTAGTTTCGATTGAGGATCTGGTTGCTTACCGCATGCAACATGACAGTTTGATTGTAAAGAAAGAAGATTTTGAGATTAAAACTCGTTTTGGCACATTCAGACTCAGAGCTTACCTTCAAACTACGAACAATCGGGTTCATATTGCCTTAACTAAAGGAACCTGGAATATTGGTGAGCCGGTATTGACCCGTATTAATGCGACTTTGATTAATAATGACATTTTGGGTACACTGACCAATGATGCCAATAAAAAATTGTGTGATCTTTTTGAGTTGATTAATGCCGATGGTAAAGGAGCTGTATTATTTATCAATCAGGAATCGCAGTCGGGAGATTTACTGAATCGGATTTTGGAACTGAAGGCGCTGCAAAGCAAAGGTGTTTTTAAAGCCCCACAGATTAAAATGGACAATCGGGATTTTGGTATTGGTGCCCAGATTTTACACGATCTGGACATCTCGAAGATCCGACTGCTTTCGAATACGGAGCAGACCAAACGTGTGGGAATGATTGGATACGGGCTTGAAATCAAAGAATACGTAATGTATTAGCACTTTATTTTGCTTTTTTTTGGTTTTTTTTTGAATTAAAAACCAAGAAATGAAACGATTAAAAAAAAAGGGCTAAAAAGGATGTTTATTTTATAAAAATAGTTTTTGTAAAACAAAAAAAGGTTCTTATATTTGCAACCGCATTGAGAAATCCAATGCGGTTTATTGGAGAAATGGCAGAGCGGTCGAATGCGGCAGTCTTGAAAACTGTTGACTGTAACAGGTCCGGGGGTTCGAATCCCTCTTTCTCCGCTGGTTATTTCAAAAAACCTACCAAAACCCTTTAAATCGTATGATTTAGAGGGTTTTTTAATTCTACCCCTATCCAAATTATTCATAGTTTCTCATTCTAAAGGGGTACAATTCGGGGCACTTTAAAAATTCAAAATCATTGTGCCCCTACCTTTGTTAACCCTTTTAAAACAAGGGGTTCATTCATTGAACATCTTGTTTTGTGTTGATAGTTTTTCTAAATTTCTATTAACTTAAAGGTTACCAATTATGGACAATCCAATTTCAATCCTTTTTTATTTAAAAAGAGTCAAAGTCAATGCTCAAGGTTTGGCTCCAATTTTCCAACGAATTACCATCAATGGTAGACGATTGGATAACAGTACTGGCAAGTTTGTTGACCCAGACAAATGGCACTCCGAAATGTCTAAAATGAGAGGAACTTCGGAAGAAGCTCGTTCAATCAATGGACATCTTGACAATTTAAAATCAAAGATTCTAAATGTGGAAAAAAATCTAATCAAAAAAGACATTCCGGTAAATTTTGAATCCTTCAAAAATGAGTTAACCGGAAAAAAAGAACGGGAGCGAATGTTAGTTCCAATCTTCCAAGAACACAATCGTAAAATCAAAGAACTGGTTGGTCAGGAATATGCACCTGGAACATTGGAACGCTATGAAACTTCGTTGAAGCACACCAAAGATTTCATTTTCTGGAAATACAACATCACGGATATCAATATCGAGAAGATAGATCATTCCTTTATCACAGAATATGAATTCTACTTGCGCAGCGAACGAAAATGTGCCAACAACACCGCTGTAAAATACATCAAGAACTTCCACAAAATCATCAACCAGTGTTTGGCCAACGGATGGCTAAACAAGGATCCTTTCACCAATTACAAAGCGAAAGTCAAAGAAGTCATTCGAGAATTCCTTTCTGAAGCTGAAATAGAACAAATGATGAACAAAGAATTTGTTTCCGAGCGATTGGAACTTGTTCGCGATATATTCGTTTTTAGCTGCTTTACAGGCTTAGCATATATCGACGTGAAACAATTAACATTGGACAATATTTCTTTGGGAATAGATGGTGATAAATGGATTTTCAAGAACAGACAAAAAACAGATACCGCTTCTAAAATTCCATTATTGCCAACGGCAAAAGACATCATCGACAAATATGCCGATTATCCGGTTTGCAAAAACGAGAAACGCCTCCTCCCTATTTTGAGCAATCAAAAATGAATGCCTATCTTAAAGAAATTGCAGATGTTTGCGAAATCAAAAAGGAATTGACCTTCCACATTGCTCGACATACTTTTGCGACAACTGTGACACTTTCCAATGGTGTTCCTCTGGAAACGGTCAGTAAAATGTTGGGACACACCAGCCTTAAAACTACCCAACATTATGCTAAAATTTTAGATAAAAAAATTAGCGAAGATATGATGATTTTAAAATCAAAATTTGCTTCAAAGGCACTAAATGATAAAAAATTAAGTAGCCGCAAGGCTTAGGGACTGTTAATAACTTTTTAGCGAAAAGTATGACAAAAATCAATACAAAATGGTTTATTTTGGCACACCCAATTCAAACCAGTTATTCCTCATGGAACTCAATTACATCAGCTACTTTAATGAATTTGAAAGAGAATATAAAGTCCTTAATAACACTTCAAAAGATGTTTTGACTGTTTCTTTAGAGATTATTCATTATATTGAAAAGAAGTTAAAAGAGATATACAATTGGTTACAAAATCATATTTTTAAAACGCTTCAAGAAGAAATCCATTTTTTCAAAGAATTGAAACCAAGACTGGTTTCAAAACTGATCTATTACAAAGCAATACTCAAATTAGAAACCACTTTACCCCAAACCAAAATGGACAAAAAAAAGCAGTACGAAAAATTGTTGATGGGTATTCATTATCATGCAATAAGCAATCAGGATTTATACGAATACTATCGCTCCAGATCATCAGACAAAGATGAAGATCATTTTGTACGTCATAGCTTCAAGGACATCATCAAATATGATTGTTGTCTCATAAATTTCGATTCCAAACTGAGCACCTCACACGATTACAATGTGGCCACCATAATGGCAAACGATCTCTTTGCCATTCATTTGGAAAACAAACTCGACGAACTCAATGGCAAGTACCTACCTAAAAATCTTCCAATAGATAACAAATTCAATTGGACCGGTTCAAAAGTAGATATGACAGAACTCGTATATGCATTTCAAGCTACTGGCTGTATCAATAATGGAAATTTTGATTTAAAAGAATTGGCCATTTTTTTAGGCACAATGTTAAATGTAGAAATTGATTCCAATCTATACGGAAACTACTCGGATATAAAATCCCGTAAAGTTTCAAAAACACGATTCATCAACACGATGTCTGAAAAACTTATCGAGAAAATGGATAATGATGATTCAAAAAAGAAGCATTAACAAAATACCCCATTGGGTACACCTTGGGTTTCCTTTGTCAAGACTATATTTTTGGTTGAATCCCTCTAATACTCCAATGGGAAAAATAAGCACTCAAATGTTAAAATTCAAAAACAGAACCCAATAAACAAAAGGGTTCTGTTTTTTTTTGATGAATAATAACACCCAACTTGGGTATTACTTGGGAAGTAAAAATAACCAAATGAAAGTAATTTGTATTAGCAGTTAACTCATAAATGTTAGCTGGTAAAATCTAACAAATCAAACACTTTCATTATGAATTTACATCCAAAAAAACTCTTCCCGGAAATCGACAACTTTGAGTTGTTAAACCACCAAATGGTAACCAAAAGAGATCTCCTCAACTTTGGCAACGCGCTACTCCACGAAATCCAATCAGGCAAACCTGCAGTGGAACAACCTCCCCAATGGCTCAAATCTTCCGAGGTGCGCAAACTCCTTAAAATTTCTCCTGGCACTTTACAAAATCTTCGCATTAACGGAACCCTCAACTATAACCGGATCGGCGGGATCATTTACTACAAGTACGATGACATCTTAAAGTTGCTTAACAAATAACCCAACACCCATAATGAACTACATCAAACACCTCACAGGCTTTTTCGAAAAAGTATCAACCGACTTCGACCTCAACCCAACGCACATCAGCCTCTATATGGCCATATTCCAATTATGGAACCAAAACCGTTTCCAAAACCCGATTGGCATTTCCAGGGATGAATTAATGCGCATCAGCAAAATCGCTTCCTACGCAACCTACCACAAATGCATCCGGGAATTGGACGAAAGAGATTTTGTGAAATATATGCCTTCTTACAATCCGTTCAAAGGATCCACACTCGAGGTACTCAACTTGGATTTCTACACCAAACCAATTCAAAAAAAGGAAATAAAAAAGCTCAAAACCCAGCAAAAAATCAAACAAGTCAATGAACAAGCTATTGTACAAGTTGATGAACTTGGTATTGAACAAGTACTAAACAAGCACTGTACAAGCACTGAACTTCTACCTTATATAAACAATACAAACAGTATAAACATTGTAAACGGGCAAGCACAAAAAAAGCAAGATAAAAACGACGCTTTTTTGTTAGAAAAGGAACCGCAGCCCAAAAAAAAGTTGCGCGAAAAAAAAGGTATAGAACACGGTGAGAAAATCCCTCCCATCTGGGAAGAAGTAGCTCTTTATTTCAAGGAGAAAAACAATTCCGAAATCGAAGCCCAAAAGTTCTACAACCACTTCCAAAGCAACGGCTGGCTTGTGGGTGGAAAATCCAAAATGAAAGACTGGAAAGCGGCTGCCCGAAATTGGATGCTTAACACAAACAATTTTCAACCAAAATCAAACAAACCCCAGCCGAATCATCTACATACTACAAATTCAAAAAACTATGCCGAACCTTTATAATTTTTCCCTTCAAAAGTTCCAGAATTATAAAAAAGTTTAGTCGATACATCCCTCCACGTCCTAGGGATCCGGAATCGAGTGTCAAAAAACACGAAGAATTCGTAAAATGAAAAGCTGTTTGAGCGCAGCGAGTTCTTTTCATTTAGAATTTGAGAGTTATTTTGACCGATGAGGATTCCAAGACTTGATTTTTTTGTTTCTTTTTTTATCAAGAAAAAAAGAAAGATTGATTCTATAATCTTATAATTCACAAAAAATGCAAATTCATATCCATAAAATCCAAGAAACATATACTATTGAAAACAACCAAAAAATCTATGATTTCAACAAATGCCTTTCCTATATAGAATCCCAAGGAAAAGAACATTACGGGCAATCATTCAAAATAAACATACTCGATATTCCAACCATTTACAAATTGGTAATCTATATGATCAAAGACCAAAACACAGCCTTAAAATTACAAATCGACCTCAACAAAGGCATTTTATTATCGGGTCCAATTGGTTGCGGAAAAACCTCAATAATGCACCTCATCAAAACATTTGCAAGCCCTTTATCCGATTATAAAATCAAAACCTGTCGGGAAATATCTTTCGAATTTGCAAAAAGTGGTTTTGACGCTATCAACAAATACACACTAAAACAAAACTACCAATCACGCCTTTCGGGCTATTGCTTTGACGACTTGGGTGCTGAACAACAAATCAAACATTTCGGTAACGATTGCAATGTAATGGCTGAGGTATTGATAAGTCGTTACGAGCAGTTCGTGGAAAATAATTCCATTACTCACCTCACCTCCAACCTATCAGCATCCGAAATCGAAATTCTTTACGGCAATAGGTTGCGTTCCAGAATGCGAAATATGTTCAACCTCGTTAGTTTTAATGACAACTCCAATGATAAACGATGATTTTAAATAATTTTTTCACAATGTGGAAAACCGTAATGCAAACGATATTCCATAAGCTACATTTGATTATTATTAATCCAAATCGTACTATAAAATGAAAAAATTAACTATTGCTTTAATTATTATTACATTACTGGTTCCTAAACAATCAAAAGCGCAAAGTAATGGTGCTGCGGCTGCGGCTGCAGTTGGCGTTGGTCTTTTAGCCATTGGAGCAGGAATCGCTGCAGTTGAGGATATGAAAGAAAGAGCAGAATTGACCGCCACCCAATGGGTTTTAGCTAATCATCCAGAATTAAATAGTTTTTCATTAAAAACACTTGATTTTAATGGCAAAAAAACAAAAGATATGTCAGCAACTTCTGTTATTTCTTTTAAAATACAAGAATTTAGTCCATCAGATAATCCAAAACTTGATGGCAGAAAGCAGGTATTACTCGCTTTTACCAGCTATGGTTGGATCAGCGATCAAGGTATTGACTTTAACAAGGTACAATGGTACTTGATTGATAGTGACGAATGGCTGAATATGATGGTAGCCTATGCAAAAGTGGCTTCAAAAGAAAAAAGTGATGCAGTACTAAAGGATGTATTAAATAATGGTGTTGTCGTAAATAAAGGAATAAAAGCAAAAGGCAAATCTGAAATTCCTTTTTTTAAATTAGAAGGTGATATGTATTTAGTGACCGATTATTCTTCGGAAATGAAATTGATTTATAATGAAAAAACATTGGGGATATTTTTAAAAAAAACGGAAAATTTAGTACAGATGGGAAGAGCTGCCGTTATTGATACACACGAGTTCTTATTTCAAAATAATTAAGTTAAGGAAAAACGATCTATAAATAAGTATCCCTCAAAACAAATTTCCAATCACGCCTTTCCGGCTATTGCTTTGATGACTTAGGTGCCGAACAACAAATCAAACATTTTGGCAACGATTGCAATGTAATGGCTGAGGTATTGATCAGTCGTTACGAGCAGTTCGTGGTGAATAATTCCATCACTCACCTTACCTCCAATCTATCCGCCTCCGAAATTGAAATGCTCTATGGTAACAGGCTGCATTCCAGAATGCGAAATATGTTCAACCTTATCAGTTTTAATGTAAACTCAAATGACAAGAGATAATTTAAAATAATCTATCAAAATAAGGGAAACGGTAAAACAAGATGGTCTAACTAGATTATTTTTTGATTATAAATTTTGTTAACAAAGTCTTATTTGTAGTACTTTTAATAGCATTGATTTTGATTAGATTTGGTTAAGAATAAAAAGACTACTATTTAATTTCAATACTAATTTAATAAAACCATTTTTGAATATGATATTTGTTTTATGTGCCATAATATATATTGATACACTACTAACCGATTAATATTTTTAAACAGAAAGGGCTACTTTTAAAAGTAAGCCCTTTTTTTCATATATTTTGAGTGACAAAAAACAAAATTTATGAGTTCCAAAGATATTGAA
>NZ_JADHEC010000024.1 GCF_015277675.1 Flavobacterium soyangense
TAAGCGATAAATACTTGCTTAAAGATAAAGAAAACTAAGGAGTTATCCAAATATTTTGAACGATTTTTAATACAAAAGAATAAACATTGGAAAGGAAGGTTTTTAGACAGTTTGACGCCTTGTAATGAAAATTATTTCTAAAAAAGAGAGGGGCGCAACTGATACTTCACAGGATTATGAATACACAAACTGGGATGAAGTGATAAAATTCATTAAGGACTTTGTAAATGAATTACCTCAAAAACCATGATTAAAATGAGTCAAACAAAAACCCACATCAAATGTCCGAAAAGAAGAGTTTTAGTTCCAGAGATACGATTTACTTTGTCTATTAGCTAGCTCTTGGGATTCATTCATCGAAATAACAAAACAACCACAAATGCAAAACATAAGTTTCTATCCATTTTAAAATTCATTGGAATTGTTATTTTTAATGGTATTTTTGTCCAGCTGAGAATACACGTTTTCAAAACTAGCCAGTAGTTATAAATCTAAGAATGTTATGCATAATAAAAAAAACTATATGAGATTTGTATTACCAGTTATTGTTGTTTCTCAATTTTTTTGTACTTCGCTTTGGTTCGCAGGGAACTCAATAATAGCTGACATAGCGAAAGATCTTAACCTCGATCAACATTTTTTGGCTCACCTTACAAGTGTTATACAATTTGGATTTATTTTAGGGACTTTGGTATTCGCTGTTTTTACTATTTCAGACCGTTTTTCGCCTTCATTGGTGTTTTGTAGTAGTGCAATTTTAGCTGGTTTCTTTAATCTTGGAATTAGCATTAATAGCATTGGCTCAACCGAAATACTTTTGTTTAGATTTTTAACCGGTTTTTTTCTCGCAGGAATTTATCCTGTTGGTATGAAAATAGCTTCCGATTATTATCAAAAAGGTTTAGGAAAATCATTGGGCTTTTTAATTGGTGCTTTAGTTATTGGGACGGCATTCCCTCATTTATTGAAAAACATAATTATAGGCTATCCATGGGAATACATTGTATATATCACTACCGTTTTGTCAATTATTGGCGGACTTGCCATTCTACTTTTCGTACCTGATGGACCCTATCGCAAGCCAGTCCAAAAAATAAAACTTACCCAATTTATGAAAGGATTCAAGAATCATAATTTCCGGTCTGTTTCTATTGGATATTTCGGACATATGTGGGAACTTTATACCTTTTGGGCGTTTGTTCCAGTAATGGTGTCATCGTACAATACTCGTTACCCTGAAATAAATCTTAATGTTTCATTACTATCATTTTTTATAATTGCATCCGGAGCAATCGCTTGCGTTTTTAGTGGAATCCTTTCACAATATTTTGGCGAAAAAAAAATAGCCTCATTATCCCTGTTTCTATCTTGCTTGTGCTGCATTGTTTCCCCCTTTTTTTTGTTTTCTAGTTCAATTGCTCAATTCATTATTTTCCTATTCATATGGAGTCTAGTTGTTATTGCTGACTCTCCTTTGTTCTCAACTCTAGTTGTTCAAAATGCTCCAGAAGAATCAAAAGGAACTTCCCTAGTAATTGTAAATTGTATTGGTTTTGCAATTACAATTATTAGTATTCAATTTATTAATTTGTTTTCAGACAAAATAAACGAACAATATATTTATATGTTACTTGCCATTGGTCCCATACTTGGGCTTATTGCATTATTGCAAAATAAAACAATCCCAATTGCTCGAGTATCTTAGCCGTGCTGATGCCTATAGAAATGGCAGGCACAATTGCATTTAGTGCCTAAAAGCGGAAATAAAAAAATGAATATATAAAACATGTGACAAGTTTTAAAATGATAATTGGAACGAATTTGGATAAAAACAAAGCGAATTAATCCTTGCCTAAAACAACTTAGAAGGAAAAATCTTAATTATGATTGATACTAATATAATTTTGTATGGTAAAGTGTGATATTAAAGATTGTTATTACTAGCAATTTAGAGACTGAAAAAATAAAAGAGTAAACTTTTTTATTCCATATTTTGGCAATGACTAGTAAATGTTTGGGACAAAATGTTGAACCTATAAACCCTAACAGATACTAATACTAAACAATAAAAACGAAAGTTACAAAATATCTTGCTTAGAAAAAGTCAATTAAAATTACTGATAAAGATCCAAAATGGAACAAAAGCGACATTCATTTTAAAACATCTGGAAGAAGATCTAAATGTATCAGATTAAACCTTGTTGATGGACAAGGAAATATTGGCGGTGAGGTCGAAGAAAACAATTTTTACAGCATTGGCGGAGATGACCATAATGATTTAGTAGAAGAATGGTAAACAAAATAGTCAGAATTTGAAAGGGAAATTTTTCAAAATGATTACTGTTAAATTCTAAAATTATTATTCAAATCCCAAATTTTAAATTAATACATCAGTTTAATTAATTATTTTTATTTCAAAATATGCCTTATATACTTAATAACAAAAATCTAGAAATACATATTGACTCTCCATTAGAAAATTACAATTTTTCGCGATTTGACTGGACTGGAAAAATTGTGAAAATTATGTTTAAAAAAACCTTAATGACAAGTATTGAAAACAATGATAGTCAAGATGAGCATTGTATTGGAAAAGGATTTTACAATGAATTCGGAATAAATTCTGCGTTAGGTTTTGATGATACCCATAAAGGAGGTTGGTTTCATAAGATAGGCATAGGTCTATTAAAAAAAGAGGACTCTACTTACCTATTCAGTAAAAAATACGCGATTAAACCTGCCAAATTTGAAGTCATTACAGAACCTGATAAAATTGTATTTATTTGTAAATCAGAAGACATCAATGGCTATTCATATCTTTTAAAAAAAGAGATTGAATTACATAATAATAGTTTTATAATTAAATATTATTTAGAAAACACAGGTGAAAAAGATATTATTACAAATGAATATGTCCATAATTTTACAGCAATAAATAAAGATTCAATAGGGAGCAATTATGTATTAAAATTTCCATTTCAATTAAAACCTGAACTATTTGGGGAAACAGTTAATCCAGAACAAAAAGTCGAAATCGGACTAAATGAAATCAAATTTAACGGTTCGCCTAAAAATCAATTCTTTTTTAGCAACCTTTCAGGAAGTGAAAATGTAAATGCAGCTTGGGAATTAACAAACCTTAAAAGCAATATTAAAATAAGCGAAACTGCAAGTTTTCAAACAAATCAGGTAAATCTTTGGGGATGGGAACACGTAATAAGTCCAGAATTATTTGTTAATATATTTATTAAACCTGGTCAATCGACTGAATGGTCAAGAATTTATAATTTCTATAATGTAAATTAAAACTACTACAAAATTGTGCATAAATAATAAGAATCCTAATCTATAAACTGAAATGTGCCGTCTTATATGTTCGCCCATTTTTCTGAATAGCTACAAAAGTGTTCTCCAAAGATTACTAATCTAAACCAATATGTTTTTTTCTAATTAGACTGTTTTTTACTCCTTATAAAATTACTATTTTTGCTGTCTAAATTTTACCATATGCCAAAGAAAAAATACAAAATAGCGGTTATTCAGTTGAATCTGAATGATGTTGCCGAAAACAACCTTAAAAAATGTTTATCTTGGGTTCGAGATGCTGCCAGTCAAGGTGCTGAAGTCATTTCGTTACCGGAATTATATAGCAGTCATTATTTTTGCCAAAGTGAAGATGTTGATAATTTTGCCTTGGCAGAACCACTTTACAGTACTACTTTTAGTGCTTTTAGTGCTTTGGCAAAAGAATTAGGTGTGGTGATTATCGTTCCATTTTTCGAAAAAAGAATGGCCGGAATCTATCACAACAGTGCTTATATTATTGACACAGATGGATCAGAAGCGGGATTGTACCGAAAAATGCACATTCCGGATGACCCTCATTTTTATGAAAAATTCTATTTTACTCCCGGAGATTTAGGTTTCAAAACTTTCCCTACCAAAAAGGGAAAAATAGGAACACTAATTTGTTGGGATCAATGGTATCCGGAAGCAGCTCGTTTGACGGCTTTACAAGGTGCCGAAGTTTTGTTTTACCCAACTGCAATAGGATGGCATCCATCCGAAAAAGAACAATATGGCGAAAACCAACATAACGCCTGGATGACCGTTATGAAAGGCCACGCTGTAGCCAATGGCGTTTATGTTGCCGCCGCAAATAGGATCGGTTTGGAACAATATTTACCAAACACGGATGGAGTATTATTTTGGGGATCTTCATTTATTGCCGGCCCACAAGGTGAAATTTTAGCGCAAGCTTCAAACGATAAAGAGGAAATTATTATGGCGGATGTAGACTTGGATCTACAAGAAAATGTGCGCCAAAATTGGCCGTTTTTTAGAGACCGAAGAATTGATGCTTTTGGTGATATTACAAAAAGAGCGATTGACTAATTATGGCTACAAACACAAGACGATTCCCAGCCGAATGGGAAAAACAAGAAGGAATTTTGCTCTGTTTTCCGCATAATGGGAAAGATTGGCCTGGAAAATACGAGTCCATTCAATGGGCGTTCGTTGAATTCATAAAAAAAGTGGCCACTTATGAGAAAGTCTTTTTAGTAGTTGCTGATGAAAATCTAAAAGAAAAAGTCATTGAAAAGCTAGAAAAAGCAACAGTTCAAATGACAAATGTTTCTTTCATAATTTATAAAACCAACCGTAGTTGGATGCGCGATTCGGGTTCGATTATTGTAAAAAATGGAATCAAAAGAGAAGCATTAAATTTCAATTTTAATGGCTGGGCAAAATATAAAAACATCAATTTAGACAAACAGGTTCCTGCAAAAGTGGGTGAATTTCTAAATGTTCCAGTGACACAAGTTTTATACAATGGAAAACCGGTGATTGTTGAAGGTGGAGCCATTGATACTAATGGGAAAGGAACTTTATTGACTTCGGAAGAATGTTTGTTACATCCTAATATACAGGTTCGGAATCCTAATTTTTCTAAAGAGGATTATGAAATCGTTTTTAAAGAATATCTGGGAATTACTAATGTGATTTGGTTAGGTAACGGAATTGAAGGTGATGATACTCACGGCCACATTGACGATTTGTGCCGATTTGTTAATGAAGACACAATAATTACCATCGTGGAATCAGACCCTTTAGACAACAATTACAAACCCTTGCAAGACAACTTAAACCGATTGCAAGACGCAAAATTAGAAAATGGAAAATCTCCAAAAATCATAACTTTGCCAATGCCAAAGCGTATCGATTTTGATGGTGTTCGATTGCCAGCCAGTTATGCAAATTTTTTGATTTTGAATAAATGTGTTTTGGTTCCAACTTTTAACGATTCGAATGATAGAATGGCATTAAACACAATTGCAGATTGTTTTCCTGATAGAGAAATTATCGGGATTAGTGCGATAGATTTAATTTGGGGTTTTGGAACTTTGCATTGTTTGAGTCAACAAATTCCGGAATAATTTCATTCTTTCTAAAATTAAAAAGCACCAACATTTTTGTTAAATGTTGGTGCTTTTTTACAAACTAAAAAAGTTGCTACTCTCTTTTAAATGGGATTTTTTGTCCATCATCCAAAACCATATTTAATCCGGCCTTACTTTCATCAAATTCAAATTTAAGTCCAGCTTCTTTAGATTGTAAAGTATTATTATCTATAAATTCTACAGGGAATTTTGGATAATCTGTTATTTCAACATTTATGACTCCTCGTTTTTTTGTAAAAATTATTTTTATCGGAGCATTTTTATTGGAAAAAGCACCTAAATATCCATCCAAGTTCACATCTTTTTCAATAATTCCGGTTGCCGAAGTCCAACTATTATTGCTTTCATTGCTATCCGGCAATACGTGCTCTGAATCAATAACGATACTTTCAATTTCTTCAGTTGAATTATATTTAAAAGTCCAATCTTTATTTTTCTGCCATATTTCTACGGGTAATTTTACATGGCTGACATTACCACTTTTTGTTTTAATGTCCAAAGTTACCGGCATTACCATTTTTTCAAAGTTTTCAATTGTGATGTAAACCCCTAATTTTGGATTATTATCAACATATTTTATGGAATTAACACCTTGGTCTAAACGCCAATTATTTATAAACCATCCTCTCCAAAACCAACTTAAATCTTCTCCGGAAACATTTTCGATAGTTCTAAAAAAGTCATCTGGTGTTGGATGTTTGAATGCCCAACGATCAACGTAAGTACGAAAAGCTAAATCAAAACGTTCTGGTCCTAAAATTTGTTCACGCAAAATAACCAAGCCTGCACTAGGTTTTGAATAACATAAAGTCCCAATATTTGCTTCCTTCATATTATCTGGAGAACTCATTATCGTCTCTAAATTTGGTTTTGTATACTTTTCTGAATCTTTATGCAAATCAGAAACCTTCTCCTTATACTCCCCTTTATTAAAATCAACAGAACTTAATGAATTGATAAAAGTATTAAAACCTTCGTCCATCCAACCAAATAGACGTTCGTTTGAACCAACAATCATTGGAAACCAAATATGTCCAAATTCATGATCAGTAACACCCCATAAATCATCATTTTTATCCTTATAATCACAAAAAACTATCCCAGGATATTCCATTCCACCAACAATTCCTGCCACATTTGTAGCAGTTGGATAAGGATATTCAAACCATCTTTTCGAATAATTTTCAATAGATGCTTTGGTATATTCTGTTGAACGCCCCCAAGCTTCGTTCCCATCACTTTCTATCGGATATGCAGAAATAGCCATCGATTTTTTCCCGCTTGGCAAATTAATTCTCGCAGCATCTAAAATAAATGCAGCCGAAGATGCCCAGGAAGCATCACGGGCATTTTTTATTTTAAAATGCCAAGTTTTATAAGACTTTAAATTTGTATTGGCTGCAGCCAAAACTTCATTTCCAGAACGAATTATAACCGTTTTATCACTTTGTGAAGCATTGGAAAAACGTTTTTGTTGCTCTGCAGAATAAACCTCTGATGAATTTACCAATTCTCCTGAACAAACCACAAAATGATTGGAAGGTACGGTTATGTTGACGTCAAAATCACCATATTCTAAATAAAATTCAGATGCTCCTAAATAGGGATTTGTGTTCCATCCTCTTATGTCATCATAAACGCACATCCTTGGATACCATTGGGCTATTGTAAATATTTTACCGTTTTTAGTTTGCAATACTCCCATTCTATCAGAACCTTCGTCAGGAGAAATGAAAGAAAAATCAATTTTGATTTTTACATTTCCTCCTTTAGATTTCAATTCTTGAGGAAGAAAAATCTGCATTCTGGTATCAGTAATTAAATATTTAACCTCTTTTTCGATAGATTTCCCATTAGAAATAGAAACAATTTTTACCGATTTTATCTTGAAACCTCCATCAAAAATTTGACCTTGTGCACCATTTCTACTTCCGGTTATAGGAATAATGGCATTACCACGAGAATCTGATTTGAATAAATTTTGGTCTAAATACATCCACAGAAAAGACATTTTGTCTGGGCTATTGTTTGTATAAGTTATAATTCCAGTTCCTGAAATTTCATTGTTTGCTTCATTTAATTTTGCAGACAATTGATAATCTGCTCTGTTTTGCCAATATTCAGAACCGGGCTGACCGCTTGCAGAACGTGTGTTAGTTCCATCCTTTGTATAAAAAAAAGATGCAAAAGCGTCGTGATAATCATACTTCGAAATTGTTTTGGATGCAGCAGAAGCTGGAATTTGTTGTGACCATAAAGATGATATCACTAATAATAAAGTCAACTGTAGAAGGACTTTTAAACGATTTTTTCTCATTATATAAATTTTCAACAGCAAATTAATGAAAAATAAACATCACACTCAAATTAAATGTGACGTTTTGACAAAACTTTATCAATTATACAATTTATTTGATTTTATTCTACAATTTTAAATTTATGAAATATATTTACATCATCAAGATTATAAAAACATAACAAACAACTCTTTTGACAACAACAATTTCAAATTCAAATCTAACTGCTCAAATAAATCACTTTGGTGCTGAATTATTTTCTTTAAGAAACAACAAAAATAAAGAATACATTTGGGAAGGAAGTCCAGCATTTTGGGGTAAACATTCTCCTATTCTGTTTCCAATTATTGGTACTCTCAAAAACAATTCATATTTCTATAATGGAATCGAATATCATTTGCCTAGACATGGTTTTGCAAGAGAAATGGAATTCAAATTGATTAAAAAGACGGAAAAAAGTGCGACTTTTTCTTTAATTTCATCAGTGGAAACAATAAAAGTCTATCCTTTCGTTTTTGAATTGCAAATTTGTTATTCATTGGATGAAAACAAGTTAAACATTGATTACAAAGTCATTAATAAAAATGATTTTATAATGCCATTTTCAATTGGAGCACATCCAGCATTTGCAATGAATGGAAATTTTGAAAATTATAGTCTTGAATTTCAACAACACGAAATTCTAAAATATCATCTTCTTGAGGATGGCTTAATTTCAAATAACACAAATGAAATTCAGTTGGACAATCGCCAACTTGGTTTAAATTATCCGCTTTTTGAAAATGATGCATTAGTTTTTAAAACATTAAAATCTAAAACGATAACCATCATACAAAATACGGTTCCATTATTGAAAGTAAATTTTACAGATTTTCCAAATTTAGGAATTTGGACTATTAAAAACGGACCATTTTTGTGTATTGAGCCTTGGTTTGGATATTCAGATACGTTAGAAGAATATGATACTATTTCTAAAAAAGAAGGAATTCAGCTTTTGGAAGAAAATGAAAATTTTAAATCAAATTTTAGTATTGAAATTTTATAAAAATGATAGATATAAATTTTACTCCATTTCCGAATCTTGAAACCGAACGGTTGCGCTTAAGACGAGTTGTGAATGATGATGCTAACGAAATATTTGCTATTCGATCTGATAAGGAAACGATGAAATACATTCCCAGACCATTAGTAAAAAACATAAAAGAGGCTCTGGAACACATTGCCCTTATAGATTCCAAAATCGAGAATAATGAGGGAATAAATTGGGCATTTACTTTAAAAAATAATCCAAAGCTAATAGGTATTATAGGGCTTTACAGAATAAAACCGGAACATTATCGAGCGGAAATTGGATATATGTTACTTCCGGAATATCACGGTAAAGGCTTTATTACAGAGGCTATAAAAGAAGTAGTGAAATATGGTTTTGAAACAATGAAGCTACACTCTATTGAGGCTATCATAGATCCTGAAAATTTTATTTCTGAAAAAGTCCTGCAAAAAAATGGCTTTGTTAAAGAAGCTCATTTGAAAGAGAATGAGTTTTATGAAGGCCGATTTTTGGACACTGTAATTTATTCTGTTTTGAATAAACACTAAGTTAACTTCATTCTTAACAATAATCTTTATATTTGTCCAAAAACTAGTTAAAAAAAATTTAATTATTGACTAGTAAAACTTAGTTTTATGAAAAAAATATTCATTTTTATTTTTATTCTGTCTTCAATTTATTCCCAATCTCAAACTTATATCAAAGTAAATGCCATAACAGCTTTAGTCCTAGTTCCTAATGTTGGAATTGAGACTAGTATCGGAAAAAAATTTACTTTTGAGGCTGACGTTATGACTTCCTTTTGGAAATCGTTTAAAGGTCAAAAATTGGAATTTTATACTTTAACGGCTGAAGTACGCTATCATTTTAACGAAAAATACAAAGGCTTTTATGTTGGAGGAAATACTGGCGTAGACCGATATAAAGTTCAAAAATGGAACTATTGGAATACCAACTTATACGAAGATGGATTTGGATATAGATTTGGGGCAACAATTGGTTATGACATAAAATTAAACAACAAATTTATGCTAGATTTATTTGTTGGAGGTGGTTGGCATCAAGGTTTTTATCATGGATATTATAAAGACGGTACCCCAGATAGGTATGACAAAGCAAAAAATTGGAATAAAAGTGGCGAATGGTTGCCCTATCGGGGTGGCGTTATGATATCGTATCGTCTAAATTAGATAGTCGTTTTAAACTTTGTGGAGGTATTAATATATAATTCTTCCACTTTTTTCCTCGCCCAATCCGTTTTTCGCAAGAAAGTCAAACTCGATTTTACACTTGAATTATCCGTAAAACATTTAATTTTAATCAATTCGCCCAGAGTATCAAATCCATAATAAGTAACGAGTCGTTCCAAAATTATTTGAAGAGTAATTCCGTGTAACGGGTCTTTTGATTGTCGCTTTTCCATATTGCAAATTTATGGCATTTTTATATATTTCTTTGGTGTTTCAGACATTTGTATCTACATTTGCCATCCAATGCTAAAAACAATCAACATACTTAATAAAAGAGCCCGTTTCGATTATGAAATAATCGAAAAATTTACGGCTGGAATCGTTTTAGCTGGAACCGAAATAAAATCTATTAGGTTAGGAAAAGCCAATATAACAGAGAGTTTTTGCGAATTTAGTGGGACTGAACTTTTCGCAATCAATACCTATATTGAAGAATATGCTTTTGGCAACCAATTCAATCACAAAGCAAGAAGCGAGCGCAAACTTTTACTGAACAAACGAGAATTAAAAGGTTTGTCAAGAAGCGTGCAAGCCAAAGGTTTAACTATCGTTCCTTTAAAATTGTTTACCAATGAAAAAGGAATGGCAAAACTGGAAATTGGACTTTGCAAAGGAAAAAAAACCTACGATAAGCGCGAATCGTTAAAAGAACAAGATACGAAGCGTGATCTTGACAGAATAAAAAAATCATTTTAATCATCATTTGAAGTTGAGACAGTTGTGTTTATTGCTTCGATTTATGATTAAACCCGTCAAGAATTTGAAAATCAAATAATTCAATTTGCACCTTAAATTTTTCATCCCGTGTGAGGAAGAGTTGGAATGACCTTTAATTTTTATTTTCCAATAAAGGAACAAATTTAAAATCACCAAATTCATGTTTTTCAAACTGAGTCTCATTCTTTCTTATTAACAAGGTCATAATTTGGTTTTCTTCTCCAAGCGGAATAACTAGCCTTCCTCCTATTTTTAACTGTGCCATCAAGGCTTGCGGAATTATTGGCGCACCAGCCGTAACTATAATACTGTCAAATGGAGCGTGATTTTGCAATCCTTTATATCCATCACCAAAAGAAAGATGTTTCGGTCTAATGCCTAATTTTGGTAATAAAACCGATGTTTGTTTGAATAACTCATTTTGTCTTTCAACACTATATACCTTGGCTCCCATTAAACACAAAACGGCAGTTTGATAACCGGAACCGGTGCCAATTTCGAGGATTTTATGTTCTTTTTTTACTTCTAATAATTGACTTTGAAAAGCCACAGTATAAGGTTGCGAAATAGTTTGTCCAGCTCCAATAGGAAAAGCTTTATCCTGATAAGCATAATCGGCAAAACTGGAATTCAAAAAAAGATGCCTTGGAATTTTTTTGATAGCCTCCAAAACACTCTTGTCTGTAATTCCTTTTTCTTTCAAAAGGGTTACTAATTGATTACGAAGTCCTTGATGTTTGGCAGTGTCTTTCAAAATTTTGGTAATTTATTTTGGTAAAAATAAACTTTAAAATTCCAATAATCAAATAACAAATTCCAAAACTTTAAACGTCAAACTTTAGACAATAAACAAATAAATTATACATTTGTTAAAAATCATTTATATGTTAAAAGTTGGCGTTTTAGGTGCTGGACATCTCGGAAAAATTCATTTACGGTTATTACAACAATCCGAAAAATACGAATTAGTTGGTTTTTATGATGAAAATCAAGAGAACGCCGATAGAGTTGCCAAAGAATTTGGTTATAAAAACTTCTCAACGATTGCAACTTTAATTCATGCTGTCGACGTTATTGACATCGTGACGCCAACACTTTCCCATTATAAATGTGCCAAGGTTTCCATCAAATCCGGGAAACACGTTTTTATAGAAAAACCCATTTCGAATACCGTTGCCGAAGCCGAAGAAATTATTGCCTTGGCAAAAGAATATAATGTAAAAGGTCAAGTTGGTCACGTCGAAAGATTCAATCCTGCATTCAAAGCAACAAAGGATATGATCGAAAATCCAATGTTTATCGAAACACATCGTTTAGCCGAATTCAATCCTCGTGGCACCGATGTTCCCGTGGTTCTTGACTTGATGATTCACGATATTGATGCTATTTTGAGTGTGGTGAATTCAAAAGTAAAAGATATCAACGCCAGCGGAGTTTCAGTA
The DNA here is from genome assembly GCF_015277675.1 of Flavobacterium soyangense. Taxonomy (GTDB): domain Bacteria; phylum Bacteroidota; class Bacteroidia; order Flavobacteriales; family Flavobacteriaceae; genus Flavobacterium; species Flavobacterium soyangense. The sequence continues at coordinate 12,220 of NZ_JADHEC010000024.1, forward strand.
ATTAGTGACACTCCAGATATTGCCAATGCTCGAATTGAGTTCGAAAATGGTTGCGTTGCCAATTTAACGGCCAGCCGAATTTCATTGAAAAATATGCGCAAATCCCGCTTTTTCCAGAAAGATGCTTATATTTCGGTTGACTTTTTGGAAAAGAAATGCGAAGTTGTAAAAATGAAAGACGCTCCCGAAATTCCTGGAGATTTTGATATAATTCTACAAAATGCCGAAGGCGTAAAAAAACAAATCTACTTTTCGAATCCTGATGTGGAGCAAAACAACGCCATCTTGGATGAATTGGAATCTTTTGCCGATGCCATAAATAATAACACTACTCCTGTTGTAACATTAGAACAAGCGACAGAAGCATTGCGTGTGGCTTATCAAATTATTGATTGTTTTAAGAAGTAATTTTCAATTAAACCCAATCTTTAAATCATTGAATTTTTTAATTTTTCAATAAAGAATTATGAAAATAATTGCCGTAATCGGAGCAGGAACAATGGGCAACGGGATTGCTCATACTTTTGCACAAAGTGGTTTTGCCGTAAAATTGATCGATGTTTCCGAAAAGTCTTTGGACAAAGGAATGTCCACTATTTTTTCTAATTTAGATCGAATGGTTGCCAAAGGAACCATTACCGAGGAGGATAAATTCAAAACCATAAGCAATATCATCACTTATACCGACATCAAAGACGGCGTTGTTGGTGTTGATTTAGTCGTTGAAGCAGCCACAGAAAACGTAGAATTAAAGCTTAATATTTTCAAACAACTGAATGAAGCTTGCCCGCACAATACCATTTTGGCAACAAATACTTCTTCTATTTCTATTACACAAATTGGGGCAGTTGTGGCTCATCCTGAACGTGTTATCGGGATGCACTTTATGAATCCTGTACCGATTATGAAATTGGTTGAAATCATTCGGGGTTACAACACAAGTGATGAAGTGACAAAAATCATTATGACTTTATCCGAAAAACTTGCAAAAACTCCTGTTGAAGTAAACGATTATCCGGGTTTTGTTGCCAACAGAATTTTGATGCCAATGATTAACGAAGCCATTGAAACACTTTACAACAAAGTCGCTGGTGTTTATGAAATTGACACCGTGATGAAACTTGGAATGGGTCACCCAATGGGACCATTACAATTAGCTGATTTTATTGGGCTTGACGTTTGTTTGGCAATTTTAAATGTTATGTATGATGGATTTAAAAATTCAAAATATGCTCCATGTCCATTATTAGTAAATATGGTTCGAGCTGGAAAATTGGGCGTGAAATCTGGTGAAGGTTTTTATGATTATAGCGAAAGTAAAAAAGCCGAAAAAATCTCGAAACAATTTATATAAAATGTCAATCGCACAAAACCTTCTCAAAATAAAATCATCATTACCTTCAACCGTAACGCTTGTTGCTGTTTCAAAAACGAAACCCATTCCTGATTTGATGGAAGCTTATAATGCAGATCAACGCATTTTTGGTGAAAATAAAATTCAGGAAATGTCCGAGAAATGGGAAGTGATGCCAAAAGATATCGAGTGGCACATGATTGGGCACGTACAGACGAACAAAGTCAAATTTATGGCACAATTTGTGAGCCTAATTCACGGCGTAGATAGTTTAAAACTATTGCAAGAAATTAACAAACAAGCGCAAAAGAACAATAGAATCATTGATTGCTTGCTTCAAATACATATAGCCGAAGAAGAATCCAAGTTTGGTCTTGACGAAAAAGAGCTCAATGAAATTCTGGCTTCCAAGACATTTCAAGAAATGAAAAACATTCGAATTGTGGGATTAATGGGAATGGCAACTTTTACGGATAATCGAGAACAAATCAAGAAAGAGTTCAAACATTTGAAAACTATTTTTGATTTTTTAGTTGCACAACCCAAAAACCAAAACCTAGAACCCAAAACCCTTTCGATGGGAATGTCTGGCGATTATCAACTCGCAATTGAATGTGGAAGCACGATGGTTCGAATTGGAAGTAGTATCTTTGGAGGAAGACAATAGTACGTTTGAAGTTCAACAACTTTAAACTTTAAACTTTAAACAAAAAAATTGTACGCAATACTTGACATAGAAACCACTGGAGGACAATTCAACGAAGAAGGAATTACAGAGATTGCCATTTATAAATTTGACGGTCACGAAATCGTGGATCAGTTTATCAGTTTAGTCAATCCAGAAATTCCCATTCAGCCTTTTGTCGTAAAACTTACAGGCATCAATAACGCAATGTTGCGCTCAGCGCCAAAGTTTTTTGAAGTAGCAAAACGTATCATCGAAATGACAAATGATTGTGTTCTCGTAGCCCATAATGCTACGTTTGATTACCGAATTTTACGCACTGAATTTCGTCGTTTGGGTTATGATTTTAACATAAAAACGCTTTGCACAGTAGAATTATCCAAAAAATTATTACCAGAACAACCCTCACACAGTTTAGGGAAATTAGTTCGGGCACTAGGAATCCCAATGGCTGACAGACATCGTGCCAGTGGCGATGCAATGGCAACGGTGAAACTATTTAAAATGTTATTGGACAAAGATTTGAATAAAGAAATCGTCAAAGAGCTTATCAAATTTGAAATACAAAAAGGAATTGCGCCCAAATTGATGGATATTGTTGAAAGTTTACCTTCAAAAACTGGGGTTTATTACATTCATCGAGAAGACGGCAGCCTGATTTTTATTGGCAAAAGCCGTAACATTAAAAAGCGAGTCAATCAGCATTTTACAGGAATTACAAAAAGTGCCAAGAAAATCCAAAATGAAGTTTTCACCGTAACCTATGAAGAAACTGGAAGCGAGTTGATTGCGCTTTTGAAAGAATCTGAAGAAATAAAAAGTAACAGACCCATATATAATAGAATGTCTCCAAAAAGCAACTTTTCTTGGGCAATTTATCCTGAAAAAGATGCTAATGGTTATCTAAATTTGAAATTACAAAAAGCAGACGGCAGGAAAAAAGAAATAAAATCATACGTTTCTATGCAGGAAGGAAAAGACGCCTTGTATCGAATTACTTCTCATTATCAATTATGTCAGAAATTGACAGGTTTATACGAAACTAAAACACATTGTTTTCAACACACCATTAACGAATGCGATGGTGCTTGCATTGGAAAAATTTCAACTCATGAGTACAATGAGCGTGTTCAGAGTTTTATTGACAAGAATTTGTTTGACAATAAGACTTTGGCAATTTTAGACAAAGGGCGTACCATTACTGAGCGCAGTGTAATTTTTGTTGAAAATGGCGTTTACAAAGGATATGCTTTCTATGATTTAAACTACCAAATCAATAACATTGAAATTTTAAGAAATATCATAATCCCGATGCAAAGCAATCGAGATACTCGGAATAATATCCAAAGTTATTTGCGAAAAAGTAAAACAATGAAAGTCATAAATTTTTAATTATGGCTAAATATCTTATTACAATTGTTGGACCAACAGCCATTGGAAAAACATCCTTAAGCATCGCTTTGGCACAACATTTCAATTGCGAAATAATTTCTTGTGACAGCCGACAATTTTTTAAAGAAATGCAAATTGGGACAGCAGTTCCTTCTTCTGAAGAATTGGCTGCTGCCAAACATCATTTCATCCAAAATAAATCGATTTTTGAGAATTATACCGTTGGCGATTTCGAAAAAGAAGCCATTGCTAAACTAGACGAATTGTTTTTAAATAACGATTATGTAGTAATGGTGGGCGGTTCTGGCTTATATGTAGATGCCGTTTTAAAAGGATTTGACGATTTCCCAGAGATAAATTCTTCCGTTAGAGATGAAGTAAAACTGAATTACGAAAAATCAGGAATTGAGTATCTACAAACGGAATTAGAAAAATTAGATCCAAAATATTTTGAAGTGGTTGCAAAAGAAAATCCACAACGGATGATGCGTGCCTTGGAAGTTTGTATCGGTTCTGGAAAACCATATTCTTCTTTTTTAAACCAAAAGAAAAACACTCGAAACTTCACTCCTATAATCATTGGTTTGGAAGCCGAAAGAAGTAAAATTTACGACAGAATAAACCAACGTGTGGATACTATGATCAATGAAGGTTTATTGGCTGAAGCCAAAGATTTATTTCCTCACAAAGACCTTAACGCAATGCAAACTGTGGGTTATAGAGAATTGTTTAGTTATTTTGAAGGCGAAATTTCATTGGAGTTTGCCATTGAAGAAATCAAGAAAAACACCAGACGATTTGCAAAAAGGCAGCTCACTTGGTTCAAAAGAAATGAAGAAACAAAGTGGTTTGATTATCTTAATAATCGACAAGAAATCATAAATTATATAACCGGACTAATTCATTATTCATAATTATTTATATGCCAATAGCCGACAATTTCACGTCCATATTCAGCAAAGATTGGGAAATTAATTTTACGCAATGTTTGCCAAATGGTTTTTTAAAATATACGGATTTGTGCAATATTTTGCAATTGACCGCCGCGGCACATTCCGAAGTGGGTGGAATTAGTTTCTCAGATATGCAGGAATTTAATCAAGCTTGGGTTTTGAGCAGAATGCGTGTCGAAATTTTGGAATTACCTAAATGGAAAGACGTCGTAACAGTAAAAACATGGATTAATACACTTGAAAATTCTCGTTCCGTGCGTGCTTTAGAAATGTATGTCAACGGAAATAAAATAGTGGGTTGCGAGACTTTTTGGGCCGTTTTTAATACTGAAATAAGACGACCTGAAGCCTTGTCTTTGCCGTTCAAACATTTTGAATTGTATCCAGAACACAAAGCAACCCAAAAAACCTTTTCTAAAATTAACCTCAATAACGAAACCGAAATGGTCTTTGAGAAAACAGTTGCTCTTTCGGATTTAGACATCGTGAATCACGTTAATAATGTTAAATACCTTGAATGGTGCTTGGATTTTGTGGATGTAGAATTTATTCTAAATCAAAAAATTAAAAGTTTTGAAATGAATTTCTTAAAGGAATTATCTCTGAAAGACAAAGTTATCATCCACGAAAATTTGAATTCAGAATCACTGATTTTTAGTATTACCAAAGAAAATAAAACTTGTTTTGCTTTACAGTTAAATTTGAAATAAATTTCTTTATGAACAAAAAAGACCTCAATTTTAAACTGAAGCCTTTTTATATAGTCTAATAATTTATTTTTTTACTACTAATCTAAATCCTTCACCGTGAATGTTAAGAATTTCAACATTTGGATCTAGTTTAAGGTATTTCCTTAATTTGGCAATGTAAACGTCCATACTTCTTGATGTGAAATAGTTATCATCTCTCCAAATTTTTGTCAAAGCCAATTCTCTCGGCATCAAGTCATTTTCGTGAAGAATTAACATTTTCAACAATTCGTTTTCTTTTGGAGACAATTTAACAGGCTCATCATTGTTAAAAGTTAAGAAACGAAGTTTTGAATTTAAATGAAATTTACCTACGTTAAATTCAAATTGAACTGGCTCAGCTTTTGTAGCAGAAGATTTTCTTTGAATTATGGCTCTTATTTTCATCAATAAAACCTCTGAATCGAAGGGTTTGTTCAAATAATCGTCAGCACCGGCTTTATATCCTTTCAACACATCCTCTTTCATTGATTTTGCTGTCAAAAATATAATTGGCACTTCTAGGTTTTTTTCTCTAATTTCTTTTGCCAATGTATATCCATCTTTGTAAGGCATCATCACGTCCAAAATACATAAATCGTAAATATCCTTTTTGAATTTTTCGAATCCTTCCATTCCATTTTTGGCCAAAGTGACATCAAAGTCATTAAGCATTAAATAATCTTTAAGTACTGCCCCAAAATTGAGATCATCTTCAACTAAAAGGATTCTTTTATTTACATTTTCCATATCTTAATTTATTAATGGTATTTTTATTATGAAGGTACTTCCTTTTCCCTTTTCACTTTCTACATAAATTTGACCGTTATGGTCGTCAATAATTTTTTTCACATAGGCTAAACCTAGTCCGTGACCTTTAACATCATGTAAATCTCCGGTATGTTCTCGATAGAACTTTTCAAAAACTCTTTTCTGAGCCACCTTGCTCATTCCTACTCCATTATCTTTAACCTTAATAATCACAAAATCTTTTACATTTTCTGTATAGACATCAATTTTTGGAATATAAGGTGAATATTTAATGGCATTCTCCAAGATATTCACAATTACATTTATAAAATGAACTTCATTTATTAAAACACTTGTTCTGACTGCATCAAAATGTTTTGTTATTGTTCCTTGTCTATCTTCTAATATTAAGTTAACATGCTCAATAGCATCGTCTATAACCTCCTGAATATTAATAGATTCTTTTATAATATTTAATTCTTTTTTTTCTAATTTAGATATTCTCAACACATTTTCAACTTGTGCGTGCATCCTCTTATTTTCGTCCTTAATCATCTGAAGATACTTGAGCACCTTTTCTTGATCGCCAATAATTTTCGGGTTTTTAATAGCATCCAAAGCCAAATTTATTGTGGCAATTGGCGTTTTAAACTCATGAGTCATATTGTTAATAAAATCAGATTTAATCTCAGATATGTTACGTTGACGAATCAATTGGTTTAATGCACTCGAATAAGCAATAATAATTATCAATGTAAAAATAATTGACAGTAAGGTTATACCAGTAAGATCTGTAAGCAGAAATTTCTTTTTATGAGGGAATGAAACTAATAATTGATATTTACTATTTCCTTCATTATCAGTAAATATCGGAATGGAATACGTATTATTTTTATCATATCGAAACCCATCCGATTTTACTTTGGTGGCCAATCCGCTGCTATAAATCCCAAACTCAAATCGTGTGTTCACACCATATTCTTCCAATTCTTTTTTTAACAACTTCTGAATAGTCTCTTTTGAAACTCTTTCCTGTAAAGGCATTGCCGAAGCGATTTCTTTGTAATTTATTTCTAATGCAACATTATCTAAAGCATCTAAATTACCGGATTTTTCGATCTTCACATCCGGAGTCAAATTGCTTTGTATCTTTGAATCGTCAAATCTATTGTTGTCATAAACTTCTGTAACTCTTTTAGAATTGAAGCTTTGGAATTTTACACTATCTAATTTTTTATCAAAGAACGTTGAAGGCAAATCGTAATTTTCAGATGTTATACTATTAGAAAATACAATTGTTGTATTGTTTTTGTGATTTTTCTGAACGTAATAAAACTCTAATAAATCATTGGTTTGAGGAATTTTTCCTGTACTGTCTTTATATCGATTAAATTTCTCGTAATAAGCATATTCTTCTTGTTTTTGAAGTTTATTGGCAACATTTCCAATAACTTGTTTAACATGAAACTTAAATTGCTCGTCATTATTTTTAAACGAGGTATTGAACCAATATACTTGGACTAAAATTATCCCGATTAAGGATAAACTCATCAGTAAAACAAGTATTCTAAAAAATAATTTATTCATCGATACAAAATTAGGTTTTTAACAGTATAATTAATAATAAATTAACCAAAGATTAACAGCAAAGAATTTAATTATTAAATCTTTAAAATTTTAAGAATTTTATCAACTTCTAATTTTGCACTATCAGGATTAACATTTTCAATTATAAAATCGCTTTTAGTGATGCGTTGTTCATCGCTCCATTGCATATTTATTCTTTTTAAAACTTTCTCACGCGTTGTTTTATCTCTTTGAATTACTCTCTGAATCCTTGATTCTATTGGGGCGGTAACCGTAATTATCAAATCGCAATTTTTATAACTCCCACTTTCAAATAAAATGGCTGCCTCATAAATAATAAACGGAGAATTTTTATGATTCAAAATCCATTCGTTAAAATGTTTTTTTACGACAGGATGGATAATTGCATTGAGTTGTTTTAATTTTTCAGGATTATTAAATACAATTTCGGATAGTTTTTCTCGATTTAAAATGTCATTTTCAAAAATGGCGCTACCAAATGTTTTTTTTATTTCTTCAATAATTGCTGAAGATTGCATAATTTTTCTTGCTTCATTATCAGCAATATAAACAGGAATGCCAGCTGCCATAAAATAATTGGCAATTGTAGTTTTTCCACTTCCAATACCTCCTGTTAATCCTATTATTTTTGTCATATTATTTTTTAAAAAACAACTCAGGAAAAGCCTCTTGAGGTTTTTGTTTCAAAATTATAATCTTAAAAAATGATTCCATAAAACCTGTTCCGTAACCATAAAATTGTTTCCAAACCGCTTTTATCGATAAGAAACCTATTTTAAAGCTTTTATTTTGATATGTTGACACCAAAAACAATACCAAAAAGTAAACAAAATACAACTGAAGCAATAAGTCATGATTAAAAACCAAAAAAACCAGTGCAACAATAAATCCAATTAAGAAAACAGATGGAAAGAAAAAAGTAAGTTTGTTATATTGAGGATACCAACTATTCAAAATCGGCCTTGCTTTACCAAATTTATTGACCTGAACCGAAAACTTTTCCCAGTCAATTCTTCTTTTGTGATAAACGAAAGCTTTTGGAAAAAGCCTAGTTTCAAAACCTAATTCCCATAATCGAATTGATAAATCAGGATCTTCTCCTGGATGAATGTTCCCAAAACCATTGGAAGCTTCAAAAGCTTTTCGAGACAATCCCATATTAAAACTTCTAGGCTGAAACTTATCGATTTTCTCCGAGCCACCTCTAATTCCTCCGGTGGTAAGAAAAGAAGTCATTGCAAAATTTATTGCTTTTTGAATATCAGAAAAACTATCCAAAGCTTTATCAGGTCCACCAAAACAATCTACATAATCTTGTTTCAACGCATTGGAAACTTCTGTCAAATACGTTTTTGGAATAATACAATCTGAATCAAAAATGATAAAATAATCACCTTTTGCCTTTTGCATTCCGTAATTCCTTGAATTCCCCGGACCTGAATTTTCTTTGAAATAATAGGAAATATTTAATTTCCCTCCATAATTTCGAACAACATCTTCACACTTTATAGCAGAACCATCCTCAACGATTACAATTTCGAAATCTTCTTTATAATCTAATTTAGACAAACTCTCTAAAAGTTCATCGACTTCGTCAGGACGATTGTAAACTGGGATGATTAAAGAAAACAACATAATCTTGAATTAAGGTTTAAATTTTTTGCTTTTTAATTTTAACAAAGATAATCTTTATCCATAAAAAAACCACCACGTTTTTCGTGATGGTTATAACATTTAAACATTTTAAATATCTAATATTTCTTTAAACTATACTCGAAACACTTACCATTTCTTCAGCATCTGCTCTGTAATCTACTCCTTCGAATTCAAAACCAAAAAGGTTCAGAAAATCTTTTCTATATCCTTCTAAATCTCCAATTTCAGGCAAACTTTCTGTAGTGGCTTGTTTCCACAAAGTAGCAATTTTTTCCTGAACATCGTCACGCATTTCCCAATCATCTATTCTGATTCTTCCTTTATCATCCGTTGGAATTGGTTTACCCGTAAACAATCTATCTTGATATAAACGTTGGATTTGCTCAATGCAACCTTCGTGAATTCCTTCAGCTTTCATTATTTTATACAACAACGAAATATACAAAGGAATAACCGGAATGGCTGAACTCGCTTGTGTAACCAACGCTTTATTCACGGAAACAAATGCTTTTCCTTCGATAGATTTTAAACTGTCTGTAATAGCAAAAGCCGTAGCTTCAAGATGATCTTTTGCACGACCAATAGTTCCTTTTCTGTAAACAGCTTCGGTTAATGATGGTCCAATATAGGAATATGCAACAGTAGTTGCGCCTTTAGCCAAAAGATTTTCCGCTTTCAAAGCATCAATCCACATTGCCCAATCCTCTCCGCCCATTACAGCAACTGTATTCGCAATATCATCACCTTGACAAGGTTCGATGCTTATTTCAGAAACTATTCCTGTATGAAAATCAACGGTTTTATTAGTATAAGTTGTTCCAATTGGTTTCAAAACCGATCGATGCAAAACTCCGGTAACCGGATGCACACGAACTGGGGAAGCCAAACTATAAATTATCAAATCAATTTGACCTAAATCAGCTTTAATCAAGTCTAAAGTTTGTCTCTTAACTTCATTCGAAAAAGCATCTCCATTAATACTTTTTGCATATAATCCGGCTTTATGCGCTTCGTTTTCAAAAGCTGCCGAATTATACCATCCTGGTGAACCTGGTCTTCCTTCAACGGGAGGTTTTTCAAAAAATATACCAATCGTTGCAGCATCAGAGCCAAAAGCACTAGTAATTCTTGAAGCTAAACCAAATCCGGTTGAAGCTCCTATTACTAAAACTTTTTTAGCGCCTTCGATGTGCCCTTTTGATTTTACATATTTGATTTGATTTTTTACGTTTTGTTCGCATCCTTTTGGGTGTGATGTCAAACAAATAAATCCTCGCATTCTAGGTTCTATAATCATATGTGTATAGGTTATTCAGTTATTCGGTAATTTTAAGGTGACAAATATAAGGCATTTCTTTAGTTCAGCAAGGCTTTTGCGTGGTTTAATGCTGAATCAGAAACAAGAGTTCCAGACAACATTTGCGCTATTTCGACAATGCGCTCCTCGCTCGATAATAATTTTAATTCAGATTGTGTATCCTCACCAATAGTAGATTTTGAAACTTTGAAATGCGCTGTTCCTTTTGCCGCTATTTGAGGTAAATGTGTAATAGCAAAAATTTGCATTGTCTGACTCATTTCCTTCATAATTTCACCCATTTTATTGGCAATTTCACCTGAAACTCCGGAGTCAATTTCATCAAAAATCAGCGTTGGCAATTTTGAATATTGTGCCAAAATTGCTTTCACTGTAAGCATAATCCTAGACATTTCACCTCCAGAAGCTACTTTTTTTAATAATCCAAAGTCGGTTCCTTTATTAGCCGAAAATAAAAATTGAAGTTCATCCTTTCCATTTTCGAAATAAGTTGAAGTAGAATTGATGTCAATTTTAAAACGAACATTTGGCATTCCCAAAGTTTCTAAAATTGAAATTAACTTTCCTGATAAAATCGGAATGGAATCTATTCTCTTCTTGTGAATTGCATTTGATAAAGTATCTAATGTTGTTGTTTTCTGTTGAATTGAATTGGTAAAAGCTAAAATTTCAGATTCTAAATTTCCAATTTCTAAAAGAGAGTCATCCAATTTATTTTGAATTTCCAATAACTCGTCAACCGTTGAAACTTGATGTTTTTTTTGCAAACTGTAAATCATTTGCAACTTTTGGCTGATTAAATCCAGCTGTTCCGGATCATTGATGAGTTTCTCTGAACATCGATTTAATTCATCCGAAATATCATCAAATTCAATCGTTAAACTTGAAATTCTTTCTAATAAAGAATGATATTCTGACGAAAAGGAAGCTATTTTTTGCAAGGAAACTTTGATTTCCTTCAAATTGTGTATTACTCCAATTTGCTCTTCATTGGCTATAGCCAAAGACTTATCAAGAGATTCTTTAATAATTTCGACATTATTGAGTTTTTCAAAATCCGCCTCAAGAGATTCTTGTTCGCCAGATTTCAAATTTGCTGCAATTAATTCGTCTAATAAAAATGTATTGTATTCCTGCTCCTTGATAGATTCAGCCTGTTTTTTAAGAAGCGAATTCAATTTGGATTTATCCGATTTATAGCTTTTCAAAAGCACTTGATAATCCAAAATATTGTCTTGATTATTTGCAATTGCGTCAATAATTTCGAATTGAACTTTTTCTTCAGAAAGTTCCTGTGTTTGATGTTGGGAATGAATATCAATCAAGAATAAACTCAGTTCCTGCAATTCCTGAAGATTTACTGGACTGTCATTGATAAAAGCCCTTGATTTTCCTGAAGGAAGAATTTCTCGACGAATGATCGTTTCATTTTCAAAATCTAAATCATTGGCTTCAAAAAAAGAAAGTAAATTATATTTTGAGATGTCAAAATGAGCTTCTATGATGCATTTTTCTTCTTTGTTTTTTAAGGAAGTCAAATCCGCTCTTTTTCCTAAAACCAATCCTAAAGCTCCGAGTATAATTGATTTTCCCGCGCCTGTTTCTCCTGTAATAATCGAAAAACCTTTTGAAAAATCGATAGCCAATTTTTCAATTAAAGCATAGTTTTTTATCGACAGCGAAGTTATCATTTATATAATTTTATGAGAAAAAAAGAAATTGTGTAAAAAACCAGAAACTAATTAATACTTAATCAGTGCCCATTTACTGGAGTTTAAGGGAGAAGTTTTATTCAAACTTTCCACTAAATCTGTGATGGGAATACTTGGTCCACCCGAAAAAATAGAAACTATTTCATCTGATTTGGCATCAAAAAACACTCGTGTCACAAATGCATTTGGTTTTACCGCATTTAGCTTTCCTAAATTAAGCAAGGAATTTTTAATTTTGTCTTTTGCTGATTTCAAATCCTGACTCATTATATCCAATCCTGAGTGATAGGCAAATGAGGTTTGACGAACTTCATTAAGTGCAGGTGCTAATAAATCATTCACTAAATAGTATCTGCTTTGATTTCCATCAGTTTGGCTCCAACCTTTATAACCGCTTTGTTGAGCAACATTAGAAATATTTTGAGCGATTTCAAAGTATGAATTTCCAGCTAATGGCACAAAACTATCAGCGTCCATACCTAAGATGATATAGCTGTAAAAAGAAACTACAGAAACCAAATTTGATTCAAATTCGGCAGGATTAAAAATTAGGCTTTCAAATTCTGTATATCTAAAACTAAAATCTTTATCATTAAAATTTAATACTGGCGATGCATAAGAAGAATTATAGATAAGTCTTGAAGACTGCACCTGAATAGTCGCAGTAAATTGATCAGATTCATTCGATGAAATGGTGATATACATCGAACAATTAATTTTTTCGTTTTGTTTATAGGTTAGTGCTGTCCAATGTGTTTGATTAACAAACTCACTTAATGATGTTTCTAAAGTTTTGAAAACTTGTTGGTTTGCATTATTAAGTTTTTGTGCATTTACCGTTACGGTACAGTTTAACTCTTGAGAATGAGTAAACCCAAATGTGAGTAACAAGAAAAAAGTAATTATTCTGGTCATAAAAAATGTGCTATTACTTTGTTTAAAATATCATCAGCAACTGCTTCTTTCGATTTTAATTCCATAGGTTGTACTTCGAAATTTTTATCTATAAAAGTAATTTTATTAGTTGGTTTTCCAAAACCTGCACCTTTATCCTGTAAAGAATTAAGAACTATCAAATCTAGGTTTTTTTTCTGAATTTTCAACTTTGCATTCTCAATTTCATTTTCAGTTTCTAAAGCAAAGCCGATTAAAAACTGATTTTTCTTAATTTCTCCCAATGAAGCCAAGATATCTTTTGTTTTTTCGAGTTCAATAGTAAAATCATCGGCAGTCTTTTTAATTTTTTGAAGCGCAATAATCTTTGGCTTATAATCTGCAACTGCTGCTGCTGCAATTGCCACATCAACATCAGCAAAATATTGATGGCAAGCATCATACATTTCCTGTGCCGAAACAACACGAATTACTTTTACTAAATTATTCTCGATTTTTAAATGGGAAGGTCCAGAAACTAAAATTACCGAAGCTCCTAGATTTGCTGCACTTTGTGCAATATCAAAACCCATTTTTCCGGAAGAATGATTTCCTATAAAACGCACAGGATCTATTGCTTCGTATGTAGGACCAGCAGTAATTAGTATTTTTTTTCCTTTAAGAGGCAATCTACTTTCTAAGTCGGCTTCCAAGAATGCAACAATATTTTCCGGTTCAGACATTCTTCCTTCTCCTGATAGACCACTTGCTAATTCTCCACTTTCGGCAGGAATCATTGTATTGCCAAACTGTTCTAATTTCTTAAAACTAGCAATTGTAGATGGATGAATATACATATCCAAATCCATTGCAGGAGCAAAATAAACGGGGCATTTTGCTGATAAATAAGTAGCTAATAAAAGATTGTCACAAGTTCCATTTGCCATTTTTGACAATGTATTTGCGGTTGCGGGAGCAATAACCATCAAATCTGCCCAAAGACCTAATTCTACATGGTTATTCCATTTTTCATTATCTTCATCTTGGTCGTAAAAACTAGAATAAACTGGATTTTTAGATAAAGTCGATAACGTAAGTGGCGTTATAAAATCCTTAGAAGCAGGTGTCATTATCACTTGGACATGCGCACCTGCTTTTATGAAAAGTCTAACTAAAGTAGCTGTTTTATAAGCTGCAATTCCACCAGAAATTCCCAGTAAAATTTTTTTTCCGCTTAAAACTGACATTTATAGATATTATTTGGTTCCTTCTCTGTGGTAGATTTTGCCATCTAACCATTCTTGAACTGCCAAAGCGTGTGGTTTAGGCAATTTTTCGTAAAACTTTGAAACCTCTATTTGCTCCTTGTTTTCAAAAACTTCTTCAAGACTGTCATTGTAAGTAGCAAATTCTTCTAGTTTTTCGGTCAATTCTTTTTTGATTTCAGAATTGATTTGATTTGCTCTTTTAGCCATAATTGTTATAGCTTCATACACATTTCCTGTAGGTTCTTCAATAATATTTTTATTGTAAGTTATTGTGTTTACCGGAGCATTCGTCTTTCTTAAATCCATGACTTTATTTATTTAGTGAAATTTTTTAAATCTGTTTCAATCGTTGCAAACATTTGGTCTGCAATCTTTTTATATTTTGTATCCGGTTTAAATTTAATTAAACTGTTATAGGCTGTTTTAGCTACATTTAATCGTTCTGCCATTTTTGAAGGGATACTATTTATTCCCAATTGATAAGCTGAATCATATTTATAAAAAAGAGCATCCTCTTTATATGGTGTTCCAGGATAATCAGCGATAAAGTTATCAAGAGCTACCATAGCTGATTTATAATCTAAAATAGTGTTGTATTGCTTTGCATTTTCATATACTTTTTTTTCTATTTTTTCATTTAAAACTCTTAGTGTCTTATTGGCTTCCGGCAAATAGGTCGAATTTGGATACAAATCTATAAAACCCTGTAACTTGTCAATTGCTTTAAAAGTATCTGTTTGGTCTAAACTATATAAAGGCGAAAGCATCGAAAAACATTTAGCACCTAAATAAGCTGATTCTTCTGCCTTTTCGCTTTTTGGATAACCCGAAACAAAACTTTCAAATTGGTATGCTGCTAAATAATATTGTTTTGTTTTATAATAAGATTGAGAAAACATATAAAACAATTTCTCAGCTTGAGGTTTTCCTCTATATGCAGGAGCAATTTGCTCAATAAGTCTAATGGCGTCATTATATTTTCCGGCATCGTATAACTTAGTGGCCGTTTCAAACTTTACAGCAACATCTTCGGTTTTTAATGCTTTTTGATATTCACTGCAAGAACCAAAAATGACAACAAGAAGCAATAGAGATAATAATTTTTTCATTTTTTTTATTTACTTTTTTTATGATTTAGAGGAAAGTCAAACTTTCAAATACCACACCCAAGTTTAGCTGGCAAATTTAGGTATTAATTTAGCCACTACAAAATATATTTTTTTATTAAAAAAGAAAGATTTTTTTAAGTCAGTTTATTTATTTTTTTGACAAATTGATCAATTCGATTGGCAAGTGATTCATCAACTTTTACTAATGGCAAACGAACTGTATTATCCGCTATTCCCAATGAATCAAACACTTGTTTAATTCCTGCGGGATTTCCTTGTTCAAAAATCATATCAATACAATCAGAAAAAAGGTATTGTAATTTAAAGGCGTCATCAACTTTTCTATTTAATCCTAAACGCATCATTTCGGAAAATTCTTTTGGAAAACCCTGAGCAATTACAGATATAACGCCAGAACCTCCGGCTAAAACCATTGGCAAAGCAATCATATCATCGCCAGAAAGCACAAGGAAATCTTTGGGTTTATTTTTAAGCAATTGCATAGCTTGAATAATATCACCGGCTGCTTCTTTGATGGCTACAATATTTTTGAAATCATTTGCTAATTTCATTACTGTTGAAGGTAACACATTGCTTCCTGTTCTACTGGGAACATTATACAAAATTACAGGAATTGGAGAAGCTTCGGCAACTGCTTTAAAATGTTGATAGATTCCTTCTTGAGTTGGCTTATTATAATAGGGAGAAATAGAAAGTATTGCTACAAATTGCGACAAATCTCTATTTTTAAGTTCCTCGACAACTTCCATCGTATTGTTTCCTCCTACTCCAAGTACCATTGGCAATCTTCCATTGTTAGTTTCGACGATGGTCTTAATCACAAATTCTTTTTCATCCTGCGACATAGTAGCATTTTCGGCTGTTGTGCCAAGTACTACAAGGTATTCAACTCCCCCATCTATAGAGAAATTTACTATTCTTATTAATGCTTCGGTATCAATTGAAAAATCTTTTCTAAAAGGAGTTGCAAGGGCAACACCTGTTCCTATTAATGATTGCATAATTTGTTTTTATATTTTATTTAATATTTTTAAATACCTAAATAATTCGTGAACAAAAACGGTATAATTTTCGGCATTGGTATTAATCATCAAATGGTTTAATCTCTTATCTACTGATGAAAATCCAACTTTAAACTTAGCTTTAGAACTGTGGGTAATTTTTATTAAAAATGATTTCTCAACATCATAATAACTTATTAATAAATCGAATTGTTCATTTATGAAATCATTAACCGCCGGATTAGTGATTTGCGTATTCCAATTTATATGTTTTGTTCCAAATGTCTGTTTAAAATACGGTTCGTTTTTTTTCCATTTATCTCTGTAAACAATAACTTTTATATTGCTTTCTAGAATTCCATTTGCAATTAATTCATTTATTAGAGTTTCTTTTTCAAAAAAATAACTTTCATCTACAAGCAAACCAATTGTTTGAACAGAAACATTTGATGTACTTGCTTTGACATTATGTAAATTATTTTTTAAAATTTTTAATAAAAAATAATTCTTTATATAATTTAAAAACATACCACTTTTTACCTGATTACAAAATTAATTAAATTTAGTCGCATTACAGATGGTAAATCTAAAAAAGTATAATGGTGTTTCGAAACTTTTTGTTATATTCTTAACACTTATTTTATTATTATTTAGAAAAATAAAAAAACGGGCTAATTACCAATTAACTCGTTTTTCAAATCTTCTTTTTTATTAAACCTTATTATAATTTTTATTTTACTGTTTAAACAAGGAGAAATTAAAGTTCATACGGTAATCAATGCCGATGAAAAAGTACCAAGTTTAGCCTGGTTTAGTCCAGCAACAACACACGACCATAACTTTCTAAAAAAGTTAAAATGCTTAATGAACCAGAAGCTATTTATAGCGAAGAAAAAAATATTATTGAAAATCTAAAATCAGAAATAAAATTAAAGGATAAAATAATCCAGCTTCAAGAAGAAAAAATTGAATTAATTTTAAAATCAGAAAAGAAAGATTCTTAAAAAAGTATTACCTTTAAATAAAAAATTATGAAAAAAATTGTACTCTTTTTATTGATTGGATTTTCAAGTTTTGCGCAAATAAAACTTCCAGAAACTAATTTCTTTTTAGAAAATGGTAAAGTATATTGGCAACACGTTTATGAAGTACAAGGAAAAAATACTGAAGATTTAATTAAGTATTTTCAAAAAGAAGTAATGACCAGTATGAAACAAGATAATTTTCAAATTATCGATAATACTATAAGTTTTACCATAAATGATGATCAAATAAATTATAAAAAATATGGTGGAACCTCAATGGGTGTAGTTATGTTTGTTAGAGATTATTATAAATACTTAGTAGTTATTGATTTTAAAGATGAAAAATATAGAGTTACCGTAAAAGAAATTTTCATTGATAATAAATTATATAACGCTGGTCAATCATCAGGCTTTCTTGAAGAATATATTACGAAGAAAAAAAATACTTTATTTTCTACAAATAATTTAGTTACTGTAGGAATGGGATATAATGACAAATATTTTTTAGAAAAATTTCTAATAAATACAACAGAATCTATTAAAAAAGACTGGTAATTATGAAAAAAATTGTACTATTATTATTGATTGGATTTTCAAGTTTTGCACAAAAAGCTGTTTATAATAAAACTAATATAGAAGGTAAATTTAAGGAATATCAAACTAAATCAGGTAATATTATAAAATTAGGAGATACTATTACAATTAGCCTTCCAAGAGGCGAAAATTTTACTTTTATAACTCAAGGAAATGTTTCTGTAGCTGCTTTTATGTCAAATAAAAAAGTTATAATTTCAAAAATAAGAAGTGTTGGGACTAGTAAAAGAGGTTTTAAAACTTATCTGCTTTTTGGAGGATATGGTTTTTCAGGATATATTGATTATGAATCTGCATTAGAAACTGGCGAAATAAAAGATCCGTTTACTTCATACAAATAAAGCTACTTACAATCTCAAAAAGCGCATTATCCCTGATTTCTTCGGGATATTTATCTTTGTAATAATTATCGACATCATCTCGTTCGTGGCCCATAAGCTCACGAATTCCTTTGAAAAACAATAAAATAACAATGAGTAAAACTCAAAAATAATCAATAAAACCATCTATTTAGCCGTAGGACTCAACAGAGAAGGAAAGAAATAAGTTCTCGGAATGTGACTAGCAAAGAATGAAAGTACCAGTTTTTGGCTTGGAGTTCTAACCGATTTAAAAGCCAGAAGTGTTGAAGATATACTAATTACTGCTACTGACAACCTAAATGGTTTTACCCAAACCATAAAAATGTATTCCCCGAATCACGAACCCAAATCTGTGTCGTACAACAAATCAGGAACTCGGCTAGGTATGTGGTTTGGAAAGATAAAAAGGAATTTTCGGCAGATATGAAGCTTATATACAACGCTCCAACTAAAGAAGCGGCAAAAGCATCATTAGAAGACTTTTCTAAAAAATGGAATCATAAATATCCATACGCTATAAAATTCTGGGAAGAAAATTGGGAAGAACTTACCGTGTTTTTTTTGACTTCCCAGTGGAAATCAGAAAAATAATTTACACCACAAATTTAATCGAAAATCTCAATGGAAAAATTAGAAAATATAACAAAAAAAACTATCATTGCTTCGCCAGTTCGCTATCGCTCTTGCCCCAACGGATGAAGCTATTTTAAGATCTGTATATTTGGCTTTAAAAGAAGCAACCAAAAAATGGTCGATGCCAATCCAAAATTAGGGATTAATCCTCAACCAGTTCTTAACCATTTTTTGAAAAAAGGGTTCAACTTTAATTGAAAAGTCAAACCCCTATATTTTCTAACTTACACGCTTTTTAGGATAGCGTCACGTTAACTTATAAAATAATTTATGCAAAATATTATTTTAAAATTGAGGCGTTTGCGAATTTAATTTTATACATTTAGGAATCTAAAAACTAATGACCTTGTTGCATTAAGGACTTATTCGGAATAATTTCAACAATAAGCTACATACATACAACCATTGGTATAGGCGGAATCTGTATCTACTATTTATTGTTAGATTAAAAATAAAAATATTTTTTTGGCCCCTTCTAAAATAATTAAGGCTAACCCATTGAAACTAAAATAAAATTTATGACACAAATTATTATAGGAATATCAACAGCTCTTTTACAAATCTTAATTTTTGAATATTTTAAACAATTTGACAAAAAAATTATTTACGGTCTAACACTTGCTGTAATTGGTTTTTTGTATGTTGGGTTTACATGGACAAATATTCAAGCCTTACTAATAGCAGCTATTCAAGCCATTGCTTTTTTAATGATTTCATACTACGGAATTACTAAAAGCACTTATATATTAGCTATTGGATATTTTATGCACGGCTTCTGGGACATTGCATATAACCTATGGCAGGATGCCAGTTTAATTCCCCCACATTATGACTGGTTTTGTCTTTCGGTTGACTTTACAGTTGGAATTTATCTCCTTATTCTAAAGCAGAAAACCAAAGTATAAATTTTCATGTAATCCTAAAAAAATCTTTACACTATGAAACCAACAACAGTACTAATAAAAAACATGGTTTGTCACCGATGTGTAATGGCGGTTGAAAATATTTTACAAACCGAATCGATACCCTTTCATAAAGTCATTTTTGGAGAAATACATTTGTGTGATGAATTATCCAATGATCAAAAATCACGTTTGTTGTATCATCTAGATAAAATAGGTTTTGAAATGATTGACAATCAAACAAGCGGACTTATTGAAAAAATTAAGCAACTGGTAATTAAAAGAGCTCGAAATGAAATGGATAGCGAAACAAATAAAATTAAACTTTCTATATACATTTCAGATATTGTTCATCATGAGTATACCTATTTAAGCAGTTTATTTTCATCCGTCGAAGGGAGAACTATTGAAAACTATTTTATTGAACAACGCATCGAAAAAGCAAAAGAACTTCTAATATATGATCAACTTACTTTGTCCCAAATTGCCTTTGAACTTGAATATAGTAGTGTTGCACATCTTTCTACTCAATTTAAAAAAATTACGGGACTAACACCAACCTATTTTAAAGAAATTGGTGCTGGGAAACGAAAAGCTTTGGACACAGTCTAAACCCAAAATTATGCAACCCAATCCCAAAGTAATATAATATTGAAGTTGGATTACCAATATATCTTTGCATCATTAAATAACTTAAAAAAATAATTATGAAATTATCAGTGTTAATGAGCCAAAGTGCTACAGAATCAAAAAATGGAAAATGTGCTAACCCTAACTGTACTTGCGTAGATTGCAATTGCGGTTCAAATTGTACCTGTGCTTCTTGTAAATAGAAGCCTGTTCCAAAAAAATTCAACAAAGCCATTCCAATAAAGAATGGCTTTTTTTATTATCAGTTTTTGAATATACATTGGCTATGTTTTCTGGGCAAAATAGATACCCAAAATTATGCAACCCAATCCCAAAGTAATATAATATTGAAGTTGGATTACCAATATATCTTTGCATCATTAAATAACTTAAAATTAAATAATTATGAAATTATCAGTGTTAATGAGCCAAAGTGCTACAGAATCAAAAAATGGAAAATGTGCTAACCCTAACTGTACTTGCGTAGATTGCAATTGCGGTTCAAATTGTACCTGTGCCTCTTGCAAATAAATTAGGTTGCTTTATTTTGATTCGAGTAAGCCGTCCAGTTAAAGGACGGCTTACTTATTATAATCTGGAAACCATATCTCGTTTTCTTGATTTTTTTAATACTTTTATAATAATTTATTTTGATTTATTTTAGGAAAACATACTTGTTGCCAATTCCTTAGATTAATCATTTCCCATTTTTTTGTCATATAAAGACGTACTATTGTCCTTTGTCAACTTATGAAGCTAACTAATTTTACAACATAATATTAAATTGTATTTTATGAGAAAAATAGCTTTTATTATCCCACCCTCGGTAAAAATCTTGGATCTTGCTGGCCCTTTACAAGTATTCACGGAAGTAAAATTTTATGATTTTGAGTTAGAACTTGAATTTTATTCCTATACAGAGGAAACTGTGTGCAATTCTGGACTTGTCTTTGGGAAAATAGCACATTATTCAGAAGCTAATTTAAAGGAGGGAGATTATATTTTATGGCGGGTGGTAAAACAACAAAATGTTATTACAAATTGGACTAATAAATGGGAGACTCGAAGAATCACTTTTAGTGCTACTTATGACTTTAGAAGTGGTAAAAAGAAATCTGTAAAAGCAACAGATCTTCAAGACGAGAAAAACAGATTGTAATCTTCTAATTTATAATAAAAAAATTAGAACATCATTTAGTGCATTTTTAATAAGTCCAATTCATACTGACAATTTACAACCAGTCAAAAAATTGGTAACGTTTAAAAAAAATTGCAGAAACAAAATAACAGTTCTCGCTGCCTTCTGGCAAACTAAATATAAATCTTTTAAAAACCCATCAACATTTCGATAAAAAGGATGTTGATGGGCTTTTTTTATATAAAAAAACAAATCAGAAGTTATGAATTCCTTAAGTGATTGTATTTTCTGCCCTGCGTTTCAGATATATACCCAAAATACTGTAAAGCATTCCCAAAATAGTATAACGACCACTATTCTTTCCTCCAATACTTTTGCCCTGTAAAAAATAAACAAAATGAAAATGAAAAATAATACAAAATTGATTAAAAAATTTTATACCACTGCTAGCGCTATAATCCTGGTATTTATGTTGGGTTCATGTACAAAAGAAGAATTTAATCCCGCTTCAATGGAAGAATTCTCTTTATATTCTCTCGCTGATGGAACATCTTACTTCATAAAAGTGGCCATACCTGAAAATTACAATCCAATAAACGAAAAATATGCAACAATCTATGCTTTGGATGGAGAAGAAAATTTTGATTTCGTAGCCAATAAGTGCAAAGAAATTTCAAATAAACTTGCTGTTTCAAATGTTTTGGTGGTAAGCATTGGGTATGGTAAAGATCGCAGCATCGATTATACTCCAACAAAAGTCAGTTCAAAAACTGGTGGAGGCCCACAATTTTTAAACTTTATTGAAACACAGCTTATCCCTAAAATGGAACAGGATTATAGTGCAAACACGACAAGGAAAAGCCGTGTGATTTTAGGCCATTCTTATGGAGGATTATTTGGAGCTTATGCTTTTAGCGTCAAGAATGAAATATTTGGCAACTATATCCTACTCAGCCCTTCCCTATGGTTTGACAACCTTGTTACCTTTCAAATGGAAAAGGGCAATCGCGAAAATAATAAGAGCAGAAAACAATTAGTTTTTATGGGAATTGGCGAGGGAGAAAACAGTGGTCGGATGCAAGCGCCATTCGAGGCATTTTATCAAACCCTTCGTGATAATTATCCTGATATCAAATTAGATAAAAACAGAGTGAAAAATCTGGATCATTTGGGTTCAAAAAATCCAAACATCGTAAAAGGTCTAAATTACTATTTTCAAAACAGGTAATTCTATTACATTTTAAATTTATTAAAAACCATATAAATACATTAGACATGAAACTTAAAAAAATAACATTCCTCTTTCTTTCTTTTATGGCTTATACCAATAGTTTTGCCCAAAATAATACTTCTAAAATAGCAGAAAAAAAATCTACAGTTCGGCAATTAACAATTGAGCCTGGCATTGGTATCCATACTAATTTTGGAACAGACCTAATCCTCTCCAATCAAATCCAGTGGAATCCTAATAGATATCTTAGCCTTGCTTCTTACACCTCCTTTAATATAAATAATCCATTTCAGCGAGATTTTAATGGTATAAAAACAAACTACGACTATTCAATAAATCAAAAAATAGGTATTGGAACTACTTTTTACGCAAAAAAAAGCTCTCATACTTTCCTGCTTATGGCTGGTGTCAAGTATTCTAGTTTTAAGGAAACAATTGATGACCCAAATTTCAACAAAGTAAGTGCTTCTATTAATTCTTTTAGTCCGGATTATGGATTGATGTATAGTCTAAAGAAAGGACTGGGCAAGTATTTTTTTACCTATCGAATGTATGTTCCTCTATATCCATGGCCTATAAAAGGTTCCGATAGCAACTATTTAGACGGCAATTTAAATAATATAACCCTAGAGGTTGGAATTGGAATAAATATTAAATAAAATCAAGCCTGGTTTAGTTGTTGGATTCTCCTTGTCTTTCACCATTCGCCTGTTTAATTGTTTGTAGACTAATTCGTTCGCTGATTCCATCAAGGGTTATTACTGCAGTTTATTTGAAAACTGGCACAAAAAATTTATAAACTAGATTTTACCACTACATGGCCATTATATAATGCCTCTTCAATGGTAAAGTTGGTAGTTCAAAAACTGTCAAAACAAATTAATGAAAAAAAATATCAAAACATTTATTGTTGAGGATGATAGAATAGCTGCTTCAATAATAAAAAAAATATTGAAATCAAATAAAAGTATAAACCAGTTTGAATTTTTTACAAACGGATTACTTGCTCTTGAAAAACCAAAAACACTTGATGGCATAAATGAAAAACTTCCCGATTTTATCGTGTTGGATTTCAATATGCCACTTATGAATGGATTAGAATTCCTTCAGAATATCAAATATATAAAAGTCATCAATCAAATTCCTATATTTATGAACTCCGCGTCAAATAAACTTGATGAATATAAAAATTGCTTAAATTATGAAAATGTCAAAGGGTATTTTTCAAAACCTTTTTCTAAACAAACATTAAATAGCATTTTGGAGTATGTTGAAAGCAATTAAAAACCTGATTTATTTAAAACGGTTGAAAAAAATTTCAATATATAATAGTTTTCAAAAAAATAATATATACTGAATTACAGAAAAAAATAATAATGCAAATAAGATCAAAACAACAAATGAAAAAATCAACAATAGAAGAAATTAAAGAACGATTTGATATTGAGGTTGAACGATTTTCAAACATAGAAACCGAACAACTTCCTACAATTAACGCCAAAATCTCATTGGAAATTATCACTGAAGCTTCTAAAAAAATTACTCCTTATGCTGAAAACCTTTTAGACATTGGTTGTGGGGGAGGAATTTTTTCCCAAATATTATGCAAATGATATTTTTCTAAAGAAAACAAAATGCCCTAAAACAAAAATAACCCACTGATTTACAGTGAGTTATTAAGTGAACGCAGAAGGATTCGAACCTTCGACCGCCTGCTTAGAAGGCAGGTGCTCTATCCAGCTGAGCTATGCGTCCATTAATCAATAAGTTAACTAATTAAAAGAAAACTTAATAATTAGTCGGGGTGGCAGGATTCGAACCTGCGGCCTCCTGCTCCCAAAGCAGGCGCGATAACCGAGCTACGCTACACCCCGAAATGCAAAAAAAGCGGAGAGTAAGGGATTCGAACCCTTGGTACAGTTTCCCATACGCATGTTTAGCAAACATGTCCTTTCGGCCACTCAGGCAACTCTCCAATATAAGAACTTATATTCCTTTTAAGCGGTTGCAAATGTAGCTTTCTATTCTATATTTTACAAATAATTACCCCCTTTTTTTAAATGTTTTTTTATTGCCAAATTAAATACATTAACAATCAAATGTATAGCGATTTAAAAACCTTAGTTTATCCGTTTTCCTAATGATTGTTACTAAAAAACAATCAAAATAAATAATAATTCAAAATTCACGAACTCAAAGACATAATATTATTAAAATTGTAATTTGGTATTTACTCAAAATGATTAAATTCGCAACTTAAACAAAGATACAAACAGATTATGATCAAAAAAGTCGTTATCGTTTCCGCTGTCAGAACACCAATCGGAAGTTTTATGGGAGGATTATCTACCGTTGCTGCTCCAAGATTAGGAGCAGTTGCCATAAAAGGAGCTTTAGACCGAATTAAACTAGATGTAAATTTAGTCGATGAAGTTTTTATGGGCAATGTCGTTCAGGCTGGCCTAGGTCAGGCTCCTGCCAGACAAGCAGCTATTTATGCGGGTTTACCAAATTCTGTAGCTTGTACTACGGTTAATAAAGTTTGTGCTTCTGGAATGAAATCAGTGATGTTGGGCGCACAAGCAATCCAATGCGGTGATGCCGAAATTGTAGTTGCCGGCGGAATGGAAAATATGAGTCTGATACCGCATTACATGCATCTAAGAAACGGCTATAAATTTGGCCCTGCCACCATGGTTGACGGAATGCAAAAAGATGGTCTTACAGATGCATACGACAATAATGCTATGGGCGTTTGTGCCGACTTATGTGCAGCCGAATATAATTTAACCCGTGAAGATCAGGATAACTTCGCAATTCAATCTTATGAGCGTTCTGCGAAAGCTTGGGAAGCCGGAAAATTTGATAATGAAATAGTTCCCGTAGCGGTTCCTCAAAGAAAAGGAGATCCTATAATAGTGTCTAAAGACGAAGAATTTACGAATGTGAAATTAGACCGAATCCCTTCATTGAATGCTGTTTTTACAAAAGACGGAACGGTAACTGCTGCAAATGCTTCTACAATAAATGATGGTGCTGCCGCTGTGGTATTAATGAGTGAAGAAAAAGCATTATCTATGGGGTTAAAACCTTTGGCATACATACGAAGTTATGCCGATGCGGCCCAAGAACCAAAATGGTTCACCACAAGTCCTGCAAAAGCAATTCCAAAAGCGTTGGCTAAAGCCGGATTGACAATAAAAGACGTAGATTATTTCGAATTTAATGAAGCCTTTGCTGTAGTAGGTTTAGCCAATGCAAAAATTCTAGGCTTAGATAACAATAAAATAAATGTGAATGGTGGAGCCGTATCTTTAGGTCATCCGCTAGGATGTTCAGGTGTTAGAATTATAGTTACATTGCTGAACGTTTTAGAACAAAACAACGCTAAAATAGGCGCAGCAGCAATCTGTAATGGCGGTGGAGGAGCATCGTCAATTGTTATCGAAAGAATTTAAATCTATCATTCAAAATTTAAAATAGCACTAAATGTTCGGAATTTGTAATCTAGCCATAATCCCACTTCGAATTGAACCCAGTGATAGAAGCGAAATCGTTTCCCAAGTTTTATTTGGAGAACATTTTGAAATCCTGGAACAATTCAAACAATGGGCTAAAATAAAATTGCAATTCGACGATTATGAAGGTTGGGTAGATTCAAAACAGTACCAAATAATTTCCGAATCAGAATTTAATCAACTATCAGAAAATGCAATAGTATTAAATGCAGATTTACTGGAATACATGACAGGGCCGAATAATTTATTACTACCAATTCCGCTAGGTTCTTCTTTATCTTTCCTGAATCATAGCGACATTAATACTTCAAATTTTAATTTTGAGGGAACAAAAATTAGTGGCTTAAAACCAAAGAATGGCATACTGAGTACTGCATTTATGTATTTGAACGCCCCTTATCTTTGGGGAGGGAAAACTCCATTTGGAGTTGATTGCTCGGGTTTTACTCAAATGGTTTATAAACTCAATGGATATAAATTACTGCGGGATGCTTCACAACAGTCAAAACAAGGAGAAGCATTGAGTTTTATTGAAGAAAGCGAGCCCGGTGATTTGGCTTTTTTCGATAATGACGAAGGAAACATTATTCATGTAGGCATTATTATGGAAGACAATTACATTATTCACGCCAGCGGAAAAGTGAGAATTGACAGATTGGATCATCTTGGAATTTATAATGCCGAAGCCAATAAACACACACACAAACTTCGAGTTATTAAAAAAATTATATAAAAAAAATCCCGCCTATAGTAGACGGGATTTAATATTTATTCTGTATTTCCTTTTATTTCCCTTCTTGTTCTTTTATTTTTTCTTTCAAAGCATTTTTCTCTGGAGCCATTTCTAACGCACCATAAACATTTAAAAGTGTTTTTGCAACGTCAATATTTTTCGGATCTATTTCAACTGCTTTTTTAAGAAATGGAATAGTGCTTTTGAATAAGTTTAGTCTCTTAGTTTTTAACTCTTCATAACGTTTCATATCCTTTGCAGAGGTTCCTAATTTATTCATTTCGTCAATAATTACTTTCTCATCTTCAAGCATTAAAGCAGCTAAGTTGATATAAGCATTGACATAATTAGGATCAATTTCCATTACTCGTTTATAATATTTTGTAGCTTCTTCAGGATTTTTTGCATTAGCGCTAATTACACCTAAATTAAAAACTAAATCAGCATCGTTTGGATTTTTTTCTAAAGCCTCAGATACCAATTTTTTATAGGTTTCGAAATCTTTAGTTTCTAGATATAAATTGGCCTCAGTCAAAATTAATGAAACATCTTCTGGATTTGCTTTTCTGGCATCTGTAACAGCTTTTTTAGCTTCTTCCGTTTTTCCATCCTGAACTAAGATCAAAGTAATGTTTTTGTAGATTTCACCTCTTTTTGAAGGAATAGGCTCAGTTTTAGGCTTCTCATGTGTTCCAATTTTTACAGCGAAATCTCTTTCTTTAGCAGTGTTAAACACATCTTCCTGAGCAGTTAATTTATTCATTGCTAAATAACTGACACCTTTACCGGAATAATTAAGTGCTTTCAGCTCGTAATATAATTTAAGAGCAGTTGCATAATCTTTACCATTTACAAAAGTAGAAGCTGCATAATACAAATTGATAGTGTCTTTTTTATCTAATAAATAGGCATCATATAACTTTTGAGCTCCTTCTAAATGTTTGTCTGCTTTAGTATCAGCAACAGCACTATTCAATAATTTATATTTAATATCCAGAATTGAAGTAGTGGCCTGAGAAGAATATTTATCTTTTCCGGAAGCTTTTTCAACGGCTAATAAATCTTGATAAGCTTTGGCAGCCAAAGAAAGATTTTTACCCTCATCAACTTTTTTATTGGCTAATTCTAAATAAGCATTTCCTTTCACAAAGAAATACTGGGCTTTTTCAGAGTCTGGAGCCGTTGCTGATGCAGCTTCCGCTCCTTGCAAAATAGTTACCGCTTCCTGCGCATTTCCAGCTTTTAAAGATTTTTCAGCTGCTTTAATTTGATCTTTTTGAGCAAAAGTAGCTACTGATATCAATAATGCTGACGCTAGTATTACATATTTACTTTTCATAATATTCTTTTTTTTTGTTTTAAATATATTCTTGTTATCTGTATTCTCTAATTTATTATGCTTCATCTTCTGAATCGTCCTCATCCACTTCTTCTTCTGAATCGTCAATTTCTTCCTCGTCATCATCCTCATCATCAGTTGTATCTTCATCTTCAAGAACTTCAAGAACTGGTTTTACTCTTTCGATTGTTTCCGCTTCTATGATATTTCCCTCTTCATCAACAACAACTTCAACAACATCGTCTTTCATAACTTTTGTCACCGCTGCGATAGAATCATTTCCTTTTAGATTAATCAATTTAACACCTTGAGTAGCACGCCCCATAACTCTCAAATCTTCAACAGCCATTCTGATGGTTAATCCGGATTTGTTGATAATCATCAAATCGTCTGCGTCTGTTACATTACTAATCGAAATTAGTTTTCCAGTTTTTTCGGTGATATTCAAAGTTTTTACCCCTTTTCCACCACGATTCGTTATTCTATAAACATCTTCGCCATCTTCGTCAACTAATTTGGTTCGTTTTCCGTATCCATTTTCAGTAACTACTAAAATCTGGGTATCGTTGATATTATCTTTATCTACAGTAACCATACCAATTACTTCATCAACATCATCTTTTAAAGTAATTCCACGAACACCTGAAGCAGTTCTTCCCATCGGACGCGTTTTAGTTTCTTCAAAACGAACTAGTTTTCCGGATTTAACAGCCAATATAATTTGACTTTCACCATTAGTTAATTTGGCTTCCAATAATTCATCGCCTTCCTTAATCGTAATTGCAGCAACACCATTGACACGAGGTTTAGAATATTTCTCCAAAGATGTTTTCTTAACCTGACCTTTTTTAGTTACCATAATAAGGTTGTGACTATTGATGTATTCCTTATCTTTTAAATCTTGGGTACAGATAAAAGCTTTAACTTTATCATCACTCTCGATATTAATAAGGTTTTGCAAAGCTCTACCTTTGGCGGTTTTGCTTCCTTCAGGAATTTCATAAACACGCATCCAGAAACATTTTCCTTTTTGGGTAAAAAACATCATATATTGATGATTGGTAGCCACAAACATATTTTCAAGAAAATCCTGATCTCTTGTTCCGGCGCTTTTTTGTCCAACTCCACCTCTATTTTGAGTTTTGTATTCTGATAAATTAGTACGTTTGATGTAACCGGCGTGCGAAATAGTGATAACCACATTTTCATCGGCAATTAAATCTTCGATACTTACATCACCACCTGAATATTCAATTAAGGAACGACGTTCATCACCATATTTATCACGAATTTCTATAAGTTCTTCTTTAATAAGAGCAATTCTTAAATTAATATCTTCCAATAAAGCTCTTAAGTGCTCTATTAATTTCATTATTTCTTCGTATTCTGCTCTTAATTTATCTTGCTCTAATCCGGTCAATTGACGCAAACGCATTTCTACAATGGCACGAGACTGAATGTCAGACAAATTGAATCTTTCGATTAATTTTTCTCTTGCTTCTTCCGTATTTTTCGAAGCTTTGATTAAAGCAATTACTTCATCAATATTATCTGAAGCGATAATTAATCCTTCAAGAATATGCGCTCTTTCTTCTGCCTTACGCAATTCAAATCTGGTTCTGCGAACAACTACATCGTGACGGTGTTCTACAAAATAGTGAATCATATCTTTCAGATTCAACATTTGTGGACGACCTTTTACCAATGCAATATTATTTACAGAAAAGGATGATTGCAATTGAGTATACTTGTAAAGGGTATTCAAAACCACGTTTGGCGTAGCATCACGTTTCAAGATATAAACGATGCGCATACCATTTCTATCTGATTCATCACGGATATTGGCAATTCCTTCTATTTTTTTCTCATTAACCAAATCAGCAGTACGCTTAATCATATCGGCCTTGTTGACTTGATATGGGATTTCGGTAACGATGATACATTCTCTGCCATCTACTTCTTCAAAACCAACTTTAGCACGTATCACAACACGTCCTCTACCTGTTTTAAATGCTTCGCGAACACCTTCGTAACCATATATAGTTCCACCAGTTGGAAAATCCGGTGCTTTAATATGAGTCATCAATTCATCAATTTCAATTTCGTTATTATCAATAAAAGCTAATGTTCCGTTGATAACTTCAGTAAGATTGTGAGGAGGCATATTAGTTGCCATACCAACAGCAATTCCAGTTGCTCCATTAATCAATAAAGTAGGAACTCTGGTTGGCATTACTTTTGGTTCATATAAAGTATCGTCAAAATTCAGTTGAAAGTCAACGGTTTCTTTTTCGATATCAGCCATTATTTCTTCCGAAATTTTACGCATTCTTGCTTCAGTATAACGCATTGCAGCCGGACTATCTCCATCAACAGAACCAAAGTTACCCTGACCGTCAACTAATAAATAGCGCAAACTCCATTCTTGAGCCATACGAACCATGGCATCATAAACTGAAGTATCTCCATGCGGGTGATACTTTCCTAAAACTTCTCCAACAATTCTAGCAGATTTTTTATGGGCGGATTTTGAAGTTACTCCTAGATCATACATTCCGTAAAGTACTCTTCGATGTACTGGTTTCAAGCCATCTCTAACATCAGGAAGAGCTCGTGATACAATTACTGACATCGAATAATCGATGTAAGCTGACTTCATTTCATCTTCAATGTTAATGGGAATTAACTTTTCTCCTTCAGACATAAGTTGTAATATTTAATAAATTTATTTTAGTTTCAAAACGTGCTAATATACGTCATTATGATTTTTTTAAACAAACTATTCATTACTTATTTCAATGATTTATTAACAAAATAAACTTGTTTTTTAGTTAATAAATTAAGTAAGTTTTAACGTTTATTTGTTGATTTTTTTGTCAATTAGCTGACATAACCTCTTAAGAGGTATGATTTTTGTTTTTCAAACACTAATTCACTAAATTTACATTAGCAATACAATAATAATATGGATGATAATTTTTCACCAAGAGTAAAAGATGTAATAACTTACAGCAAAGAAGAAGCCTTACGTTTGGGACACGATTTCATTGGCACAGAGCACCTTATGCTTGGTATTTTAAGAGACGGTAATGGGAAGGCTATTAACATTTTAAATAATTTATCGGTAGATTTAGATCTTTTACGCAGGAAAGTAGAGATTCTAAGTCCAGCAAGTCCCAATATGGATACCAACATTGAAAAGAAAAATCTACACCTTACAAGACAAGCAGAGCGTGCATTGAAAACTACTTTTCTTGAAGCAAAAGTATTTCACAGCACATCAATCAGTACAGCACATCTATTATTGTGCATCTTAAGAAATGAGAATGATCCAACAACCAAGCTATTGAATAAACTAAATATTGATTATGATATAGCCAAAGAACAATATCTAAATATGACACCATCCGAAGAAAATTTTATGGAAAACTTGCCAAAAAACGATGCCTACAATGAGGATTCAGGACAAGATGACAGTCTAAAAGAAGGCACTTTTAACAATCCGGCCAATAAATCCAACAAAAAATCCAAAACACCTGTTTTGGATAATTTTGGGAGAGATTTAACAGAAATGGCCGAAGAAGGAAAATTAGACCCTGTTGTGGGACGTGAAAAAGAAATAGAACGGGTTTCTCAAATTTTAAGCCGACGCAAAAAGAACAATCCACTTCTTATAGGAGAGCCTGGTGTGGGAAAATCTGCCATCGCCGAAGGTTTAGCGTTGCGCATTATTCAAAAGAAAGTCTCCAGAATACTATTCAATAAACGAGTCGTAACACTTGATTTAGCAAGTCTTGTTGCAGGCACAAAATACCGTGGTCAGTTTGAGGAAAGAATGAAAGCTGTGATGAACGAATTAGAAAAAAATGACGATATCATTCTTTTCATTGATGAAATTCATACAATCGTTGGTGCTGGCGGTGCTACTGGTTCACTTGACGCTTCAAATATGTTTAAACCCGCTTTGTCAAGAGGTGAAATTCAATGTATTGGTGCCACAACATTGGACGAATACCGTCAATATATAGAAAAAGACGGCGCTCTCGAAAGACGTTTTCAAAAGGTAATTATCGAACCAACTTCGGTTGATGAAACTATTATGATCCTGAACAATATTAAAGACAAATATGAAGAGCATCACAATGTAACTTATACTCCGGAAGCTATTGAAGCTTGCGTAAAGTTGACCAATAGATACATGTCTGAACGTTTTTTACCGGATAAAGCTATCGATGCTTTGGACGAAGCTGGATCTAGAGTTCACATCACAAACATTGATGTTCCGGAACAAATTTTAGAATTGGAAAAACAATTAGAAGATGTTCGTGAATTGAAAAATGCAGTTGTCAAAAAACAAAAATATGAAGAAGCGGCAAAACTTCGAGATGATGAAAAACGCATTGAAAAAGATTTGGCAATAGCCCAAGAAAAATGGGATGAAGATTCAAAAAATAACAGAATTGAAGTTACCGAAGACAATGTTGCCGATGTGGTATCAATGATGACAGGAATTCCCGTAAATCGTATTGCCCAAACAGAAAGTAATAAACTCGCTATATTACCTGAACTTATAGAAAATAAAGTGATTGGGCAGAAAGAAGCCATACTTAAAATTTCTCGTGCCATTCAAAGAAATCGTGCCGGATTGAAAGATCCTAATCGACCTATTGGTTCCTTCATTTTCTTGGGACAAACCGGTGTCGGTAAAACCCAATTGGCCAAAGTTTTAGCCAAAGAATTATTCGATTCTGAAGATGCATTGATACGAATCGATATGAGTGAATATATGGAAAAATTCGCTATTTCAAGATTAGTTGGAGCCCCTCCGGGATATGTGGGTTATGAAGAAGGCGGACAACTAACAGAGAAAGTACGTCGTAAACCATACTGTGTGGTACTTTTAGACGAAATCGAAAAAGCGCATCCTGATGTTTTCCATTTATTGCTTCAGGTCTTGGATGATGGTTATTTAACCGATAGTTTAGGGCGAAAAATCGATTTCAAGAATACAATTATCATAATGACATCGAATGTAGGTGCTCGACAATTGAAAGATTTTGGACAAGGAGTTGGTTTTGGAACTGCTGCTAAAGTAGCCCAAGCCGACGATAATTCAAAAAGCATTATCGAAAATGCCTTGAAGAAAACATTTGCACCTGAATTCCTGAATAGAATTGATGATGTGATTGTCTTCAATACCTTAGAAAAACACGATATTGATTTAATTATCGAAATCGAATTGAAAAAATTATACGTGCGAATAAAAGAATTGGGCTATCAATTAACTCTTTCAGATAAAGCGAAAGCGTTTATTGCTGAAAAAGGTTTTGACAGACAGTTTGGTGCAAGACCTCTAAAAAGAGCCATTCAAAAATATGTTGAAGATGCATTAGCCGAAGAAATTATCACTTCGAAAATTGCTTCCGGTGACGAAATTTTTATGGATCTCGACGACACTTCGCAAGAACTTATCGTTAAAGTGAACAAAGCAGAAAAACCTACTAATTAGTAGGTTTTTTTTTGCTCTTACTTACCCAATATTTAATGATAATTTAATATTCATAATCCTTTTTTTCAATATATATTTACACCTGAATTATTCATTCTTGAAAATTGATTTATGTTACAAACCAAAATTATACTGGGCAGTGAGGAATGGTGTTCCTTTCCTGAATTAGGAATTCCTGCTATCAAGGCAAGAGTTGATTCAGGAGCAAAAACATCTGCGCTTCACGCCAAAAATATTGCTCCATTTATTAAAGACGGACAAAATTGGGTCAAATTTGATATCAATCCAATCCAAAATAATGTCAAAACAATTATCCACTGTGAAGCACCATTGGTTGATAAAAGAGTGGTAAAAAGTTCTAGCGGTTTTCGAGAGGAACGTTATGTAATTCAGACCAATCTTGAAATTGGCAATACAAATTGGGGTATCGAAATGACTTTGACGAATCGGGATTCCATGGGTTTCCGGATGTTGTTGGGTCGCGAAGCCATGAGCGGCAGGGTTTTGGTCGATCCTGAACAACAATATCTTTTAGGGCAACCCACCACCGATAATTTAAGGGACGTATATAAAAATTCCGTTAAAATAAGTTCCGGTTTGCGCATCGGACTGTTGGCCAGCAATCCAGAGTTGTACAGCAATAAGCGTATTATGGAAGCCGGTGAGATGCGGGGACACGAAATGCACTTTTTGAATATCAAGGAATGTTATATGAAACTGGATGCCAAAACACCAGAAATTCATTATCGTGGTGGTATAATACTGAATAAATTTGACGCAATTATCCCAAGAATTCGCCCTAGCATTACCTTTTATGGTTGCGCTTTGACCAGACAGTTCGAAGCTTTAAATGTTTTTTGTTTGAATTCTTCAACAGCAATAACGCAATCACGGGACAAATTATTTTCGCTCCAATTGCTTTTGCAAAGCGGAATTGATATTCCTACAACGGGTTTTGCAAACTCGCCTTTGGACACCGACGACTTGATAAAAATGGTAGGAGGTCCGCCTTTAATCGTAAAACTACTCGAAGGAACCCAAGGAAAAGGAGTCGTTTTGGCCGAAACTAGAAAAGCGGCAGAAAGCGTTATAAACGCCTTCAAAAGCTTGAATGCCAATATTTTGGTTCAGGAATTTATAAAGGAAGCCAACGGAAAAGACCTTCGTTTGTTTGTGGTTGACGGAAAAGTCGTGGCTACCATTCAGCGCGAAGCCATGCCGGGCGAATTCCGCGCCAACATTCATCTTGGAGGGACAGCATCGGTTATAAAACCCACAGCCGAAGAGAAGAAAATTGCCATTCGTGCCGCCAAAGCCATGGATTTAAAAGTCGCAGGCGTTGATATTATCCGCTCTTCAAAAGGACCTTTATTGCTCGAGGTAAACTCTTCACCAGGATTAGAGGGAATAGAAGGCGCCACAAACAAAGATATTGCCGGTGAAATGATAGCCGCTATCGAAAAGAATTTTAAATTGAAATAACTCTTTTTTTGTAAAGAAAGTTGCTGTCTCCCTGAGCTTGTCGAAGGACTAAACTTTAAACAAATAATTATGAATGAATATTTTGATATTATAATTCGTAGCGCATCCGTTTATCTTTTTATGCTAGTGGCATTAAGGATTTTTGGCAAGAAAGAATTATCCCAACTCAATACCGCCGACGTAATTTTGATTTTGCTCATAAGCAACTCGGTTCAAAACGCAATGGTAGGAAATAACACCAGTCTTTGGGGTGGTTTGGCGGCTGCCATAGTACTTTTTGCCATCAATTTTGGATTAAAAAAACTTATGTATAAATCCAAAATATTTAGTGACTTTATGCAGGAAAAACCAGGGATTTTAATCCACGACGGTAATTTGGATTTCGAAATATTAAGCAAACTAAACATCACTTCCGATGAACTAAAAGAAGCCATAAGGGAACATGGAATAGAACATTTTTCGGATGTGAAATTGGCAATGATGGAAATTGACGGCAACATCAGCATCATTTCCGGCGAAAAAAACCTTCGGCAAACTCATTATAAAAGGTTAAAACGAAGTAAAAAAACTATGGGATAGCTTCCATTTTTTTACTACAAATAGCTATTGATTCCAAAAAAAGTATTTAAAGTCAAAACCGCTTACTTTTATTAATGCAATTTATTGCTTAACCATTTTAATGGTTTGGTTCTTATTTTGTCCCATTTGGATAAAATAAACACCACAGGCCAATTGGTTAATATCAATTACAGTCTCTGTATCATTGATGGTGCCATTCAATAATTGTCGGCCTGTCGAATCAGTGACCAAATATTTTAAACCCAGACTAATGTCATTGGTTTTAATCGTAATCCTGTCCTGAGCAGGATTTGGATAGATAGCGAAACTTTTTTCAAAAACAGGCTCTTTAACTGACAATGTACCATAAGTAAAGGTCATCTTGGAATCATTTATCCAAACGGTATTGATATCATCCCAATTTTGGGAAAGAATCTCTATAGGATTTCCATCTCCATTATTGATAATATAGGATTGAGTGTCATTTTTCCAGCTAGCTGTTATCCAGTTTTGGGATAGCAAATGTGTCAAATAGCCACTGCCATCATAGTCATAGGCATCCTTAGAAACGTTTTCCCAAATAGTACCAGTCCATTTTTCAGAGACTGATACAATTGGTTTAGTACCATTATAAGTATAAGTTGTTCTATTGGCATCATTCCAAGCAGAAACATTCCAATTTTGTGTTACAACTTGGTTCACAGTTCCGTCAGGATTATTGGTATAAAAGGATTGGGATGAGTTTTTCCATGAAGAAATAAAATCCCAAGTTTGCAATAGACTATTGATCAAATATCCGCTGCCATCATAAGTATTGGTTTGTTTAAAAAAAGACATCCAAACGGGATCAAACCAGATTTCGGATTCTGAAGTGAGTACTTTTTTATCACCATTGTAAGTATAAGTGACTCTATGAAAATTATCCCATGTGCTGCTTCCTGCATTCCATGATTGAGAAATAGATTGATGTACAGTTCCATCAGGATTATTGGTATAGTCATTTTGAAGATAATCCTTCCAGGAAGTATCCCAATTTTGGGTCAAATCATGAATTAAATAATCGCTGTTATCATAGGTATACAGGGTCTGAATAACGTTTTCCCAAGATTCGTTTTTCCAAGTTTGCAAAAGGCTTGTCTGGATTTTTTGACTGTGTAAATTTAAACTGAATAGGAAACAAATAAAAAATTGTAGAACGGTTCCAAAATTGTTTTTGCTCCTCCCGAAAGTAAATTGTGCTTTCATTTTTGATTAATTTAAAGTTCTCAAGCTTTTTCTAATCTGTAGTATCTTTTTTTAAAAGGTAATGACATCCACATCTATTTTGTGGTTTCGATTCTGGAGCTTGAAACCGGACAATCTTTATACTGCCTGTTGCTTTTTGAAGTCCATTATTTTTGACACCATCGGGCAACAACAGCTATCCCATTATTTATAGCTTAAAATGATTAATTAGCCTATTCAAAGATAATAAATTATCGTCTCAATAACAATTATAAGTAACTGATTTTTAATTATTTAAAAATAAAATATTAATTTTATAATAACATAATAAATTTGTAAAGAAAGAAGATCAGACTATATCGAGCACATTATTATCAAAATTAATTATAAATTTGTCCAAACTTTTGGGTGCAGTCTAGAATCTGTGATAATCTGTGGCAAAAAAACCAAGCAGTGTGCTTCGAGAAATTAAAACTATAAAGATTAAAGTTTCAGCTTCCTTAGTCGCAATGAATTTACAATCACGGAAACCGAACTAAAACTCATTGCTGCAGCCGCAATCATTGGAGATAATAAAATTCCAAAAACGGGGTACAAAACTCCCGCTGCAACCGAAATCCCAAATACATTGTAAATAAAGGCAAAAAACAAATTCTGTTTGATGTTCCGCATCACGGCATGACTCAAGTTTCTGGCTTTCACAATACCTTGCAAATCTCCTTTTACCAAAGTAATTTTGGCACTTTTAATCGCCACATCTGTTCCCGTTCCCATGGCAATTCCTATGTTGGCTTGCGCCAAAGCTGGAGCATCGTTGATTCCGTCGCCAGCCATTGCCACAATTTTTCCTTCGGCTTGCAAGCGTTTGATTTCTCTGAGTTTATCTTCGGGTAAACAATTGGCAATAAAACCAGTTAAATGCAATTCGTCGGCGACCGCTTTTGCAGTATTTTCATTATCGCCTGTAATTATAATTACTTCAACACCTTGCCTCATTAATTCTTTGATAGCAGCAACACTCGTTGGTTTTATTTTATCAGAAATCGACACAAAACCAACAGCAATTCCATCGACTGCAATATAAGAAACTGTTTTTCCTAACTTTTGTTCAGCACTAATTTTAGTTTCTAAATCGTCCGAAACATTGACGTTTACTTGCTCCATCAGTTTCTCGTTTCCCAAAGCGACTTTTTTATTGGCTACTGTTCCAATAACGCCTTTACCTGAAATGGCTTCGAAATCCTTCACTTCTATTAAAGAAATAGTTGCGGATTTAGCATAATTGACCACGGCTTGCGCCAAAGGGTGTTCGCTATATTGGTTCAAAGAAGCGATGCTTTGCAACAAATTATCGACTTCACTATTCACGGAATATACTTTTTCTACCGAAGGTTTTCCTTCCGTAATGGTTCCGGTTTTGTCCGTTATCAGAACATTTACCTTGTTCATATTTTCCAAAGCTTCTGCATTTTTGATTAAAACTCCCGATTGTGCGCCCTTGCCTACTCCAACCATAACCGACATTGGTGTGGCCAATCCCAAAGCACACGGACAAGCAATAATCAAAACGGCAATCGCATTGATAAATCCATAAACAACGGCGGGTTCGGGGCCAAATTTAGACCAGATTATAAAGGTCAATGCAGAAATAATGACCACAGTGGGCACAAAAAATTTGGCAATACTGTCGGCTAGTTTCTGGATGGGTGCTCTCGAACGACTGGCATCATTGACCATTTGCATAATTTGCGAAAGCAAGGTTTCCGAACCTACTTTTTCGGCAATCATCACAAAGGATTTGTTGCCGTTAATCGTTCCCGCAATAACAGTATCTCCAATCGTTTTATCAACAGGAATAGGCTCTCCCGAAATCATAGCTTCGTCTATCGTACTTTCGCCATTAGTTATTTTTCCGTCCACCGGGATTTTCTCTCCGGGTTTCACGCGCAGTAAATTACCTTTCTTGATGTCGTTAATCGAGATGACTTTGTCTTTTCCGTCAATAATCAATGTAGCCTCGATAGGAGCAAGTTTTAACAATTCTTTTATGGCTTTATTTGTTTGTCCGTGAGCTTTGGCTTCCATCAATTGCCCCAATAAAACCAAGGTCAATATCACGACGGTAGCCTCAAAATAAAGTGAAACAGCTCCGTGATGCTTGAATTCATTTGGAAAATAATCAGGAAATAATAATCCCGCAATGCTGAATAAAAAAGCAATTCCGGTTCCAATTCCAATCAGCGTAAACATATTAAGATTCCAACTGATGATGGATTTCCAGGCACGCAGAAAAAACATCCAGCCGGCATAAAAAACCACGGGAAGTGACAAGATAAATTGAACCCAATTCCAATCATTTATTCCTAATAGCTTCAACAATGGATTGTTAGGAAACATTAAAGTCATTGAAATAATAAAAACGGGAATGGTGAAAACAAGCGCAATTTTCATTTTACGCATTAAGTCAGTATAAGCTGTGTTTTCTTCCTCGTCAACTGGTTTCATTGGAACCAAATCCATCCCGCAAATAGGACAATCTCCGTGTTGATCCTGGGCAATTTCGGGATGCATCAGACAAGTATAAGCTATTTTACTGGCATTTAAATCTGGTGCTTTGACTAAATCCATTCCGCAAACGGGACAATCTCCAGCTTTGTCATAGACTTTCTCTCCTTCGCAAAACATGGGGCAATAATATTTTCCCGAAGCGCTAGCGGGCAAAGCCATGGTATTCATATCGCTTGATATTGGAATACTATAAAGGGAATTCTCAAATGCAACATCGCTTTCACTGATAATATAGTTTCCTGCGGCGTATAAAGCTTTTTGGAGTTTAAAAATGGGAACTTTTTTATTGGTCGTAAGGGTTACAACTGGCGGTTCTAAAGAAACCGAGGCTTCCACTCCATCTATTTCGTTCAAGGCTTTTTCGACTTTGGTACGGCAGCCGTTGCAGGACATTCCGGTGATGATATAGGTGTGAGTCATTTTTTTGATATGAGGTTCAAATTTACGAAATTCTGTTGAGTGAAATTAGTGCTATTTCAATAACTTTAATAAGAGAACAGGAATACCATTCTTCAAATAAAAACAGATGCATCAGGTTAATAAAACAACTTGGTTAGGAAAATTTTTCAAATCATAATAGAATAAATTTAATTCCTATATATTTTTTAAACAAAAAATATATAGGAATAACATAAAAGATATATAGAAAAAAAATATAAAGGTATAATTTTTTTAATAGAAGTGATTTAAACTTTTATTTTATTGAATTTTTTTAGGGCAATTACGATGAACGCCAAATAATTAAAGCCCAGCCAACTTGCCACTGTTGTGTCGAATCTATTTAATAAAGATCTA
>NZ_JADHEC010000025.1 GCF_015277675.1 Flavobacterium soyangense
TAGTAAAACCACTTTGTCTGTCA
The DNA here is from genome assembly GCF_015277675.1 of Flavobacterium soyangense. Taxonomy (GTDB): domain Bacteria; phylum Bacteroidota; class Bacteroidia; order Flavobacteriales; family Flavobacteriaceae; genus Flavobacterium; species Flavobacterium soyangense. The sequence continues at coordinate 24 of NZ_JADHEC010000025.1, forward strand.
CTGTAAATGCTCTACCAATTGTAACTGCACCAACACAAGTATGTATTGGAAGTACTGCAACTTTATCTCCAACAACCAACGGAACTTGGACAAGCAGCAATACCGCAATAGCCACGGTAACCAATGCTGGAGTAATAACTGGTATATCTGCTGGAACAGCAACTTTTACTTATATTCAGACTGCAACAGGCTGTAGTAAAACCACTTTGTCTGTCACTGTAAATGCTCTACCCACAGGTTCTGCTTCAAATCAAACTATTTGCAATGCTAGAACGAGTAGTGTTGCTCTAAACTCAACTATAAGTGGTACAACATTTACTTGGACAGCTGGATTAATAACAACGCCAACTGGAGGTACAATAACTGGATTTAGTGGTTGTCCAGGGGCTTGTGGAACTTCAATTGCCCAGACCTTGACCAACACGGGAACAACTGCAGGTGCCGTTCGATACACTGTTACTCCAACAGCTAACTCTTGCTCTGGCTCAACATTTACAGTGGATATAACTGTAAATCCAAAACCAATAATAACTTTATCTAATGTATTAGCACAATGTTCAGCTACATTAACAGCTCCAACTTATACAGATGCTTGTGGAGTGACTGTAACCGGAACAACAGGAGATACAACTTCATATAATACTCAAGGAACATACACTGTCGTTTGGTCTTTTGCATTTGGAACAGTTATTACAAGCACACAAAATATTATTATTGACGACACCATTGCACCAGTCGCTAGCATTACAGCATTACCCACATTATCTTATTCAGGATGTCAAATAACTAGTTTGCCAATACCAACTGCACTTGATAATTGTATTGGTATCATAAACGGAATTCCTAACATTACTTTCCCTTTTACGACTCAAGGAGCTACAGTGGTCACTTGGACCTATAATGATGGTAACGGAAATACTTCTATCCAAACGCAAAATATTACGCTAACAGCGCCACCAATTTCTGGAGGTAATTTGTTAGGATATATTACCAGTTTAAGTCCAGCAGCCATTCCTAGCGACAATGTCGCCATCACTTCTTGTCCCGGAACAATAACTCCTGTTACAATAAATTTATCAAGTCAAATAGGCACCATTGTACGTTGGGAAAAATTCGAAGCTGGAGCTACAAATTGGAGTATAATTCCAAATACAACTACTTCTTATAATGTTAATTTTGACTTTAATAATACTAAATCCACTTTATTTAGAGTGCTGATTCAAGTTGGTGATTGTACGCAATATTCAAATATGATAAACGTACATGCTATTCCTCCAAATGTTCCACCTATTTTAGATCAAAGTTTATTCAACATATGTCTGAATGATCCAGTTTCATTGGTTGCTAGAAGTGGATATATTTCTACTGTAAAAGTGGGAGAAGGCGGAGATTTTAATTCGGGCCAGTTCCCAGATAAATGGGATCCAACCCAATGGAGAATAGATGGTCAAACAGCAGGAGCTCAATGGACTGCTTCAGGAAATAATACAAAATTTAACAACTGGTCAGGAACAAATAATCATCCTGTAGGAACTTTATACGAAATTGAATATGATTCCAATAATTTAAAATTTGGTATAGCACATGGTAATTACAACAGTGCAGGTTATATAACTAAGTTTGGTGTTGGCCCAACAACTCTTGAAACTCCTATTTTTAGCCTTGTAGGCTTAGGAACAGCAGCCGTTGCGTTTGACCAAGCATATAATCTCCATTCAGGAGATATAGCCAAATTGGAATTGTCTTTAGATGGCGGATTAACGTATACAATTGTATTACAAGATTTAATTGGAACCAGCCCACATGCTCTTTCTTGGGGAGATTCACACGGAATACCAGTTACTTATCCATATTTAGCGCCAGTCTCTAATAATTCAACAACTACTAAATTTAATTTTTCAAATGACAATTCCTCATTCGACATATCGGATTATATTGGAAATAACAACGTTAGGGTGAAGTGGACCTTTTTTGGAACTACAGACGAAAGTGCTTGGGCTATTGACAACATCACGATTCCAATTAGGCCTTATAGTGATGCCGTAGAATGGACCGACGGACTTGGTAGCCCAGGGCAGTATATCATACGAGATAAATTAGATGTTACCTATAATTTTGTTCCTACAGCACCTGGTGTTCATCAATATGGCGCAACTGCCTTGGTAAACGGATGCAGGGCATACGATCCAGCGGGAACGGCAATAGCCACAGTAAAAGTAAATTACGCCTATGCCGGTCAAGCACAAGCGTATACCAATGCTGAGTGCGGTGAAAGAACAGTTAATTTAAATGCTTACGACAATACTAAATCAGCGAATACTAATAACGATAATGGCGCCTACCCAACATTAGTCCGTAATAATTTTAGTGATGATCCGGGCACAGGTACAACAGGAAAATGGTCTGTTTTCAGTGCTTCAAATTCATGCGGAACATATAGTTTTTCTAATGACACCAGTCCAACTTCGTCCTTCTCGGGCGATGCAGGCGTCTATACTTTAAGATGGAAGCTAAATGGATCACCTTGCTATAGTGATGTTCAAGTAACATTGACAAGTTGTCAAGTTGTCGATTTTGACGGGGTTAATGATTACGTCACTTTCAAAGATAATTATGGTTTAGATAATACATTACTAAATACATTTAGTATTGAAGTTTGGGTTAAACCTGATCCACAACCTGCAGGTGCACCTAGTAATATTCAAACCATTATTTCTAAACGAAATGCAAATAGCTTAATTAACGGTTATGACATAAGACTTGTTGGAAGCGCATTATCTTTCAATTGGAATAATGGAAGCCAAATAACATCTCCTTTCCCTCTAACTACAAATAGATGGTACCATGTTGCAGTAACTTTCAGTGGTGGAATTTACAGATTATATGTAGACGGAATTGAAGTTATTAACGCTGCTGGTTCTGCTCCTATCACCAATACTTTTGCTTGTATTGTTGGAGCAATGGATCAAACAGGAAACCCTCCAAACAAACCTGTAAATTATTTCTCTGGATGGATAGATGAATTGAGAATTTGGGGTGTTGGTTTAAGTCCTGATCACGTTCGACAAATGATGAACCAACAAATCATAAGTAATGGCACGGCAGTTAGAGGTGAAATAATACCAATAAATATTAATGGCCCTGATGTTAATTTAGATGGAATCGACGACCAACCGTTATTATGGGCAAATTTAAATGGGTATTATCGTATGGACCAAATCGTTTGCGGATATCTTAAGCCTTACGGAGGAAAAGGTGTTGATGGCCAATTAAGAAATATTACAAGTGCCCAAGAACAAACTGCTCCATTACCATATACATCAATCAGAGATGGTAATTGGATGGATAAAGGCATTGGAACAACTCCATGGAAATATGGTGATTCTGTTTGGGATTATCCTAATAGCACAGGCTATAATGGAACTCCAATAGATTGGAATATTGTACAAACCGGACACAATATTAATTCTGGCAATAAAGACATCACCGTTTTAGGTTTAATTTCAACTGCAAATAAATTAACCATTGCAGATCCAATTGTAACTACGCCTATTGAAAAAAATGATGGCCAAGGTTTATGGATTACCCATTATTTAAAATTGAATGGAAACATTGATTTAGTGGGTGAATCACAATTATTAGAAAAAAGATATACATCAACCCAGTTCAGCGAAAGCATTTTAGACGTAACCAGTACAGGATATATTGAGCGTGATCAACAAGGCAAGAAAAATAGTTTCAATTATAATTATTGGTCATCACCAGTAAGCAATATTCAAGGAGTCATCAACAATACGCCATACTCGCCTTCAAGTGCTTTAAGAGATGGAACAAATTCTGCTAATCCATTGGCTATAACCTTTGGAGATGGTGCTTATTTTGCTGACGGTGCCTTATCAAACCCAATAAAAATTAGCAACCGTTGGATATGGTCATACAATTCCAAAACACTCGAAACAAATACAGATTGGCAAGATTATTTCCAATGGAACTATATTGGAAACACCGGGCTACTTAAAACAGGAGAAGGATTTACCATGAAAGGAACTGGCGGAATAGCTCCGATTACATCGACACAAAACTATGTTTTTGTTGGTAAACCAAATAACGGAACTATTGCACTCCCATTACCTTTTGACCAAACCTATTTAGTAGGAAACCCATATCCATCTGCCCTTGATGCCAATGAATTTATATTAGATAATTTAGCAGGTAGAGCCGGAGTCAATGTCTTCAATGGTGCACTTTATTTCTGGGATCATTTTGGCCTATCAAATGATCATATTTTAGCACTATATCAAGGTGGTTATGCAACTTATACTTTAGTTGGAGGCGTAAAAGCCATTAATGACAGCTCTTTAAATCTACATGATGGTGCTAGAGGATCAATTACGCCACAACAATACGTTCCGGTAGGACAAGGATTTTTTGTAGATGCCTATTTAGACCCTGCCATTTCAGGAACAACAGCAACGGTTACTGGAGGAACTATAAATTTCAAAAATAGCCAGCGTATTTTTAAAAGAGAAGATGCCAACCCAGCAACAGCAGCAAGTTCCGTCTTTATGAAAAAAAGAGGAGCCCCTAAGGGAAGTGCCGATGTAAAACCAAAAATTAGACTAGGCTTTGATTCTTCCATTGGTGCTCATCGACAACTTTTAGTTGGAGCTGACCGTAACACTACTAATTTATTTGATATCGGTTATGATGCTCCAATGTTTGACACCAATGAAAATGATATGTTCTGGGAAATTAGCGACAGTCAGTTTGTGATTCAAGGAGTTCCTGATTTTAATGTAAATCAAGTTCTTCCTCTAGGTATTGTAATTGCAAACGAAGGTGAAGTGACCATAAAAATAGATGAACTGGAAAACGTTTCATCAAATACCAATATTTATTTGCACGACACGCTAACAGGAATATATCACGACCTTAAAACTAGTGATTTTAAAATAGCTCTTGCCGAAGGAGAATACAACAAACGATTCTCATTACGATTCGAAAGCCAAACTAAAACTCTAGACGTAGCTGAAAACGATTCGAGTGATGGAATTGTCGTTTTATATTCTAACAACTATAAAACATTAATTATCAGAAATAACATACTGGATTCAACGGTAAATACTGTTTCTCTTTATAACATGATAGGTCAATCTATCAACAAATGGGATGTTGAAGACAAAGAGCAAACCAATATTCAGATTCCAATTAAAAATATGCCTTCTGGAATTTATATTGTAAAAGTCAAAACTTCGAAAGGGGAAAGCAGCAAAAAAATCATAATCAAATAATGAATGAGTAAGTGATTATTAAAAAAGCAGACAAGAAAAAACGTTAGATATATTAAGGAAACATTAACCTTTTTAGTGTTTTGCAAATGTTTTTTCTTAATACATTTGTCGTTAACTTTGGACTTTATCCCAATAAAAAATAAATATAAACCCATTACCCAAAAAACATGAAAAAAATCATTACCCTCTTAGCAATTGTTTTATTTACAATTAATGTTGGTGCACAACAAACAAAACATGTTGCTACAGAAACCAAAAAAGAATCTTGTTGCGCAAAAGCAAGTACTAATGCAAAAAAAATGAGTACTGACGAAGTTGCAAAAGGGAAAGCAAAATGTAAAGCCGAAGGAAAAGTTTGCACCGCTAATGAAAAAGCTAAATGCAAAAAAGATGAAAAAAAATGTTGCGCAAAAAAAGCATAGCGAAACATCTTAATCAAGAAAAAATGCCTCAAGAGGCATTTTTTTTATTCGAAACAGAATTATAGCAATGCTGCTTTCAGCCCTTCAAAATCAAGCAAAACCTGTTCACCGGAAATTAAATTTTTAAGGGCAAATTTTCCTTCATTCATTTCGGTTTCCCCAACGATGACAACATAGGGAATCGCGCGTTTATCAGCATGTTGAAATTGTTTTCCGACTTTTACATTATCAGGATAAAGTTCCACTTTTATTCCAAAACTTCTCAATTTTGTTATGGCTTTCATCGAATAAAAAGCTTCCTTTTCGCCATAATTAATAAACAAAGCTTTTGAAGTATAAGTCACGGTTTCAGGAAATAAATTCAATTCTTCGATAACCAAATAAATTCGGTCCAAACCAAAAGAAATCCCAACACCACTCACATTTGGCAGACCAAAGATTCCGGTCAAATCGTCATATCTTCCGCCACCACCAATGGAACCCATAGAAACAGATTTTGGTGGAGCCACTTCAAAAATAGCACCCGTATAATAATTTAATCCACGGGCTAAAGTCACGTCTAAATCTAAAATCGCTTTATTTAAACCAAGATTTGTAACATTATCACATATAAAACGCAATTCTTCAACTCCTTTCAACCCTTCTTCGGAACCAGCTAATAATGAGGAAAGTTTGCTGATTTTCTCCAAAATTGTTCCTGTAAAATTGAATAACGGTTGCACTTTTTCGATTGCAGATTCCGATATTCCTTTTTCAATCATTTCCTTTTTTACGCCGTCCTCGCCTATTTTGTCGAGTTTGTCTAAAGCAACCGTAAAATCGATTAATTTATCTTTTGCACCAATAACCTCAGCAATTCCCGAAAGAATTTTACGATTATTGATTTTAATCGTTACGCCTTCCAAACCTAATTCCATAAAAACCGAATCATACAATTGTACCAATTCGACTTCTTGCCACAAGGATTTTGAACCCACAACATCAGCATCACATTGAAAAAACTCTCTGAAACGCCCTTTTTGCGGACGATCGGCACGCCAAACCGGTTGGATTTGATATCTTTTGAATGGAAAATCAATTTCACTTTGATGTTGCACAACATATCGAGCAAAAGGAACGGTTAGATCGTAGCGCAGCGCTTTCTCGGAAATACTTGACGTCAATTTATTACTTTCTTTATTTTGCAATAATACAGGATTAGCTTTCGCCAAATAATCTCCCGAATTCAAAATTTTAAAAATCAATCGATCTCCTTCTTCCCCGTATTTCCCCATCAAGGTTTCGGAATTTTCAAACGAAGGAGTTTCTATTGGTTGGAAACCAAATTTCTCGAAATTGCTTTTTATAACGGATATAATATATTGACGTTTTGCCACCTCAGCTGGTGAAAAATCTCTTGTCCCTTTTGGAATGCTTGGTTTTTGAGCCATTTTAATTAATTACAAATTACGAATTCCGAATTTCAAAAAATAAAATTGATTTCTTCAAAATCGCAATTCGTAATTTGAAATTCTTAATTCTTACTGCAAATATCTTGTTTTTAAAATAAATATCACATCTTCTAAAGCAAACTTGTAACAAAAATTGTAATTTCGTGTCAAATAGCCACTATGTTTAAATTATTCCGAGAAAACGTCCGAATTGCTTTTGGTTCAATCAGAACCCAATTGTTGCGCACCATTCTTACCGTGCTGATTATTGCCATTGGAATCACTGCTTTGGTTGGGATTTTAACAGTTGTTTCGGCTTTAGAAAATACAATTTCCACAGATTTTGCTTCAATGGGAGCCAATACTTTTAACATCAATCAATATGAAACCACCACACGAAGACACGGAAGCGATTTTATAGAAAAAGTAAGCCCTATCATTTCTTATCCCGAAGCGGTAGCTTTCAAGAACAAATATAAATTTCCCCTTACCGAAACTTCAGTTTCTTTTACGGCAACTTCAACAGCCGAAATTAAATATGAATCCACTAAAACTGATCCCGAAAATACAATCGTGGGAGTTGATGAGTTTTTTATGGTCAACTCGGGTTTAGAAACTAGTTTAGGGAGGAATTTCACTGGGTTTGACATTCAAAACAATACCTATAATTGCATCGTAGGATCTGATTTTCAAAAAGGAATATTAAAGGATATTAATCCTATCGATAAAGTAATTTCGATTCGCGGCGCCAAATTTAAAGTTATCGGAGTCCTAAAAGAGAAAGGCTCCACCTTTGGCAACAGTCAGGATTTAAGGGTGTTAATTCCTATTCAGGTAGCCCGTTCACTGTTTACTGCGCCCAATATAAATTACACGATGAGCGTTATGGTAGCCAAAAAAGAAATGCTTGACGAAGCCATCGATAACGCCACTAGTACGATGCGAAGAATTCGAAAATTAAGCCCTGTAAAAGACAATAATTTTGCCATCGTACGAAGCGATGATCTGATTAACAGAATCCTGGGCATCACTCAATATCTTGGAATTGCATCTTGGTTTATTAGTATTATTACGATTCTTGGATCGTCAATTGCTTTAATGAACATTATGATTGTTTCGGTTACGGAACGCACTCGCGAAATTGGAGTTCGGAAAGCACTTGGCGCCAAAAAAAGCACCATCGCATTTCAGTTTTTTATAGAAACTTTGCTTATCGGTCAAATGGGTGGTTTAGTGGGGATTATTTTTGGAATTTCGATAGGTTTTGCAATTGCAACCGCCATGAAATTTGTTTTTGTGATTCCGTGGGGTGCAATTTTGGCAGCCTTTATCACAAGTTTTGCCGTTGCAATAGTTTCCGGATTATATCCCGCCATCAAAGCCGCAAAACTGGATCCTATTGAAGCGTTGAGATATGAATAATAATTTTATAATTTTGCCTTAATCATTCTGTCATTCCCGTAAATATCTTGTCTTAATTCGATGTTTTTGAAACCCATTTTTCCAAGTAAATCAATCGTTTCTTTTCCTAAATATTGATTGATTTCAAAGAATAGTTCTCCGTTTTGAGACAGATTTTTTTGTGCTAATTCAGCGATTTTTTTATAAAACACCAAAGCATCATTATCTTCTACAAAAAGAGCCAAATGCGGTTCATTATCCAAAACATTTTTCTTTATTTCCTTTTTTTCCAACTCCCGAACGTACGGAGGATTTGAAACAATAATGTCAAATTGCTGCTCCAAATCTTCGGTTTCGAGAATGTTTTTCTTAAAAAAAGTAACATTCACTCCATTAATTTTGGCATTTTTTTTGGCTATAGCCAAAGCTTTTTCAGAAACATCAATTGCAAAAACCAAAGCGTTTGGAATGTTTTTTGCCAAAGAAATCGCGATGCAACCGCTTCCTGTTCCGATGTCGATAATCTTTACATTTTGGCTATTGCCTTTCGACTTTTGGCTTTCTAAAATCCATTCTACCAATTCCTCGGTTTCGGGTCTTGGAATCAAAACCGAAGGATTTACCTCGAAATCCAAACCGTAAAAACTGGCTTTTCCCAATAAGTATTGCACAGGAATTTCCTCTTTCAGTTGATTTAAAATTGAATTCCAATCTTGAATTTCTTCATCAGAAAAAGTCAAATCCGGATTCAAAGCCAAATCGATTCTTCTCAAATGACATTTTTCCTCCAGAATCAAATAAAAAAAACTCTCCGCTTCGCCGGAATCGTAAATTGGCGTAAGCTCTAAAATGAAATGAGTTCTGTATTGTTTTATTTTCATAATTTATAACTTAGCTTAAATCCTTCAACATCCAAACTGGGCAAGAAACGTGACCCGTACTTCCCATTGGCGAACAAATATATTCGAATCCCGCTTTTTTATAGAGTTTTTGGGCATCGTGCATAAAAGGCATTGTTTCGAGATAGCATTTTTCGAAACCGAAGTCCCTGGCAGCTTGTAAACATTTATCCATCATTTGGCTACCAATTCCCAAACCACGAGCTTCAGCTAGGAAATACATTTTTTGCAATTCGCAAATGGTTTCAGCTTCATTTTCAAGTAGCGCCACACCCGCTCCGCCAATTATTTTTCCATTATTTTCAACAACAAAATAAACAGACTTTGGTTTACTGTATTCCTCAAACATTAAATCCAGATAAGGATCAGCATAGGCAGTTCCTACTTTTGGAATATCTAATTCGCCAAAAACAGCTCTAATTAATCGTGCAACGGCAGGATTATCTTTTTTTTCAATTTTTCTAATGACCCAGTTTTCCATTTTTTAAAACGATAATTTATTGTACAAAAATAGATATTGTTTATTGTTATTTTCCAAAGATTCAAAACTAAATCCTAAACACAAAAATCATTACTTTTGTAATTGTGAAAAAAGATGAAAAATACATGCGCCGTTGCATTGAATTGGCAAAAAATGGTTTAGGGACAACTTATCCCAATCCTTTGGTTGGAAGTGTAATTGTGTATAATAACAAAATCATTGGCGAAGGCTGGCATAAAAAATCGGGAGAACCTCACGCCGAAGTTAATGCGGTGAATTCCGTGAAAGACAAATCGCTGTTGAAAAAATCAACTATTTATGTGAGTTTAGAACCTTGCAGTCATTTTGGAAAAACGCCACCTTGTTGTGATTTAATTATTGAAAACGAGATTCCAAATGTAGTTATTGGAACCATTGACCCTAATATAAAAGTTGCCGGAAACGGAATCAAAAAATTAATTGAAACAGGTAAAAATGTTACTGTTGGCATTCTTGAATCAGAATGCATGGAGTTAAACAAGCGTTTTTTTACATTTCACTTAAAGAAAAGACCCTATGTGATTTTGAAATGGGCCGAAACTCAGGATGGTTTTATTGCGCCAATAATCCATGGGCAAGCTCAAGATGACATAAAAAAGAGAAAACCAGTTTGGATAGCTAATGAGTTTTCGCGTCAATTAGTTCATAAATGGCGAAGTGAAGAACAAGCTATTCTTGTTGGCACCAACACTGTTATTAATGATAATCCAAAATTAGACGTGAGAGATTGGGAAGGAAATAGCCCAATTAGGATAATTTTGGATCAGAATAATCGAATACCAAAAAACAGTCATATATTTGATAACAAAGTAAAAACTATAATTTTTTCAAATTTGGCAAATGCTAATAATAAAGAAAACACTACCTTTGAGATAATTGATTTTAAACAAAATCTTGCAAATCAAATACTGAAAGCATTATATAAACACAAAATTCAATCCGTGATTATTGAAGGAGGCACGCAGACCCTACAAACTTTTATTGACGAAAACCTTTGGGATGAAGCGCGAATATTCATTGGGAATAGTTGCTTTGAAAATGGAACAAAAGCACCAATTATAGCTTTAAAAAACATTAAAAAACATTCCATTGGAAACGACACACTTATAATTTCTAGAAATAATGATTGATACTATTATTTTTGATTTTGGAGATGTTTTTATCAACTTAGATAAACAAGCAACCATTAATTCCTTGAAAAAATTGGGATTATCACAATGGAATAAAGATTTAGATCAATTGAACCTTCAATTTGAAAAAGGACAAATCTCACAAGAAAATTTTCTGTTCGGTATCCAAAAACACATTCCTAATGCTTCTATTGATGAAATTTTAAATGCTTGGAATGCCATACTTTTGGATTTCCCTTTAAAACGATTAGAATTTCTACAAAAGCTTTCAAAAAAATATCGTTTGTTTCTTTTAAGCAATACCGATGCAATTCATATAGAAACTTTCGAACGAGAAAATGGCACTTCATTTTATAGTGATTTTTACCAATGTTTTGAAAAAATCTATTTTTCATTTGAATTGGGAATGCGAAAACCAGATGCCGAAATATTTAATTACTTATTAAAAAAACACGATTTATCTGCAAAACGAACCTTATTTGTCGATGATAAAAAAGAAAACACCGATGCTGCACTTTCGCTAGGTTTCAAAATCTGGAATTTACAAGTAGGAAAAGAAGATGTTATGGAACTATTTTCGAAAAAAGATTTACTGCTATGATAAATTTCAATGGCAATGATAAATTCAATTTTCAATAAATTTGGAAGACACCTACAAAACCATAGCTTATCCATCTGATGAACTTCTTTTTAAAGAAAAAAACAGCAAATTCTTTGGGTACGCATATCCTATTCAATCAGAAGCAGAAGTAAAACCCATAATTGATAGTTTACGAAAACTACATCCCAATGCGGGACATTATTGTTATGCTTATCAAATTGGCACGGACACCATAGTTTACAGAGCAAATGATGACGGCGAACCAAGTAACACAGCAGGAATGCCTATTTATGGGCAAATTCAGTCTTTTGCAGTCACGAATGTTTTGCTTGTGGTTGTCCGAATTTTTGGCGGAGTTAAATTAGGAGTTGGTGGTTTGATTTCAGCTTATAAAACTGCAGCCCAAATGACTTTGGAATCTTCTGAAATAATCGAAAAAACCATAGATATTCATTATCTAATTTCCTTTGACTATAAAAACATCAATAAAGTAATGCGAGTTATTAAAGAAAAAAACATAGAAATTGCAACCCAAAAAATGGAATTGAGTTGCGAAATCGAAATTATCACCCGAAAAAAAAATGCCGAAATGATTTTCGACATTTTTAATTCGATGTTTGAGATAGAAATAAAGCTTCTTTAAAACACTCAAAAAGTTAGCTCTTTTTTTATATTATCAAAAAGCAAAACCATTATTTCTTTCTGTCCAAAATTTCTAAAATATATTGCGGTGGAGCAACAGGCCTTCCTGTTTTCATATCGACAAATACTAAAATTGAGTTGCCAGTTGTTAATAACTCTTCCTTTTCATTATAGAGTTCATAGTCAAATTCAATCTTGACAGATGTCTTGTTTTTTAATATTGTTTTCAAAGTCAAAAGCTCATCATATCGAGCCGGTTTTTTATAATTCATGGTTAAAGAAACCACAGGGAGCATAATTCCGTTTTCCTCCATCCATTTATAAGAAATCCCTTTGTTTCTAAGCCATTCGACCCTTCCTATTTCAAAATATTGAGCATAATTACCGTGATAAACTACACGCATTTGATCTGTTTCTGAGTAGCGAACACGAATTTGAATTTTATGATATTCCATTGATTATTTATTAAAAAATTAAAATTTTACAAACTCTATACGACAATATTTTATAAAAATTACATGCAAAATATTTTTTTTTTGTTAATTTTATTCACATATTTGTTATCCCAAAAAGCAACACTAACTCAACCCGTTTTTTATTAGAAAAACAGATACCAAACGAAATAATTTAACCAAATTTATGAACAAGACTGCTCAATCAGTATGGGAAAACTGCCTATCTTTTATTAAAGACAATATCGCAGACCAAGCATATAAAACCTGGTTTGAACCTATTAAGTCAGTTGAACTTACGGATAATGCACTATACATTCAGGTTCCCAGTAAATTTTTCTACGAATGGCTAGAAGAGCATTACGTTAAATTATTAAAAGTAGCACTGACCAAAGAACTCGGGAAAAATGCAAAGTTACTCTATAAAATCAAAATGGAAAACACTTATGGCAATAAACAACCGTTTACGGAACAATTGCCTAGCGCTAATCGTGTGCCTATGAAACCACAAGATGTTGATGCTCCATATAAGAATCTTAATCCGGAATTAAGAAATCCATTCGTCATTCCTGGTATACGAAATTTAAAAATCGAATCACAACTAAATGCAAATTATAGTTTTGACAATTTTCTTGAAGGAGACTCTAACAGATTAGCTCGTTCAGCAGGCATGGCTGTAGCCAATAAGCCAGGTGGGACTTCATTTAATCCATTATTAATTTTTGGCGGTGTTGGTCTAGGTAAAACGCATTTAGCTCACGCTATAGGTGTTGAAATCAAGGACAAATATCCAGAAAAGACCGTTTTATACATTTCAGCAGAAATTTTTACCCAACAATATATTGATTCCGTAAAGAAAAATAATCGAAATGATTTTATTCATTTCTACCAACTTATAGATGTATTAATCATTGACGATGTGCAATTCCTTTCCGGAAAATCAGGAACTCAGGATGTATTTTTTCATATATTTAACTACTTACATCAAAACGGAAAGCAGGTAATATTGACTTCGGACAAGGCGCCAGTTGATATGCAGGACATTGAACAACGATTATTATCTCGTTTCAAATGGGGATTATCGGCAGAATTACACCAACCAGATTATGAAACCAGAATTTCTATCCTGAAAAACATTTTATATCGTGATGGTGTAGAAATTCCTGAAGAAATCATAGAATATGTAGCCCGAAATATCAAATCGAATGTTCGAGAACTGGAAGGTGCCATTATTTCTTTGATTGCACAATCTTCTTTCAATAAAAAAGAAGTGACTCTGGAACTAGCCAAAAATGTGGTTGAAAAATTTGTTAAAAATGTAAAACGAGAAATTTCTATCGATTACATTCAAAAGATTGTTTCCGATTATTTTCAATTGGATTTAGAAACTCTTCAATCAAAAACCAGAAAAAGACATATCGTACAAGCTCGACAATTGGCAATGTTTTTTGCCAAGAAATTCACTAAAGCTTCTTTGGCAAACATTGGTTCCCAAATAGGGGATCGTGATCATGCAACCGTATTACACGCTTGTAAAACCGTTGACAATTTAGTTGCAACTGACAAACAATTCAAGAAATTTGTCGAAGATATCAACAAAAAATTAACGCTATAAACGCATTATGCCCATAAAAATTTTAATGGTTTGTCTAGGCAATATTTGTCGGTCACCTTTGGCCGAAGGAATATTGGCTTCAAAACTCCCAAAAAAAAAATTCACGGTGGACTCTGCCGGAACGGGTTCTTGGCACATTGGCCATCAACCTGACGAGCGCTCCATTGCAATTGCAAAAAACAATAAAATAGATATTTCGCAACAAAAAGGGCACCAATTTACAGCAAGTGATTTTGATGCTTTTGATTATATTTACGTCATGGATAATTCTAATTATTGGGATGTTATTCAACTTGCCGATAATCAAGCCCAAACCGAAAAAGTGCAACTCATTTTGAATGAATTATTCCCTGATGAAAATGTAGATGTTCCTGACCCATACTTTGGAATGCCAAATGGATTTGATTCCGTTTATAAAATGCTCGACGAAGCCTGTGATGTAATTGCTAAAAAATTAATTGAAAAGCATTCTATTTAGCTTCTCAAGAATAATAAAAAAATGAAACCAAACCATCTTCCAGGAAAACTATACTTAATCCCAACAACTTTAGGAGAAGGAAATCCTATGGATGTTTTGCCACAAACTGTAAAAAGAACTATTGATTCCATTGATGATTATATAGTAGAAAATGAAAAAACGGCTCGAAAATTTATAAAAAGTATTCAACCGGAAAAAATTCAAGCCACACTCAGATTAAGTGCTTTAAATAAATATACCGAAGTTTCTGAACACGCCAAAATGCTTCAACCTTGTTTAGAAGGAAAAAACGTTGGATTAATGAGCGAAGCAGGTTGTCCCGGAGTTGCTGACCCTGGTGCTGTGATTGTAAAATTAGCCCACGAAAAAGGAATTCAAGTTGTGCCTTTAGTTGGTCCGTCTTCCATTTTATTAGCAATAATGGCCTCTGGAATGAATGGCCAGAGTTTTGCTTTCAACGGTTATATTCCAATTGACAAATCCGAAAAAAAGACTGCATTAAAAAACTTAGAAAAATTATCTCAAGATAAGAATCAATCACAAATATTTATTGAAACTCCTTTTCGAAATAACAAAATGCTTGAGGATATAGTACAAGCTTTAAATCCTTCAACTTACCTTTGTGTTGCAACCGATATCACTTTACCTACAGAATTCATTAAAACAATGCGGGCTTCGGATTGGAAGAAAATAAAGGTTGATTTACACAATCGTCCCACTATTTTTATCATCCACAAAATGTAAACACCTGTTTGTAAATCAATTAGATAGACATTTTCCGATTTGAATAGCAAAATGTTTATTTAAAATTCTACATACTACATTATCCAAATTTTGACTCTTTTCATTACTTTTCAAAATCAATTCAAAAAGCTTTCCATTCAATTCTAACTAAAAATTAAAGTCTTGAAAAATTAAATATTTCTACCAAAAGAAATATTAGAACCTCAATTTTGATGTTAATTCGTGTTAATATCACGCATTAATATCCAGATATTTTAACATAAATTACAGAATAAATTAACTGAAAAAGCAAAAATAAAAACCTAACTTTAAATAATTAAAAATTAACCAATTGAATTTAAATATTTATACATCACTGATAAACAATAAATTAAATTAAAAAGTTACTTGCCCCAAAACATATTAGTTAATGTAAAATTATTCAAACCAGTATTAATTTAAAAATAAAATATTATGAAAACATTTATTATTATTTTGATTTTGGGCTTTACCACATCCTCCTATTCGCAAAAACAAACTAAGGAAGGAAGAATGGATATAATAAATTTACCTGAAATTGTAATCAAAAAGGCTGGAGCAGATTTTTCTGTATATGTACCTGATAAAAATCCCGACCCAACTGTAAGAAAATTGCAAGAAAAATTTGTTGCCTATGACCTTGGTAAAGATTATGAAGGTAATGAAAGCTATTTACTAACAATGTACATAAAAAACGGCTCTTTGGCTGCAACTTATAATGAAAAAGGGAAATTAACACGTGTAGTGGAAAACTATAAAAATGTAGCCCTTCCAAGTGATGTGATCTATTCTATTTATAAAAAATATCCCGAATGGACAATTGTAAACGATAAATTCCTTTACACTCAAACAGAAGGTGATATTATAAAAAAACAGTATAATGTCAAAATCAAAAGAAATAAAGACGTTCGCAAATTAGTGGTTCGTCCTAATGGTGAAATTGTAAAAGAACTTTAAAAAGAAAATTTTAATTAAAAAAGCTGTCTAAAAATTGATTTTAGACAGCCTTTTTATTATTATTTTATCGAGTTCTAATAGACATTTGCATTGCTATCAGCCACAATTCCAGAAGTTTCATAACCTCCAAAATCGATCATATAACTTCGTATCGATGTTCCGTAAGCATCTTTAAAATAGCGACCTCTATTATTTCTAAAAAACTTTTTTACAGAACCTACACCGCCAAGATGTGCTGCTGCTAATATTCCAGATTCAGTAACTTGAATACCACTAATAACTCTACCTTCATATCTGTCGATAACATCTCTTAACTCCCATTTATTTTGAGCAAGAAGTGCAATAAAGGCTTTTTCCTGCATTTTGGGACTGTTTAAAAACCGGTTTTTATCATTTACACCAACGGTTTTTAAAGTTTCAGTACCAAACTGGTATTTTCCAAGATAACCCAGAGAATTAATTTTTTTGTATTTGCCTTGAGATTCCCTGAAAGCAATTGCTTCTCTGTAGCCAATAAAGAATTTTCCTGTATAAGGAACACTTAAATTAGCATAATCGTTTTGTTTTTGAGATGGATATAAGTAGGATGTTCCATCGGTTTTATTTGTAAGAAACCATTGGTTGGTATCTAAATCGAAAGGCTTAAAACCTGAGCTTAAAAAAGCAATAATAAGAGTCAAAATTGTATAAAAAGACCACTTCTTTATCATAAATTGTTTTTCTTCAAACGCTGTCCCGTATTGAAATTTCTACAATGCAAATATACAATAAAAATCATAAACCTGAATATCAACCTATTAAACTTGTTTAAAAATACAAGGTGTAAAACTTGAAACCGCTGTGAGATGAGTACTCAATCGTTGGCGCTGGAATTTTCATTGTGTTTAAAACTGAAAAAATTGTCTTCAAAAAGTGGGATTTTGTGTCGATTTTTGTCAAATCTACATCCAAACTAAGGTAAAATTGCCTGAATCTTTCTGGTTTTGGAACCAAGATCGGAGAATTATTGTTGTCATTTCCGCTAATCATTCCTTCCGCTCCATAACCAAAAGCGAGATTAATCCATTTGGGAATTTTTGAGCCTTTGGAAAAAGAATATAAATTGTAAGAAAGCCAATAGGTTTGACCGTTATAATCCTTTATGATTTGTTCTGGAAATGTGCTTCCCAAAACATCAGGTCTATAATTTGAATATTGGGTTTTATGATAGGAAAATTTAGGAATAATACGTTGTTCATTCCAAATTAATTCCTGTGAAACATACAAAGCCGTACCCGAAGCATTAGCAATTACATCACCTATCGACGCTCCCCATTCTTTAGAAAACCCGTCCATAACCTCAACAGTGGTTTGGAATACAAATCCTAAACTAGCCCCGTAAATGAGTTGATTTTTTTTGCTGGTTCCACTCCAATTCAGAACTTCAGCACCAAATCTCCCAATTTGATAGGATGAATAAAGGTGTCCAATCTTATCCATTTGCAACCACTCAGAATTGTCATTTATAAAATGGAAATTGGATCTGGGATAATCAGCATACCAAAGTTGGTTCAAACCAATCAAAGCTCCCGATGCTAATACCGCTTCGGAAATAAATACAGTGTTTTGTCTTTTCTTGTTTAAGGAATCGGATTGTTTTAGAAGATTTTCAAAGGAATTTTGTGCAAAAACACTTTGGAACACAATCAGAAACAAAAAAAATAATTGATTTTTGAATTTCAAAATTATCTTGTTACTCCTTGACTGTTGATCCAATCGGAATATTTTTTGGCGTTTTTATTATGCTCTTCTAAAGTAGCAGCAAACTCGTGATACCCAAAACGATCAACGCTGGCACAGAAATAAATGAAGTTATTCTTTTCTGGATCCAAAACCGCTTCTAAGGCCGTAATGTCAGGCATTGCAATTGGCCCAGGAGGAAGGCCAATCACTTTATAGGTGTTGTATGGGGAATTCAAAAACAAGTCGTTGTAAAACACTCTTTTGATTACTTGGTTAAAATCATTTGATTTCTTTTTTATGGCAAAAATCACTGTTGGGTCTGCCTGAAGAGGCATTCCTTGTCTCATTCTGTTCAAATAAACTCCTGCGATTCTTGGTCTTTCATCTTTTTTTACAGATTCTTTATGTACAATTGAAGCCAGAATTGTTGCTTGAATTGGAGTCAAGCCTTGTTTTGCTGCTTTATCTGTTCTTTCTTTATTCCAAAAATTGCGATATTCTTTAATCATTTTATCTCGGAATTTCTCTGCCGAAATATTCCAATACACCTCGTAAGTATTTGGAATAAAAACCGCTAAGACATTTTCTTCGGTAAAACCATTTTCTTTCAGAAAAATAGAATCTTTAAAGGTTTTCAATAAAGTCAAACTATCCGGTTCAATTTGTGAACCCACTCGTCCTGCAAAATTCTCCAAACGCTCTTGATTGTTGAAAGCCAGTTTCACGGGAATATTGCTTCTCAAAGCTTTGACCAAGTCATAACTATTCATTCCTTTAGCAAATAGAAAACGCCCTGGTTTTACATTTTCGGGATAACTTCTTTTGTTGGCGACCAATTCAAAACGATCCATATTCTCCACAAAAGGTGTAATTATTTTCTTGACATCTTCGTAGGTGGAACCTGTTGGAACATAAACGTATAATTCCGTTTCGGAAAATTTGGTGTTTTTGGAGAAAATTTGACGTGCCAAAATAAATCCGTAAATCAATAATACTGACATTAAAACTACGGATGCGATTGTTATGATTTTTTTTAAATTCAAAACTAAATTTTTTAAAATTTATTAATTAATTGACAGTCCGTTAACGGACAAAATTCTTTTTTTGCCATAGATTATAGGGGTTTTCACAGATTTTAACTAAGAAAAAATATTTTTCTTATTGATCTGTGAATCTGTGGCTAATATTTTTTAAACAAAACATTACTAATGATTTATTAATTGAAAAACAGCCTCATCTTTATAAACTCCATTGACTAAAGTCCAATCTTTTTTTGTCCCAATCTTTTGGAACCCAAATTTAGTAAAAAGCGCAATACTAGCTCCATTTTCTGTGCCAATATTTGCATACAATTGGTGTAAATTAAGATAATAAAAAGAATACCGAATCAAAAGTTCCAAAGCTTCGGAACCAATATTCTGTTTTTTGTTTTCATTTCCTTGAATCACGATGCCAACTCCTGCCCTATTATTCTTTGGATCAAAATCGAATAAATCAATTAATCCTAAAGCCGGAAAATCTTTATCTTGACAAATTGCCAATCGCAATTGCTTGGCTTCGTAAATATCTTGTTGCGCATTCTCGAGATATTGCTTCACTAAAAACCGACTGTAAGGCGTTTGCGTATTGCTTACTGCCCAAATACTTTGATCGTTTTCCATAGCATAAACAAACTCCAAATCATTGGGTTCGAGTGCTCGGATATAGATGTTTTCGCCTTTTAATGTTATCATTTTAAATAATTACGGATTTTGGTTAAATAGTAATCTCGCCTTTAAAAACAAACTCTGCTGGACCAATCAAGAAAACATTGGTAAACTGATTAGCCATTTTATCAAAAGACACTTCTAATTTGCCACCTTCTACGTTCAAATGTATGGAGGTTGAATCGGTTTTCCCTGTTGCATTCATCGCAATGGCAGCAGCTGTTGCGCCCGTTCCGCAGGAAAGTGTTTCGTCTTCCACGCCTCGTTCATAAGTACGAAGAGAGAAAGTATTGTCGTCTATTTGTTTTACAAAATTAACGTTGCTTCCTTCTTTTCCATATAATGCTCCGTATCGAATGGCAGCTCCGTTTTCTTTTATATTATAGTTTTCCAAGTCATCTACCATTTGCACATGATGCGGCGAACCAGTGTTGAGAAACACATATTCCGGTGTAATTTTTACATTGGGAACATCAATCATTTGCAGAGAAACTTGTCCGTTTTCGGTGATTGTGGCGTGGTGTAAACCATCAGTGGCAAAAAATGTGCAACTGTTGTTAATCACGTTCAGTTTTTTGGCGAAAGCCACTAAACAACGACCGCCATTACCACACATTGAACTTTGGTTTCCATCTGAATTGTAATAGACCATTCTGAAATCTGTTTCAGAATCATTTTCCAATAAAATCAATCCGTCGCCACCTATCCCGAAACGTCTGTCGCACAAATGCGCAATGAGTTGAACATTCTCCTTTGGAAAAAAATCAGACCGATTGTCAATCATCACAAAATCGTTTCCCGTTCCTTGGTATTTATAAAAGTCTATTTGCATTTTAGTTGAATTGTGTTGCACAAAAGTACAAATATTAATGATACGTTAAAGAATGTTAAACGAGCGTTAAACTGTTTTTTTGAAATATCAAATTTTATAATTTTACGTAGTAAATTCTTAAATAACTATAAACTATGAAACGATTTTCAAGCCTATTTCTAGTATCATTGTTAAGCGGAGCCGTAACATTGGGCTCCTACAAATTGTTATTTGATGACAATGGCTATTTTTCTAAAAACAAAAACTCAGTTGTAACATTAGCTCCAAATTCGTATGGAAGACAAGTGGGATTATCTACAGAAACACTTGATTTTACTGAAGCTGCCGAAAAAACCATTCACACGGTTGTTCACGTAAAAAATGTTTCCCGAAAAAGTGTTTCTAATCCTATTTTAGAATATTTCTACGGCTATAGAGGAGACCAATTGCAAGAACAAGTGGGAACAGGATCAGGTGTAATCATTTCTGAAGACGGTTATATTGTGACCAATAATCACGTGATAAAAGATGCCTCGGAAATTGAAATCACATTGAACAACAAGAAATCCTATACAGCAAAACTCATTGGAACCGATTCGAAAATGGATATTGCCTTGTTAAAAATTGATGCCGATGAAAAATTACCTTACACCGCTTTCGCCAATTCCGATTCGGTGAAAATTGGCGAATGGGTTTTGGCGGTTGGAAATCCTTATAATTTAACATCGACCGTGACAGCGGGAATTATTTCGGCGAAAGCCAGAAATTTGGATACAAGTGGAATTCAATCTTTCATTCAAACCGATGCTGCTGTAAATCCCGGAAATAGTGGTGGCGCATTAGTGAATACTCGAGGAGAATTAATAGGAATCAACACGATGATTTCATCACCAACTGGTTCTTATGCTGGATATTCGTTTGCAATTCCCTCAAATATTGCCCGAAAAATAATTGAGGATTTAATGGAGTTTGGAAACGTGCAAAGAGGAATTCTAGGCGTTGAGGGTGGCGAATTAAACTCTTTAGCTTCAAAAGAATTGGGCGTTCCGGAAACACAGGGTTTTTATATCCAAAAAGTTTCTAAAAATTCCGGTGCAGAAAAAGGCGGATTAGAAAAAGGTGATATTATCATAAAACTGGACGATCAAAATATTGCCACTTATGCTGATCTTTCGGGCTATATCAATACCAAAAGACCAAACGACAAAGTACAAGTCACTTTTATCCGAGACGGAAAAAACAAAGTCCTTCCGGTGATTTTGAGCAAAAAAGAGTTTTTTAGCACCGAGTTCAAGGGAATGGAATTGGAAAATATTGATGCAAGCGACAAAAGTAAATTTCACATTGATTCTGGTGTAAAAATCATATCGGTTTCCAATGAAAATTTGAAGCAATATGAAAGCCAACTTAGGGGAAATATTATTCTTAGTATTGACAATGTCAAAATTAAAGATATCGAATCCGCTTCTAAGATTTTGAACAACAAGACTGAAAACCAAAGCATTCAAATGGAAATGATCAATAATAAAGGGGAAATTATTAGGATTATCCTCCAATAGAAAATCTGACTAGAAAACCGTTTCATTCATTTGAAACGGTTTTATTTAAATTGGTAAAACGGTAGTACTCTTCACTTCCGAGATAATAAAAAAACTATTAATCAAAGAAACTTCCGGTAAAACGGATAATTTTTTTTGATGAAAATGGTGATAACTTTCCATATCTGGTAAGACAATTTTGAGCATATAATCAAAACTTCCCGAAATAAAATTACACTCGACCACTTCGGGCATATCCATAATAGACTGATTAAATCCTTCTGAAACATCAAAAGTTTGTTTCACGAGGGTAACTTGACAATACACCATTAGATTATTACCCAGTTTCTTTTTATTCAAAATAGAAACATATTTTTCAATTATACCTTCTTTCTCCAATCGTTTCACGCGGTCGTGAACAGGTGTAAGCGAAAGGTTTATTTTACCAGCAATATCCTTCAAGGTCAAATGGGCATTTACTTGAAGAAGGCGTAATATTTTTTTATCAGTTTCGTCTAAATTCATAGCACAATTTGATTAAATGAAAAAAATTATATTTTTTTCACTAGTTTATTTTTCGTTTTAGAAATATAAAAAGTATTATTTTTAGAAATATTTTATGCTAAAATACTAAATAAAATGAATATTTACTTAGATAACAACGATATAGTGCATATATTTTCTTTATATATTACTTTTGTATTTAACCATTCACTAACAATTAAATTCATATATTATGATAATTGGAATCCCAAAAGAAATCAAAAACAACGAAAATCGTGTAGCACTTACTCCAGCCGGTGTAGCTGAGTTCAAAAAACAAGGACATCCTGTATACGTTCAAATGGGTGCAGGAGAAAATAGTGGTTTTACCGACGAAGCATATAAAATTGCTGGAGCAGAATTATTGCCAACAATAGAAGATGTTTACAGCATTGCCGAAATGATAATCAAAGTCAAAGAACCTATAGCTTCTGAATATCCTTTAATCAAAAAAGATCAATTACTATTTACCTATTTCCACTTTGCCTCTTCAGAGCCATTAACCCACGCAATGATAGAATGCGGAGCAGTTTGTTTAGCTTACGAAACCGTTGAAAAAACAGACCGAAGCTTGCCATTATTAGTGCCAATGTCAGAAGTGGCAGGTCGTATGGCAATTCAAGAAGGAGCTAAATATTTAGAAAAACCATTAAAAGGAAAAGGAATTCTTCTTGGTGGAGTTCCCGGAGTTCCTCCAGCAAAAGTTTTAGTTTTGGGTGGTGGAATCGTAGGAACACAAGCCGCAAAAATGGCCGCTGGTTTTGGAGCGAGTGTCGTGATTATGGATGTAAGTTTAGCGCGTTTGCGCCATTTGTCCGACATTATGCCTGCCAATGTAATTACCGTTATGTCGAACCATTACAACATTCGCGAAGCAATTGCCGAAGCTGATTTGGTTATTGGTGCTGTTTTAATTCCGGGAGCCAAAGCGCCTCACTTGATTAGTCGTGAAATGCTAAAATTGATGAGCCCAGGAACAGTTGTAGTAGATGTAGCAGTGGATCAAGGTGGTTGCATTGAAACTTGCACCCCAACAACACACGAAAACCCAACCTTTATCATTGACGATATTGTTCATTATTGCGTAGCAAATATGCCCGGTGCCGTTCCGTACACTTCTACCCTAGCCTTGACAAATGCCACTTTGCCTTATGCGTTGCAATTAGCCAACAAAGGCTGGAAAAAAGCTTGTGCCGATAACGAAGAACTAAAAAAAGGACTTAACGTTGCCAATGGCAAAATTGTATACAAAGGAGTTTCCGATGCTTGGGGATTGCCGTTTAACGAAGTAGAAACCGTGTTGCAATCCGAATTGCAATTAAATTAGTAAAAAAATAATGCAAAGAGACAAGATAAAAGACTTGTCTCTGCTTAAAAATATAAATCCGTCACGCTACTGCCCCCAAAAAGTTAGACACTATATGGGGGTATTTTAATATCTCGGTGGAAATTTGTTTAATCCGCCAAATCTGTGGCTCATTTTTAGCTGATTAAACAACAAAACTACTCTTTCTGTTTTGTAAATAATAAATTGGTATTCCAATCAACATTATAAAAACGCCCCAACCACAAGTACTGGTTTTAGTAACCAATAATGTAACCGAAATTATTGATGAAATCACAATAAACAACATTGGCAGAAATGGGTATCCAAAAGCTTTATATGGTCTTTCGGCATCAGGCATTTTCTTGCGAAGAATATAAATTCCGTAAATCGTGAGGATGTAAAATATCAAAACAATAATTACCACGAAATCTAACAACGCTCCATATTTCCCCGTCAAACACAAAGCCGAAGCCCAAATACACTGTGCCCACAATGCCCATTCTGGAACCCTTGCTTCGTTAAGATGTGCCGCTTCTTTGAAAAACAAGCCGTCTTTTGCCATCGTATAATATACTCTTGCGCCAGCCATAATCAATCCATTATTGCATGCAAATGTCGAAATCATAATCATCAAAGCTATAATTAGTGTTCCAATATCACCAAAAATAACCTGAGATGCCACAACAGCAACTCTGTCAGATTTTGCTGTCGCAATATCTTGCAAAGGTAGCACTGCAATATACATTACGTTTGCCATTGTATAAATAACTCCAACGATTAATGTTCCAAGAAAAAGGCTTAAACCAACATTCCGTTTTGGGTTTTTAATTTCTTCGGCAATAAAAGTAACGCCTTCCCAAGCCACACTCGAAAATTGAGAACCTACAAATGCCGCTACAAATGCTGATAAAAGTGCCATTCCACTTATTGGAAGCCAAGAACCACTCGTTGTGTCAAGTGATTTTGAGCCCCAAGCATCAGTCCAGTTGGCGTCCCAAACTTCGGCTTTAGCAGCCAAAATAAATCCAAAAATAATTAATCCCAGTAGAGATGAAATTTTAATAACCGTTAAAACTGTCTGCAAAATCTTGCTGTTTTTTACACCACGACTGTTGATGTAAGTAAGCAGAATAATGGTAATTATAGAAACAATTTGCGCTGCATTGAGCTTGAAATCTCCCATTTCATATAGAATATTCTCATCACTAAATGATGGAAAAATATAGGCAGCAAATTTGGAAAAAGCGACTCCAACCGCAGCAATTGTGCCAGTTTGAATAACAGCAAAGAAACTCCAACCATATAAAAATCCTATCAGTTTTCCGTAAGCTTCTTTAATATACACATATTGTCCGCCAGCTTTGGGAAACATCGCGCTCAACTCACCATAACTAACTGCTGCTACAATAGTTAACAAAGCAGTAAGTATCCAAATTGCTATGAGCCATCCTGCAGAACCTACTTGGCGAACCATATCTGAACTTACAATAAATATTCCCGAACCTATCATCGAGCCCACAACGAGCATCGTTCCATCGAGTAATCCAAGTTCTCTTTTAAAATGTTCCTGATTGTTGTCTTGCATATTGTTTTGGTTTTTTTGGTTGGCTAAAGATATACTTTTTTTGGAAATAGTGTAATAGTTGGTTTTAAATTAGAAAATTAGTTCGGATAGTTTGTTAGTATTTATAACTGCTTTTACAATAAGAAAAGGATGATGTTTATTAGAAAAAAAGACTCGAATAGGCGGGGATTGAGATGGTTTTGTTAGATTAATCTAAAAGTTACACAGAGTTTTATGTGAAACGAGCAAAATCAATATCTAAAGTAAAAATGAAGTATCAATTATTATAAATAAAAATATGAACGAATTGATTTTTCCTAAACACAAAATGAAACTTGTTAAATCAATTGAAACGGCAATTTGGGAAGAATATAAAACTTATCGAGAAGTTCGAATTTACATCGAAAAATGGCATCAAAGTGATTATAATAATAATTGGGAGAATTTTAGAATTGCACAAAAGAATAATAATGAAACAGATTTAATGCAAACATTGCATAATATGGATGGAGAACCAACTCCGCAAAGTCTTCGACTTTGAGGATATGTTAGTCAGTCTTTGACTGAAATTATATTTTAAAAAAAAATCGGTTGAAAACCGAAAGTCACTACCTCAAAGTCGGAGACTTTGCGGAGCAAAAAGACCTCTTTCGAATGCAATTATAGTATTGAAAAAGTAAAAAAATATACCCAAAAATTACAATACTCGATTAATCTGAACCAAATTCTTCTCATAATAAGATTCTTTAGTAGAAGAAATAATCACACCACCATGATTGGAGGAATGAATGAATTTAATTTCTCCATCAAGAACCTCGACCACCATTCCTACGTGATTGATTTGCCGGCGACCGTTAGTTTTAAAGAAAATCAAATCTCCTTTTTGAGCATTTTCTGTGTTAACTATGGAGCCATAAGAGGACATTTCAATAGATGACCTAGGCAACCTAATATCGAAAGTGCTAAAGGTTGAATACATTAATCCTGAACAATCAAAACCATCTTTTGTGGTTCCTCCTGTACGGTAACGGGTTCCAATATTTTCTGAAGCGGTCATTATTAATTGATCTACAAAAGCATCATCGTGAGCCATACTTGTATTCACATTTAAATCCTCGTTAACGACTTTATCTTTAACAACAGTTTCTTCAACTGGAACAGTAGATTCAATAAATTTAGAACTTTGAATTTTTAGTACGCTTCCCTTAGTAAGTTTTTTTACAATATTTGGATTTTGTATTTCTAATTCAGCAACTGTAATACCGTACTGTTTTGCAATTCCGTATTTAGTTTCTTTTGGCAAAACTGTATGAGTGATTTCAGTTTCATCTGAATTATCATTAAGGACAGTTTGTGAAATGACAGCAATTTGCTTCGGCTGCTCACTATCATTCTTGTATTTTTCAGTTTTAGCGGCCTCTTTGTCTGCAACCAGATTTGAATTGTTTTCCACTTTTACAGGAACAACAATCTTTTGCCCAACTTTTAAACCTTTAGTTCCTATTGTTGAATTAGCATTTTGTATATCGGAGACTTTAATTCCATATTGCCTTGCAATAGAATATAAAGTTTCTTTTGGTAAAACTTCCCGAACAATTTCTTCAGTAGAAGTTTCCTCTTTCTCGACTAATTTTGGAAAACCGATAACTTCTTGTTTTGGAATAATTTTTTCTGAAACAGTAGTTTTTTGAATTTCTTTCGCCTTTTCAGGTGTTTCTGTCAAAACCAAATTATCTAAAGCAGTTTGAGGTATTTTAATTATTTGCCCTATTTTTAACCCTTCTTTTTCCAACTCAGGATTGATTTTATACAAAACTTCAAGACTTATATTATGCTTTTTCGCAATACCATACAAGGTTTCTTTAGGCAGTACTTCATGTGTTTTTTCAAGAGAATTGGTTACAATTTCGGGACTTGAAGTTGTGTGTTTTTTTACTTTAGTTGGAATTAATAAAACTGTATGAAATTTTATTCCCTTCTTAGCTTTTGGATTTAGCTCGTAAATTGCTTTAGAACTTACATTAAATTGTTCAGCAATTTCGCTGATGGTTTCCCCTTTTGAAACAGTATGTTGAATGTGCTTTTCTTGCGAAAAAACACTCATACTACTAAATAAAATAAAGAGAAACACACAACTAAAATACTTCATAAACTCAATTTAAATTTCACATTCATCAACCAATTTATTCTCAAAAAATTGATAATTCTCTTTACTAAAACGGCAAAAGTTACCAAAAAAGTATTTTGAAAAGCTAATTTAATTCATGAGTACAAATGTCGCAATTTTTTAACAACTCTTTATGTTCAATTTAACAAATTTTCAAACAAAAAACTCCCAAGTTACCTTGGGAGTTTTTTGAAATAAATTATTTAATTGCTTATGCTTTTCCAGCGGCAGCAATCAAGTTTAACGCTGAACCAGCAACGAACCAACCTATTTGTCCTTCGTTGTAAGTATGATTAGCCAATATAGTATCTTTAGTTCCATCAGCGTGAACGAATTCCAAAGTCAATGGTTTTTCTGGTGCAAAATCCACTAAATCAACAAAATTAATAGTGTCATTTTCCTGAATTATGTCGTAATCCGCTTCATTGACAAAAGTCAATCCAAGCATTCCTTGTTTTTTCAAATTTGTTTCGTGAATACGAGCAAATGATTTTACCAAAACCGCTTTCACACCAAGAAAACGAGGTTCCATTGCAGCATGTTCACGAGAAGAACCTTCACCATAATTATGATCTCCCACAACAACAGAAGCAATTCCAGCAGCTTTGTATGCACGAGCTACAGCAGGAACAGTATCATATTCGCCAGTCAATTGATTTTTAACTGAATTTGGCTTTTGGTTGAAAGCATTAACTGCTCCAATCAACATATTGTTAGAAATATTGTCCAAATGCCCTCGGAAACGCAACCAAGGTCCAGCCATAGAAATATGGTCAGTAGTACATTTTCCAAAAGCTTTGATAAGCAATTTAGCTCCCATAATATTTTTTCCATCCCAAGCTTCGAAAGGTGCTAATAATTGCAATCTATCTGATGTTTCACTTACTGCAATTTTAACTCCTGAGCCATCTTCGGCTGGAGCTTGAAAACCTGCGTCTTCAACAGCAAAACCTTTAGTTGGTAATTCATCCCCTGTTGGAGGATTGAATTTTATTGCTTCTCCATTATCATTTAATAAAGTATCGGTAAGCGGATTAAAAGATAAATCACCTGCAATTGCAATGGCAGCAACCATTTCTGGAGAAGCTACAAAAGCGTGTGTGTTTGGATTTCCGTCTGCTCTTTTAGAAAAGTTTCTATTGAATGAATGAATAATCGTATTTTTTTCTCCTTTATCTGCTCCATCTCTATCCCATTGACCAATACACGGTCCACAAGCATTAGTAAAAACCTTGGTTCCCATTTTTTCGAAAGTAGCAATAATTCCGTCTCTTTCGATAGTGTAACGTACTTGTTCAGAACCTGGATTAATTCCGAATTCTGCTTTTGGAGTAATTCCATGAGCCACTGCCTGCTCAACAATTGAAGCTGCGCGAGCCATATCTTCGTAAGAAGAGTTAGTACAAGAACCTATTAATCCCCATTCAACTTTTAGAGGCCAACCATTTGCAGCGGCTTCCTTTTTCATTTCTGAAACTGGAGTTCCTCTGTCTGGAGTAAAAGGTCCATTGATGTATGGTTCCAATTCAGAAAGATTAATTTCAATCAATTGGTCAAAATATTTCTCAGGATTTGCATATACTTCTGCATCTCCTGTTAAGTAACTTGCTACTTTATCAGCTGCATCAACAACATCTTGACGACCAGTTGAAGCTAAATATCTACGCATTGAATCATCATAACCAAATGTAGAAGTAGTTGCTCCAATTTCGGCACCCATATTACAAATAGTTCCTTTTCCTGTACAAGACATATTCAGCGCCCCTTCACCAAAATATTCAACGATAGCGCCAGTTCCTCCTTTTACAGTAAGAATATCTGCCACTCTAAGAATTACATCTTTTGGAGCTGCCCAGCCTGATAATTTTCCGGTTAATTTGACACCAATAAGTTTAGGAAATTTTAATTCCCAAGCCATACCAGACATTACATCTACAGCATCAGCACCACCAACACCAATAGCTAACATTCCTAATCCACCAGCATTTACTGTGTGTGAATCGGTTCCAATCATCATTCCTCCTGGGAATGCATAATTTTCCAATACTACTTGGTGAATAATCCCAGCACCCGGTTTCCAGAAACCAATTCCATATTTATCAGAAACTGAAGAAAGAAAATCAAAAACTTCACTTGATTGTGTTTTGGCAATAGCCAAATCTGTTTTTGCACCTACTTTAGCCTGAATCAAGTGATCACAATGAACTGTTGTTGGGACAGCCACTTTACTTTTTCCGGCATGCATAAATTGCAATAAAGCCATTTGAGCAGTTGCATCTTGGCAAGCAACTCTGTCAGGAGCAAAATCTACATAATCAGCACCTCTTGTAAAAGTGCGGGTCGGACTCCCTTCCCAAAGGTGGTTGTACAAAATTTTCTCAGTTAATGTTAGTGGACGTCCAACTAATTCGCGTGCTTTATCTACACGAGTTGTCATATTTGCGTACACTTTTTTAATCATTTCAATGTCAAAAGCCATAATATATAGGATTTTTTTTGTTTTGTCCTGCAAATTTAAGAATTTAAGACGAGAATATAAAAAAAATAACAAAAGACAGCTTTCTGAAAATTATAATTACCAAATAAGAAGTTTACACTTGAAATATTGCGATATAGCTAAAAATAAATTATCCTATTGCACTATCAACAATATTATTTCCATTTATTAATAAAGCTGGAATTAAAGGAACAAAAAAAAAGCCCATATTCCTATTTGAATAAAGACTCTTTCTATAATGAAACTATTAATTATTAAATCAGTTTGTCTATAATCATTTCTTCAGTAATTCCTTCAGCATCGGCTTTGTAGTTTTTGATGATTCTATGACGAAGTATCCCTGTGGCTACCGCTTTTACATCTTCAATATCCGGAGAGAATTTGCCATTGAAAGCCGCATTGGCTTTGGCTGCCAAAATTAAATTCTGAGATGCTCTTGGACCTGCACCCCAATCTAGATAATTTTTCACAAATTCGTTTGACAAAGGATTATCAGGACGTGTTTTGCTGACCAAGGTAACAGCGTATTCAATTACATTATCAGCAACTGGAATTCTACGAATCAGATGTTGGAAATCGATAATTTCCTGAGCCGTAAACAATGGATTTATTGTGTTATTTTCATTTGACGTGGTTTGTTTCACCACTTGAACTTCTTCTTCAAAAGATGGATAATCCAGTTTTATGGCAAACATAAATCGGTCTAATTGAGCTTCCGGCAAAGGATAAGTTCCTTCTTGTTCAATAGGATTTTGGGTAGCCAAAACAAAATAAGGCAATGCTAATCTATAATTTTGACCGGCAATAGTAACCGAACGTTCCTGCATTGCCTCAAGCAAAGCTGCCTGCGTTTTTGGAGGTGTTCTGTTAATTTCATCAGCCAGAATAATATTCGAAAAAATAGGCCCTTTAATGAATTTAAATT
The DNA here is from genome assembly GCF_015277675.1 of Flavobacterium soyangense. Classification (GTDB taxonomy): domain Bacteria; phylum Bacteroidota; class Bacteroidia; order Flavobacteriales; family Flavobacteriaceae; genus Flavobacterium; species Flavobacterium soyangense. The sequence continues at coordinate 31,424 of NZ_JADHEC010000025.1, forward strand.
GGCGATTTTCATCCAAAATTTCACTTCCAAGAATATCCGAAGGCATCAAATCAGGCGTAAATTGGATTCTTTTAAAATCAAGTCCCAATGCCAAAGCCAACGTATTGACCATCAAGGTTTTTGCTAATCCTGGAACTCCCACTAAAAGCGCATGACCACCAGAGAAAATACAAAGCAAGATTTGGTCAACCACAGCATCCTGACCCACAATAATTTTTGCGATTTCGGATTTTAGCTTGTTCCTTTTTTGAACCAAGTTATGTATTGCTGCTACGTCAGACATTTTTGTAATTAGAATTTTTTAATCTATTTTTTTAACCAATTATTGGTAAAGGTACAATCTCTATATTCACCAATAATTTTGATATACGTTTGCTGAATTTTTTCATCAAACCATTTTCCAATAGCTTTAATTTGTTTTTCTTTCAAAGCTAAATCTTTAATTTTGATATAATCTTTGGCGTAATTCGCCGTATGAGCATCAATCCTATTGGTAACAGTAATTAACTTGAATTTTTTCTTGCCGTTTTGATCATCATCTAATAATGGCAAAGAAATTTCATTATCTTTCAAATTGGAAACCTGACTGTATAAAGCGGGATCCATTTTTGTTAACTCAAAACGAGTGTCTTGTGTTTTTGGATTAATTAAAGCACCACCGTTTGCTTTGGTTTCTTTTTCATCTGACATAGTTCTTGCTGCTTCTGCAAAAGTGATTTCCTTATCAATAATTCTTTTCCTGATTAACGAAATTTTTTCTTTGGCTTCTTTTAAATCTTCAGGAGTAACTGAAGGTATCAATAATATATGACGCAATTCTACATCTTGACCTTTTATTTTTTCGATGTAAATAATATGATATCCAAAGTCCGTCTCAAAAGGCGCTGAAATTTCTCCTTCGGCAAGACTGAAAGCTACATCCTTAAATTCTTTTACAAAAGGCGTTTTCCTATTCATTTTATAATAACCACCCGTTGTTCTTGAACCTGGATCCTGAGAATACAAAACTGCTTTTGTTGCAAAACTCGACCCTCCTTCTTGTATTTCTTTTTTGAATTCATTCAACTTATCAATAACTTTTTGCTTTTCTGCTTCAGAAACTTTAGGAGTCACAATAATTTGTGCCACTTCCATTTCGGCACCAAAAACAGGAAGATCTGCTGCGGGTATTTTTTTGAAAAAATCACGAACTTCTTCGGGAGTAATTTCTACTCCATCAATGATTTTCTTTTGCATTTCTGAAGTTAGTTTTTGCTCTTTCAAAACGTCAAAAAAGTATGTTCTAAATTCTTCTTCAGAATTCTTCTTATAATATTTTACCACTTTATCCATAGAACCAATTTGTTCTACCATATAGTTTAGCCTTTCATCCATCATAGATTTTACTTCAGAATCGGTTACTTTTAAACTATCCTGAATGGCTTGATGAGCATACAATTTATCTTCCAATATTTTTCCTAAAATTTGACATCTTGTAATATCCTTTATAGAACCTCCACTACTTGAAATTTCCAGGTATGATTTATCAATATCAGAATCTAACACAATATAATCCCCAACTTTTGCAATTACACCATCAATTTTTTGTTTCTTGTAAGGAGCAACTTTATTAATCGTATCAACACTTTCCTTGATAATTTCTTGTGCTATCGTGATTCCACCAGAAAAAAGCAAAAGAAAAAATGTGAGTACAATTTTATTATTAATGAATTTCATTTGTATTGTTTTTAAAAGCATTATTTTGATATTATATTTAAATTATAAATTATTATGAAACCAACATTGAATTCAATTGAAATTTAGTCCTAATTAATTTAAGTCCAAATATACATTTAAGAATCAAGAAATAGAGTTCTTTTAATAATCAATTGACAAGTATTCTTGATACTTAAAGCTAACAAAAATAAGAATTCAATTATATAATACAAGTTTACTTACGAGTATTAACAAAAATTTATATCAAGTAATTTTAAACTTAATCTTGCTTACTAGAACTTATTCAAAAATAGCCTAATTGAAGCAAGAAATCAACCTATTGAAAAAAACCGATTAATTTAACAAAACACAATTTCAACAAGAAAAACCATAAAAAAAGCTGTCGGAAATGGCAGCTTTTTTTTAAATAAAAATCCAACTCTGTTAAAATTTATTATTTTAAGTTTTCAATAAATTGATCAAACAAATAGTCAGAATCATGCGGTCCTGGAGATGCTTCAGGGTGATACTGAACCGAGAAACAATTTTTGTTTTTCATTCGCATTCCCGCAACAGTTCCGTCGTTAAGATGGAGGTGGGTAATTTCCATATCAGGATGATTTTCCAATTCTTCTTTATTAACGGCAAAACCATGGTTTTGAGAAGTAATTTCTCCTTTTCCGGTAATGATATTTTTTACAGGATGATTAATACCTCTATGCCCGTTGAACATCTTATAGGTCGAAATTCCGTTTGCTAGAGCAATTACTTGATGCCCTAAACAAATCCCAAACAAAGGTCTGTCATTTGCCAAAATTTCTTTTGCAACCTCGATTGCACAAAATAATGGATCTGGATCACCAGGGCCATTAGACAAGAAATAACCATCAGGATTGAATGATGCCAACTCAGCATATTTCGAATCATATGGATACACTTTGATATAACAATCTCTTTTGGCAAGGTTACGAAGAATATTGGTTTTAATTCCTAAATCCAAAGCAGCAATTTTATAAGTTGCATTTTCATTTCCAAAAAAGTAAGGTTCTTTTGTTGAAACTTTTGAAGCCAATTCTAATCCTTTCATATCAGGAACTTTTGCCAATGCTGCTTTTAGCTCTTCGATTGGTGTTCCATCAGTGCATATAACGGAATTCATCGCACCATTGTCTCGAATATAACTCACTAGTCCACGTGTATCCACATCAGAGATACAGATTAGGTTTTGTTTTGCAAAATAGGTTTCTAAACTTCCTGAAGCATTTTCACGAGAGTAATTAAAACTGAAATTTTTACAAACCAAGCCTGCAATTTTAATACTGCTAGATTCTATTTCATTTTCATTTACTCCGTAATTTCCAATGTGTGCATTGGTTGCAACCATAATTTGTCCAAAGTAGGAAGGATCAGTGAATATTTCTTGATAACCCGTCATTCCGGTATTAAAACATACTTCACCAAAAGTAGTTCCAGATATTCCTATAGATTTTCCGTGGAATATGGTTCCGTCACTTAATAGAAGTATTGCGCTTTTTCGTGTTGTGTATTTCATTTGTTGTTAATTGTTGTGCAAATTTAAATTTTTACCTGTAAGGTCACAAAGTTTTTGCAAAGTAATTTTGGACAAAAAAAAAGGACAAACTAATAAAAGTTTATCCTTGATTTTTATAGAATGAATATTTTCATAATTATTCAGCAGCCTCTGTTGGGTTTTGCTCCGCCTGTTCGCTAACGCTCGAGTCAGGTTCAGTGGAAGGAGTTTCTGCTTGAGCAACTGATGCTTCAACAACTTCATCCGCTTTCTTTGCTTTTCCACCACGACGGCTTTTGGCTTTTTTAACTTCTTTTTTACCACCATTGTAAAGTTCATTGAAATCTACTAGTTCGATCATTGCCATATCGGCATTATCTCCTAAACGATTTCCAACTTTAATGATACGTGTGTATCCACCTGGACGGTCGCCTACTTTAGCAGCAACGTCTCTGAACAAGTCAGTTACGGCATATTTGCTACGTAAGTATCCAAAAACAATACGACGATTGTGTGTCGTGTCAGCTTTAGATTTTGTTATTAATGGCTCAACAAATTGTTTAAGAGCTTTTGCTTTTGCAACAGTGGTATTAATACGTTTGTGCTCGATAAGAGAACAAGCCATATTAGCTAACATAGAACTTCTATGCGCAGTCTGTCTGCTTAAGTGATTGAATTTTTTTCCGTGTCTCATTGTGTTTTATCAAATTTAACCCTAATTAATCAGGATTAGATTACTCTTTATCTAGTTTGTATTTTGCTAAATCCATTCCAAAGTTTAAATTTTTAACTGCAACAAGTTCATCAAGTTCAGTTAAAGATTTTTTGCCGAAATTACGGAATTTCATTAGGTCATTTTTATTGAAAGATACTAAATCCCCAAGTGTATCAACTTCAGCAGCTTTTAAGCAATTTAATGCTCTTACAGAAAGATCCATGTCAACAAGTTTGGTTTTAAGCAATTGTCTCATATGTAATGACTCTTCGTCATAAGATTCTGTTTGTGCGATTTCGTCAGCCTCAAGAGTAATTCTTTCGTCAGAAAACAACATAAAATGGTGGATTAAAACTTTGGCGGCTTCAGTAAGTGCATCTTTTGGATTGATTGAACCATCAGTTTTTATTTCGAAAACTAATTTTTCATAATCTGTTTTTTGCTCAACACGAAAGTTTTCTATTGCATACTTAACGTTTTTTACTGGAGTAAAAATAGAGTCAGTAAATATAGTTCCAATTGCAGCATTTTGTTTTTTGTTCTCTTCAGCAGGAACATATCCCCTACCTTTTTCGATAGTTAAATCGAAATGCAGTTTGATTTTAGGGTCTAAATTACAGATTACAAGTTCTGGATTCAAAACTTGGAAACCTGAAATAAATTTCTGAAAATCACCAGCTGTTAATTGATCTTTACCTGTTACTGAAACAGTAACTGATTCATTATCTATATCTTCTATCTGACGTTTAAAACGTACTTGTTTAAGATTAAGAATAATTTCTGTAACATCTTCAACAACTCCTGAGATAGTAGAAAACTCATGATCTACACCTTCGATTCGAACAGATGTAATTGCATAACCTTCTAATGCTGAAAGCAAAACTCTTCTAAGTGCGTTACCAACTGTCAATCCGTAACCAGGTTCTAAAGGTCTAAACTCAAATTTACCTTCAAAATCGGTTGAATCGATCATGATAACTTTATCGGGCTTCTGAAAATTAAATATTGCCATAAATTTCGACTAAGTCAATTATTATTTGTTGTACAACTCTACGATTAATTGTTCCTTAATGTTTTCCGGAATTTGAAGTCTAGCTGGTACAGAAACAAAAGTACCTTCTTTTAAATCATTATTCCAAGTAATCCATTCATAAACATGACTTGAATTAGATAAAGAACGTTCGATAGCTTCTATAGATTTAGATTTTTCACGAACTGCAACTTTATCACCAGGTTTAAGGTGGTAAGAAGGAATATTGACGTTTTCACCATTTACGGTTATGTGTCTATGAGAAACGATTTGACGAGCACCTCTTCTAGAAGGAGCAATACCCATTCTAAAAACAACATTGTCTAACCTAGCTTCACATAATTGCAATAAAACTTCACCAGTAACACCTTTAGTAGCTGATGCTTTTTCGAATAAATTTCTGAATTGTTTTTCTAAAATACCATAAGAATATTTAGCTTTTTGCTTTTCCATTAATTGAACAGCATATTCAGATTTTTTACCTCTTTTTTTTGCCATCCCGTGTTGTCCGGGAGGATAGTTTCTTTTTTCGAAAGCTTTATCATCTCCGAAAATTGCTTCGCCGAATTTACGGGCGATTCTTGTACTTGGACCAGTATATCTTGCCATTTTAAATTGTTTAAGATTGAGATTATGAATTCAGGTCTTATCCTTCGATAATCGTTATCCAATCTAGGTTATACTATAAATATTTTGAGTATTAAACTCTACGTCTTTTAGGAGGACGACATCCGTTGTGAGGCATTGGGGTAACATCAATAATTTCTGTTACTTCAATTCCACCATTATGCAAAGATCTGATAGCAGACTCACGTCCGTTTCCAGGTCCTTTCACATAAACTTTTACTTTTTTAAGTCCAGCTTCTAACGCTACTTTACTACAATCTTCTGCTGCCATTTGGGCTGCATACGGAGTATTCTTTTTAGAACCTCTGAAACCCATTTTACCAGCTGATGACCAAGAAATAACTTCACCTTTTTTGTTAGTCAAAGAAATGATGATGTTATTGAAGGTAGCAGAAATATGAGCTTCTCCAGTTGATTCAACGATAACTTTACGTTTTTTTGCAGTTGCTTTAGCCATATTACTTATTATTTAGTTGCTTTTTTCTTGTTGGCAACAGTTTTTCTTTTTCCTTTTCTTGTTCTAGAGTTGTTTTTAGTTCTTTGTCCTCTTAATGGAAGACCAGATCTATGACGAATACCTCTATAACATCCAATATCCATTAAACGTTTGATGTTTAAGGAAACTTCTGAACGTAGTTCACCTTCAATTTTAAAGAATGAAACTGCATCACGGATCGCGTGAATTTCATCATCATTCCAATCTTGAACTTTTGTATCTTGGCTAACTTGAGCTTTTTCTAAAATCTCAACTGCTCTACTTTTACCAATTCCGAAGATGTAGGTTAAAGCGATAACTCCTCTTTTGTTTTTCGGGATGTCTACCCCTGCTATTCTTGCCATAACTATCCTTGTCTTTGTTTAAATCTAGGATTCTTTTTGTTGATTACGTATAATCTGCCTTTTCTTCGTACAATTTTGCACTCGGCACTTCTTTTTTTAACTGATGCTCTTACTTTCATTTTGAATATCTTTAATATCTATAAGTAATTCTTGCTTTTGACAAATCATAAGGACTCATTTCTAGTTTCACTTTATCACCAGGTAATAATTTGATGTAATGCATACGCATTTTTCCAGATATATGAGCAATTACAATGTGTCCATTTTCTAACTCAACACGAAACATAGCATTTGATAATGCTTCAATTATTGATCCGTCTTGCTCTATTGCTGATTGTTTTGCCATAAGTTAAGCTACTGCTTTTCTATTTTTACCACTTTTCATTAAACCATCATAATGCTTATTCAACAAGTATGAATTGATTTGCTGAATCGTATCAATTGCGACTCCAACCATAATTATTAATGATGTACCTCCAAAAAACATTGCCCAAGATTGTTGTACATCCATAAGACTTACTACAATTGCTGGGAACACAGCTATTAAGGCAAGAAATAATGAACCAGGAAACGTTATTAAAGACATCACTTTGTCAAGAAAGTCAGATGTTTCAACTCCAGGTCTAACACCCGGAATAAAACCTCCACTTCTTTTTAAATCATCAGACATTTTATTAGTAGGAACGGTGATTGCTGTATAAAAGAAAGTAAATACAACAATAAGCGTTGCGAAAACTAAATTATACCAAAAACCGAACAAATTACTAAAAGCACCAACGATTGATTGTGAAGCATCTGATTTTGACAACCCTGCTACTGCGGCTGGAATAAACATAATTGCCTGAGCAAAGATGATTGGCATAACACCAGATGCATTTAATTTTAATGGAATCCATTGTCTGTTTCCACCCATCATATCTTTTTCAAAATCACCAGATGTTGTACGTCTTGCGTACTGTACAGGGATTTTTCTTATTGCCATCACTAACAATATACAAGAGATGATTACTAATAACCAAACAATAATTTCTACAACCAATAACATTGGACCACCATTATTATTAGTAACTCTGGCAGCAAATTCCTGAATAAAAGCTTGAGGCAATCTAGCCAAAATACCAACCATAATCAATAACGATATTCCGTTTCCGATTCCTTTATCAGTAATTTTTTCTCCTAACCACATAGCGAATATTGTACCAGTTGTCAAAATAACTACTGAAGAAAATACAAATTCGACAGAGTTAAATCCTAACAAGAATGCACTACCTGGTAATGTTCTGTAAAGATTGTAAATGTAACCTGGTCCTTGAACCAAAGTAATACCAATTGTTAACCAACGGGTGATTTGATTGATTTTTTTTCTTCCACTTTCTCCGTCGTTTTGAAGTTTTTGCAAATATGGAATCGCAATTCCCATTAACTGAACCACAATCGAAGCAGAAATATAAGGCATAATACCTAAAGCAAAAACAGACGCTTTAGAAAAAGCACCACCTGTAAACATATCCAGGATAGAACCCAGACCGCTTTTAGTTTGCCCTGCTAAACCTGTTAATTGGGTAGCATCAATACCTGGCAGAGTAACGTGAGCTCCAAAACGATAAACCAAAAGAATACCTAAAGTTATTAGGATTCTATTTTTAAGTTCCTCGATTTTCCAAACATTAATTAGTGATTCAATAAATTTCTTCATCTTAATCGGAAAATTAAATGATTACAACTTCTCCGCCAGCAGCTTCAATAGCCGCTTTTGCAGTAGCAGTAAATTTGTGAGCGGTTACTGTTAATTTAGCTTTCAATTCTCCTCTACCTAAAATCTTAACGATTTCATTTTTAGTAGCCAAACGATTTGCAACATATACAGTCATATCAACTGAATTTGTTACGATACCATTATCCACCAATAATTGAAGCGTATCAAGATTTACGCCTTCGTATTCTTTACGATTGATGTTTGTGAAACCAAACTTAGGCACACGCCTTTGAAGTGGCATTTGACCACCTTCAAAACCAATCTTTTTAGAATAACCAGAACGAGATTTTGCTCCTTTGTGGCCACGTGATGCGGTACCACCTTTACCAGAACCTTCTCCTCTACCCAATCTTTTATTTTGATTGTGTGTTGACCCTTCAGCCGGTTGTAAGTTACTTAAATTCATAACGTATTTGTTATTTAGCTTCTTCTACAGAAACTAAGTGTTTAACTTTATTTATCATTCCAAGGATAGTTGGATTTGAATCATGTTCTACAACCTGACCCATTTTACGTAGACCTAAAGCTTCCAATCCTCTTTTCTGAGTAAGAGGACAATTGATTTTGCTTCTAACTTGTTTTACTAATAATTTAGCCATATTTTCCTTGAATTAACCTTTAAAAACTTTTTCTAAAGAAACGCCTCTTTGTTTTGCAACAGTATGAGCACTTCTCATTTGTAATAAAGCATCAAAAGTTGCTTTTACCACATTGTGAGGATTTGATGATCCTTGAGATTTTGATAATACATCATGTATACCAACTGACTCAAGAACTGAACGAACTGCTCCACCTGCAATAACTCCAGTACCATGAGAGGCAGGAATTAAAAATACACGTGCTCCACCAAATTTACCTTTTTGTTCGTGAGGAACAGATTGTCCATTCAAAGGAATCTTTACAAGATTTTTCTTTGCATCTTCTACTGCTTTCGCAATTGCTTCAGAAACGTCTTTAGATTTTCCTAATCCATGACCCACTACTCCATTCTCATCACCTACAACTACAATAGCAGAAAAACCAAATGCTCTACCACCTTTTGTAACTTTAGTAACACGATTTACACTTACCAAACGATCTTTTAATTCAAGACCACTTGGTTTTACTAGCTCTACATTCTTGTATTTACTATTAGACATACTATATTAGAATTTAAGTCCAGCCGCTCTCGCGCCTTCCGCTAATGATTTAATACGACCGTGATATAAATAACCTCCTCTGTCGAAAGTTACTGTTTCAATACCAGCTTTTAACGCTTTCTCTGCAATTAGTTTTCCAACCGCAGTCGCCACTTCAATGTTCGTACCTTTTCCTATTTCTTTTTCTCTTGAAGAAGCAGCTAGCAAAGTAACTCCGTTTACGTCATCAATAAGTTGAGCATAAATTTCTTTGTTACTTCTAAATACAGATAGCCTTGGATTAGTAGGAGTACCACTAATTGTTTTTCTAATTCTGAATCTGATTCTCTGTCTTCTTTCAGGTTTTGTTAATGACATAATGTTATTTTTTACGCTGATTTACCTGCTTTTCTTCTTAATACTTCACCTACAAATTTAACACCTTTTCCTTTGTACGGTTCTGGTTTGCGGAAACCTCTGATTTTCGCGGCAACCTGGCCTAAAAGTTGTTTATCAAATGATGTTAATTTTACAATTGGATTTTTACCTTTTTCAGATATAGTTTCCAAAACTACCTCCGGGGCTATTTCCAAAACAATATTGTGAGAATATCCAAGAGCTAAATCTAATTTTTGTCCTACATTTGAAGCTCTATAACCCACTCCAACTAATTCCAAAGATTTTGTAAAACCATCAGTTACACCGATAATCATATTATTGATTAAAGATCGGTATAAACCGTGTTTTGCTCTTTGGTCTTTGTGATCAGATGATCTGTTCACTTGAACTTGATCTCCTTCAACTGTTACAGTAACATCTGAATATTCCTGTGTAAGTTGACCATTTTTTCCTTTTACTGTAATAATACCATTTGCAACTTCAACAGTTACTCCGGCAGGGATTACAACGGGATTTTTACCTATTCTTGACATCTCTTATAAGTCTTTTAATTAGTATACGTAACAAATTACTTCACCACCTACATTTAATTGCTTCGCTTGTTTCCCAGTCATAAGACCTTTTGAAGTTGAAACAATCGCAATTCCCAATCCGTTAAGGATTCTTGGAATGGTAGAAGAACCTGAATACTTACGTAAACCTGGTTTACTAATTCTTTGGATATCTTTAATCACTGACTCTTTAGTATCCTTATCATACTTCAAAGCTATTTTAATTGAACCCTGAACAGAGTTGTCTTCAAATTTGTAACTTAAGATATATCCTTGATCAAATAAGATCTTAGTTATTTCTTTTTTTAGATTAGATGCCGGAATTTCGACAACTTTGTGGTTTGCAGCCACAGCGTTTCTAACTCTCGTCAAATAATCTGCAATAGGATCTGTATACATATGTATTGATTTGCGGCAACGGTTTTCGACAGAACTAATCTATTGAACCTGAAACCAATTTATAAATATTTGATTACCAAGAAGCTTTTTTAACTCCAGGAATTAGTCCGTTATTTGCCATTTCACGAAATGTTACACGTGAAATACCGAACTGACGAATATATCCTCTTGGTCTACCTGTCAATTTGCAACGATTGTGCAAACGTACTGGTGAAGCATTTTTAGGTAATTTTTGCAAACCTACAGAATCTCCGGCTTCTTTCAAAGCTTTTCTTTTCTCAGCATACTTCACTACCGTTTTTTCTCTCTTCACCTCGCGGGCTTTCATTGATTCTTTAGCCATATCTTAATTCTTTTTAAAAGGTAAACCTAATTCAGCCAATAACGATTTTGCTTCTTTGTCCGTAGCAGCAGAAGTAACAAAAGTAATGTCCATTCCAGATATTTTATTTACTTTGTCAATATCAATTTCAGGGAAAATGATTTGCTCTAAAACACCAAGATTGTAGTTTCCCCTTCCGTCAAAACCAGTAGCTTTAATTCCACTGAAATCTCTAACACGTGGCAAAGAAGAAGTAACTAATCTATCTAAAAATTCATACATCCTTTCTCCACGCAAAGTAACTTTTGCTCCAATAGGCATCCCTTTTCTCAATTTGAATGACGCAACGTCTTTCTTTGAAATTGTAGATACTGCTTTCTGTCCAGTGATCTTTGTTAACTCATCAACTGCATAGTCAATTAGTTTTTTATCAGATACAGCTGCACCAACTCCTTTACTTAAAACGATTTTTTCCAATTTTGGAACTTGCATTACGTTTTTGTATCCGAATTCCTCTTTAAGAGCAGATATTACTCTGTTCTTATACTCTTCTTTTAGTCTAGGTATATATGCCATTACTATAGTACTTGATTAGATTTTTTTGAAAATCTCACTTTCTTATCTCCTTCAACTCTAATACCAACTCTAGTTGTTTCCTTAGTTTTAGGATCAATTAGAGATATGTTTGATATTTGTATAGAAGCTTCTTTTTTTACAATACCACCTTGAGGGCTTTTCGCACTTGGTTTCGTGTGTTTTGAAACCATGTTTACACCTTCAACAATTGCTTTATTTTTCTCACGGTATACACGTAAAACTTTACCTTCAGCACCTTTATGGTCTCCAGCAATTACTCTTACGATGTCTCCTGATTTTACTTTTAGCTTTATCATCTTAAAATAATTAAAGCACTTCTGGTGCTAATGATACAATTTTCATGAATTGTTTTTCACGAAGTTCTCTTGCTACCGGTCCAAAAACGCGAGTTCCTCTCATTTCTCCTGCAGCGTTCAAAAGAACACATGCATTGTCATCGAAACGGATATAAGAACCATCAGCTCTTCTCACTTCTTTTTTGGTACGTACAACAACTGCAGTTGAAACTGATCCTTTTTTAACGTTTCCGTTAGGAGCAGTATCTTTGATAGAAACTACAATCTTGTCACCAACAGAGGCATACCTTCTTTTGGTACCTCCTAAAACACGGATAGTTAAAACTTCTTTTGCTCCCGTATTATCTGCTACTTTTAGTCTTGATTCTTGTTGTACCATAATTATTTAGCTCTTTCAATGATTTCAACTAACCTCCAACATTTTGTTTTACTTAAAGGACGAGTTTCACTAATCCTTACAGTATCCCCAATGTTACAGTCGTTCTTTTCGTCGTGTGCATGATACTTTTTAGTTTTCAACACGAACTTACCGTATAGTGGGTGTTTTACTTTACGCACTTCAGCAACAACAATAGATTTATCCATTTTGTCTGAAGTTACAACACCAACTCTTTCTTTTCTTAAATTTCTTTTTTCTTCCATCTTTAGAATTATTGTAATTCTCTTTTAGTAAGTTCTGTAGCTAATCTTGCAACTGTTCTTCTAACACTTCTAATTTGAAGCGGATTCTCAATTGGAGAAATAGCGTGAGCCATTTTTAAGTCAGCATATGCTTTCTTAGTTTGGTTAAGTTTTTCTTGCAACTCAGCTGCAGAAAGATCTTTTATTTCTGATTGTTTCATAATATATAATTAATTATGCTTCGAAATCTCTAGCAACGATGAATTTAGTTTTACATGGAAGCTTTTGAGCTGCAAGACGTAACGCCTCTTTCGCAACTGACAAAGGTACTCCTCCAACTTCAAACATTATTCTTCCGGGTCTAACAACGGCAGCCCAATACTCGACTGCTCCTTTACCTTTACCCATACGTACCTCAAGAGGTTTCTTTGTGATTGGTTTGTCTGGAAATATTTTGATCCATAATTGTCCTTCTCTTTTCATAAAACGAGTTGCAGCAATACGTGCAGCTTCGATTTGACGTGAGGTTAAGAACATTCCATCTTCATGTACAGATTTAATACCAAACATTCCATTAGAAAGTTCGTGCCCTCTTTGAGAGTTCCCTTTCATTTTACCCTTTTGTACCTTACGGTATTTTGTTCTTTTAGGCTGTAACATTTTTCTTTAGTTTAAAAATTTACTTTCTCTTACGAGCGTCTGGTTTTCCACCTTTATTAAAAGGTTTTCTATCTCCTCGCGGAGAATCGCCACCTTTACCACCACCAGTTCCGGATTGTTTTTTATCCATTCCTGCAAGCGGAGAAAGATCTCTCTTTCCATAAACTTCACCTTTCATGATCCAAACTTTGATACCCATTCTACCATAAGTAGTATGAGCTTCAGCTAGAGCATAATCGATATCGGCTCTGAAAGTTGATAGAGGAATTCTACCTTCTTTGAAACCTTCTGAACGTGCCATTTCTGCACCATTCAAACGACCAGAAATCAAAACTTTGATACCTTCTGCGTTCATACGCATAGTAGCAGCAATAGCCATTTTGATTGCACGTCTGTAAGAAATACGGCTTTCGATTTGACGACAGATACTTGTAGCAACTAAAAAAGCATCAAGTTCAGGTCTTTTGATTTCAAAGATGTTGATTTGAACCTCTTTGTCAGTAACTTTCTTAAGTTCTTCTTTCAACTTGTCTACCTCTTGGCCACCTTTTCCGATAATAATACCAGGTCTAGCAGTAGTGATAGTAACGGTTACAAGTTTCAAAGTTCTCTCGATGATTACTTTTGATACACTAGCTTTTGATAAACGAGCATGGATATACTTTCTGATTTTGAAATCTTCGGCAAGTTTATCACCGTAATCATTTCCACCATACCAGTTAGAGTCCCATCCTCTGATGATACCAAGTCTATTTCCAATTGGATTTGTCTTTTGTCCCATCTTTAATTATTTTGCTTGTGTGTTATCATTAATAGCTCCTAACACGATGGTTACGTGGTTTGAACGTTTTCTAATTCTGTGTGCTCTACCTTGTGGAGCTGGACGAAGTCTTTTCAACATCATTCCACCATCTACAGTGATAGTTTTAACGAATAAGCCTGCTTCTTCCATATTAGCATCAGGGTTTTTTGCTTGCCAGTTGGCAATTACAGATAAAACCAATTTCTCTAATTTTCTTGAAGCTTCTTTAGAACTAAATCTTAAAATATTTAGTGCTCTCTCTACCTTCTGACCTCTTACTAGATCTGCTACTAAGCGCATTTTTCTAGGTGAAGTAGGGCAGTTATTTAACTTTGCGAAGGCCAAAGACTTATTAGCCTCTTTTCTTGCGTCTGCTGTTTCTCTTTTACGAACTCCCATTGCTTCTTATTTTTTACCTTTATTTTTTGCTCCAGCATGACCTCTAAAAGATCGAGTTGGTGAAAACTCTCCTAATTTGTGACCTACCATGTTTTCTGTTACGTAAACTGGTACAAATTGACGACCGTTATGAACTGCGATTGTTTGTCCAACAAAGTCCGGAGTAATCATAGAAGCTCTAGACCAAGTCTTTACAACTCCTTTACTACCTTTTTCAATGTTTTCTTGAACTTTCTTGTCTAACTTATAATGAACGAAAGGTCCTTTTTTTAATGAACGTGCCATATCTTATTATTTCTTTCTACGTTCTACAATATACTTATTACTCGGGTTTTTCTTAGAACGTGTTCTATAACCTTTAGCAGGTATACCGTTTCTAGATCGTGGATGTCCACCAGAAGAACGTCCTTCACCACCACCCATTGGGTGATCGACAGGGTTCATTGCTACTGGTCTTGTTCTAGGTCTTCTTCCTAACCATCTTGTTCTACCTGCTTTTCCAGATACAACTAATTGGTGGTCTGAGTTAGAAACTGCTCCAATTGTAGCCGAACAAGTCAACAAGATTAATCTTGTTTCTCCCGAAGGCATTTTGATTGTTGCGTATTTTCCGTCTCTTGCCATTAATTGTGCGAATGTTCCAGCAGAACGAGCGATTACAGCCCCTTGTCCTGGTCTCAATTCGATACAAGATATTACAGTTCCTAATGGAATTCTGCTTAATGGTAAAGTATTCCCTATTTCAGGCTGAGATTCTGGACCAGAAACTAATTTCTGACCAACTTTCAATCCGTTTTGAGCAATAATGTATGTTTTCTCACCATCAGCATAAGCTAACAATGCGATAAACGCAGTACGATTTGGATCATATTCGATTGATTTCACTGTCGCCGGAATTCCTTCTTTTGTACGTTTGAAATCAATGATACGATATCTCTGCTTGTGACCACCACCCGTATAACGCATGGTCATCTTTCCTTGACTATTTCTACCTCCAGAGTTTTTTATCGGCGCTATCAAAGAGCGTTCCGGCTTATCAGTTGTAATGGCGTCATAACCATTCACAACTCTAAATCGCTGACCTGGGGTAATAGGTTTTAATTTTCTTACTGACATTTTTCTATCTTAGATATTGTTGTAAAAATCAATTGTTTCTCCTTCTTGTACTTGTACAAATGCTTTTTTAGCAGCATTCGTCTTTCCACTGATAAGACCACTTTTAGTGTATTTTGTAGTTCTATCCGGCCTTACATTCATCGTGTTAACACTCAAAATAGTTACTCCATAAGCAGCTTCAACAGCTTTCTTAATTTGCACTTTGTTTGCTTTTTTGTCAACGAAGAATCCAAAGCGGTTTAATACTTCACTTTCTTTGGTTACTTTTTCTGTTACTATAGGTTTAATTATGATGCTCATATCCTATTATTTACTTAAATTTTCTTCAATTACCTCTAAAGAACCTTCTAAAAGTACTAAACTA
Organism: Flavobacterium soyangense; assembly: GCF_015277675.1. Taxonomy (GTDB): domain Bacteria; phylum Bacteroidota; class Bacteroidia; order Flavobacteriales; family Flavobacteriaceae; genus Flavobacterium; species Flavobacterium soyangense. Next base: position 47,262 of record NZ_JADHEC010000025.1, read on the forward strand.
TTCGTGTTTAGAATGTCGTAAGTACTTAATTCTAAGCTACTTATCACCTTAGACGCCTTTAAATTGCGTGACGACAAATATACATTTTTATTCGAATCGCCCAACACAAATAAAGATTTTTTATTCTCCAACCCTAAAGCTTTCAAAACATTGATGAAATTTTTAGTGTTTGGTGTTTCAAAATTGAAGTCTTCAAGAACAATTATGTTTGCTTCTTTTGCTTTAATTGAGAAAGCAGATTTTCTTGCCAAACGTTTCAAGCTTTTATTCAATTTAAATGAATAACTTCTTGGTCTTGGTCCGAAAACTGTTCCACCACCTTTAAACAATGGATTCTTTGCACTACCCGCACGAGCAGTTCCAGTTCCTTTTTGTTTTTTAATCTTACGTGTACTTCCCGCTACTTCAGCTCTTTCCTTTGCTTTGTGCGTTCCTTGTCTTTGATTAGCAAGATATTGCTTAACATCAAGGTATACTGCATGATTATTTGGTTCAATTGCGAATACTGAATCAGAAAGTTGAACTTTTCTTCCAGTATCTTTTCCGTTGAAATCTAATACTTTTGCTTCCATTACTTGTGAATGATTACATAAGAGTTGTTACATCCAGGAACACATCCTTTAATAACAAGTAGGTTCTTTTCAGTCACTACTTTTAAAACTCTAAGGTTTTGAACGTTTACATTTTCGCCTCCCATACGTCCAGCCATACGCATTCCTTTGAATACTCTAGATGGATAAGAAGAAGCTCCTACAGAACCTGGCGCTCTTAAACGGTTGTGTTGACCGTGAGTTGCTTGTCCTACACCACCAAAACCGTGACGTTTCACAACCCCTTGAAAACCTTTACCTTTAGATACACCTTGTACATCTACAAATTCTCCTTCTACAAACATTGAAACGTCAATAACGTCTCCTAATTTTTGTTCAGTTGCAAAATTTTGGAATTCAACGACTTTTTTCTTAGCTACAGTTCCTGCTTTCGCAAAGTGACCAACGGCCGCTTTTGTGGAATGTTTCTCGTTTTTGTCATCGAAACCAAGTTGCAACGCTTCGTACCCGTCAACACCTTTGGTTCTGACTTGGGTAACAACACATGGTCCAGCTTCGATTACTGTACAAGGAATATTTTTCCCGTTTTCGTCGAAAATGCTGGTCATGCCGATTTTTCTACCAATTAACCCAGACATAATTATTATTTATTAATTATTAAAAAATTGCATATCATACAATGTAAATTGTATTAAGAAGTTTCTTAATACAATTTACAGTGCAGAATTAAATACAATATACCTATACTTTGATTTCTACTTCAACACCACTTGGCAATTCTAATTTCATCAAAGCATCAATTGTTTTTGATGATGATGAATAAATGTCAATTAATCTCTTGTATGACATTACTTCAAATTGCTCTCTCGCTTTTTTATTAACGTGTGGAGAACGTAGAACGGTAAAAAGTTTTTTATGAGTAGGTAACGGAATTGGGCCTGTTACTACTGCTCCGGTGCTTTTTACGGTTTTTACGATTTTCTCGGCAGACTTGTCCACCAACATATAATCGTAAGATTTTAATTTTATTCTGATTTTTTGACTCATTTTCTTAAAGATTAAGCGGTTCCTTTTGCTTTTTTGATAACTGCTTCCGAAATATTGGAAGGTGTTTCTGCGTAGTGTGAAAATTCCATAGTAGATGTTGCTCTACCAGATGAAAGTGTTCTTAATGTAGTAACATAACCGAACATTTCCGATAACGGCACATCTGCTTTGATGGTTTTAGCACCAGCTCTGTCACCCATATCATTCACTTGACCTCTACGACGGTTAATATCACCTACGATATCTCCCATGTTTTCTTCAGGTGTGATCACTTCCATTTTCATAATTGGCTCGAGAACAATTGCACCAGCAGCTTTTGCCACTTCTCTGTAACCCATTCTAGCAGCAAGTTCAAATGAAAGTGCGTCAGAATCGACAGGGTGAAAAGATCCATCCAATAAAGTTACTTTCAAACTATCAACTTGATATCCTGCTAAAGGACCTGTTTTCATAGCTTCACGGAAACCTTTTTCTACAGATGGAATATATTCTTTAGGAACGTTACCACCCTTTACAGCATTTATAAATTGTAAACCTTTAACAGCTTTACCATCTACTAAATCTGCTGGTTCTAATCTAAATACGATATCACCAAATTTACCACGACCACCAGATTGTTTTTTGTAAACTTCTCTGTGTTGAGCAACTTTTGTAAATGCTTCTTTGTATTCAACTTGAGGCTCACCTTGGTTTACTTCAACTTTGAATTCACGTTTCATTCTATCAACAAGGATATCTAAGTGTAATTCCCCCATTCCTGAGATAATTGTTTGCCCTGAAGCTTCATCCGTTCTAACAGTAAATGTTGGATCTTCTTCAGCTAATTTAGCCAAAGCCATACCCATTTTATCCACATCAGCTTTAGTTTTAGGCTCAATGGCAATACCAATTACCGGTGCCGGGAATTTCATTGACTCAAGAATGATTGGATGTTTTTCATCACACAATGTATCTCCAGTTTTGATGTCTTTAAATCCAACTGCTGCTCCAATATCACCTGCTTCTATATAATCGATTGGGTTTTGTTTGTTAGCGTGCATTTGATAGATACGAGAAATTCTTTCTTTATTTCCTGAACGAGTGTTCAAAACGTAAGAACCTGCATCTAGACGTCCTGAATAAGCACGGAAGAAAGCTAAACGACCTACAAATGGGTCAGTAGCAATTTTGAATGCTAAGGCAGCGAAAGGCTCTTTAACATCTGGCTTACGCAATATTTTTGTTTGATCTTCTTCTAATAATTCAGAATCATCAGGATGAATCCCTTCGATACCGTCTTTATCCATTGGAGATGGCAAGTATTTACATACTGCATCCAACATGAATTGAACTCCTTTGTTTTTGAAAGCAGAACCAGCAATCATTGGAATGATAGCCATATCCATAGTCGCTGCTCTTAATGCGTTATTAATTTCTTCCTCAGTAATAGATTCTTCATCTTCCATGAATTTCTCTAACAGGTTTTCATCATAATCAGCAACGGCTTCAATAAGTATAGATCTGTATTCTTTTACTTCTGCAAGCATATCTTCCGGAATAGGCACAATATCATAAGTAGCACCCAAACCTTCTTCATGCCATACAATAGCTTGATTTTTTACTAAATCAACTACTCCTCTGAAGTCATTTTCTTCACCAATTGGCAAAGTTATAGCAACAGCATTAGACTTCAACATATCTCTTACTTGTTGACATACCATCAAAAAGTTAGATCCTTGTCTGTCCATTTTATTAACAAATCCCATACGTGGCACTCTATATTGATCTGCTAATCTCCAGTTCGTTTCTGATTGAGGTTCTACACCATCAACAGCACTAAACAAGAAAACCAACCCGTCAAGTACACGTAAAGAACGATTTACTTCAACAGTAAAATCAACGTGTCCCGGGGTATCAATAATATTAAAGTGATAAGGAAGTGATTCAGGTAAAATTCTACCTTGTTCCGTTGGAAAATTCCATTCACAAGTTGTAGCAGCAGAGGTAATCGTAATACCTCTTTCTTGCTCTTGCGCCATCCAGTCCATTGTTGCAGCACCATCGTGTACTTCACCAATTTTATGTGACTTTCCTGTATAGAATAATATACGCTCCGTTGTTGTTGTTTTACCAGCATCAATGTGAGCAGCAATTCCAATATTTCTTGTAAATTTAAGATCTCTAGCCATTTCTTAAGAATTAAAATCTAAAGTGAGAGAAAGCTTTATTAGCTTCTGCCATTTTGTGAGTATCCATTCTTTTCTTAACGGCAGCCCCTTCTTCTTTAGCCGCAGCTAAACACTCTGAAGCTAATCTTTGAGCCATTGATTTTTCGTTTCTTCTTCTTGAATAAAGAATCAACCATTTCATGGCCATAGAGATTTTTCTATCTGGTCTAATTTGCATTGGGATTTGAAATGTAGCCCCACCAACTCTACGACTACGTACTTCTACGTGAGGCATAACATTAGTTAAAGCATCTTTCCAAATGTCTAATGATGGTTTTTCCGCATCTTGCTTTTTAGTTTCTATAATGTCAATTGCATCATAAAAAACTTTGAAAGCTGTTGATTTCTTACCGTCCCACATTAAGTTGTTTACAAAACGCGTTACCAATTGGTCGTTAAACCTTGGATCTGGTAAAAGTGGTCTTTTCTTTGCCGCTCTTTTTCTCATTTCTTTTTTTTAATTAAATGTCATACTTTATCTAGTCGCTATAAATCGCGCCTCAACAAGAACAACTTTTTAAATTACTTTTTTGCTTCTTTTGGGCGTTTAGCACCATATTTAGATCTTCTTTGCGTTCTTCCCGCTACACCTGATGTATCAAGCGCACCTCGAACGATGTGATATCTAACTCCTGGTAAATCTTTTACCCTTCCACCCCTAACTAATACTATCGAGTGCTCTTGTAGATTGTGTCCTTCACCAGGGATGTAAGCATTTACCTCATTACCATTTGTCAAACGTACACGCGCTACTTTACGCATTGCAGAGTTTGGTTTTTTTGGTGTAGTAGTGTAAACACGCGTACAAACCCCTCTTCTTTGAGGACAAGAATCTAAAGCAACCGATTTACTCTTCTTAGTTATCTGAGTTCTTCCTGTTCTTACTAATTGTTGAATTGTTGGCATAATTAATACTAAAATTTCTTATATATTAAATTTCCCGCTTTTTACGGGGTTGCAAATGTAGTAATTATTTTGTTGTAAACAAATCATAATTAATTAAATTTTGCGATAAGTAAATATTTGTTTTTTAATGGAATACAGAATTACCAATAAATGATTCCGCTTAGAAATAAAACAACCCCTTTTTAACTATTTTACAAAAGCATTTAAACTTATGCGTTTCATAAAAAAAATGAACCTTAAAAATATTTTCAATACTATTTACCTCAAAAACCGTAAGCACGCCCTTAGCGTCCCCACGTCAAACTGTCTAAAAACCTTCCTTTCCAATGTTTATTCTTTTGTATTAAAAATCGTTCAAAATATTTGGATAACTCCTTAGTTTTCTTTATCTTTAAGCAAGTATTTATCGCTTA
>NZ_JADHEC010000026.1 GCF_015277675.1 Flavobacterium soyangense
TAATTTATGACTAATTATTTTTTAAAAGGTTTAATTGGAAGTAGAATCTTTTTTCAAACAAACAATTATTGTTATATTTGGCGAGTGTTAATTAGCCCTGATAGAGCCGATATCCTTTGTGAAGAATGAACAAAGATAAAGGTGATAGCAGGAAATAGCTCCAAATAAAAATCAAATTAATCATAATTTATGAAATTACTCGAGGGGAAAGTGGCCATAATTACTGGCGCAAGTCGCGGAATAGGAAAAGGAATTGCAGAAATCTTCGCAAAAAATGGAGCAAACGTGGCTTTTACATATAGCTCGTCTGTAGAATCTGCTTTAGCATTAGAAAATGAATTGAACGAAATGGGCATAAAAGCCAAAGGATATCAATCGAATGCTGCCGATTTTAACGAAGCACAAGTCTTTGTTGACGCTGTTTTAGCCGAATTTGGAACCGTCGATATTTTAATAAACAATGCCGGAATTACAAAAGACAATTTGCTAATGCGTATGTCCGAAGCTGATTTTGACCGAGTAATTGACGTAAATTTAAAATCAGTTTTCAATATGACCAAAGCGATTCAAAGAACTTTCTTGAAACAACGCGCTGGTTCAATCATCAATATGAGTTCTGTGGTAGGAGTGAAGGGAAATGCTGGGCAAACTAATTATGCGGCTTCGAAAGCGGGTGTTATTGGGTTTACAAAATCGGTGGCATTAGAATTAGGTTCTCGTAATATTCGTTGTAATGTGATTGCTCCGGGATTTATTGAAACTGAAATGACAGCAAAATTGAGCGATGAAGTGGTTCAAGGATGGAGAGATGGAATTCCGTTGAAACGTGGCGGAACTACTGAAGATGTTGCTAATGCTTGTCTTTTCTTAGCTTCAGATATGAGTGCTTATGTTACGGGACAAGTTTTGAATGTTTGCGGTGGAATGCTTACCTAGTAAAAAATAAATGACGACAAACACTATTCTATTGATACTGTTTTCATTAGTGATAGCTAGTGGTTTGTCTTTTTTTCAATATTATTATAAAGCCAAAACGAAGTCGAAAGTAAACTTGGTTTTGGCTTTTTTGCGTTTTATATCGATTTTTGGAATATTGCTGTTGTTGATTAATCCAATAATTTCCAGAAATACTTTCGAAATAATAAAAATTCCTTTGCCGATTGTTGTTGACAATTCAAGTTCTATTCTTGATTTGAAAGCCAAAGAAGTAGCATTGCATTTATACAAAAAACTGTCTGGTAATAAGGATTTACAAGATAAATTTGATGTTCAATTCTATCGATTTGACAGCAATTTTCAACAATCGGAAGACTTTGATTTTAAAGGAAATCAAACGAATATAGATGAAGTTGCTAAAAACCTGAAAAGCATCTATAAAAATGCTACTTTTCCAACAGTTTTGATTACTGACGGAAACCAAACTTCGGGTAATGATTACGTGTATTCTTTTGACGCAAACAATAAAGTTTATCCTTTGATTGTTGGAGATACAACAAAATTCTTGGATTTGAAAGTGACTCAATTGAATGTCAATAAATATGCTTTTCAAAAGAATAAATTTCCTGTAGAAGTATTTTTGCAGTATTCAGGAAACAAAAGTGTGAATGCTGATTTTAGCATTTCGCAAGGAAATTCGGTTTTGAGCAGACAAAATGTTTCTCTTTCTCCGTCGAAAAAATCGGTAATAATAAATGTTTTACTTCCTGCTGATAAAGTAGGATTACAAGTATTTAAAGCTACAATTTCATCCAAGGAAAAAGAGAAAAACACCTATAATAATACCAAGAATTTTGCAGTAGAAGTAATCGACCAAAAGACAAATGTGGCGATTGTATCGGTGATAGACCATCCAGATTTGGGTGCTTTGAAACGGGCAATTGAATCTAATGCACAACGAAAAGTAACTTTAGTTAAACCTAAAGATATTAAATCATTACAGGATTTTAATATTTTAATTTTATACCAACCAACTGCTGAATTTAAGTCGGTTTTTGAGAATAATAAATTAGCTGGAATTAACACTTTTATCATTACTGGAAACAACACCGATTTCAATTTTTTGAACCAACAACAAAGTAATTTGGCTTTTAAAATGAGCGGCCAAAAAGAAGATTATTTGGCTGAATTTAATTCGCAGTTTAATCTTTTTGCAATTGATAATTTAGGTTTCGAAAATTTTCCCCCTTTGCAAAATGCTTTTGGAACTGTAACCACAAACGGAAATGTTTCTACATTGCTTTCGTCCAAAATCAGAAATATTGCAACGAATTCCCCTTTATTGGCTTTTGCCGAAAATCAAGGAAAACGTTCGGCTTTTTTGTTGGGAGAAAATATCTGGAAATGGCGTTTGCAAAGTCACGTTGACAATCAATCATTCGATAAATTTGATGTTTTTGTGGACAAAATTATTCAGTTTTTGTCTTCCAATAATTCAAAAAAATCATTGGTTGTCAATCATGAAAATTTCTATAATTCCGGTGAATCAATAGATATTTCTGCACAGTATTTCAATAAAAATTACGAATTTGATGAGAAAGCACGTTTGACAATTTCAGTAACAAACACAAAAACAAAGCAAACCAAAAACTATGACTTATTAAAAGGAAATAATTCTTTTAAAGTGAATCTTGACGGATTATTAGCAGGAAAATATAATTTTGCTGTAGAGGAATTAAATTCAAAAACTACCTATTCAAGTCATTTTGAAATTTTAGATTTTGATATCGAAAAACAATTTGTAAATCCAGATGTGGAGAAATTGAACCAATTAGCTCAGAAAACACAAGCTAAAGTTTATTATCCCAATCAAGTTGACGCTTTAATCAAAACTCTTTTGGAAAACGAAAATTATAAAGCCGTTCAAAAAACAGTGGTAACAAAAACACCTTTGATAGATTGGATTTGGCTACTGGTTTTAATCACAATTTCACTTTCTGCAGAATGGTTTGTCAGGAAATATAATGGAATGTTGTAGATTTAAATTCTGCTAAATACAAAATACAAATTATGGATTTTAGACTAAAAGTATTCATCACGGTTGCCAATAGATTGAGTTTTACAAAAGCGGCAAAGGAATTATTCATTACGCAACCGGCTATTTCTAAGCACATTCAGGAACTGGAAGAGCAATATAAAATTAAATTTTTTGAAAGAAACGGTTCTAAAATTTCGCTTACCAATGCTGGCGAATTATTGCTAAATCACACCAAAAACATATTTGAAGTTTATAGGGAAATAGATTTTGATATGAGTGCTTTAATCAATCAGCAACGAGGATTACTTCGTTTGGGAGCGAGTACGACCATATCGCAATATATAATTCCGCCACTTTTAGCTCGTTTTCATCAAAAATTACAGGAAATAAAGGTCAATTTGCTTAACGGAAATACCGAACAAATAGAAAAGGCGTTGTTGAATAAAGAAATCGAAATAGGAATTGTAGAAGGTCAATCGAAAAATCAATCGATTAAATACACCGAATTTTTAAAAGATGAATTGGTTCTTGTTTGCAATAATAAAAATCCTTTAATCAACAAAAATATACTTAGCCAAGAGGATTTAAAATCGATGCGATTTGTGATGCGGGAACAAGGTTCAGGAACACTTGAAGTAATTGAATATGCATTGAAGCCTTTTGAAATTAATCTTTCGCAATTAACGATTGAAATGCAATTAGGAAGTACAGAAAGTATAAAATCATATTTGATGAATTCAGATTGTGTTGCTTTTATTTCGATACACGCAATAAAAAAAGAGCTAAAAAATAATGAATTAGTCATTCTTGATTTAGATAATTTGGTCATAGAAAGGTTTTTTTATATTATCACTTTGCAAGGAAAAACAGATGCTCTTTCTGAATTATTTATAAAAAATATGGCAAATTACTATAATTTAAAGTTATAGCGGATTATATTATACGATTAGTTATATTAGATTAATCGACTCATCTTTGTAAAATAATAATTCAATTATTTCACATTGGAAACCTCTCAAAATACAATTCAGAAACAAGCACCATTATTCTTCAAAGTAAGTAGAAGACAACAACGAATCATTTTTATTTTGTTGCTATTATTTTGTATGACTTCTATGGTTTCTCCGCCAATTGCTTTATTATTGGGTTTAATTATTGCTAATCTTTCGGGACATCCTTATTTGCCACTAAATCACAAAGCTACTCATATTTTGTTGCAGGTTTCGGTTGTAGGTTTGGGTTTTGGGATGAATGTAAATAATGCTTTTTCAGCTGGGAGAGAAGGCTTTTTCTTCACCGTTGCATCTATTTTTTGCACATTGATATTGGGAACTTTATTAGGCAAATGGTTTAATATTGACAAGAAAACTTCTCATTTAATTTCGTGTGGAACCGCAATTTGCGGCGGAAGTGCCATTGCTGCCATTGCACCAGTAATAAAATCGGATGAGAAACAAACTTCGGTAGCTTTGGGAGTTATATTTATTCTGAATTCGGTTGCTTTATTTTTGTTTCCGGTTGTGGGACATCGGTTAGGATTATCACAAAAAGAATTTGGTTTATGGTGTGCCATTGCTATTCACGACACTAGTTCTGTTGTTGGTGCTGCCAATAAATATGGATTCGAAGCTTTGCAAATAGCAACAACAGTGAAATTAGCGAGAGCATTATGGATTATTCCAATTGCTTTAATCACTTCGGTAGTATTCAAAAATGAATCAAGAAAAATTAAAATTCCTTATTTTATCGGATTGTTTATTATGGCAATGTTAATGAATACTTATGTTTCAAGTATTGAAATTGTTGCTCCTTATTTAGTTTCGATTGCAAAAATTGGACTAACATTAACCTTGTTTTTAATTGGAGCAGGATTAAATAGAAACCTGTTAAAATCAGTAGGAATAAAACCTCTATTTCAAGGAGTATTGCTTTGGATGTTTATAGCGATTGCATCCCTGTTAGCTATTATTTATTTCAATTAGTAGAATTAATTTTAGAACGTTATAATTTAGCATTCAGGTAGAATAATTTATTATAATGGTATCATATCAATTGAGTGTATTTTTGATAAGTGGAAACATATAAACAGTAATTATATGTAATTTTTTCTTAATCCGTTATTTGATTTAATTGCCATTTAACTCAAATTTTTTTTAAACAAGATTTTAAAGTTAATGTTTACTTAAATCTTTAAGGGTAAGCAGTGAATCTTAATAAAAATGATAATTTTACAAAAGAATTAATAAAATTTCAATATATATTATAAGTTCAATGAATATAAAAAAAAGCTTAATAATATTGTTACTTTTTATGGTAACAATGGGTTATTCACAAGAATGGAAATCTAATTTAGAAGAAGCTAAAAAAGAGGCAAAAGAACAAAATAAAAAAATTCTTTTGGTTTTTTCTGGCTCAGATTGGTGCGCACCCTGCATCAAATTAGATAAAAATGTTTGGCAATCTGAAGCTTTTAAAAAAGAAAGCCAAAAAAGTTGGGTTTTGATTAAGGCTGATTTTCCAAAGAAAAAAGCGAATTTGCTTTCTCCAGAATTGACTGCAAACAATGAAAAACTAGCTGAAAAGTATAATCAAGAAGGTAATTTTCCATTAGTTGTTTTACTGGACAAAAACGGAAAAGTGGTAGGTGAAAAAGGATATGCCAATATTTCGGCTGAAGATTATATTCAAGCAATCCATTCAATGGATAATTAATGAAAAAACTCCTGTTTTTTGGAATAGTATTATTTACAATTTCCTCCTTTGGACAAATAGTTCATAGGAGGAAATTGTATATGATGACCAGTCCATTTGAAATGACTGTGGTGGCTAATGACACTATTCAGGGCAATGAATATATTGATGCTGCTATTGCTGAAGTATCGAGAATAGAAAATCTGGTTTCTGATTGGAAACCGGAAACCCAAATATCACATGTCAATCAGAACGCAGGAATTAAGCCCGTTAAAGTTGATGATGAAATCTTCCAATTGATTCAAAGAGCCATTAAAGTTTCTAAACTTACTGACGGCGCTTTCGATATTTCTTATGCTTCAATGGATAAAATATGGAAATTTGACGGTTCAATGAAGGAAATGCCAACACCAGAAGCTATCCAACAATCGGTTGAAAAAGTAGGTTATCAGAAAATTATTCTTGACGAAAAAGAGAAAACTGTATTTTTGAGAGATAAAGGAATGAAATTAGGTCTTGGCGGAATCGCACAAGGTTTTATCGCCGATAAAATTAAAACTTTATTAGTTTCAAAAGGTTGTACATCCGGAATTGCAAACGTTTCGGGAGATATTTGTGCTTGGGGAAAACAACCCGACGGAAAACCTTGGACTGTTGGGATTGTAAATCCAATGAATAAAACTAAGATTTTTGCAACATTTCCGCTTATTGACAGTGCAGTAGAAACCTCGGGGACTTATGAAAGATATGTAGTTTTTAACGGAATCAGATACAGCCATATCATCAACCCTAAAACAGGTTATCCGGCACAAGGAATTGTTAGTGTGACCACTTTTGCAAAACAAACCGAAATGGCCGATGTTTTAGCCAAAGGAGTTTTCCTTTTTGGCGTTGACGCCGGTCTAAATTTCATAAATCAACTCAAAGGAATCGAATGTATTATAGTTGACGATAAGGGTAAAATATATACTTCGAAAGGGATACATTTAGAGAAAATGGATTTATGGAATAATTAGTTTACAATTGAAATACAGATAAATAGCAATTAAATAAATTATGAAAAAATTAGTATTGTTAGCAGTGGTTTTTGTGGTTTTGCAGTCGTGTAATTCGGTTAAACCATACGAAATGCAAAAAATAAATGATCCGGATATGAAACTTGCCGCAAGAACTACAGAAAAATATGAAAGTACTTTTCAGGTATATCGGGAAGCAGCGGCTGGAGCCAATGGGGGAAAATCAGGTGGTGGTTGCGGATGCAATTAATTTATAAGGATGAAAAAAGTTATCCTGTCATCTTGTTTGCTCACTCGCTTTATTTCTATTGCTCAAGAGAAAGATACTACTATAGTATTTAAAAAACGTGTTCTGGAAAATACCGAAGTAGATTTTTTATCCAGTTGTTATAACCAAAATGGTACTCACGCAGCTGTTTCTGGAGGTCTAGGAACTGAAAAGTTGAAAGATTTCGCAACAAATATTGTTGTGGCAACTCCATTAAACGATGATGATGTGTTAACTTTTGAAGTTGGACTTTCAGCTTATATTTCAACATTTTCAAGCATTGTAAACCCATTTAGTAATTCTAGAACTATTGCATAATATATATATAAACGAATTAAAATACTCAAATAATCACAAAATTAGCTAGCTCTTGCAGTTGTAATTAAACAAATAAATAAATGAAAAAATTAATATTGCTTTTAGTCTTATTTAATAGTGTTATTTCCTTTTCACAAGAGAAAGATTCGACAAGAGTATTTAAAAAGCGCGTTTTAGAAAGTGCCGAAGTTGACTTTTTGGCCAGTTATTATCATCAGGAAGGAGCACATTCTGCAGTTTCAGGTGGAATTGGTTCCGAAAAATTAAGCGATGGAGCATCAAATATTGTGGTGGCAATTCCTTTAAATGAAGATGATGTTTTAACAATCGATGCTGGAATTTCAGCCTATTCATCAGCTTCATCCAGTAATATCAACCCTTATAACAACGGGGAAGATGGTAATATTGGTAATATTGCATCAGGAAAGCCAACGCCTTGGCAAGCATCGTCTGGAGCTTCAAAGACAGATGCATTGGTTTCATTAGTTGCAAATTATAGCCATAGTAGCGATAATAGGAATTTTATTTGGAACACAGATGTCTCTTTTTCGAATGAATATGATTACACTTCTGTTGGGTTTGGTGGAGGAATCACAAAACTTTTTAACAATAAAAATTCCGAAGTTTCCTTGAAAGCCAACGCTTATATTGATCAATGGAGACCTATTTATCCAATAGAATTTAGAAGTTTTTATAACATAAGCCCTTATGTTTATGACCAAAACGGAAATCATTCAACAGTTTATACAAATCAATTTACTCCTTGGATATCAACCAATAGAAATTCTTATTCGGCCTCTTTTAGTTTTTCGCAAGTGCTGACAAAAAAATCACAATTCTCTGTTTTTTTTGATTTGTTGCAGCAAGACGGGAAGCTTTCAACACCTTATCAAAGGATTTATTTTGCTGATAAAGCCAATTTCTATGTTGGTGATTCACAATATATACCTGTTTATACGACTACCGCAAACAAAGGGGTTTACCAACTTGCGGATGACATTGAACGACTACCAAATTCTCGTTTCAGAGTGCCAATTGGTTTACGTTGGAATTATTACGTCAACGAAAAGATTGCCTTGAGAACTTATTATCGCTATTATTGGGACAATTGGGGAATCACAGCACATACGGCGAGCATAGAATTACCTTATAAAATAACCGATAAGTTCACTGTTTTTCCAATGTATCGTTATTATACACAAAAGCAATCCAAGTATTTTGCGCCTTATGAAACGCATCTTTCTACGGAGCAATATTACACTTCAGATTATGATTTATCGACTTTTAATGCTAATCAGTATGGATTTGGCGTTAATTATACCGATATTTTTGCAAATGCCAAAATTTGGGATTTTGGACTAAAAAACATTGATTTTAGATACAACCATTATGTAAGAAGCGATGGTTTGGATTCTAATATAGTTACTATTGGATTTAAATTTTCTCTTCAATAAATGCGGATATTAATTGTAGAAGATGAGACCGGGATTGTTCAATTTCTCCAGCAAGGTTTAGAGGAAGATGGCTATGAAATTTCCACAACTTCTGATGGTTTAATTGGTTTAGGATTAGCCCAAAATCAATTTTTGATTTAATTTTTCTGGATTGGATGTTTCAATAAGTAACTCTTAAGTAACTTTTAAGTCCCAAAAAGAAATTAAATCTTAACTTTGTTAAAAATTAATTTTATGGATTTAAGCAAATTAAAAGGACAACTACAAACCGAAGTAGATACTGCATTTTTGTATGATAGTATTGCAGCCATACAATCTGATGAAAATTTAAGCCGTGTTTTGCAAAGTTTAGCCCAAATCGAAAAAGGTCACGCTAAACATATGTTAGATAAAGTCCGGGAATTTGAACCTAATCACAAATTACCGCCGCCTTCTTCAAGAGCTAAATTTCAATTAAAACTAGGGAAACTTTTTGGATATAATTCAATAATCAGTAGTTTGTCCAATATTGAAAAGCAATTTGCTGTTAATTCCATAAAAAATAAAATCGAAAAAGGGGAGAAGCCAAGCGGTTTCGAACACAATCATCTCAATATTATTGAAGCGGTAAACAATAATGCTGCTCTGAATGTATCAGGAGGGTTATTATCGAAATTTGAAAGTCGTCACAAATCTGTTGGAGGAAATGCGTTACGTGCAGCCGTTTTGGGTTCAAATGACGGATTAGTTTCAAATATGAGCTTAGTGATGGGAGTTGCCGGAGCGGCGGTTTCTAATAACAACATTTTATTGACAGGTATTGCCGGTCTTATGGCAGGTGCAATTTCAATGGCATTAGGCGAATGGCTTTCGGTACAAAGTTCCCGAGAATTAAACCAACGCCAAATCGATTTAGAAACAGAAGAATTAGAAGCTTCACCAGAAGAAGAAAAAAAGGAATTAGTGTTGCTATATCAAGCCAAAGGAATGAGTGTCGCAGAAGCTCAAAAATTAGCCGATAAAGCATTTGAAAACCCTGAAACTGCAATTGACGCCATCATCACCGAAGAATTAGGAATTGACAAGGAAGAATTGGGAGGTTCCGCCTGGGAAGCAGCCATTGCTTCTTTTATACTTTTTTCAATTGGAGCTATTATTCCATTGTATCCATTTATGATTTTAGATGGTAAGAATGCTATTTTATTGAGTATTGCAAGTAGCGTAGTTGGTCTTTTTGGAATTGGAGCTGCCATAACATTATTGACAGGAAAAAACATTATGTTCTCAGGAATGAGACAAGTTGCTTTTGGATTAGCAGCAGCAGCGGTGACTTATGGAATTGGAACATTAATAGGTGTTTCTTTGGCAGGATAATTATTTAAGAATTAAATATAAAATTAAGCATTTTTAACTTTAAACAAAAAATATGAACGACGCACATTTACACATGGTAGTAAACCATTTCCCAATTATTGGGACAATTCTTGGATTAGGAATTTTAATTACTGGAATAATTTTAAAAAACAATTCGGTAAAAAATACCGCTTATGTTTTATTTATTGTGGCAGCTATTTTTGCGGCTTTCAGTATGGGAACAGGAGAAGGAGCTGAAGAAATGGTTGAGGACATGCCTTCTGTGGGAAAACAAATTATTCACGAACATGAAGAAATGGCCGAAAAATTAGCAATTGTTTTGTATGTTTTAGGAGTAATTTCTCTTGCAGGTTTGTTCTTGAGTTTTAAAAAACATGCAAAAACCAATTTGGTTTCCTATTTAGCAGTTATTATTGGAATTGTTGCAGTATTTTTTGCTCAACAAACAGGTACTACCGGCGGAGAAGTTCGTCATACAGAAATTAGACCTAACGCTGTTCATGCTATAGGAGAAAAACAAGAGAAAAGCGAAGATAAAGATTAATTTTATTTTTTTATCGTTATTAAAAAATAAGGCTGTCATAAAAACAGCCTTATTTTTTTTGATATAATTATACTAAATTATCAATTAGCAAATAGCAAGATGAGCAATTGCGCTACCAAAATCCTACTGATAGTTACCAAAGGATAAACTGTGGCATACGATTGATTGGGAATGTCAGAATCTAAATATTTGGTACTAAACGATAAGGCAGCAGGATCAGTATAGGAACCACTCATAATACCTACCATTTGATAAAAATTTAGCTTAAACACAAATCGGCTAATTATTACTAATAGCGTTAATGGTATAAAAGTGATATAACAGGCATAATAAATCCACATCCAGCCGTTATTTGCCATAAAGCTATCATAGAAGCCATGACCTGCTTTAATCCCTACAGCAGCAAAGAATAAACAAATACCAAAATCTTTCATAAAATGAATCGCACCATTATTGATATACGAATGAATTACTCCAACTCCTCCATATCTACTGATAAATAAAGCGGCAATAAGTGGTCCTGCTGCCAATCCTAATTTTAGCGGAACTGGTAAAGAAGGAATAATAATAGGGATAGACCCAATAATAACTCCAAAAATTAATCCACCAAAAAGAGAAAGAAAATCGGGCTCTAAAAGTATTTTTTTAGAATTTCCAACAATTTTTTCTACTTCAGATATAGCTTGTCTGTTACCAAAAACCATTAATGTATCTCCGTAAAATAACTCTAAAGAAGGTTGGGCTAAAATTTCTAATCCGGAACGAATTACACGGGTAACTTTGACGTCATATTGATTATATAAATCCAATTGAGCCAGTGTTTTGTGAGTAGCTGTTTTTTGAGTAACACTAATAATTTTAGTTGTAAGTTCATTTTCTGATTCGATAAATAAATCTGTCGAAACTTTACCAACACAATCAATAAAATTAGTAATGTCTTTTTGTTTTGCCACAACCATTAAAACGTCTTTTTTTTCTAATATTGTGTCTAATGAAGGGGAATAAACTACAGTAGTTCCGCTATGTTTCTGTCTTGAAATAATTACATCTTTAATATTGAATTCTTTCAATACTTGTTTTATGGTTTTTCCAAAGACATCAGGATTAGTAACTCTGCATTTTTGACGAACAATTTTGTTTTCGGAATCTTTATTTTTCTCCTGAAGCAAAACTTCTTCTTTGGCTAAATCAATTTTTAAAAAATTTTTAGATAATATAATGAGTATAATAATCCCAAAAACTCCTATGGGATATGTGATAGCATAGGCAACTGCTGGGTCTGCAAAATGATCTGAAGGTAGGTTCAATTGTTTTTGAATTTCAATAAGAGTTGATTTTGCAGCTCCTAATCCAGGAGTGTTGGTTACCGAACCCGACATCAATCCAACGGCATTTTCTATTTTTATAGTTGCCAATAAGTGAATAAGATAAGTGATAATACCTCCTAGGAATACTGTTCCAACTCCCAAAGCATTAAAAATCAGTCCTTCTTTTTTAAACGAAGAAAAGAAAGTAGGACCTACTTGAATACCAATTCCATAAACAAATAGAATTAAACCAAACTCACGGACAAACTGAATTAATTCAGCATTCATAGTAAAACCTAAATGCCCTAAGAAAAGGCCAACAAACATTACTGCGGATACCCCTAATGATACACTTCCAATTTTGATTTTTCCTACAAAAAATCCGACACTAATCACCATAAATAATGCAATTAATGACTGTGTCATTTCCGGTTCATCAGTTGGAGTAAACAATATTCTAAACCATTCAAACATAATATATAAATTTAAAAATTAGATTACTGGAAGAAAAATGGCAACATTTTAGGTATTCCTTTTAAATAATTTTTTAATCAATACATTCAAATCTTTCCCTTTTACAGTGTAGGATTTGAATACAATAATTGGAAATGCAACCCCAAATGCAAGTGCAAAAAGAATGAAAACAGTAGTAATCCCATAAGAAAAAGTCTGAATTACTTCTTCAACAGATGGTTTCTGACCTTTACTTCCACTTATCCAATCAATCATTCCCATCATAAACTCATAACTAATTAAACCGGGAATCATATTGATTACAGCCGGAATCATAAAAATGATAGGCGGAGTATGCGTTCTGTGAGCAAAATACATTCCTGAAATACCTACAAAACTTGAAGCAATAAAAATAGACAATATAAGATTCATATCTAATTCCTTAAATAAGATAAATTTTATTAAATATCCAACAGCCCCTAATATAAAAACAGTCCATAAAGCTCTTTTTGGAGTGTTGAACATAAGTGCAAATCCTAAAGAAGTTATCCCTCCAAAAATTAGTTTTGCAGTTTCAATTCCCAAACCTTTGGGTTCGAATGCAACTTTTACCTGTGTTTGAAAATACGATAAATCAAATAAATTAAACTCTTTTATAGCTTGCATATCAAATATCATTGTCGAGGAAAAGAAACCAAAAGCAATCATCAATACAAGCATGAAACTATAAATAAAACGAGCAGTACCAGATTCAAAATAACCTTCTAAATAATCTATAAAAGCATTAATCATTACAGCTCCGGGAATAAGATATAATACGGATACAACCAAAGCCTCCTTTATCTGAATATTAAAAACCACGCCTGTTAAATGGATGAATAAAGTAGAAATGGTAGCTCCAATAAAAAAAGCAAATATGTGGTTGTGATGTTTAAGCATCAAGGTTCTTCTGGCATAGTAACCAAATAAAGTTGAAAAGTAAACAATTAAGGATTGCAGCCAATCGCCATCAAACAACATACAAAGAGCTACGCTGGCAAAAGGTGCAAAAGCGTATAATTCTAAGTTAGAATACACTTTTTTTTCCTTTATTTGTTTCAGGGTTGATTTTATTTCTGAAATTGGGATTTTATTTTCTAAAACATCCCAAGACAAAATACTAATTTCTGAAATAGTTTCAAAGTTCAATCCTTTTGACTTTACAGTTCTGGCTAGTGTATGTGCTTTAAATTTATTTTCTTTATAAACTGATATTACAATTCCTGTATATGTCAAAACCAATTCGCAATGATATCCCAAACCTTTAGCAATTCTTTCTAAATTACGAATAATTCGTGCAGTATGTGAACCACTAGTAATCATCATTTCACCAATTTCAGTAAGTAAATTCAGCACTGTTTGAGCTCTTCTTTCTTCAATCATCTTGTAGGGTTTATCTAGCATTACAATAGCAAAATAATATCTTCGACTATTTAAATAAATTTCTAAATGTAGATATATTTTTCTATGTCAAAATTAGTGATTTAATATTCGTTTAATATGATAATTATCATAAATACCCCGTGAACCCTTGAAAACAAAGAAAACGTTTTCGTGAATTTATTTTTTATATGATAATTATCAGGTTTTTTAGGATTGAATTTCTTAATTTTGGTAAAGAATTAAAGATAAAAATATATAAAAAATTGTATTATGAAAAACATTAAAATTATTCAGGAATTACACGATTTAGGAATCACAGGTTATCACGAAGTATCTTACAATCCTTCTTACGAAGAATTATACGAAGCAGAAGTTTCCCATAAAAGAAAAGGATATGAAAAAGGAGCTTTAACTGATACTGGAGCCGTGGCAGTAAAAACAGGGATTTTTACAGGTCGTTCCCCTAAAGATAGATATATTGTTAAAGATGATATTACCAGAGATACTATTTATTGGGATGATAAAGTAAATTTTCCAACAACTATTGAAGTTTGGAATGATCTAAAAGAGGTGGTTTTAAACCAACTTTCTACTTCTCCAAAATTGTATGTAGTCGATGCATTTTGCGGTACAAATGAAGACACAAGACTAAAAGTTCGTTTTGTTATGGAAGTAGCTTGGCAAGCTCACTTTGTAACGAATATGTTTATCAGACCTTCAATTTATGAATTGCAAAACTTTGGAGAACCAGATTTTGTGGTGATGAATGGTTCAAAAGCAACAAATCCTGATTGGAAAGAACACGGATTAAATTCTGAAAACTTTGTTTTATTTAATCTTACTGAAAGAGTTCAAATCATTGGTGGAACTTGGTACGGCGGTGAAATGAAAAAAGGAATGTTTGCGATGATGAATTATTATCTTCCTCTTAAAGGAATGGCTTCAATGCACTGTTCTGCGAATGTAGGTGAAAAAGGAGATGTTGCAGTTTTCTTTGGTCTTTCAGGTACAGGAAAAACAACACTTTCTGCAGATCCAAAAAGATATTTGATAGGTGATGACGAACACGGTTGGGATGATAATGGGGTATTTAATTTTGAAGGTGGTTGTTATGCAAAAGTGATTGACTTGAGCGAACAAAACGAACCAGATATTTGGAGAGCAATCAAAAGAGATGCTTTATTAGAAAACGTGATTGTTGATGAATATGGAGAAATTAATTATTTTGACCATTCTATTACTGAAAATTCAAGAGTTTCTTACCCAATTTATAATATCAATAAAATTGTCTTGCCTTCTAAAGCGGGTCATGCCAGTAAAATAATTTATCTTTCTGCTGATGCTTTTGGTGTTTTGCCTCCAGTTTCAATCTTGGATGAAGATCAAGCACAATATCACTTTCTTTGTGGCTATACCTCTAAATTAGCCGGAACAGAAAGAGGAATTACTGAGCCGGAACCATCATTCTCTCCTGCATTTGGCGAAGCATTCTTGACTTTGCACCCAACAATGTATTCTAAAACATTAATTGGAAAAATGAAACAACACGGTGCAAAAGCTTATTTAGTAAACACAGGATGGAATGGAACAGGAAAAAGAATTTCATTAAAAAATACCAGAGCGATCATTGATTCAATCATAAGCGGTGAAATTGATAAAGCAGAAACTAGAAAAATTCCTTATTTGAATTTAACAATACCATTGTTTTTATCAAACGTGAGCGATGGAATTCTTGATCCAAGAGACACATACAAAGACAAAGAGGAATGGGTTCGTAAAGCTGTAGATTTGTCCTCTCGTTACATTAAAAACTTCGAGCAATATACAAATACCGAAGAAGGAAAGCGTTTAGTTAGTGCCGGTCCTTCATTAGAACCAGTTTTAAACTAGATTTAGAATTATAGGTTATTTCAACATCTGTATCTAATATTTTAATTCTATTAGTTACAGATGTTTGATTTTTAAACCATTTTTTTTAACAATTTCTTTTCGATTAGTTAAATTAAAAAGCAAGTTGTTATTAAATTATCTCGTATATTTGCAATCGAATAAAAGGATTATCAAATTAAAAATTATGTTATCAATTCAATTACATCACCATCACTTTCATTATTGCTCTCAAGCGATGTGTTAATGATATGGATGTAAAATCATATTTAAAAACCCGTTTGAGTACATCAAACGGGTTTTTTATTTCCCAAATGTTGTATTCAAAAAAAATTGTAAAACAACAAAAAACAACAAAAATGAGTACTTTAAAAATTGCAATTCAAAAATCAGGCCGTTTAAACGAAGACAGTATCCAAATCCTAAAAGACTGCGGAATTTCTATCGATAATGGAAACGACCAACTCAAAGCCTCAGCATCTAATTTTCCCTTGGAAGTTTTGTATCTGAGAAATTCAGATATTCCTCAATATTTAATCGATGGAGTAGTCGATATTGCTATTGTTGGCGATAATCTTTTGGTCGAAAAAGGGAAAGGAATTAAAGTGATCCAAAAATTAGGCTTTTCTAAATGTAAAGTTTCTGTAGCGGTTCCTAAGGCGTTCGAATACAATTCCATTCAGGATTTAAGCGGATTGCGGATCGCAACCTCCTATCCAAATACGGTAAACGAATATTTTGCTTCATTTGGAATGACAGTGGATATTCACCAAATTTCGGGTTCTGTTGAAATCGCTCCAAATATTGGTCTTGCCGATGCTATTGTCGATATCGTTTCCAGCGGAAGCACATTATTCAAAAATAATTTGAAAGAAGTGGAAGTTATCTTCAAAAGTGAAGCTGTCTTGGCCGTTTCACCAAAAGTGACTCCAGAAGTGCAATCCATTATTGACACCCTTCAATTCAGAATTCAGTCGGTTTTGAGAGCCAGAAAATCAAAATATATTTTGATGAATGTTCCCAACGAAAAAATTGAAGCCATTGGCAAGATATTGCCTGTTTTGAAGAGCCTTACCGTAATGCCGTTGGCAGAAGAAGGTTGGAGCAGCGTTCATTCCGTAATTGACAAAGACACTTTTTGGGACGTTATCGACCAATTAAAAGAAGCTGGAGCCGAAGGAATTTTAGTTTGCCCAATCGAAAAAATGGTTTTATAAAGTACGATTTTAAAAATCTGAGATACCAGCTTATTTGTGCCGAAATCTTTCAATTTTTAAATCATTTAATCTTTAAATTAAAACATAAATGAATAAAATATTCAATCCAAAACCCGAAACTTGGTCCGAAATTTTAAAAAGGCCAACAAAAACTATTGACGATATTGAATTTACCGTAAAGGAAATTTTCAAGGAAATTCAAAAGAAAGGGGATGAGGCTGTTACCAAATATACTTCACTATTCGACGGTGTAAAATTTGAAAACATAGAAGTTACCACATCAGAAATTGAGCAAGCCATTGCAACTATTCCCGACGAATTGAAAAATGCCATCCAATTGGCAAAATCGAATATCGAGAAATTCCATTCGGCTCAAAAAACAACTAAAGTTGTTGTAGAAACTACCGAAGGTGTAAATTGTTGGCAAGAAAAAAGACCCATCCAAAAGATAGGTTTGTACATTCCTGGGGGAACCGCACCTTTGTTTTCGACCGTTTTGATGCTTGCCGTTCCTGCAAATATCGCAGGCTGCAACGAAATTGTTTTGTGTTCTCCACCAGACAAAAGCGGAAACATCAATCCAGCCATTTTATATGCCGCTAATTTATGCGGTGTGACCAAAATCCTGAAAGTGGGCGGAATCCAAGCCATTGCGGCAATGACTTTTGGCACTAAATCAATCCCAAAAGTCTACAAAATTTTTGGTCCTGGAAATCAGTTTGTTACTGTAGCCAAACAATTGGCAACCCAATTTGGCGTGGCCATAGATATGCCTGCCGGACCTTCTGAATTGTTGATTGTGGCAGATGATACGGCTGTTCCCGCTTTTATAGCTTCCGATTTGTTGTCGCAAGCAGAACACGGAACCGATAGTCAGGTAATTTTGGTTTCCACTTCAAAAACATTGATTGACGAAGTGGAAAAAGAAATTCAATCCCAATTGGAAGTGTTACCAAGAAAAACCATCGCCGAAAAAGCTATTGCCAATTCGAAATTGATTTTTGTCGAAAATGACGAAATTGCGTTGGAATTAATCGACGAATATGGCCCGGAACATTTCATTATTTGTACCCAAGATGAAGATTTTTATGTTCGCAATATTGGAAATGCAGGTTCGGTTTTCATTGGAAATTATACACCCGAAAGTGCAGGAGATTATGCTTCTGGAACGAACCATACCTTGCCGACCAACGGATATGCCAAGAATTACAGTGGGGTGAATTTGGATAGTTTCAATAAATCGATGACTTTCCAGAAAATTTCTGAAAAAGGAATTCAAAATATTGGCAAAGCCATTGAGATTATGGCGGAAGCCGAAGGATTGCAGGCCCACAAAAATGCAGTTACTTTGAGATTGAAAAATTTAAAAATTTAAAGATTGAAAAATTGAATGCTACATTTTAGTAGTTACGATAATTTAAAATTTATCATTCAAAATTTAAAATAATAAAAAATGAGTTTTAATATAAATAATCTTGTTCGAGAAAACGTTAAGTCGATGAAGCCTTATTCTTCGGCACGTGATGAATTTGAGGATTTTGACACCGCCGATATGATTTTCTTGGATGCCAATGAAAATCCATTCCAAAATGGCGTGAATCGCTATCCAGATCCACAACAAAGCAGCGTGAAAGCAGTTTTGGCGCAGCAAAAAAAGGTACAAACCAATCAAATTTTGCTCGGAAACGGAAGTGACGAGGTTTTGGATTTGATTTTTAGGGCTTTTTGCGAGCCCAAAGTAGATAATGTAATCACTTTGCCGCCAACCTACGGAATGTATAGCGTCTTGTCCAACATAAATGCCGTTGAAAACAGGGAAGTTTTGCTTTCGGAAGATTTTCAGCCACAAGTCGAAAAGATTTTAGAAGCTGTTGATGAAAACACGAAAATTCTATTCTTGTGTTCTCCAAATAACCCGACCGCCAATTCATTTTCGGATGAAAGTGTAGCCTATTTATTGAAAAATTTTGAAGGATTGGTTGTAATCGATGAAGCCTATATTGATTTCTCAAAAAAACAAAGTTGGATGAATGAATTGGACGAATATCCAAATTTGGTTATCACGCAAACACTTTCAAAAGCGTATGGTTTGGCAGGAATCCGATTGGGAATTTGTTATGCTTCGGCTGCAATAATTTCGGTTTTAAACAAAATAAAACCACCATACAACGTCAATGAATTGACACAGTTAAGAGCTTTGGAAAGATTGAGTAATCTTGAAAAAATAAAATTTGAAATAGCTTCGATTATAACACAAAGAGATCAATTACTTAAAGTATTGGTTGATATAAAATTTGTTGAAAAAATCTATCCAACTGAGGCCAATTTTATTTTGATAAAAGTGGATGATGCCAATAAAAGATACGACGAATTGATCACCAAAGGAATTGTAATTCGAAATAGAACAACACAAGCTTTATGTGAAAACACTTTACGTTTGACGATTGGAACTGAGGTTGAAAACAAGAAATTAATGGAAGCCTTGCAAGCTTAATTTACACCTGACAGGTTTTTAAAACTTGTCAGGTGTAATCAAAAAAAATAAATCAAATGAAAAAAATACTATTTATAGATCGTGATGGAACAATGGTTTTAGAACCCAACGATTATCAATTGGACAGTTTCGAAAAATTGGAATTCTATCCAAAAGCCTTTCAATATCTAGGAAAAATTGCTGCCGAATTGGATTTCGAATTGGTAATGGCGACCAATCAAGACGGTTTGGGAACGGATTCACACCCGGAATCCAACTTTTGGCCGGTGCATAATTTGGTGATGAAAGCTTTCGAAAATGAAGGAGTTGTATTTAGCGAAGTGCTGATTGACAAAACTTTTCCACACGAAAACGCACCAACACGCAAGCCTGCAACGGGTTTATTGACAAAATACATCAACAATCCAGAATATGATTTAGAAAATTCATTTGTCATTGGAGACAGAATCACCGACGTGGAATTAGCTAAAAATTTGGGTTCAAAAGCGATTTTTATCAGCACGGACGAGGAATTAGGAAGTGATGAGATTTCGTCCAAAAGACACGAATTGGATGCTGTTATTGCTTTGCAAACCACAGAATGGAAAACGATTTACGAATTTTTGAAACTGGAAGAACGTTCGGCTTCTATCACCAGAAAAACCAATGAAACCGATATATACATCAACTTAAACTTGGATGGAACAGGAAAAAGTAAAATCGATACCGGAATTGCTTTTTTCGACCATATGTTAGACCAAATCGCGCGCCACGGACAAATGGACTTGGAAGTTATCGTAAAAGGTGATTTAGAAGTTGATGAACACCACACGATTGAAGATACGGCGATTGCCTTGGGAGAAGTTTTTGCCAAAGCATTAGGAAATAAATTAGGAATTGAACGTTACGGTTTTTGTCTACCAATGGACGACTGTTTATCTCAAGTGGCCATTGATTTTGGTGGTAGAAACTGGTTGGTTTGGGAAACTGAATTCAGACGCGAAATGGTGGGTAAAATGCCAACAGAAATGTTTTTGCATTTCTTTAAATCGTTTTCAGACGGAGCAAAAGCCAACATCAACATCAAAGCCGAAGGAACGAACGAGCATCACAAAATTGAAGCGATTTTTAAGGCATTCGCCAAAGCGATAAAAGTGGCCGTGAAACGAGATACGGAGAAAATGATTTTGCCAAGTACAAAAGGAATGCTTTAAAGTTAGCATTTCCTGCAAGGTTTTTTTTCAAACCTTGTAGGTATTAATATTGAGTTTCATAACATAGTAAAATTAGAATATGACTAAAACAGAATTTGTATTTAAAGACCTAATGGTAAAAGAACATTTGTTTTATGCTTATGCTAATTTAGCAATGGCTCATACAGCAGTCGATAAAAATCAAACCAAATATGACAGATTTAATTATATAATTAGATCTAAATTATACAAAGGATTATTGACAGGAACGATGAATATTAGAACTCTTTTTGATGATGAAAAAGTAAAACTTTCTGTCGGTACAAAATGTAATTATTGTAATTCGACAGAGCAACTTGCATTAGACCATATTTTAGCGCAAAAATTAGGAGGAAAAGACATTGGAGATAATTTGATTTATGCTTGTAAAAGTTGTAATAGTTCAAAAGGGAAAAAAGATTTAATGGAATGGATGATTTTTAAAGGAGAAGATTTTTTACCATTAATGATTATTCGACGATATTTAAAATTAGTAATTACTTATTGTCAAGAAAATAATCTTATGGATTTAAAAATTTCAGAAATAGAACTTGACAAAATTCCATTTAAACTAGTTTTAATTCCAGTTAAATATCCAACACCTGATAAATTAAGACTTATTTAAAACATAATTATACCTACAAGGTTTGAAAAAAACCTTGCAGGAACAAAAAGAATAAAATGAAAATAGTAATCATAAATTACGGAGCAGGAAACATTCAGAGCATTATGTTTGCCATCGAAAGACTGGGCTATAAAGCCGTTTTGAGCAACAATCCGGACGAAATAAAGGCAGCTGACAAAGTCATTTTTCCAGGAGTGGGAGAAGCAAGTTGTGCAATGAAAATGCTCCAGGAAAGCGGTTTGGATACTTTGATTCCAAGGCTTAAACAGCCCGTTTTCGGAATTTGTTTGGGGATGCAGTTGATGTGTAATTTTTCCGAGGAAGGAAATACAAATGGATTGGGTATTTTTGACGTAGATGTGATGAAATTTACGCCAAAAGTGAAAGTGCCGCAAATGGGTTGGAATCAAATTTACAATTTGAAATCAGATCTGTTCAAAGGAATCGCCGAAAACGAATACATGTATTTGGTACACAGTTTTTATGCGCCTCTTTGTGCCGAAACGATTGCCACAACCAATTACGAGCTGGAATATTCCTCGGCCTTGGAAAATGACAATTTCTATGGCGCGCAATTTCATCCGGAAAAAAGTGGTGATATTGGGGAACAGATTCTGGCAAATTTTTTAAAATTATAAATAAAGTTGAGGCCTTTAAGACTTTTGACTTTCAAACATTAAGACTAAATAGGAATGAGAATAATACCTGCAATAGATATCATCGATGGAAAATGTGTTCGCTTATCGAAAGGCGATTACAATACCAAAATTATATACAACGAAAACCCGCTGGAAGTGGCAAAATCATTCGAAGCGCATGGAATCGAATATTTACATTTGGTGGATTTAGACGGAGCAAAATCCAGCAAAATCGTCAATTATAAAATATTGGAACAAATCGCTTCGCAAACCAAACTGAAAATTGATTTTGGTGGCGGATTAAAAGCAGATTCTGATTTGAAAATCGCTTTTGAATCGGGAGCCAACCAAATCACGGGAGGAAGTATAGCCGTGAAAAACAGAGAGACATTCGAAAGATGGATTGAGCAATACGGTTCTGACAAAATCATTCTTGGTGCTGATGCCAATAACGAAAAAGTAGCTGTTTCGGGTTGGTTAGAAGATTCTGATGAAGATTTGGTTCCCTTTATTCAGGACTATCAAAACAAAGGAATTCAGTACGTAATTTGCACCGATATTGCCAAAGACGGAATGCTCGAAGGGCCAAGTTTTGATCTGTATGCCAAGATTTTAGAACAAGCAAAAGGAATAAAACTGATTGCTTCGGGTGGAATTTCGAAATTTGATGAACTACCAAAGTTGGCTGAATTAGGTTGCGAAGGAACGATAATCGGCAAAGCAATTTACGAAGGAAGAATTTCGTTGAAACAATTGGAAAATTATATCATAACAAACCTGACAGGTATTTAAAACCTGACAGGTTTAATCAATAAATTATGCTTACTAAAAGAATAATCCCTTGCCTCGACATTAAAAACGGACGAACCGTAAAAGGTGTTAATTTCATAGATTTGCGCGATGCAGGTGATCCTGTGGAGTTGGCGAAAATCTATTCGGATGAAGGAGCTGACGAATTGGTTTTCCTAGATATTTCGGCAACAGAAGAACGCAGAAAAACCCTGATTGACTTGGTTCGGAAAGTGGCAGCAACCATCAATATACCTTTTACCGTTGGCGGTGGAATTTCTTCCGTTTCTGATGTTGAAGCCTTGTTGCAAAACGGTGCCGACAAGGTTTCGATCAATACTTCGGCAGTAAAAAATCCGCAGTTGATTAATGATTTGGCACAAAAATTTGGAAGCCAATGCGTTGTCGTTGCAATTGATGCCAAGCAAATTAATGGTAAATGGATGGTGCATTTAGTGGGCGGAAAAATGCCAACCGAATTGAATTTATTTGATTGGGCAAAAGAAGTGGAGCAGCGTGGGGCAGGAGAAATCCTTTTTACCTCAATGGATCACGACGGAACCAAAAATGGATTTGCCAATGAAGCTTTGGCAACATTGTCGGAAATAGTAAATATTCCGATAATTGCTTCCGGTGGAGCGGGAAATATGCAGCATTTTGTAGATACTTTTGTCGAAGGAAAATCAGATGCAGCATTGGCGGCAAGCGTATTTCATTTCAAAGAAATTGAAATCAAAACCTTAAAAAAAGAACTTAAAAATAATAATATAGAAGTCAGGATATAACTAACTATACCTGACAGGTTTTTAAAACCTGTCAGGTATATTAATAAAAAAAATATGAATATAGATTTTTCAAAAAGTGCACACGGATTGATTCCGGCGATTATTCAGGACAGCGAAACCAAAAATGTTTTGATGCTCGGCTATATGAATGCAGAATCCTACCAAAAAACGTTGGACACCAAAAAAGTAACTTTCTTTAGCCGTTCCAAACTAAGACTTTGGACAAAAGGTGAGGAGAGCGGAAACTTTTTAAATTTAGTAGATATCAAAAATGATTGTGATAATGACACACTTTTGATACAAGTTAAACCAGAAGGTCCTACTTGTCACACAGGTTCAGATACGTGTTGGCAAGAAACTAATAATCAGGAGTATGGATTTCTTTCTAAATTAGAAAAAACAATTACGCTTCGAAGAGAAAATGCGAGTTCCGAGAAGAGTTATGTAGCCTCATTATTTGAAAAAGGCATCAATAAAATTGCTCAAAAAGTGGGCGAGGAAGCCGTGGAAGTTGTGATAGAAGCCAAAGACGACAACGATGATTTATTCCTGAACGAAAGTGCTGATTTGCTTTTTCACTATCTAATTTTATTGCAGGCCAAAGGATTTCAATTGAATGACGTTGTCAATATATTAAAAAGTCGCCAGAAATAACAGAGCATTCGCAACTAATTTTCATACATAAAACCCAATAGTTTATTCATTTACTATTGGGTTTTCTTTTTTTCTTTTATATCCAATAGCAATCAACTATATTTACTTTTTATTACAAATTACAGTACTACAATGCAAGAGATGAATTCAGGAAATACAATGATTAAGCAAGAATTAAATACCATAAAAAACGAATTAAAAATCCTTTTGAAAACTGATGAAGATGATTCACGACCAGTATATATTTCCGGGAATTTCAATAGTTGGATAACACAGGACAAAGACTTTTTGATGGAAAGAATTGGAAATAATTTGTACCAATATGAATTTCCAAATGATTTTAATTACCCTGAAGAACTTTTATATAAATTCACCAAAGGAGATTGGAGTGAAGTCGAAATTGACGCTCACGGAAACCGTACTGAAAACCGTTCGACCAAAAAACACAGCGGAATTCAAAATGAATATGTAGCGCGATGGAGAAGAAATTGGTTGCCGTTCAAGCAGTCTTTTTTACCGCAGGTACTGCTGATTTCGGATGAATTTGAAATTCCGCAACTCAATAAAACCAGAAAAATATGGGCATTGCTGCCACACGATTATGATTCCACGAACGAAAGATATCCGGTAATGTATTTGCAGGATGCACAGAATTTATTCAATGAAGAGGCGCAATATGGGAATTGGGAAATTGATAAAAAACTGGCAGTAATGTCAGAATATAAAATTGGAAAAATCATAATTATAGCCATAGAACACGCCGAAAAAGACAGAATAAAGGAATATAATGTGGGCAAAACAGTACTTGGAAAAGGACAAGGAAAAAAATACATCCGCTTTGTAACCGAAACCCTAAAACCTTTTGTGGACAGCAATTTCAGAACCAAAAAAGAACGTGAATACACTGGGATAGGAGGGAGCTCGATGGGCGGATTGGTTAGTATTTTTAGTGGATTGCGCAATCCGGAAGTATACGGAAAATTGATGATTTTTTCGCCTTCACTTTGGGTGGTTCCAAAATTAAAAATTGACTCAGAATTAAAAGCTACGGATGATACAAAGATTTATTTGTATGCTGGCGGAGATGAAAGTGTGACTATGATTGAGCACGTAAGAAATTTTAAGAAAAATATTCTTGCAAGTGAATTCGTGAAAGACAAAATGAAAATTAGTTTGAGCATTAATATGGTAGGAAAGCATAACGAAACCTATTGGAGTGATGAATTTCCAAAGGCGATTGAATGGCTTTTTTTTAATTCAAAAGAATAACAACAAATGAAACGCCAATGACAATAGTCATTAGCACACAGGAACATGGTTATAGGCGTTCCACCTGCCTGTCGGCAGACAGGTCTTTCAATAAAAAACAAATATTATAAACAGATGAAAACAAATACAATTAAAAATCTAGAAGGATTTTCAGGGACACTATTAATTCCTGTTTTTGAAACTTATGTCAAAAGTCTGGTTCCAATTGAATTCCACGGAGTTTCAGTTCATTCAAAAGTTTTTTACGGAAAGAAAGAAACACATTATTTGGTCGAAAAATACGATAGCACGCATATTTTTATTGGCTTGGGTGCAGCCATAGATTATAAATCATTGAAAACTACTTTCCGAAGAATTGCATCAAAACAAAAAGAATCTTTTGGTTCTAATGTAGCAGTGGTTATACCAGAACAATTTTCGGCTGAACAAGTTGAAGCTGCTATTTCCGGGCTATATTTAGGAACTTATGATTTGGGTCATTTCAAAAAAACAGAAAAACATCCATTTTTGAACGATGATTTTGAATTGTCCATATTATCGAAAAAAGATTTCTCGGAAACGGTAATTAAAGCATTGAAAATTGCCAATGCACAACTTGAAATTTTGCATTTAGTCGATTTACCTCCAAATGTGGTCACACCTAAATACTTGTCCAATTGGGCAAACGAAAGTGGAAAAAAATTCGGTTTTGAGGTGGAGACTTTAGGTTTCGAAGCTGCTAAAAAAGCAGGATTAGAAGCTTTTTTATCTGTGGGAAAAGGAAGTAACGAAGAACCTCAGTTTGTCATTATGAATTATGTTCCCGAAAACGCCAATGCCAAAACCAAACACATAGGTTTGGTTGGAAAAGGAATCACTTTTGACACAGGCGGTTTGAATATTAAAACTTCCGGAATGCTGCATATGAAATGTGATATGGCAGGTGGAGCTGCAGTTTTTGGAACAATGCAGCTGATTGCCGATTTAAAATTGCCGGTAAAAGTTACTGCAATTGTGCCTTGTGCCGAAAATTCAGTGGATGCCAAATCATTTTATCCTAGTGATGTTATTCAAAGTTACAGCGGACATTCAATAGAAATTATTGATACTGATGCCGAAGGAAGATTGGTTTTGGCCGATGGTTTATCCTATTTAATCAAAAATTTTAAACCCGAATTTATTGTTGACATTGCAACTTTAACAGGAAGTGCAGTGGGAACTTTTGGTTACGATTGTGCTGCATTATTTACCAACAATGAAACTGTCTCAAAGAAATTACAAGAATCTGGCGATTCTGTTGGAGAACGATTATGGCAATTACCGCTTTGGGATTGCTACAAACAAGATATAGAAAGCGACATTGCCGACGTGAAAAATTACAGCGGAAGGCCAGTTGCCGGAGCCATTTCTGCAGCTAAATTCCTGGAATATTTCACAGAAGAACACAAAGCCTGGGCGCATCTTGATATTGCCGGAGTTGCTTTTGGTGATGATGAATTTGCAAAAAGCAAACACGCAACGGCTTATGGTGTTCATCTATTGGCTAAATTCATTGAAAATTTATAAATATGGGAAACTCTAAAACTTTCATCTGCATTTCAAATTATTTCAAAGGGGCTGATTTTTTAATCCATTTGAAAAATCTAGGCAACAAAGTGTATCTGATGACCAGCGAAAAACTGCGGGATCAACCTTGGCCTTTTGACCACATAGACGAAGTTTTCTATATGGCGGGTCAAGATACGGATTGGAACTTAGAACATTTATTGCTGGGAGTTGGCAATTTGATGAAATCCAATAAAATCGATGCTATCGTATCATTAGACGATTATGATGTGGAAAAAGCCACCTATCTAAGGGAAAATCTTCGGATTGATGGAATGGGACAAACCACTGGTCGTTATTTCAGGGATAAATTGGCGATGCGAATGAGAGCTAAAAGTTGCGGAATTACGAATCCAAATTTCTGCTCGTTATTTAACGATCACGACATTAATACGTTTGCTGACACAATTTCGCCTCCTTGGGTTTTAAAACCCCGTTCCGAAGCTTCGGCTTCTGGGATTATAAAAGTGTTTGACAAAGAAAGTTTGTGGATTCACATCAACGAAATGGGCAATAATCGGTTCAAATATTTATTGGAACAATTTCGTCCTGGTGATGTGTATCATTGTGATAGTTTGGTTTTGAATGGTAAAATCCTGTTTAGTATTACTTCAAAATATTTAACGACTCCAATGGAAATTTCACAAGGTGGTGGTATTTTTCGTTCAGCTAATATCCTTTATGATTCTGAAGATGATAAAGACATAAAAGCAGTAAACGAGCAGGTTATCAAAGGATTTGGATTGAAACACGGCGCAGCACATTCAGAATATATCAAGTGCAATGATGATGGAAAAATCTATTTTCTGGAAACATCTTCCCGTGTTGGCGGAGCACATCTCGCCGAAATGGTTGCCGAAGCTTCGAACATCAACCTTTGGAAGGAATGGGCAGCCATCGAAGATGCATTGGTAAAAGGAACCAAATATACTTTGCCAAAAGTTAAAAAGGGATATGCCGGAATTGTATTGACTTTGTCCAAGTTTCATCAGCCTGATTTATCTTCTTTTTCGGATCCGGAAGTTTGTTTCAGGGTTCCTTTGGATTATCACGCCGGATTGATTGTAAAATCGGATTCTGGCGAACGCATTTTAGAATTATTGGACAATTATGCCAATCGATTGACTACTGATTTTGCTACTATTGTTGAACAAAAAAAAGTCGATAAGTTGCATTAGTCATTTTACAGCAAAGGCGCAAAGAATTACTATTATTTTTTTATTTTAAGTTCGCAAAGATGAAAATCAAAGATTTTCAAGGTTAAACTAAACTGGTTTATTTAATAACTCTAAAAAAACGGAGTTTTTTCTCTTTGCGAACTTAAATTCAAAACTTTAGTGAGTATTTCTGCTTTGCGACTTTGCGGGAAAAAAAATTAAACACAAATTGAATAATTATAAAAAATAATTTATGAACAAATATGTAAGCATTGTTTTTATTGCATTTCTTATTTCTAATAATTCAAATGCGCAAGGACTTATGGGTAAATCAGAAACGGTTTTCACACATCAGGATACTTTGCGAGGTAGTATTACTAAGGAAAGAGCTTGGTGGGACGTGAAATATTATCATCTTGACATCAAGGTAAATCCAGCCGACAGCACGATTTCGGGCTCGAATACCATTCGCTATAAAGTTTTGAATTCTTATAACCGAATGCAAATTGATCTGCAAAAACCTTTGGAAATATTCAAAGTAACTCAAGACGGCAAGGAATTAAAATATCAAAGAGACGGCAATGTATTTTATATCGATTTGGTTGCGCCACAAAATGTTAATGAAATAAAAGAACTCACTATTTTTTATGGCGGTAGACCTAAAATCGCCGTGAATCCGCCATGGGACGGAGGAATTACCTGGAAAAAAGATGCAAATGGAAAACCTTTTATCGCTTCGACTTGTCAAGGTTTGGGTGCGAGTGTTTGGTGGCCCAACAAAGATCATATGTATGATGAAGTAGACGATATGCTCATCAGTGTGAACGTTCCTAAGAATTTGACGGATGTTTCCAATGGGCGTTTGCAAAGTGTAACCGATTTGAAAGATGGAACCAGAACTTTCAATTGGTATGTGTCAAATCCCATTAATAATTATGGTGTAAATATAAACATAGGCGATTATGTTTCTTTTTCCGAAGTTTTCCCGGGAGAAAAAGGGGATTTAGATTGCGATTATTATGTATTGAAAGATAATTTAGAAAAAGCAAAAATTCAGTTCGAAGATGCGCCACGAATGTTGAAAGCTTTTGAACATTGGTTTGGCCCTTATCCTTTTTATGAAGACAGTTACAAACTCGTTGAAGCTCCCTATTTAGGAATGGAACATCAAAGTAGTATTACGTATGGAAATGGTTTCAAAAATGGCTATAAGGGAACCGATTGGAGTGGAACTGGTTGGGGATTGAAATTTGATTATATTATTATTCACGAATCGGGACACGAATGGTTTGCCAATAATATCACCTACAAGGACATCGCAGATATGTGGATTCACGAGAGTTTTACTTGTTATTCTGAAAGTCTTTTTGTGGAATTTTATTATGGGAAGGAAGCGGGAAGCGAATATGCGAGAGGTTTGAGAAAAAACATTCAAAATGTAAACACCATCATTAGTCATTATAATGTAAACAACGAATCATCTGGCACCGATATGTATTTTAAAGGAGCCAATATGTTGCACACGCTACGCCAAATCGTGAATGATGACGAAAAATGGAGAACGATTTTAAGAGGTTTGAACAGTACTTTTTACCACCAAACTGTGACGACAAAACAAATCGAGGATTATTTAAGAAAAAATATTGGATTGGATTTAGCGCCGTTTTTTGACCAATATTTGAGAGACAAAAGAATCCCGACATTCGAATATAAATTCAAGGATAATATTCTTTCCTATCGTTGGACAAATTGCGTTACTGGTTTCAATATTCCTGTAAAAGTAACTTTGAACGGAAAAGAACAATGGCTAAAACCTCAAGTAGAATGGACTATTTTGCCACAAACTGCAAAAGATTTGAAAGTGGAAGTAGATAATAATTTTTATGTGAATGTGGTGAAGAGTGAAGAATAGGTAGACTTTAAATTTTTAATAGATGATAAAAAAGGTGCAACTTTAATTAAAAAGTTAACTCCTATATTTTTAAACGCACACACTTTTTAGGGCAGCGTCCAGTTAAAAGACATTTGTATAATCATACTTGGATAGATTCAAGACTTTTAAAACTCCCTCATCAATATAAAGTGCTAACTCATCTTGAGGATTTGCAAAATCTTTTAAAGAAGTAAACCAGATTCTATAATCTCCTCTTCCATTTGAACGATAAAGAGAAATTTCTGTATCTATTTCGTCCGTTAAATTTTTGAATTTCGCTATTTTTTTAACTTTATTGTCTGGTCCTAATTTCTGGTCTTCATAATTATGATAATTTCGAACTTTTAAAAACTCTCTTAACCCAGATATAGCATCCATAATTCCTTTTGTTAGTCCTGTTTCTGTTGGAATTAATTTTGAAAATTGAATATTTTTTTGATTTAAATAATTAATATTTTTTTCTTCAATACTTTCTTCTTTAATTGAGATATCATTATTTTCAATTGTTGATTGTCTTAAAATACTACTTACTACTTTTCCTCTATGCTCTCTTGCTGATAATTCGTGACTACCTTGTCTAGATACTTCAAAAAATTTGGTTTCGTCGGAAGTTAATAATTTCATATCTTCTTCATCTCCATTGAAATATAGATCAACCTTGTTTTCTAAATCAAATAAAGCTCGTTCTAAATCTTCGAAAACTAGTTTACTAGTATCAATTTTTGTTAATTCAATAATCAATGAAAATAAATTTGGTTTGTTGAACCAATAACTGTTTTTCGAAAGTTTCAATTTTGATATAATTTCAATTGAATTTAAAATTACATCAAGTATTTGATCATAATTTTTAAATTCAAAGTTATATTTTTCTAAATAATCATTTATCCTCAAACTTCTTCCGAAATATTTACCTTCAAATAATGTCGATGTTATTAACATTACATATTGAGAATCAAACATTCTCTTTATATCATTTTCAGTAAAAATATTATTATTCAAAAAGAAACTATTAAATATTTTTCGTTTTTCTTCTGTAATTAGTACATCGGTCTCTCGTTCCGAAACTTCATATTTTGCATCTGCTAATTGTTTACAGAAAATAGCAAATTCTCCATCTCCAAACTGTGCATTAAGAATTTCATTTGTATTTAGCGAATACTCTGTACTATTAATCCTTCTGAAGATTTCTTTAACAATATTTTCTGGAAGATCTTTTAAATCTTTCATTGAAACAGGGTAATTTAAAAATTCCTTTTTTTCTAAAACCGAAAGTTCATTAAATGCCTTAATTTTATTCTGGTTAGAAAAATCATTGATACCCTTGATATAGTCAACTATTGCATTAAGTCTTTGCTGTCCGTCCACCACAATCTCTTTGGCTTGAAAACTATTTACATCAATTTCTGAACTAGCAATATAAATTTCTGGAAAAGGATAATTAAGAAGCACAGTATTAATAAACGCATATTTATGTTGCTTTTTCCAAACTAATTTTCTCTGAAAATTAGGTGAAGTATCTAATAAATTAGCTTCAATTTTATTATACAGTTCAATGATTTTTATTGTATTGGAAGGAATGCTTTGCTTTAATTTTATTTCTTGACTCATAATTCACTAATTAAATTTAGATTTATGTTGCTTAAATTATTTGTATGATAAGTTTCAAAAAAATACCAAGATTTATATATCTCAATATTTATTTCACGTCCAAACATAATTTGATATTTTTCCTGTACATCTTTAATGTCGTCAGAAAGCTTAAATTTTGAAGGCAAAAATCTAGTTGCTAATCTACCCATAAGTAAATATTTTGCAAATGCAGGTCTCTGGCCCCATTCCTCAACATATTCTTGCCTGTAAAAAGAGGATTCATTATATAGATTTACAAATTGTCTATCGAAAAGTTCAGAAGATATTATTGCTATATCTAAATCTGATTTTTTATTGGAATTATTTCGTTTCCATTTAAAATCAAATTCGTAAAAATTATAAAAAGATTTTTTGCTTTTGCTAATATATGGCTTTAAGCTAAACCCCAGTTTTCCAGAACCAACGATTATAATATCTCTTACATGAACATTTAGAGTTTCTGATATATCTTTTTTAAAATCAAATTCATCTAATTCATTTTCTATTTTTTGAAAGAAATGAGATTCCGTATCAATAATATGTTTTTGAAGTAAAACATCTAAAGGTAAATTTATACAATATTTTTTAAATGTAGTTAAATCCATAACTATTCAATATTTTTTAAAATTTCTAATGCAATAGCCCTCGCCATTAAAGGTGGAACTGCATTGCCCACCAAAGTACATTGAGGTACATTATTTTTTCTTTCATTTCCTCCAGTATTTCTTTTGCCTTGAAATACAAAAGAATCGTCAAATGATTGAATCCTGGCCATTTCACGAACTGTCAATGCTCTAGGATTTGAATAATGTATAAAATCATCAGCTATTGTCATTATTGTTGGACTTTGTAAATCTGCTTTCAAAACATTATAGCTTCTTTTTTCAGAGTCTAATCCTATTTGTGCTAATTCACTTTTTGCAATTTCATAATTTCCATTTTTCAAAATTACCTCAAGTCTATCAGAAACTTTATGACTATGCTTACTTGTTTTGTGATTATTAAGTGGAGTTATTTGATGTTCAAGATTTTCCAACTCTTCGAAATTTCTAACATAAAACGGGTTTTTTGTATTAATAAATCTACCATTTAGACGACCTCTTTTAGACCATTCAGAATAACTTAATCCATCATTTTCATTGGGCTTGCCATCAATATTTCTCTTCTGGATTAATGCTTTCATTTTAGCAGTAGAACCATTGTATTTTGTTTTTAGATCTATTTTTTCATAATTAAATTTTTCATCATCATTTCCAACAAAATCCAAATCATAAATAGCTTCAAAAACATTAACTTTTTCACTTTGTTTTACCGTAGCAGGAATATCATTTATAAGTTTTTGGTCTTTTCTGCAACCAATAAATAAAACTCTTTCACGATTTTGTGGTACTCCATAGTTTGATGCTAAAGCTACAAATGGTTGTTTAATATTATAAAGTCTAATTTTAGATAAAATGATTTCAAATTCATTTTCCTTATTTGACTTTACTACAAAAGAATTTAAACCTTTGACACATTCATCAAAAGAATAATCGAATATTTCAAGAGCAGTAATTATTTGTTCTACATCGCCTGCAAAAGCTGCATTTGGTTTCAAATTATTAAAAGCATTGTGAATTTTTTCAATAATTGTTTCAGATTCAATTGAAGTTAAAAAAGAATCAAAATCATCTGCAAAAAAATCATTATCTAAATTAGAAAAAGCTTTTTCATTGATAACTCTTTTTCTAATATATTCTAATTCTTTAACACGTTTCAAAAGATTGAAGCCATGTCGAATTGTACTAATATTCTTATCGGTTTTACTGGTCTTGTAATCAACAATTTTTGGAGTTAGTAGTCTGAATTTATTCTCTAAATTATTAATGTAGCTGTTTTTTAGAGCGTCTAATTCTTTGTCGGTAGCTTTTTCAAATTGCAAACGTAAATTGTAACATTCCAAAATAAACGAATTTTCAATTTCTGTTTTTTTGAGTTGAGCAACAAAATGAATCAGTAGACTAAACTCTTTTAAATCAACTATTGATCTAATTTCTTGAAGAATCATTTCTTTAATTTTACCTTGCTCTTTTGTCAAAATTCCTTTGACATTTTCCATTACAAAATATTTAGGGCGCAATTGTCTGATAACTTTTAAATAGTGCGCAAATAAATCATCTTTTTTGTCAAATTTTTTTCTTTTACCAGCCAAACTAAAACTTTGGCAAGGCGGTCCGCCACAAACAATATCAACTTCTTTCTGACCTATTTTTTTTAGGAAATTATCCAAAAAATCAGGTTCTGTAATATCTTGACGAAGAAATTCAGCATCTAAACCAAGTTGGTAATTATATCTAGCCAAGTGTGTCAATTCACAATTTTCATTTATATCACTTGCCAATCTGAAATCATAATATTTATTTCCATATTCAGCTTGAAGAAATCCTTCACTAAAACCACCAGCTCCCGCAAACAAATCGACAAAAGTAACTTTAGATTTTGTTTCGTATTCAGCTGGAGGTTCAGAAACAATATTTATATTAGTGTTTTCTCTTCTGCTATTAACTAGAGAAGTTATTTTTTCTTTAATTTTTTTATCTGTAAAATTGGAGTGTAATTCTGTTTCAAAATATTTTTCAACTTCTTGCTTAAGAAAATGTAAAAATTTATTAATTGATTTATGCGAATATTCAGAATCTTTAACAAATTGATTTTTGTTATCCCAATCCTTTTTCAAAATCTTTTCGCCAGTTGCAACTTTGATTTTTGAATTTTTTTGATGCAAAACAAGATGAATAGGATATTTATGGTTTTTGTCTGCTTTATCAAGGTAGAATTTTACATTTATCATTTTACGGACGTTTTTACGGATACGGACAAATTTACGGACAAATTTTCCTAATAAACAATAAAATCTAAAATTATTTATTAATTTCCCTACCTCTCAAACAATCCCAAAGTTCCGCCAACCCAATCCTTATCTTTATTAAATTTTACGCCAATCATTTCGCCACGGCTCAATCGAACCAAGTTGCAGAGTAGAGTAGGAGCGGCATCTTCTTTTTTCCAGACGCAAAGTACACGAACTTCGGCTTTTACTTTTCCGTTGAGAGATTGCACGATTGGGATATAATTTACTTTTTTTTGGAGAATATAAAGTTCTTTTTCAACCACGGCTTCAATGTCTTCCTTTTTTACGTGGAAAATTACTCCCGAACCTGAGAACGAAAATAAAGGTTTCAATACATAATTTTCTAAATCTTCTGGAATTTGCTTTAAGTCGCTCAGCAAAGTAGTTTCTATAAAATACTTGCCTTTCAGAAAGGGTAAAATAAACTTGCTGATTCTGAAAAACCAGTTGGGATGTCCAGCCCATTCCACGTCAAGATCGTCCGAGAAATGGAAATTCAGTTTTAAATCGGTTCGCAAATCCAATTCGTCAAAAATCACCCGATTGTATATGCGTTTCACAAGGATTTCTTTGCCGTCATCATTTTTATAGAAAAGTTGCTTACCTTTTTTTATTATTTCGGTAACACTAACTATTGAAATTCCAAGGTCTCTTCGGCAATAATAAAAATCGATTTTTGTGTTTTGCTTTTCGGGTTCAATTTCCAAAAGGATAACGTTCTCTTTTGGATGATTGTTGCAAATTACATCTTCAAGTATTTCGAGGTATTCCTGAGGAGTAATGTCATTAATAAACGGCGTCAAATCCTTTAGAAACGGATAATGATTTTTGAATTTTTCATATAAATTAATCTGGTAATTGTACAAAGAAGGAAATCCTTGCACTTCGATTAATTTGGGAAAAACGCCCCCGTTTTCTTTGCAAATTCCAAAATCGATGGCCAAAAAAGTGGTATGCTCATCTTCGTTTGAAACATTGTGATTTAACTCTAACGACTTGTCCGTAAGTTTTTTAAAGTCCTTTTGTTGAATTAATTTTATAATATCGGCACAACCTTCCAGCATTTGCGCTTTTAACGCATTGGAGATAAAAAAAGGAGTTTCTCCAATTCGAAAAGTGGGTGCGTAATTAAAATCGGAAGCAATATCGTCCTTAAATTCCTGATACTTTTTGTCAGTAAATTGGGAATTGAATAAGTCTCGATATTTTGAAATCATCTGGAATTTGAGTTGTTAATTTGACAGCATTTTTTTAGTTTTCATCAAATCATTGATGGCAATTCGAAGGAAGTTTGGAATCAAAGTTTCATTGGTTCGGTATATTTTATCATCGTCCAATAAATCTTCAAGCATATTCCGGAACTTAGTATTGCCCTTCATTTTTTTGATTTTTTCTTTGGATTCCTTATTTCTCAAATTGGAAATAAAACTGATTGGATCCGCTTCTGGATGAAATTGAGTTCCAACAAAATAATCCGAAAAACGGACCGCCATAATGGCTCTTTCATATTGAACATAATCTCTGATTTTTTCTAATGAAATAATTTTAGCGCCTTTTTTCTTAAAAACACTCAATTTAGGTTGTACCACCTGATAATCTCTTGAATCTATGGCATAAAATGGATCGCCAAGTCCTTCAAAAAGTGGATCTTTAAGTCCTTCTTTAGTTTTATGGATGGTCATCACTCCAAAAGAAGTATCGTGTCGCTTTGTAATTTCGGCTAAACCAAAGTGTTTACAGGCCATTTGAAACGAATGACAAATAAACAAAACGTGTTTTTTTACAGTGTTTTTTGTATTCCATTTGGTCAATTCGTCAATGAAATTATAGTATTTCGTATCCCAATTTCCATCGCCAATCAAAGGATTTCCAGGGCCGCCAGTCGAGATGTAAATATCGAATTTTTTGATATCCGGTAATTCTGATTTACTTCGAACATCAAAAATTTGGAAAGTAACAATTTCATTAAAACGGTTGATAATGTCAATAATACATCGCATTCCCTGATTGGGTTCGCCATTATACATATCTAAAACCGCTATTTTTATAGTATTATTATTCATTATTTTATTTTAGGAAACTGTAAACTTTGTGCAAATATAATTTTTTTAAAAGGCAATTTCAAGCTGATTATTGAAAACTGATCACTGAACACTTCATCAAAGTCCTTTTGTAAATTCATTTGTAATAAAATCAACAACCTTAGTCAAATCATTTGTATTTTCAAAAACCGCCAATTGTTTATCAGCTCCGGTTCCGTTTTTCATAATTTCATAAACGTAATTAATTTGTTCCCGACTTCCCAATTCATCAACTACATCATCAACAAATTCAAGTAATTCAACGATGAGCATCTTAGTTTCTACTTCTTTTTGAAGCCCGAAATCAATCATATGACCTTCAATTCCATAACGTGCGGCACGGAATTTATTTTCTTTTATCAATGCCAATCTGTAGATATTGAAACTCATATTATTCAAGGACAATTTATATAATTTTGCCACTATTGCTTGAATAATGGATACAATACACATCGTTTCATTAACGGTTAAACACATATCACAAATTCGAAATTCAATCGTGTCATAAAACGGATGCAACCGCAAATCCCACCAAATTTTCTTGGGATTATCGATACAATTGGTTTTAACCAAAGTATCCAGAAAATTATCATAGGAAGAAACGGAATCAAAATATTCAGGCAATCCAGTTCTGGGAAACTTATCAAAAACTTTGGTTCTAAAAGACTTATAACCAGTTTGCCTTCCTTCCCAAAAAGGGGAGTTGGTAGAAAGCGCAAAAATATGTGGCAAGAAATAACAGGCTTGATTCATTAATTGCAAACCAATTTCACGGTTTTCAATTCCAACGTGGCAATGCATTCCGAAAATTAAATTTGAACGTGCAGCATCTTGTAACTCATTGATAATGTTGTGATAACGCGGATCGTCAGTTATGGGTTGGTCTTGCCATTTCGAAAAAGGATGCGTTCCTGCACCTCCCACAATTAGTCCTTGTTTATCAGCTAAATCAACGATATGCCCTCTCAAAGATTTGATCTCGGCTTCAGCTTCCTGGATGTTTTTACAAATATTGGTACCAACTTCGACCACAGATTGGTGCATTTCGGCTTTGACTTGTTCGTTTAAAATTACTTTTGCTCCATCAACAATTTTGGATAAGTGGGAACGTAAATCTCTTGTTTCAGGATCAATAATTTGGTATTCTTCTTCAACTCCAAGCGTAAAAACAGGTAATTTTTTCATGTTGATTAAAGTTGTTATTTAACTGAAACTGCATCTTTAATAAAAGTTCCCCAAGTTAAATTCATTTTTCCGGGTTTCTGCTTTTTGGCAGCTGAGATTGCCATTTTTGCTGCATGTTCCACAACCCATTCAAAATTTTCTACTCCAACGGAAGTCAACTCGGCATCAGGTGCTGGATTTCCAAAATCAATCGCATAAGGAATTCCATCACGAACGGCAAATTCAACGGTATTAAAATCATAACCTAAACCTTTGCAAAGTCTTAAAGTATAGTCTTTTACAGTAGCCAATAATTTTTTATCAACTGGCTGTCCGTCAATCACATAACGCAAATGATGTGGATTTCTGGGTTCGTATTGCATAATGCGAACATCTTTGCAACCCAAACAATACACTCGAAAATATTCTGTAAAAACAATTTCTTCCTGTAACATCATTACTAATTGTCCCGTTTCTTGATGTTTCTCCCAAAATTCTTCTTTATTTTCTAGTCTGTAAACATTTTTCCAACCGCCACCGGCATAGGGTTTCATATAAGCCGGAAAACCGATATAATCAAAAATCCCTTCCCAATCCATTGGATATTTTAAGTTTCGGAAAGATTTCTCTGTTGTATCTGTTGGATGTTCCGCTGAGGGAATAATCACGGTATTGGGTAACGGAACGCCTAAAGTATCTGCCAAAGCATTGTTGAAAAATTTATCGTCAGCACTCCACCAAAAAGGGTTGTTGATGACATTCGTTCCTGTCAAAGCAGCGTTTTTTAGGTATGCTCTATAAAACGGAACATCTTGTGAAATTCGGTCTATGATTACTGCATATTCACCGTCTTTATTTTGAACCACTTTGTCTATAGAAACGGCTTCGGCAATGATTCCTTTTTCGTTTTTTGAGTTAACTCTGTCTATAAATGCTTGCGGAAAAGTATCTTCCATCCCAAATAATATTCCTATTTTTTTACTCATTTTTATATTGCTTTTTTGTTTTCGTGAATCTACGATTTCATCTTATTATTTTTTAACCTTTATACTTTTTACTTTTAAAAAAACTTAATTCTTGACAAATAATGCGGAAACATTTCTTTCCAAACTGGCCAATCATGTTCTCGATCTTGTCGAATATCAAGCCAATGATGAATGTTTCGTTCGCTTAAAACTCTGCTTAACTTAAGATTCGCATTATAGCAAATATCCCAGTTAGAGGTTCCTAAACAAATATCCATATTCCATAATTCGTGGTCATTCAGCCCATATAAATAATCTTCAGGATTGTTATAGAACACGTCGTCATTATGAAAACCATCCATAAAACTTTTGATGTTGAAAGCTCCGCCCATAGAGAAAACATGACTCACATAACCTGGATGACGAAACGCAAAATTGGCAGCATGATAACCTCCAAAACTACAACCGGCAAC
Source organism: Flavobacterium soyangense (assembly GCF_015277675.1). Classification (GTDB taxonomy): domain Bacteria; phylum Bacteroidota; class Bacteroidia; order Flavobacteriales; family Flavobacteriaceae; genus Flavobacterium; species Flavobacterium soyangense. Next base: position 39,246 of record NZ_JADHEC010000026.1, read on the forward strand.
AGCAACTTTTCCAGAAGGGGTATTGTTTTTAACTTTTTCGACGATTTCGTGGCAGATCATTTTGTCATACCAAGTATGATTCTCTATCCGGTAAACGGGATGTATATCTTTGTTGTAAAAGCTGTCTTTGTCGATACTTGCAGGGCAAAATATTTGGATTAGTCCTTGTTCTATAAACCATTTTGCCGATTCAATCAAGCCCATATCTTTGTTTTCATGAAAGCTTCCCATAGAAGTAGGAAATAAAATTATAGGGTATCCAGAATGACCGAAAACCAACATTTCTATATCTCGATTAAGATTTGGGGAGTACCATTTGAAATATTCTTCTTTCATTAATTTATTTTTAACAATTATAATGAAATTTATTAAGCAAAAAACATAAATAATTAAAGAAAACAATGTTTATCAAAAAAAATATTACCAATAATTAAATGGCATTAGATTAAAATAATTGCACTTGACTTTTCAACCTTTCAATAAGCATATTCATCATTCTCTTGTTGAGGCTTTCAGCGTTTTTTATGTATTGCAAATATTCATCAGTTGTAAATAATCCTAAAATCATTCCCTTCAAAGCATTTCTGAACTTGATATCTTTTTGAATAGCATTTTCAATCATTGCCATTTTTTTCTCTATTGTTAATGCACTGTAATCTATTTTGTTTTTCGCTAGGTGATTAATAAAGGAAGCTACCAACAAATCGTTTTGCAACTTTAAAATTGGACGAAGTACTTCATTTTGAAACAGTTCATCTGATGATGATTGAGTGTTTATAGTACCAATTGTTTCTCCTCGAAATTCTTTTAAAAAAACATCTCTTTGATTCATTTTTTTTTCTTTAAAAATAAAAAAAATTGCGATAAGAATACCTTAATTTCGTATTTATAAAAAAACAATATGCGATTTCATACTAGAAAATGGGTAAAACCTGAAGATTTAAATCCAAACGGAACATTATTTGGTGGAAAATTATTGGCTTGGTTAGACGAAGAATTGGCTTTATACACCATTATCCAATTGGAAAACCCCAGAATTGTGACCAAGCATATGTCGGAAATTAATTTCAGAAGTTCAGCAAAACAAGGTGATATTATCGAAATAGGTATTGATGTGGTAAAATTTGGGAACACTTCGATTGCGCTAAAGTGTGAAGCGCGGAATATGATGACACGCGAAACGATTATTTCTATAGACAGCATCACAATGGTAAGTTTAGGTACTGATGGTAAGCCAAAAGCACACGGTAAAACAGAAATTGAATATATAAAAGACCGCTTGGAAGACTAGTGTTTTATTTCTGAATTCCTTTTTCTGTTGGTATTTCAGAAATTTCTAAATCAAAAAAGGGAACCGAAGCTATTATATGATCAAATATGTCTGCCATAATATATTCGTAATTTTCAAATTTTTTGTCTTTCGAAAAAGCATATACTTCAAGAGGAACGCCATACGATGTAGATTGCAATTGGCGACAAACCATAATTAAATCCTTATTTAATCCCGGATAATTATGAAGATATTGAGTGATATATTTGCGAAATAGACCCAGATTTGTCATATTCCGACCGTTGATAGCAATTGATTTATCAATATTATTATTGGTATTGTACTTGTCAATTTCTGTTTTTCTGGTGTCTATATAAGCACTTATAAGCTGAATTTTTTTAAAATCAACTAATTCTGATTCATTTAAAAACCGAATGCTACTGGCTTTTATTAGAATATGTCTTTTGATTCGTCGTCCATCAGAATCAATCATTCCGCGCCAATTTTGAAAGGAATCCGATATCAAACTATAAGTGGGAATTGTGGTAGTGGTATTGTCAAAATTTCGAACCTTAACCGTAGCAAGATTGATTTCGATTACATCACCGTCGACACCAAATTTTTCCATTGTAACCCAATCTCCAATTCGAACCATATCATTTATGGCTACCTGCACACTGGCAACAAATCCTAAAATGGTATCTCTAAAAATTAAGATTATCAATGCCGAAATCGCCCCTAATATAGTAAGGAGATCTTTTTCATTTATATCAAATAATCTTGAAATAATTATGGTAATTCCAAACAACCACAAAACAATATTGATGACCTGAATGAAGCTGTCAATAGGTTTATCGCTGTATCGAGGAATTAGCTTTAAATAATATCTTAAAATATTAAAAGCTGTGCGTATAATCATTATTATCAGGACGATAATAAAAATACCAACGGTTTTTCCAAAAAAGAACTCCCAATAATCGTATTTTTCTAAGAGTATTGGAACGGATTTATAAACAAATAATAATGGAAATAAATAAAATAAATATTGACCCCTTATCTTTTCTATTATAAAATCATCAAATGTGTTTTTTGTCCTTTTTACTATTGACCGAACACTTTTATCCAAAACAAATCGAAATACTATAAAAATCACATAGGCCAAAACGCACATTATGGCAATATTTATAAGCAAACTTAGGTAAGATGCAATCGTGTATTCAAATCCTAATTTTCTAAATAAGGGATAGCACCAACCAAAGATTTTTTCGAGTAAATTATGCATTTCTTAAATATTTTTTTTCAACGTAAAAAGTTGCAAAAGGCAAAAGTGATGCAATTAATATAATTGACGATGTTTTCAAATTCCATTCTTGGGAATTTTTAAGTAAACCCGCCAACAAAACATATCCTATAAATAGTATTCCGTGAGTCATTCCTATGGGATACAACAAACTTTTATAAAGTTCTATATTTGAAGGCTTTATTAAAAGCATATTGGCAAATAAAACCAAATAGGATATTCCTTCCAGGATTGCTATAATTTTGAACGATTTGAGCATTAAATAATGATGTTTAAAAATTTCTTCTGGCAAAATTAGGTATTATCCTTGATTTTTAAAGTATTCAATCCTAAACTAATTTACTTTTGCAACAATAAACTGAGATAATGAGCAAACGCGATTTAAAAAAATACCTTTCGGAACTCAATAAAACCCAACTCGAAGAACAAATTATTGAGTTGTATGAAAAATTCAGTGCTGTAAAAATCTATTATGATTTTGTTTTTAATCCAAAAGAGGAAACCTTGTTGCAGGAATGCAAACTTAAAATTTCGAATGAATATTTTCCGCCAAGAACTTCCGCAAAAAAAGCAAGAAAGCCCAAGATGCGTCGTTCCGTTTCCCAAAAATTCATCAAGCACTTTATCCTTTTGGGAGTTGATGCTTTTATAATTGGAGATGTTATGCTTTATTCCATTGAAATTGCCCAAACTTTTTCGGCTGATAGAGTAGTGAAGCAGGAATTATTTTTTAAAAGTATGTTTAATTCTTTTGAACAAGCTATAATTTTTATGATTGCTAATGGAATTCTAAATGAGTTCAAACCCAGAATCATTGCTATAAATGATGAAACAATGCGCCAAAACTGGTATAATAAACAGGAATTTGATGCCATTATTGAACGTTTAGAATATTAGAAAAAAGTCCATAATCGTTTTTATTTAATCACTCTTCTTTTTTTAAGGTTTAATTTAGTGGAATAACTCTTTTTTAGGTGTATTTTTGCAAAAATCCAATAAAAAACAATGTCTCAAAACACTTTAGAAACAGAAAATAAAAAAGAGCTTTATTCGTATCAAAAAGGAGATATAGAAACCATTTTTGAGCGATTAGAAAATGCACCCGCTAATCATCATTTGTTATACCAATTGCCTACCGGCGGGGGTAAAACTGTGGTTTTTTCAGAAATTGTTCGGCAATATTTGTCAAAGCACAATAAAAAAGTAGTCGTTTTGACCCATCGAATTGAATTGTGTAAGCAAACTTCAAAAATGCTGAAAGGATTTGATGTAAAAAATAAAATTATCAACAGCAAAGTCAAAGAGCTTTTGGATCAAAACGATTATTCCTGTTTTGTGGCAATGGTCGAAACTTTGAAAAATAGAATCAATGATGAAAAATTGCATCTTGATAATATTGGTTTGGTGATTATTGATGAAGCACATTACAATTCATTTCGAAAACTTTTGAGTTCTTTCAAAAATGCCTTTATTCTGGGAGTTACCGCAACACCTTTGAGTTCAAATATTAAGTTGCCAATGCACGAAAATTATGATGAATTGATTGTTGGAGACAATATTAGTTCGTTAATTGATAAAGGCTTTTTGGCGAAAGCCGTTACCTATAGTTATGATGTAGGATTGACTTCGTTAAAAGTAGGAATAAATGGTGATTACACCGTAAAATCATCCGATGATTTATATACAAATATGGCGATGCAGGAAAAATTATTGCACGCATACACAGAGAAATCACTAGGAAAGAAAACCTTAATTTTCAATAACGGAATCAATACGTCATTATATGTATACGAAACTTTTAGAGAAGCCGGATACGTCATTCGTCATCTTGACAACACCAGCAGCACCGAAGAACGGAAAGATATTTTGCAATGGTTCAAGAAAACTCCAGACGCTATATTAACATCGGTTGGGATTCTTACTACAGGTTTTGACGAACCTACAGTTGAAACCATTATATTAAACAGAGCCACGAAATCATTGACTTTATACTTTCAAATGATTGGTCGCGGTTCTAGAAAATTGCCCAATAAAGACACCTTCAATGTGATCGATTTAGGAAATAATGCCGCACGTTTTGGGTTGTGGAGTGAGTCAGTAAACTGGCAACATATCTTTAAATCACCTGAATTCTATCTGGAAAACTTGCGTGACGATACTGAAATTGAATTGTATTTCAAATACACAATGCCACCGGAATTGCGCGCTAAATTCAGCAAAACGAAAATTGTTACTTTTGATGTAGATGAAGAACACAAACTTGCCATTGCACAAAATCTGCGCTCCAAAATTGTTTTAGACAAATCTTTAGATCAACATGCCGCTATGTGCGTCGACAATTCCGAAGAATTAAGGGATGCAAAAGCATTATGCAAAGAGTTAGAACCAGATATCGAATGTCGTTTAAAACGTTATGCCAAATGTTTGAGTCAATGCAGCAAAAATTACCGTGAATGGTTAGTTGAGGACTATAAACTGAAACTTACTTTATTGATAGGGAAAAAGTATCGCGAAAAAATTATGAACGAAGCAGATTAATTTTCAGTAGCAATATATACGTCAGTTCGCTTTACTCGTGTTCCGCTATCATACCAATTTATAAATTATTAAATCTAAAAAATGTCAAAACAATTCGCCGATTTAGGAATCCAAGAATCAATTATAAAAGCACTTTATGATTTAAAAATTGTTTTACCAACAGAAATTCAGCAAAAAACAATTCCGTTACTGTTATCAAAGACTACTGATATTGTTGGGCTTGCCAAAACCGGAACAGGAAAAACAGCTGCTTTTGGATTGCCATTGCTACAATTAATTGACACAAAAATTCCTGTTATACAAGCGGTTATTTTGGTGCCAACACGTGAATTAGGACATCAGATTTTTAGTAATTTAGAAACTTTTGCAAAATACCTTCCAGAAATTTCTATTGCAGCAACTTGCGGAGGAATTCCAATAAAACCTCAAATCGAACGATTAACAAATCCGACGCATATTATTGTTGCAACACCTGGAAGATTAATAGATTTAATCCAACGTAAAGCCATAAACCTAAAAGAAACCAAATTTCTTGTTCTTGATGAAGCAGACGAAATGGTTACGATTCTGAAAGAAGGCTTAGACGAAATCATTGCTGAATTACCCAAAAATCATAAAACTTATTTGTTTTCGGCGACTATACCTGGAACAATAAAACAACTTATTCAGAACTATTTGAATAAAAATGTAGTTCAAATTAGTGCTGATATGCAAACAATAGGAAATCAAGGAATTGATCATCAATATATTGTTGTAAATCCAATTGAAAAGCTGGATATTTTGATGCATTTTCTAACTTCAAAAGAAGGAGAACGCGGTATTATTTTTTGTAAAACCAAAGCCGCTGTTAATAAATTGGCAAAAAATTTAGCCATCAACAGATTTTCTTCAGGAGCGTTACACGGAAGTTTATCACAAGGCATCCGGGATCGAATTATGGAACAATTTCGCGAAGGTCATATCAATATATTGGTTGCAACCGATTTGGCAGCAAGAGGAATTGATGTAAAGGAAATTTCTTATGTAGTTAATTATCATTTGCCGGATGTTTATGAAGTTTATGTTCACCGCAGCGGAAGAACTGCCAGAGCTGGAGCCAAAGGATTTTCATTAACTGTTTTGCAACAGGAAGAAGTTACTGAAATTGCGGATTTCGAAAGAGAATTGGGAATAAAATTTTCCAAGTTCCAAAAACCAACACTTGAAAATATTGAAGAAAACAATACTTTATTGTGGGCAAAGCAAATCTTTAAAACTAAACCCAATCACGAAGTTTCATTGGATTTAAAAGCTAAAGTAAAAACTGTTTTTCATCATTTAACCAAGGATGAATTAGTAGAAAAACTTTTGGCTAATTATTTGTTGCAAAATAAAAACGATTTGTTTTCTAAAAGTGAAAATTCAACAAATCATAAGAAGAGATCAAATTAAGGATTTATTTTATTCATATAATTGATTTCTATTTTTGATAATTTGATACTTAAATGTCTAAATACTATTATTTGAACTATAATTTATATTAAATAAAATAGTATGTCGAAATAGTTGTTAACAAAATAATGAACAATTTAACAGTTCAAATTAGGAAATAAAAAAACCCCATTTTATTGGGGTTCATTTATTAGTTTTGAGTTGATAAAGACAGCTGCAGAATTTCAGTCAAAGCAGTAGAATAACCTTTTAAAATATCTTTATCCCAAGTTTGCAAAAAATCATAATAACGTTGATGCAAAACTGGATTATCAACAGGAATACATAAAAAATATTTATTACCCCATAATTTAGAAACTGCAGTAACTAAAACACCTTGAGTTTTTTTAGTCTTTTGATTTACAAAAAGTTTAAAATCAAAATCATATAAAGAATCAGAATGTAGATATAAATCTTGTAATTCATAACCCTGCTTTAAGTCAAGACCTTTAGAAATAGTTTCAGAATAACCTTTAGTCAAATAATTGTATTCAATATCAGTAGTTTGAGCATTTAAAGAGGTTACAAACAAAAAAGCAAAAATAATTTTTTTCATAGTTTTAAAAATTTAGTAAGTTAATAATGATATATTGGTTTTCAAAGATAGTGCCAAAATTTAACTCGAGCTAATAAATAATTCCTACAGAGAATTAATAAAAAACAATTTAAAAATTAGTTTCGATTTCAAAAGTATGTAAAAAAGAAAACCGCCGTTAATAAGGCGGTTTATCTATAATAAACTTGTCAAAATATTGTCTAGAAAGATAAATTCCAGTTTTTCTATTATAAATATTTATATAATGATAATCAAAATCTTCTTTTTGTAATAATTTATGTAAATAATAAATAGATTTTATAAAGGCATACTTTAAAGGAAATCTAGATTTGTCTTTATGAAAAACATCACACCTATAAGGGGTCGGGGTATTATTTGCCATTTAATTACTAATTATAAACTCTTATCTCTAAAGAAGTATTATTCAAAATGTTATCATATCCGCCACTCAAATTATCATTCACAAAAATACCAACTTCCGAATCTGAATTCCTAAGAGACCTTATAAAAGCGGGTGCAATACCATAATTACCACCTATCAAAGTAAAAGTTTTACCTTCAACTAAAACAGAGGAATTACTTAAAGTACAAACATAAAATCCATTAGAAAAATAAGACCAACTAAAAGAACCGCCAATAGTATTCTCTAAAACTATTGCAGATGGAGCAGAAAATTCAACATCAATTACCAATGTACCATTAGACCAAACATAAGGAGTAGTATCTGTTGCAATAAAATTATTATAAGTATCAACAAATCCACAATTGGAAAAATCATCATTTTCAAACAAATTTAAAATTCTGTATTCCCGACCAACCCATAAAACGTTACTTGTAACATAAACTGTATTCTGCGTAATTAAAGCAGTATATACTTTATACGCTAAAGAAGAAGAAGGAACTAGAGAAAGTCTAATTTCTTCCAACTTTGAAAACAATAAATTAAAATCAAAAAAAGGTTCACCCAGTTTTTGAGTTTCAACATATTTATTATTATAAGACATTGTTACAACAGTCTGAGAGGACAAAAAAGAATTCCTAGGAATAAGAGAAATATCTAAAATATCAGAATTTAAAAAACCTAACATATCATTATTCTCAATATCATCAAAGCCAACACCTAAAACACGTAAATTATTTTGAAAAACTGACAATATAAAAAAGTCTTCATTTATTCCACTAACCGTAAAAGTTGTATTAACACCATTATTAAAAAAAACAACTTCTTTAGTTTTAATAATATCTTTATTTGTAAGATACTGAATGTAATTATTTTGAGCGGGATTATTCATATAAATTTATTTAAATAGAGGTAATTTAATAAGTAAATCATTATCTAAAAGTCTAGTTATGTCTTCCATTAAATTTTTACCAGTAAGGAAAAAATAACAATTTGAAACAGTTTTAACCTGACCCGAATTTTTTAATTGTCTTAAATCATTATAAACCAGTTGGTCGTTCTCCGTCCAAGTACGAGGATTAAGCCAAGATAAAAAGCCACCACGAACTTGATACAAAATGCCTAAATTAGCTGCAACATTACGAGCCATATTCTGATAAAAAGGGGAGGTTGTAATCTTATTTAATTCGACTTGTTGTTGAATAGGGTCAAGATTTTTGGAAACATTTAATTTTATTTGTTCTTGAGTATCATTAACTTCATTAGCTACCTGAGAATCTTTAAGGTATCTTAAAATAACAGGAGTAACAAAAATTAAACCCAAAATAACATACCAATAACGCTCCAAAACAGCCAAAAACCCCGAACTATCGGAGTTTCTAGCACTAATTTTTCTAGGTTGCAAAATTATTTCTTTTTAAAAAGTTTCCAAGCAGCATAAACAGCTACAGCAACTAAAGCAATATTAACATACAAAGTATGTTCCATATAATATTTTTTAAGAGAATCTAACATAATATAATTTATTTGAATTAATAATTTAACGAAATTTTTGTTTACTAGATTTTTTTAAAGTGAAATCGTAAACACCGTATAAAAAAGCAAAAAAATAGGAATTAAAAAAGCAAGATTATTCTTGACAGTACTAACTTTTAATAATGAGGTAGAAACATCACCCAGCAACTTAATACCTTTAATTATTTGCTTATCAGAAACTAAAGAAGCATCCGAACCATTTTCTTTTTTAATTATAGCTTTTCCAAGCATTAACAAAAAAGAGTAATTTACAGATGTAATAATTTGGTCAGGTGTAACACCAATAGAGCTACATACATCTTTAATATACTTACCTGTATTATTTTCATTAGGTGGAGCATACTCAGTAATTAATTTTCTAACCGTATTTTTGCCTTTATTAATGTCATTAATCAAATCTTTGAACATTGCCCTAATACCAAGTTCAATAGTTTCAAATTGTTCAAATTTACCATCTGTATTTTTAGACAATGGAATTTTACCAAGCCATTGAATATTTGTAGAAATAAGATTTCCGGGATTATTATTGCGAATCCCACGAGATAAATTACTCATCTAGTTTGGATTTTTCGTTAAAATCAATTTTTCCAAGCTCTTCATAAATAACCTCAATACCCTTAATAATAGCCATAACAACAGCTGAATATTTAACAATAACACCAATTAAACTTATAATACCTTTTAATTTATTCATTTTTATAGATTTTAGATTGTCTTTCTTTTTGCTTTTCTGCTAAATGGTCAAATAACATATCAGCCAATTCGTGAACAATTAAAGGCAGAAATTTTAACACAAATTTTAACATAATTTCTAAGAATTAATTATTTATGTAAGTACCAGCATAACCGCCATTTTTAGCTTTAGGATTAACAACCATAGCCAATTTATCAATAACAACTTTACCAGTAGCGTGATGCATAGTGCCCCAATGAAAAGCCGAAACACCTGTTTTGGTATTTGTTAAAGTACAAGCAATAGAACCTAACCATCCTTTATCAGATAATATACTTTTTGAAGTTGTAACACAACGAATAGAAATTAACTCTCTATTTGCTAACCTCCAGCCACTGGTTAAAGTTTGTTCAACACCTTTATTAGGACCAGAAACAGGAAAATAACGTTTTGTTTTTGCACCTGAATGTTTAACAGTTGGTTTTTGATTATTTCCATAACTGTTTTTATTATTATTTGAATATGCCATTAGTGAAATAAATTTTTGATATTAATAAATAAATCTGTTATTTTTTTTAAAATTATAACCAAACTATCAACCAAAAAAACAATAAAGTAAATCCATTTTTGATAGTTTGGTTTCTTGTCTTTAACGTCTTGCACGCCCTCTAGATATTGATTTTTTTGAATACATTTTCCACCCAATAAAACCAAGAACAGCAACAACAAAAACTATAATCCAAGTTTTATACTTAATCCAATTAGCCTTAAGCCAAACAGAAGAGAAAAAACCATTTACCTTAGAAACATTATCTTGGACAATTTTAGAATTGGCTAAAGAACTAGTCAAACGTTCGTTTTGTTTAGCACCAACAACAGTTAAATAATCATTAACAGGAGATGGAATGTCAAAATCCTTAAAAACAGTTTCAGAAGTCTTTTTTTTAGGGTCAACAGAAGTTAAAACCCTTTGAGCATCTTTAGCAATAGCAGTAAATTGACCTGAACCAGCATTGATAATATTTTTAATACTAACAACTCTTTTAATTTTAGTACCTAATGTTTTAAAAATACTCATTACTCTACATTTTTAATTGTTCTAACAACAAAGTTTACGACAGCTCCCTGAGATTTATTAATTTCAATAAAATCAACATGAACTAAAGGCAAAGCCAAACGACCTTCTAAAATTTGGTCAACAGTACCATCGTTTTTGATATACTGAATAGGGTCAACATCAACACTTAAAGCACGAAGCTCAAAAGGCAAAAATTTAATAACCTGACCGTTTTCAAAATAATATGAAATATCAGATACTGAATCATCCATTGTAATAATAGCTAAATCAAAACCTCGAACATCTACTTTTTTGTTAACTTCCTCGGAAGCTATACTTTTTTGCTCAAAATGATAAAGGTCATTTGAAGGTACAGGATGTTCAACGCCAAAAACTTCATAAGTACGAGCAGAACGTAAATCATCTAATTGGATTTTAATAGACTCCTTTTCCGCTAGAAAAATAGAACCTTCAAAAGATAATTCACAAAGAGCAATAGTTTTGAAATCTTGATTTGATTGTACAGCTTCAGAACCATAAGTACTAGCCAAAATGAAATCCTTAAAATTGACTTTATTAGCGAGAATAACGTTAGAACCATTCGCGCGCTCAATATAAACTGAAATTTTTTCATTTAATAAATTCGCAAGAACATCATCAAAGCAAAGAATAAGCGAACCAATGGATTTAGTAACGGTTAACTCTTGAGATTTTAAAACACCAGTTAAAGAAACAATTTTCATTTTTTGTATTTTTTAATTAATAATAAATTCGAGTACAAAGGTTTGTTATAAATGAAAATAGGCATTTATATAAATTTACAAATGTTTAGAAAATTTTACATTATTTTACATTCTAAGGCAATATTCCATAAGTTATAAGGTCATTAACAGTTAAATACTTTCTTTTCAATTCAAGGCTATCTAAAATGGTTTGATAGTACTTTAAAGCGGTAGGGTAACTAACCTCTAATAAAATTCCCAATTGTTTTTTATTAACAATTTGGCTCAAATTAGGTTTTTTAATTGATGTCATAATCATAAGATTGAAGAATTGGAACGTATTTAGTAAAAATTGTATCCATAAAAAAATTACAATGTTCTTGAAAAAGTTCAAGATAAAAATATTTCTTAATTTTTTCTTTATTTCTAAATTCGTGTAGATAGAAATTCATTTTATTTAAAAACCATACCTTTAATTTTTTATCGGTTGTATAATCATTATCCTCTAAAAGAAGATTTAAAGCAACTATATAACTAATATCTTGCTCATTTGCATAATACTCTCGAAACAAAGATTTAGCCAAACGCTTTTTAATTGTAATTGATGAAATAAAACCTTTTTTTAGTTTCTTAATAACCGTAGTTTGTTGAGTAACTGCAATTCTCATCATATCAAAATCAAATAAATGGATTTTATTTTCTTTATTAATTTGGCTTTTACCAGTATTTTCGTGAAGTTCAAAAAAACCTTTAGTCGCAATCTTAAGTAATTCAAAAAGAGTAGAAATATTAAAAATACCCCAAGTCATATCTTGCTCAACTTGCTCAGAGGTTTTAGAAATTTCCTTTAAATGCCTAAAAAAAGCAGAATTTAACTGATATTCAAAACGCCAAATGTTATCATTTTTAATACCATTATTCTGAAAGAAATCATTAATATATGGCTTTTCAGTAAGTTGTAAAGAAAGAGATTTATTATAAACACGAATAATTTTATCACTTGTACGCTTGCCAATTTGGAAACCATTCAGAATAGACTTTCCCTTAAATGTTTCAAAATAAGATTGTAAATTTTTAGGACGACCTGAAATAAGAAACGAACCATTTATAATGTTATCATAAATATTTCTATAATTATGGTTGTTGTCATTTTTATCTAAACAAATGTCAAGCCTGTTAATAGCTTTGAAAATATAATTAGTTTGTTCACAAAAATCAGATATAAGATTTTTTAAGTCAGAAAGGGAGAGAGTATAAAATAAATGGTTTTCAAATTGTAACTGTGCAAAATTGGAATCAAGAATAGCAGAACGAGGGGAAGACTGTAATGTACCAATTTTTTCATTATTAAAAAATAAGTCAGAACGATTGATAAAAATTTTAGTACCATAATCATAATGCTGTAATTTAAATTTAGAATTTTCTGGAAAATCTCCAAAAGGAATTCCATGTAAATTAATAATTAAATAACCCGTTGGGTGTAATTATTTGAAGTAAAAAATATTAATTAGATATTGCTCAAGACACTGAAATTCAGTATCTTGAAGTCGCAAAACAAACAATATCCATGTCAAATATAATAAA
>NZ_JADHEC010000027.1 GCF_015277675.1 Flavobacterium soyangense
CAAAAACTGGAGTAGCAGGACAATTGATGGTTGAAGTTGCAGGCAAAGCAGCAATAACTGGAGCGGTAATATCTTGAACGTTTATCGTTTGGGAAGCAGTGGATGAATTGTTGCAAGCATCTTTGGCAGTCCAAGTTCGGGTAACAGAATACGATCCTGCACAAGTACCAGACGTAGTTACATCGGCAAATGTTAATGAGGAAACCGTGCCACTATTATCAGTAGCGGTTGCTATAGCAAAGACTGGAGTAGCAGGACAATTGATGGTTGATGGTGTTGGTAAAATAGCAATTACAGGTGGAGTATTATCACCAGCTGTTATTATTACACTTGATGGTGGAGAAATACAACCTGTTGCAGATTTAGCTGTAACAGAATAAGTTCCAGCTAAAATAGATGTAAATATTCCTGTAGTATTTGTGTAAGTTAAACCATTAATACTATACGTCATCCCGGTTTGTATTGGAGAAGTAATAGTTATAGTTCCCGTTCCTCCAGAACATGGTGGTTGTGTCAATGTTGTTGTAGGAGCATTTGGCGCAGCATTCACTGTTATTTTAGCAGCACTTGAAAAAAATGAATTTACGCAAATACCTGTATTTAAAATTCTAGCTCTGTAGTAATGATTACCTACAGAAAGTAAACCAGGTGCATAAATATACAATCCTGAAGTACCAGCAATATCAGTAAAAGTTACTCCGTCTGTGCTATCTTGCCATGATTGAACAGTAGTATTTATTCCACCGTTTATAGTTAAAGTAAGTTGAGAAGCACTTGTTCCTTGACAAAGAGATTGGTTGGGAGTTACACTTCCCGAAAGTGGCACACCAAAATTCAGCTGTTGGCTAGTACATCCTGAAGAATTGGTAGATCCACCAGAAACAGAAGCATACCTTGCAACATTTATAGTTCCAGGTTGAGTTGTATTACAAGGATCAAAACCAATAGATGCAAAAGGAATATAAAACTCTACAAACACTTTATCACCTCCAGCACAACCATTAGAATCTCCATTTTTTCCGCTCAATCCACCTGGTACCAAGGCAACTTCAGTTACCGTTGTTGAAGTAAGATCTTTGAATAATTTAGTTGCGCCCGTATTAGTATTGATTTGAAGAATATATTCAGCCCCTCCAGCTGCAGGTGTACCTCCAAAAGAAGAATCTGTTATTAAGCCAGTTGAACTATTATTGTCTTTATCAATATATATCCTAATAAGAGCGGTACCTGCGTTCCCGATTTTAAAAGCTAAACGAAGACTCTGACCTAAATTGTCAACTTTAGCCCATATTTGGCCTATTTCACACGTACCACCTGAGCTGGATAGAGCGCCAGTGGTTAATTGACCTAAATATTCGTCTCCTGATACACCAGGTCCAGGACAATAACTACCATCGAAAGTATTTTGTGAATATGCATTACTAACGAACATAAAGAAAGCCAGTAAAAGAAGGGTAATTTTAGTTTTCATACAATTAAATTTTAATTTATTGTGTGTAATATTTGGGTTTTTGTACTAATTTATTTTTCATCATTTAAATTATAAATTACGCTTGTATTTTATAATTCATAAACTTTTCATAACAAATTTAAATACTATGCTGTTTATTGATGCTTTTTTTCTATGAATAACCTAAATACTCGTTGAAACGACATTTTTTTGTCATTTTTACTCTTTTATTATTAAAATTTATTATAATTTATTGATAATTTACTTGCTAATTTTAACCTAATTTTATCCATAAACAGATGGTTTTATATCTAAATCATTGTTTTTTCTAATTCAAATCTAATTTGGAATTTTATAGTTTTAACAAAAAATATCGTTTAAATGCAAAAAAAAACTGTTTATACATATAAAATATATTATTTTATATGTATAATATTATAAATAACAAATAAAAACAGTATTTATTTAAATGTTAAAAATTTTAACTATCAAAAATTGATTTGATATGTACGATTATAAAAATAAATATATCTGAGACTTTTCTATAAAAGAGTTTTTAAAGAATTATGAGCCCTTTTTGGAAAATATTTTGTAATTTGTAGTCATCAAAACTTATGTTGCCATACTATAAATTGACAATAAAATAAACCCAAAGATGAAAAATTTAATTGTAATTCGACACGCAAAATCAAGTTGGAAAGCTCCACTTAAAGATATTGATAGACCATTAGATCAGCGAGGAATTACTGATGCACATTTAGTCGCTTCAAATTGCATAAAATTTATTCCTTCTCCTTCTGTTATTTGGAGTAGTTCAGCAAAAAGAGCATCGGAAACGGCAATGATTTTTGCTCAAAATATTTTATATCCCATCGAAAGTATCGTTTTTAAAGAAGAACTTTATACTTTTGATGAAAACCAATTGGAAAAAGTGATCAAATCAAGTAGTAATGTTTTTGAAAATATAATTCTTTTTGGACATAACGAGGCTATTACAAATTTTGTTAATAAATTTGGAGATATTTTTATTGGTCATGTTCCTACAGCCGGGTTTGTATGGCTACAATTTAATACAAATAGTTGGGGAGAAATAACGAAAGGCAAAACTAAAAAAACTATATTCCCTAAAAATTTAAAATAAACATAGTGCATAAATATATAGAAAGAGAAAAAAGTTGGTTAACTTTTAATGCACGAGTGCTTCAAGAAGCTGGGGATAATTCAGTACCGTTATTGGAAAGGCTTAGGTTTTTAGGTATTTTTTCCAATAATTTAGATGAATTTTTTAGGGTTAGATTTGCTGCAATAAGAAGATTGAGTTTATCCGGCATATCAGGCGAAAAAGTACTTGGCGGTATCTCGGCACAACAATTAGTGAAAGATATTACCGAAATCGTAATTCAGCAACAATCCGAAAGTTTACGGATTTTAAATAATATTGAAGCAAAACTCGAAACTGAAAACATATTCATTATCGATGAAAATCACATTTCGGTAGAACAGGAAATATTTTTGAAAGACTTTTTTATTCAAAAACTAAGCCCTGAATTGATTACCATTATATTAAATGATTTGGCCGAATTTCCTATATTGAAAGATACTGTGGGCTATTTGGCCATAAAATTGGTTATGAAACATAATGCAGAAGTTCATTATGCAATGATTGAAATTCCCAATACAATCAATCGGTTTGTAGTTTTACCATCCAAGGATAAAAGACAATATGTCATTTTGCTTGACGATGTAATTAGACACCATTTGGGCAGCATTTTTAATATTTTTGATTACGAAAGTGTTTCGGCTCATATGATAAAAATCACTCGTGATGCTCAATTGGAAATTGATAGCGATTTGAGCAAAAGTATGCTCGAAAAAATCGCAACAAGTGTTAAAGACAGAAGAATAGGCGAACCTGTGCGGTTTATTTATGACCAGGAAATTGAAAAAGATACGCTTCAATTTTTTCTGGAAAAAATGCATATTGTGTCTACAGATAGTATTATTCCAGGAGGAAAGCACCATAATAGAAGGGATTATATGAAATTTCCAAATCTTGGAAGATTTGATCTGCTTTATAAAACCAACAATCCTTTACCCATTCCCGGGCTAAGTCTCGAAGGCAGCTTATTGGAAAAAATAAGCAAGAAGGATTATTTATTACATGCACCATACCAGTCATTTTCCTATCTCACTAAGTTTTTGCGTGAAGCTGCTTTGGATCCAAAAGTGACTTCTATTAAGATTACTTTATATCGATTAGCCCAAAATTCTCAAATTATAAGTTCCTTAATTAATGCGGCCAAAAACGGAAAAAAAGTAATTGTCCAAATTGAATTACAGGCCCGTTTCGATGAAGCTTCAAATATTTCTTATGCAGAACAAATGCAAACTGAAGGTATCGAGCTTATTTTTGGAATAAAAGGTCTAAAAGTACACAGTAAAGTATGCGTTATTGAAAGAACCGAAAAGGAAAAGACGAAACGATATGGTTTCATTTCTACAGGAAATTTTAACGAACAAACTGCAAAAGTATACACGGATGTTACCCTTTTTACAAGCCATCAGCAAATATTAAAGGATGTTTCCAAAATTTTTGAGTTTTTCGAAATCAATTACCGTTTATACAGATACAAACATTTGATTGTTTCTCCTCATTACACAAGATTTCGATTCAATAAATTGATTGACAGAGAAATTGCCCATGCTTTAGAAGGTAAAAAAACTTTTATGAAGCTAAAAATGAATAGTTTATCTGATTTTGATATGATTGATAAATTATATGAAGCCAGTAATGTAGGAGTGAAAATACAGCTTGAAGTAAGAGGGATATGCTCTTTAATTCCAGGTGTTCGCGGAATGAGCGAAAATATTGAAGCCATAAGTATCGTAGATAATTATCTTGAACATTCAAGAATCTATATTTTTGGTAATGCCGGCGATACTGAAGTTTACATTTCCTCCGCCGATTTTATGACCAGAAACCTCGATGGAAGAGTTGAAGTTACGTGCCCTATTTATGATTCGGAAATTAAAAAAGAACTGATTGATATTTTTGATTTGGGTTGGAAAGGCAATGTAAAAGTACGATACCATTCAGAAAAATTAGATAACAAGTATAAAATTCGCAAGGAAAACGAACCTGTTTTTAGAGCTCAATTAGAAACCTATAACTATTATCAAAAAAAAGTTGAAGTAGTTGCCGAGATTGTTTAATCGGAAATAGTTACAAAATAAAGAAAAATCAGAATTAATGAATGACCCATTAGCGATTAAACAACCCAACGAGAAAATGTTTAAAATTAAAAAATACGCTGCGATTGATATTGGTTCAAATGCAATGCGCCTTTTAATTACGAATATTGTCGAGCAGGATGGAAAAGAATCGCAATTTAACAAAAACTCCTTAGTTCGTGTGCCTATCCGTTTGGGGCAAGACTCCTTTACTGTTGGTGAAATTTCAGAAGAAAGTATTGCAAGAATGATTGATGCTATGAAAGCATTCCGTCTTTTGATGAAAGTGCATAAAGTTGAAAAGTACTTGGCTTTTGCCACATCAGCCATGCGAGAAGCTAATAATGCCTTCGAAGTAGTGGAAATCATTAACAAAGAATCCGATATAAAAATTGAAATTATTGACGGAAAAAAAGAAGCCACAATAATTGCTTCAACAGATTTGCACCATCTTCTAAAAACAGATAAAACCTATCTTTATGTGGATGTTGGAGGTGGAAGTACTGAATTTTCTCTTTTTTCTGATGGCAAAATTGTTGTTTCCAAATCATTTAAAGCTGGTACGGTTCGTTTTTTGAATGAAATGGTAAGCCAGGCAGTTTGGAAAGAAATGGAAAACTGGATTAAAATTAACACTCAAGATTATGATGATGTTACCCTTATAGGTTCCGGGGGAAATATCAATAAATTATTCAAAATGTCTGGCAAAGCTTTAGAAAAACCCTTGTCTTATATTTATCTGAATTCACAATATGCTTTCCTGAATTCACTCACTTACGAACAAAGAATCTCTGAATTAGGACTGAATCCAGATCGTGCCGATGTTATCATTCCGGCAACCCGAATCTATCTAAATGCAATGAAATGGAGTGGTGCCCGAAATATATATGTTCCTAAAATAGGATTGTCTGATGGAATAGTTAAGGCAATGTATTACGGGAAGATCTAATATGAATTTAATTTAATATACAAAAAAATGAAAAAGCACTTAGGTTTTGTAAATACATTTGTAATTATATTGACAATCATTCTTTTTGGAGTAGCACTATTTACCACAGGCTTCACACACGATTTACTATTAGAGGCTGGGGTTTTATTGGTTTCGATAAAATTAATAATGATGTCATATAAAAATTCTATTTTCAATAAAGAGTTATTAAATAAAATAGAAGAAATATCTGAAAAGTTAGATAAAATAAAAAATGTCTAATACTTAATAGTAAGTCTTTTAATTACTATATATCCAAATCAAATGTCTTTTTCAATAACTCTAAACTAGGGTTTATTTCTTTCAGCCTGTTGTATTTATCTATAGGCGTGAATGCAAATTTATTCTCCACTTTTTCATTGACTATAACTTCAATGCTAATATCATGATTGTGAAGTTTGCCTCTTAAATAGCCCAAAATTTCAATTTTTTCGGTTTCAAAATCAATCTTAGAACCCTCATTGGGAAGTTCGTGTGTGATAGTTGTTCCTTCTAATTTTGGATCGCCAATTAATAAAAGTGATTCCATTATTTTATGACCTTTGTCGCTTAATCGTTGCGCATATTTGCTCCATTGCAGCAACATTTCTGTTTCTGTGAATGCTTCAGTAGGAAGATGAACTTCTTCTTTTACAAATCCTTTTGTACTTTCAAGTAATTCTTTTTTGGCACGAATACTCGAAATGGAAAATGCTGAAACTTTAGGCTCTCCTGAAAGTTCTTGGGTTATAGGTTTTGGATTTGCTTCGACTGTTCGAGCGGAGTTATCGGGTTGGGTTTCGGTTGAAACTGCTAAATCAGAATTATTAATTTCAAGTTTTGTTTCTTCAATAACAACTTCAACTACAGGAGTTTTCTCGGCTACCTGTTTAACAATTTCAACTATCGAATAATCAGTTCTTCTAAAATAAGTAGGGGAAATTATAAATTTGTCAACTTTTTTTTTTCTCCATCAAAGGTGATAGAGGCTAGTTGCATCAGGCAAAGTTCAACGAGTAGTCGCTGGTTCTGACTCACTTTGTATTTCAAATCACAATCATTGGCAATTTCGATTCCTTTCAACAAGAAATCTTGAGATGCTTTTTGGGATTGAATTCCGTATAATTTTTGAGCTTGTTCGCCCACTTCCAACAATGATAAAGTAGATGGAGTTTTGGATACCAATAAATCCCTGAAATGTGTAGCCAATCCGGATACAAAATGATGCGCATCAAACCCTTTGGCAAGAATATCGTTGAAAACGATTAATAATTCCGGAATTTTGTTTTCCAAAATCAAATCGGTTACCGTGATATACGTTTCATAATCCAACACATTCAGGTTTTCGGTAACAGCCAGACGAGTCAGGTTATTGCCGCAATACGAAACCACTCGGTCAAAAATAGACAAAGCATCGCGCATCGCACCATCAGCTTTTTGTGCAATAATATGCAAAGCATCATCTTCGCAAGTTACGCCTTGGCTAAAAGCAACTTCGGCAAGATGTTCTTTTGCATCTTTTACGGTGATTCTTTTAAAATCAAATATCTGGCAACGAGAAAGTATCGTCGGAATAATTTTGTGTTTTTCGGTCGTGGCCAAAATAAAAATGGCATGTTTTGGCGGTTCTTCCAATGTTTTTAGGAAAGCATTAAAAGCTGCCGAAGACAACATATGCACCTCGTCAATAATATAAACCTTGTATTGTCCCGTTTGCGGCGGAATCCGAACTTGGTCAATCAAATTCCGAATGTCGTCTACGGAGTTGTTTGAAGCGGCATCCAATTCGAAAACATTGAAAGCAAAATCTTCATTCGGGTCATCATAACCGGGTTGGTTAATTTTCCGGGCAAGAATTCGGGCGCAAGTCGTTTTTCCAACACCACGAGGGCCAGTAAACAATAGGGCAGAAGCAAGATGATTGCTTTCTATAGCGTGCAATAAAGTGTTGGTAATCGCCTTTTGTCCCACAACATCTTTAAATGTTTGTGGACGATATTTACGAGCCGATACAACAAATTGTTCCATAGATTTTTTATTCGAAAGCAAATATAGTTTTTAATTCAAAGATTGAAAAATTTAAGGATTGAAAGATTCTATTATTTATCAATAGTTTGTTAAAAACATAAACCGCAGCCCATATTGCGATGGAAATCCTCTCGATTTTTTCGGGAGATTACTTCACTTAATTTTTTATTTTCATAGGAATACAGTGAACTTCGTTTGAAGCGAAGGGCTGGAAAAAGCTCCTAATCAAAATTTTTAATTGAGTGTTTTATGCTTTGATACTTATTTTTTCCAAAATTTGTGCAGTTTTATTTTCTGAGTTTGCCGAAAATCCTGCAACATAAACACCTTTTTCGCCTGAATTAGATTTTATTCCATAAACTACGGCTTCATCTCCGGGATCAGTATTGCCTTCATAGCGGTAAATGTGGATAATTTGATATTGATGCGGATTTTTTATAATGTTTTCATCTTGAAGGTTAAAATCATGGATGAAACCTTTTTTATTTAATTCTTCTAAAGCTTCCGAAACAGTGGCATAATGATAAATAGGTTTCATAATAAATGATTTACTGTTAGGACTTAAAGGTAACTATTTTATTTTTAAGTGATTGTGAAAGAGTTGTTAAAGTGAAGTCTTTAAAATAGGAAACAACGTTAATTATATTAAATTTGCACTGCAGACCGCCTTATCGCCGCGATTATATCGGGGAGGAAAGTCCGGACACCACAGAGAAGCATAGCGGGTAACGCCCGTCGGTTCCGATTTATCAGGATTAGGACAAGTGCAACAGAAAGTATGTACAGGTAATGCTGTAGTGAAACCAGGTAAACTCTATGCGGTGAAATTTCAAGTATATCGGCATTTAAGGGTTCTCGCCCGTTGTCGAAGGGTAGAAAGATGGAGCACATGAGCAATTGCGTGCCTAGATAAATGATAAGGCTCCGATTTATCGGGGACAGAATCCGGCTTACAGGTCTGCTTTTTTATTAAAAAATTTAATTTTTTAGCCACAGATTCACAAATTTTTTAATCACTTTTAAAATCTGTGAATCTGTGGCTATTATTTTTTTGAATATGGCTGTCTAAAATTATTCTTCTTCAGAATCCGAAAATAAATCTTCATCATCGATTTCTTCGTCGGTTGATTTTCCAATTTCGAAGAAACTAAAAATCGAACCACCATAACTTTTCTTGAATGAAAAATGAATCAAATGGTCGAGTTTTGTGTACTTAGAATGTTCAATAATCATCATTCCGTCTTCTTGAAGTGTATTTTTTTCGAAAACCAGCAACACAATTTTATCGAAGGTTTTCTGGTCTAAAGCATAAGGTGGATCGGCAAATATGATGTCGTAAGTGGCTTTGTTTCTTTCCAAAAATTGAAAAACATCGCTTTTGGTGGCTGCAATATTAAAGTCATATTCCGCAGCGACCTGTTTGATGAATTTTACGCAACCAAAATCAGCATCTACAGAAGTAATGGGCGTGCTGCCACGGGAAGCAAATTCGAAACTAATATTTCCGGTTCCTGCGAATAAATCTAGTATTTTCAAGCCTTCAAAACTGAAATGGTTGTTCAAAACATTGAATAATGCTTCTTTACTCATATCGGTCGTGGGGCGAACGGGGAGTCCTTTTGGCGGAAAAATGCGTCTTCCTTTGTATTTACCTGATATGATTCTCACGATTGGAATAAAATAAAATGTTTCTGATTTTGGGCAGTTGAAAAAGTATTGTTTTTTTGCAAATCCGAAACATCAAAAAGAGATACATTTCGAATGTATTTGAAAGCCAATTGATAAAAATTGTCTTCCTCGGCAATGGTTCCCAACAGTTCCAATTTGAAATTTTCCGGATTCATGTTCAATTGTTCTGCAGTGAAAAGCAAATAGTAAAGAAAATCTTCCGGTGTTTGATAATCGAAAGAATTGAATAAGTGCAATTTTTGGTTTTGGAGAACAATAATTTCAAAATGACCGGGATTGAAATTCACAATCATCTTTTTGTCGTCATTATTTTTAGATACATCCAATAGCTTTGTGACTAATATACTGTTGGCGTGTTTATAATCGAAAGAACCAAATTGGTCAATAAAGAAATTATTGATGTTCACATATGGAATGTAAACCGCATTCATTTGGTAACTCGATATTTCGTCGAAAGCAAAAAAATCGGTATCGAAAACCTTCGTATTGTATTGTAAATAACTTCCCAGGAAGTTTTCGTCAAAAAGCGGTTCTGGAACAAATGTAGAAAGATTATTGTTGTGAATTACGACTATTTCATCATAAGAATCCTTTAATTCCGGATTCTCCAAGAAAGCATTGGCGAACAATTCTTCGATTTTTGTGGCTTTATGAAACCTATCAAAATAAACTTCCTTAACGGAAAGTATCTTGTGATTTAAAGTATCAAAAACACAAAACGAAAGCCCTGTCAAGGAAACTTGAAGCGAGAGTTTTCTGTATTTTTTATCGGTGATGGTAGTGTTAATCGACATAGTTGCAAACTTACAATTTTTTTTTATTCTAATGCTATTTTATGTCTTTGCTTCATATTTCATCCTTATATTTGAAGTTCATTTATATTAACCAGTCCCGAATGAATTCCTCCTTGTTTTATAGTCTATTACAGAAAAAATTTCCATTTACGCCAACGTATAAACAGGATATATTTTTTCAGAAAATTGCTATTTTCTTGACTGAAAATGATAATAACACCATTTTCGTATTAAAAGGTTATGCCGGAACGGGAAAAACAACCGTGATTTCGACCATCGTAAATAATTTAATCGACATCAACAAGAAATATGTTTTGCTTGCACCAACAGGTCGCGCAGCCAAGGTTATTGCTAATTATTCGAATAAGCCCGCTTTCACCATTCACAAGAAAATATACTTTCCAAAGAAATCTTCAGGGGGGGGCGTTTCGTTTACTTTGCAACAAAACAAACACAAGAACACCATTTTTATCGTAGATGAAGCTTCGATGATTTCGGATACGAACTCGGATTCTAAGTTATACGAAAACGGTTCTTTGCTCGATGATTTGATTTCGTATGTGTATTCGGGAACCAATTGCAAGATGATTCTTTTGGGAGATACTGCCCAATTGCCGCCGGTAAATTTGGATATTAGTCCCGCATTGGATATTCAAACTTTGGGATTAAATTATAATAAGGAAGTTGAACACATCGAATTGGACGAAGTAATGCGTCAGGAAGAGAATTCCGGAATCTTGTACAATGCAACGGAACTTCGGGAATTGTTGAAGGATTCTTTTATTGACGAGTTTAAATTTGATTTGAAAAAATTTAAAGATATCGTTCGTTTGACGGATGGTTACGACATTCAGGACGCCATCAATTCGGCTTATAGTAATTACAGTATCGAAGACACGGCTTTTATCGTTCGGTCGAATAAACGAGCCAATCAATACAATGAGCAAATCCGCTCAAAAATTCTCGATAAAGAAAACGAATTGTCAACAGGAGATTTTTTGATGGTTGTGAAAAACAATTATTTTTGGTTGAAAGACTCCGATGAAGCCGGTTTTATTGCCAATGGCGATATCATCGAGGTTTTGGAAATCTTCAATATCAAGGAATTGTACGGTTTTAATTTTGCCAAAGTGAAAATACGAATGGTCGATTATCTGAACCAGATTCCGTTTGAAACCGTCCTATTATTAGACACAATAAAAAGCGAATCGCCGTCCTTGACTTATGAAGAATCGAATAGATTGTATCAGGAAGTCTTGAAGGATTATGAAGGCGAAACCAAGTTCAAGCAATTCCAAAAAGTGAAAGCTAACGAATATTTCAACGGCCTGCAAGTCAAGTTTTCGTATGCGATAACCTGCCACAAATCACAGGGAGGACAGTGGAATACTGTTTTTATCGAGCAACCATATTTGCCTGATGGAATAAATCGAGATTACATTCGCTGGTTGTACACCGCTATGACGAGAGCAAAAAATAAATTATATTTGATAGGTTTTAAGGATGAGAGTTTTGTGGAATAATTTTTTAATAGCCACGAATTCAAGAATTAAAACTAAAAATAATTACTATTAATTCGTGAATTCGTGGCAAAAAAATAAACAGTTTTAATTAAACACCCTAAACAATTTACATAAAATTTCAGGCACTTTTTCGAACGCCAAAAGATGCCTATATTGTTTCTGGGACAAATTACGATTCCTACTCAAGACCATTATTTGCCTTTGATTTATACTTTAGGATTAAAAGACAAAACCGAGGAACTGACTTTGTTCAATGACAAATTAGTAGCGGGTTCGTTAAGTATGACTTCGGTGAAGATTATGTAATTGGTTTTGTGGGAAAAGGTTATATTTGGGGGATTGAATTAAATTTAAAAGTCAAAAGCAAATGGCAATATTTGAAATTGAAAAAGGAAAAGCAAAACGAGTTCGATTAAGTGAATTTAAACTTGAAAAAGATCTTCAGCGATTAATTGAAGAAAACATTGGAATTATATTTAATTGCCAATTGATTGCAACTGAATTTTCTACAGGGAATATTCATTCTGGTCGTATAGATTCCCTTGCAATTTCAGAAGATTTTAATCCTGTAATTATTGAATACAAAAAAGTAGCTTCATCCGATTTAATTAATCAAAGTCTATATTATTTACATTGGATTAGAGATCATAAAGGCGATTTTCAGGTTGCAGCAAATAAAGGTTTAGGCAAAAATATTGAAGTAGATTGGTCTGACATTCGAGTGATTTGTATTGCTCCAGAATATAAGAAGTATGATTTACACGCTGTTCAGGTAATGGGAGCAAATATTGAACTTTGGCAATACAAACTTTATGAAAACGGTATATTGAATATTGAAGAAGTTTACAAACGCACCAATACAATTTCAAGAGAAGTTGGAGATTTCAACGAAAAAAATCCTGTAATGGTCGAAGCTGGGAAAAAGGCTGCTATTACCAGAAAAAATGCAGTTTATACAATTGAAGAACATTTTGATAATCTTGACAAAAGCTTAGTAGATTTATTTAATACTATTCGGGATTTCATTACTTCATTAGATAGTTCAATAGAAGAATTACCAAAGAAAAATTACATAGCATACAAAACTAGTCAGAACTTTGTTTGTCTCCAAACATACAAGAAAAAGTTAACACTGTATTTGAAACTCAATCCAGACGAAGTAAAACCTATGCCAGTACAATGTAGGGATGTTAGAAATATTGGGCATTATGGGACTGGTGAATTTGAATTAACTATTAAAGACGTAATAGATTTTGAAGAGACTAAATATTTAATAAGTGATGCATATAAGAATATTGGAGGGTAAAATTATTACCAAATAATAACTAAAAATAATACTTAGCGACTTACTATCTATCCAGTTAAATAAAAAAATAAAGTAATGAAAATAATAGCAGTCATTCCCGCACGTTACGCATCAACAAGATTTCCTGCCAAATTAATGCAGGATTTGGGAGGAAAAACCGTGATTTTACGAACCTATGAAGCAGCACAAAAATCTAATCTTTTTGATGACGTTTTCGTGGTTACCGATTCGGATTTGATTTATAAAGAAATAACTTCCAATGGAGGAAAAGTAATAAAGAGTATCAAAGAGCATGAATCTGGAAGTGACAGAATTGCCGAAGCGGTGGAAAATATGGATGTGGATATTGTGGTAAATGTGCAAGGCGACGAACCTTTTATCAACACAGAGGCTTTAGAAAAACTGATTGCAGTCTATAAAAACGACCCCGATAAGAAAGTTGATTTGGCTTCACTAATGTTTGAAATCACCGATGAAGACGAAATCAGCAATCCCAATAATGTAAAAGTTGTGGTGGACCAAAACGGCTTTGCCTTGTACTTTTCCCGTTCCGTGATTCCGTATCCAAGGGAGAAAAACTTGGGTGTTCGCTATATGCAACATATCGGGATTTACGCTTTCCGGAAACAAGCTCTTTTAGATTTTTACAGTTTGCCAATGAAATCCTTGGAAGCATCCGAAAAACTGGAGCAATTACGTTATCTCGAATTTGGCAAACGCATCAAAATGGTGGAAACTGCTGATAAAAGCATTGGCATTGACACACCGGAAGACTTGGAAAAGGCGAGAAGAATGATTTAATTAGGAATTGTTATCAAGATCAAAATAGCCTTTGGCTTTTATTCTGGTAGAGAAAAAATTTAAAAACAAAATAACAAAAAATAAAAACAGAATTGCTTGTGCACTCACCAGTACTTTTCCAATGGTAGTTATCGGATAATAATCGCCATATCCTATCGATGATGATGTAATTGTGCTGAAATAAACCGCATCAAACCAGTTTTCAAGCGGTTTGTTTAAATAATTGTCGCAAGAATACAAGACACCAAAAGCAAATACAATTTCTAAATAATTAAGGAAAAGCAAAAGCATAGATCTTTTATAAGAGCGCGGTTTTGAAAACAAATCCGAAGCGAAAATCAAGGTTGGAATGTATAAAACAGTCTCCAGCAATACATAAACCATTATCCAAATCACAAAAGGATAACTTTGCCAATGATAAATTAAAATCAATAAAGGGAAGCTGACTTTGAGCAAAACATAGAAATCCAAGGCTAAATCTCTATATTCATATCCTTTTAAAGTAGCTAAATATTTAATGTAAACGCCCGGAAAAAACAATTGTGACGAAGAAAGAAACAACCGCACTATTTTTTCTATTCCGTTGTCATCTTGATGATCGTTATTCCAAATGGCTTTAATGTTCTGAATGCGTTTTTGAACAGGATTATATTCGGGTTTTGTAATCCTTGAAACATTTCCTAACAAGAGTTTTTTTAGAATTGCTTTCATAATTTTAGGATTGGAATGCGACCTCTAATTTACGAAATAATTGCTAATTTTACCAAAAAAGGTTCCAAATGAAAAAAAGCATCTACAAATTTATTTTCTTTAAACAATTGGGTTGGAAGATTGAAGGCACTATTGATGAAAGCATCAAGAAATGTGTGCTGATGGTTTTGCCTCACACGAGTTGGCATGATTTTTTTCTGGGAATGTTTACCAGGGGAATTACTGGTATTGAAATGAATTTTATTGCCAAAAAAGAATTATTTCGTTTTCCATTCAGCTTTTATTTCAGTTGGATGGGTGGTGCGCCAATAGACAGAACCGGAAGTTTGAACAAAGTAGATGCTATTGCAAAAATATTTGAAAAACACGATGAGTTTAGACTGGCCATTTCTCCGGAAGGAACCAGAAAAAAAGTCAATGAACTAAAATCTGGGTTTTATTATATTGCATTAAAAGCAAATGTTCCCATAATTCCTGTGGCATTTGATTTTAGCAAAAAAACAGTACGCTTTGGTACACCATTTTATCCTACGTCAAACTACGAAGCCGATTTAAAAATTCTTCTTTACCATTTTGAAGGAGTTATCGGAAAAATCGCGGAAAATAGTTTTAGCTTAGAAAAATAATTATTCTGGTGAATACGTAGAAAAAGTTCCATTTTTATAGAAAATTACGATTCGGTCAATTTCGTTTCCATTTTTTGGATTGGATGTGATTGACGTATTGGCATTAGTATTTAAGAAATTTTCTTCAGTCCGATTTTTTGAATTTGAAATTTTTTCTGAAAACAAATCGGGTGGAGTTTCTATTTTAGTTGTTGCAATTGGAATAGTAAAAATTGGAGTAGGGGAAACAATATTGGGTTCACTATTTAATTCCGATTTTGGAAAAGTTCCCTTTCCATTTAAAATCCAATACAAATCAACATCAGGAAAAACGTCTAAGATTTTAAGAATAAAATCCAGGCTTGGTTTGTTTCTGCCAGAAAGAAGGTGAGACAAACTAGAACGTTGCACGCCTATTTTATCAGCAAATGAAGAAGCATTTAGACCGTAATAGTCCAGTATAATTTCCAATCTTTTTATAAAATCGTCTGTGTTTACCATTGTAAATTATGTTTTATGACACTAGATTTACAAATGTAACTAAATACAATCAAAGTACCAAAATTACAGATGTAAATCATTTAAAAATTAATAATTATATATAACTAATAAATAAAATAAACAACATTAATTAACTGATAAATAGAAATTTAATTATAAAAAAATATTTTAAATACAAATGTTAACAATACATGCGAAATAGAGTGCAAGCCAAGTTAAAATACTGTTTACAAATTTAAATAATTCTTGTTTTTTAAAGTTTACAAATGTAAATATAAAGATGTTTACTTTTGTAAAACAAAATTATACCCATGGATTTAGAACAATTATTTAGTCAATATAAAGAACAATCAATAGAAGGTCGTTATATAACTTTAGACTCAATTCTGCCTTTATTAAAAAAGATTAACACTAATAACCAAGTTGAAATTATTGGAAAATCAGTACTTGAAAATCCAATATATAAGTATCAGATTGGAATTGGAAAAATCAAAATATTGCTTTGGTCTCAAATGCATGGAAATGAAAGCACAACGACAAAAGCGCTTTTTGATTTTATAAATCTCTTAAATGGGGATTCAGAATTGGCTAAAAAACTCCTAACTACATTTACTTTTTGTTGTATCCCGATGTTAAATCCTGATGGGGCAAAATTATATACTCGTGAAAATGCCAATAAAGTAGACTTGAATCGTGATTCACAAAACCTTTCACAACCAGAAAGTAGGGTTTTAAGAGAAGCTTTCGAGAAATTTGAACCAGATTACTGTTATAACCTTCACGATCAGCGCACTATTTTTGGAGTAGGAAGCACAGGCAAGCCAGCAACCTTGTCTTTTTTAGCGCCTGCTTATAATGAAGCAAGAGAAATAAACGAATCCCGATTAAAAGCAATCAATCTTATTGCTGGAATAAATGAAGTCTTGCAGCAATATATTCCGGGACAGGTAGGTCGTTTTGATGATGCTTTTAATATTAATTGCATTGGAGATACTTTTCAGTCCTTAGGAGTTCCAACGGTTTTGTTTGAAGCGGGACATTTTCCTAATGATTATTTGAGAGAGAAAACCCGAAAATATGTTTTTATATCTCTAGTTTCAAGTTTCAATATACTAAACGAAAACGATATAGTTGTCAATAAATTTAATAATTATTTGAGTATTTCTCAAAATAAAGCAGTTTTTTATGATTTAATGTATAAAAATATCAAAATAAATTATGATGGTATTAAAATAATCACGAATTTTGCTGCTCAATACAAAGAAGAATTAATAGAAGGTAAGATTTGTTTTAATGCCTATATTGTTCGAATAAGTGATTTAGATAATTATTTTGGACATTTTGAATATGATGCTAAAGGAGCTCTTTATCAGGATGATTATGATAATTTTCCAAAATTAGATCAAAAAGCAGACTTTTATTTAGACAACAATGTCAAGTTTGTTAATGGTTTAATTGAAAAATAAATCTTTGTAATTGTAAATAATAACATTAATTTATTGAATTATGAGCAAGTTTCGTTTAGATGAAGTAGACCACCAGATTTTGGACATGTTGATTGACAACACAAGGATTCCTTTTACAGATATTGCAAAAAAATTATTGATTTCTGCAGGAACTGTTCATGTAAGAGTTAAGAAAATGGAAGATGCAGGAATTATAATGGGTTCTTCATTAGTGCTTGATTATGATAAACTAGGATATTCTTTTATAGCTTATGTTGGTGTTTTTCTTAATAATACATCACAAACTAAATTTGTTTTGCAACGCATAAATGAAATTCCTTTTGTGACAGTTGCTTCTGTGACTACGGGGAAATTCAATATTTTTTGCAAAATCAGAGCAAAAGATACAAAGCATGCAAAAGATGTGATTTTTATGATTGATGATATTGAAGGAGTTTACAGAACCGAAACGATGATTTCATTAGAAGAAAGCATAAATGATAAAAAGCGTTTAATGCACACAATTTTTAAAGATATATAATTCATTTGAAATTTATTTTATAATATAACCTCAAGTGAATTCTTGAGGTTTTTTTTTGATTAACTATCATTCATCTTAACTAATACAACCATTTATGTATACGCATCCTAAAATTGAAAGATTCAACGAAGAAGTTCTTTCTAAATATCATATATACAATAGCGTATTTATTACTTTACCCTTTGATTCTATAGACAATACAGGTGTCTTACTCCCATTATTTACTGATGGTTGCGAAAGTGGCTTCAAAAAACAAGAAACTCCTAAAGAAATTGTCAATTTTTTTGCCCAAAAATACATGCAGGGAGCTACCGAAAAAGAAAAAATTGATTTAATGTTTCGTTTTATTCAATATATCGAGCGACAAATTGTCCTTTTTGACGCCATTGAAGATGCAGCTTTTTCTATTGTAAATAATATGGAAGGAAGAGGTTCGTTACGTGATATTAAAGAAAAAGCAGGCGCTAAAGACAGGGAGGTAGAGTTAATAGATTTCTTGGAAAACTTTAATGTACGACCAGTTTTAACTGCTCACCCAACACAGTTTTATCCCGGACCTGTTCTTGGGATAATTAATGATTTGACCGATGCCATCCGTAAAAATAATTTATTGAATATTAAGCAATTGTTGGCTCAATTAGGAAAAACGCCATTCATACAAACTGAAAAGCCGAATCCTTTTGATGAAGCGGTAAGTTTGATATGGTATCTCGAAAATGTATTTTATGAAACTTCCGGAGAAATTGTACATTACCTCCAAAAAAATTTATTTCGTGGAGGTTCAATTCAAAACCAATTAATAAAATTGGGATTTTGGCCTGGTGGAGATCGTGATGGAAACCCATTCGTAACTACTGAAATTACACTTAAAGTTGCTGATCGATTGAGAACTTCTATTTTGAAATGTTACTATCTTGAAATGAGAAATCTAAAAAGAAAGCTAACATTCTTTGAGGTAGATGTTTTAGTTGCTGAACTTGAAAATAAACTTTATAGGTCTGTTTACTATTCGAAAGGAGAAATTTACATCACTTTAAACGAGTTTAAATCACAATTAAACAAGATTAAAACAATACTTATTGAACGACATCAATCCTTATATTTAGATGAAGTGGAAGCACTTCTTATTAAAGTTAATTTATTTGGTTTCCATTTTGCATCACTGGATATTCGTCAAAACAGTAAAATTCATGACGCTGTTTTTGAGGATGTTGTATCATTTTATTTAAACTCAAATTCTAATGTTTTTCCAAAGAATTATTTTGAGTTATCCGAAAACGAAAAATTTGAAATACTGTCAAATCTAAAAGGTAATCTCGATCCAAATGTTTTTGAAAACGAAATAACAAAATCGACAATTGAGTCTATTCAGGCCATAAAACAAATTCAGGAAAACAACGGAGAATTTGGAGCAAACCGTTACATCATCAGCAATAATGAAAGTGCATTAAATGTAATGGAAACATTTGCGCTTTTTAAATTGAATAATTGGGAGAATCTTTCGGTAGACATTATTCCGTTATTCGAATCAGTTGATGATTTACAAAGTGCTCACTTGATAATGGAAAAGTTATATTCAAATCCTGCTTATGCTGATCATTTAACGAATAGAAACAAAAAGCAAACCATTATGCTTGGATTTTCTGATGGAACTAAAGATGGTGGATACTTGATGGCGAATTGGAGTATTTATAAAGCTAAAGAGGAATTGACAGCAATGTCAAGAAAATACGGAATTAAAGCTATTTTCTTTGATGGACGTGGTGGACCTCCTGCACGTGGTGGGGGGAAAACGCATAAATTCTATGCTTCTTTAGGTCCAAAAATTGAAAACAATGAGATTCAAGTTACTGTACAAGGGCAAACAATTAGCTCTAATTTTGGAACTTTAGATTCATGTCGTTATAATTTGGAAAATTTATTAAGTGCTGGAGCCACAAATCAGGTTTTTAATAAAGTTAAAAATGAATTGTCTGAAAAAGAAAAAGGTATTTTAGATCAATTGGCTGAATTAGGGTATCAAAAATATTTAAACTTTAAGAATCATCCAAAATTTATTCCATATTTGGAACAAATGAGTACTTTGAAATATTATGCCAAAACAAACATAGGAAGTCGTCCGTCTAAAAGGAGTAAATCTGCAACTTTAGATTTTGCAGATTTAAGAGCGATACCATTTGTGGGTTCTTGGAGTCAATTAAAACAAAATGTTCCTGGATTTTTTGGAGTGGGTTCAGCATTAAAACACTTTGAGGACAACAATCAATGGGATAAAGTTCAGGATTTATATAACAATTCATTGTTCTTTAGAACCCTGTTAGAAAACAGTATGATGTCATTGGCAAAATCATTTTTCCCCTTGACCGCTTACATGAAAAAAGATCCTGAATTTGGTCCTTTTTGGCAAATTATTTATGATGAATTTTTAGAAACAAAACGTTTATTATTAAAAATTGCTGGCCACAAAGAATTAATGGAAAACTATCCTGACGGTAAAGCTTCAATTGATATAAGAGAACGTATTGTATTGCCATTGTTAACAATACAACAATATGCTTTATTGAAAATTAGCGAACTGAACAAAGAAGGAAACCCAGATTTGGATTTGATAAAAACATACGAAAAAATAGTGACCCGTTCTCTTTTTGGAAATACTAATGCCAGTAGAAACTCAGCTTAAAATTGAATTTATGCAACCAAGCGAATTATCAAAACTGGAATATTCTTCTTTTAACGCCACTTATATTGATGCATTAGAAAATTTAAGTTTAATCGAAGGATTAGAAAATGGTTTGTGCCAAATGGTTTCTTTTATTTCAGCAATTTCTATTGAGAAATTAGAATATCGCTATGCGGATAATAAATGGACAATCAAAGATATTTTGCTTCATCTTATTGATGCCGAACGTATTTTTGCGTATCGTGCTTTGAGAATAGGGCGTGGGGATAAAACTGCTTTGGCTGGGTTTGAAGAAAACGATTATGTTCCTAACGCTGGAGCTAATTATCGAACTTCAGAAAGTTTATTGGAAGAGTTTAAATTTGTTAGAAATGCCACTTTATACTTGTTTAAAAATTTTTCCGACGAACAGCTGCTGTATTTGGGAACGGCTTCCAATCATACAATTTCTGTTCGTGCAATAGGTTTTGTGATTTCAGGACATCAAAACCATCATTTAAGAATAATTCAAGAGCGCTATTTGTAGAGTTTTAATAGAAATTAATTTATCATACTTGAGAATTTTATTCTAAAAATTTCAATTTTAATTGCTCTGTTGGAACCATACAAGTTTCCTTTTTTCCATACCATTTGTAGCGATTTTTGGCAATATAATCATAAAGATAATTGCGTATTCCTGTTGGAATAATCTTGAAAATTGTCCCAACATGGAAAAATCCGCCCAGATTTTTAGCGATTTCTAATGCTGCTTGGGATTTATAATAATAGGCAACTCCAGGTTCATATAGAATGATGCTGTAGATGTTTGCTGGATTGATTCCTATATGTTTTAAAATTTCCTGACCTAATTCGGATTGCAAAGAAACAAACCGAAAAATATCCTTTTTGTCATGTTTAATTATAAATTGAACTGTAGAATCGCATAAATTGCAAACGCCGTCAAAGAGAATTATTTTTTTGTTTTGTGGGAGATTTAGCATTGTTTTGTCATTGCGAGGAACGAAGCAATCACATTTGTTGCTCAACTTTGCTCCTTGTGTTAGTATGATTTTTATCCCGTCATTATATCCTTAATTTCTTCAAATAAATCTTTCCAAGTTGGGTTCAGAGAACGAATTAAATCGTTTTTAGCTTCCCTTGAACCTGCTTTTATTTGTTTTTCTCTAGCTATTGCATCGCCAATCCATTGAAATGTTCATAATATACCAGTATATTCAAACTATAGCGAGCAGAAAATGAATTTGGATGTCTTTTTTCTTTGTGCTCCATTATTCTTTGTGCAAGATTTGAAGTAACACCCGTATAAACTACAGTTTGGTATTTATTGGTAATGATATAAATAAATGCCGGTTTCATCATTTTTTATTGTTTTTTGTTATTGATAGGAACGAGGTAATCACAATAAGTTGCTCAATTTGAGTTTTCTCGTAATTCGATTGCTTCGTTCCTCGCAATGACTTTGTGATTACTTCTTAACCGCTTCGACCAATTCCAATTCATCCACGCTAACTTTCGAAGTAAACATTCCGTAATTTACGGTTGCCTTGTTTTTTTCAATAGTATCAATACTTCCCACGGCTTTTCCGTCAATCATTCTAACTCTGTCACCCACCTTTAGAATGGCTTTTGGTTTTTCGATAATGGGTTTTAGTTTCTTTTCTTTTTTGGCCACCCTAATTTCCTCCACCTTGACCTCAATTTCTTTGATGGCTTCCTTTTTCTTTTCGACAATTGCCTTGGCTTCTTTTGGCGTGGCTTTCTTGCGTTTGG
This sequence comes from Flavobacterium soyangense, assembly GCF_015277675.1. Classification (GTDB taxonomy): domain Bacteria; phylum Bacteroidota; class Bacteroidia; order Flavobacteriales; family Flavobacteriaceae; genus Flavobacterium; species Flavobacterium soyangense. The sequence continues at coordinate 22,043 of NZ_JADHEC010000027.1, forward strand.
AGTTTTCGATTTCTACGATTTTCAAAAACTCCCCAATCAAGTCTTTTTTATTTTTATTATTGAAATAATTCTCGGCAATTGTTTCTACTTTTTGTCCAATGTAAATCGTTTTCTGGTTGCTGTCATACAATTCTTGGTAGCTTTCCAGTTTTTGCTTGATTTTTACGTTGATCGTTTCCATTTTCCTGCCTTCCTCACGTGCTTTTGTTTCCTCTTCTTTCAGCGTTTGCGAGGTTTTTTCCATCTTTGAACGTTCTTTCTGAAGCGTGGCAATAGTTTTGTCAAAACGTACTTTCCCCACTTCAATTTTCTTTTTTGCCCGATTGATTAAACTGAATGGAATTCCGTTTTTGAGTGCCACTTCAAAGGTGAATGAACTTCCGGCTTGCCCCAAAACCAATTTATACATCGGTTCCAAGGTTTTTTCATCAAAAAGCATATTGGCATTTATGGCAAAGGGTAATTCGTTGGCCAAAATTTTCAGGTTCGAATAATGCGTCGTGATTATCCCGAAAGCTTCCCGATGGTAGAATTCTTCCAAGAAAATTTCTGCCAAAGCACCTCCCAATTCAGGATCGGAACCCGTGCCAAATTCATCAATCAAGAACATTGTTTTCCTGTTGCATTTCTTCAAGAAGTAGTTCATATTCTTGAGTCGGTAACTGTATGTACTTAGATGATTTTCAATGGATTGATTATCTCCAATGTCTGTTAAAATCCTGTCGAATAAAAAGGTTTCACTGCGTTCGTGAACAGGAATTAACATTCCGGATTGTAACATAAGTTGGAGTAATCCAACGGTTTTTAGCGATATGGTTTTTCCTCCGGCATTGGGGCCAGAAATAACGATGATTCGTTTTTCCTGATTCAATTCAATGGTTTGTGGATGCGTAACTTCGTTTTTCTGCTTGTTATTTAAATACAAAATAGGGTGGGAGGCATCCCGAAAATAAAGTCTTCTATTTTCGGTAATTGCGGGTAAAATTCCATTAATTCTGTTGGCATATTTTGCCTTGGCGGCAATCACGTCAATATCGCTCAAGAAATCCTGATATTGAATAAGCAGTGGTAGAAAGGGGCGAATTTGGTTGGATAATTGTTTCAGAATTCGGGTAATTTCCTCTTTTTCCTCGTATTCTAAATTGCTCAATTCACGGGAATATTTCAGGGTAGTTTCGGGTTCAATATAAGCGATGCTTCCGGTCTTGGAACTGCCCAAAATAGATCCTTTCACTTTGCGACGATACATTGCCAAAACAGCCAAAACCCTACGATTTTGAACAAAACTTTCCTTAATATCGTCTAGATATCCAAGGGAATTGTATTGCGTTAATGCCACTCCAAAACTTTGGTTTACTTTTCCGCGAACGAGATTCATTTCTCGGCGAATATTTGATAATTCGGGTGAAGCATTGTCTTTGATCTCGCCATATTTATCGACGACCACATCGATAAGGCTACTGATTTCCTTAGTTATTTGAACTTTTGAAGCTTTTGCATTTAGATTTGGATAATAATCATCAAATTTCTTGAAATAATTCAACAGGAAATTCGTGGTTTCTGATATTGTGGCAATTTTTCTAAAACCTCCAACTTCCAAGAAGCTGTCTTCTATTGCCAAAAACTTGATTTCATAAGTAATGGCATCAAATCCGTGATTGGGGATGGCGTTGTTATTTTGGAAAGAAGAAACATATTCAGATGTTTGCATCAAAGCTTCCATTAAAGTTTCCTTGTCTTTGAAGGGAATGATTTCGAGTGCTTTTTGTTTGCCAATATCGGTGTTACAAATCACCGAAAGCGTTTCGAGAACAGTTGGAAATTGTAAGTCTTGAAGAGTTTTTTCTGTTATGGATATCATTTTATATGTCGAAAGTCTAATGTCAAAAGTCCAAAGTTACAAAGTAATAAAGTCAAAAACCATTTTCTTCGCTCACTTTGCGAAAACTTTACGAACTTTGCTGTAAAATATATTTATGCAACCCAAACTAAATCCTTCTTGGCAAACTATTTTAGCTGACGAAATCCAGAAACCTTATTTTCAGGATTTAATGAAAGCTGTCGATGAAGAATACAAAAACCACATTTGTTTTCCTCCAAAGGAATTGATTTTTGCTGCTTTTGACCATTGTTCGTTCGATGATTTGAAAGTGGTTATTATTGGTCAAGATCCTTATCATGGAGTTGGTGAAGCCAATGGTTTGTGTTTTTCGGTTAATGATGCCGTTAAAATTCCACCTTCGTTGCGCAATATTTTCAGGGAATTGAATGATGATTTAGGTTCAATTTTCTTTCCAAATTCAGGTAATTTAGAACATTGGGCAAAACAAGGTGTTTTACTTTTGAACGCTTCACTTTCAGTTCGAATAGACAGTCCCAACAGCCATAAACATTTGAAATGGGGAACTTTTACGGATGCGGTTATACAGAAAATTTCGGATAAAAAAGAGCACGTTGTTTTCTTGCTTTGGGGAAGTTTTGCCAAAAAGAAAGGTTCTAAAATTGACCGAACCAAACATCTGGTTTTAGAATGTGGACATCCCTCGCCTATGAGTGCTAATCAAGGAAAATGGTTCGGGAACAAACATTTTAGTCAAGTGAATACTTATTTGAAATCGAAAGGAAAGAGGGAAATAGAATGGTAAAAAATTGAAAAATCGTTGTATTTTTATAAAGATAAATTTTCAATACACTGTTCTCTAATTTTCCATATTTGTTCAAAACTAATTCCAGAATTATTTTCTGACAACCAATTTTTAATAAAATTTTGATGGTATTCAATTTTAAAATCCCCCACTTGGTATGGTTCTATTTCAATTTCTTCCAACAAATCATTTTTAATTTTATCGAAATCAGAATTGCTTGAGGTACAATCAAATCGGACGCCATCAATTTTTAAATAGCAATGTGCCTCAGGGATATACTCCATTTTGTTTTCTGACAATATCGTTCCAATTTTGGTGTTGGACTCGTTCATTTTGTAAATTCCAATGACTAATTTTACATTTAGAATACTATTTTTATCCGCAAAATCCTTTAGATATGCGTGTTTAGAACTACAAGTTCCTTTTTTTTCGGCAACAACCAATGAAAAATCTGTTCGGTTTGAATTTCTGCCATAAGGTAAATTTTTTATAGACAATAAAATTTCTTCCCAAGTCATAACAAATCATTTTTAATTTGATACCAATTCCAAGAAACTCCATCTTCGAGGTATTGTTCCGTCATTAGCATCCCAATTTTTTGAAGAATTCTATTGGAGGCTATATTATCAGTATGTGCGGAGGCTTCCATAGTTTTGATTTTCATTGTTTCGAAAGCATATTTCATCCAAGCAATAGTAGCTTCGCTAGCGAATCCTTTTCCCCAAAATTTTTCATCTAATCGATACCCAATATCATAAAAATTTGTTTTATTATTTACAATTTCGGTATTGAATTTTAATCCAGCCCAACCGATAAACTCGTTGGTTTCTTTTGAAATCATTGCAAATCGACCAATGCCATTATCAACATATTGTTTTTGGACAAAGGCGATGATTTCGATTGTTTCTTCTATTTTTTGGACGGGTTTATTCCATAAATATTGGTGAACATTAGGATTATTATCCATTGCAAAAAAATCCTCCGCATCTGAAAGTTTTAGTTCACGGAGAAGTAATCGGTCTGTTTCTAATGTTAAATCCATAGTTTACTCCGCCAATTTTTCCAAAGCATATCCGATCAATTCATCAACGGCTTTGTACGGATCTTCACTAAAAGTTCCCGAAGCGCGGTTCGCAATGATCGCATTTAACGACAAGCAATGATGCCCGAGGAGTTTTCCCAATCCATAAATGGCCGCGGTTTCCATTTCGAGATTGGTAATTCTGGTTCCTTCGAAATTGAAATTATCCATCTTGGAATTCAAGTTTTCGTCCTGGATGTTTAAACGCAAAACTCTACCTTGTGGACCGTAAAATCCGCCTGCGGTTGCTGTAATTCCTTTAAATATCCTGTCACTTTCCAAACGTTTTTCCAGTTTTTCAGAACAAGGAATGATGTATGGCTGTCCTTTTCTCGAATCCCAATTGGTGTGTTTGATAAAAGCATCTTCCATTTTTGGAATTGAAATTTTGTCTATCAAATAGGAGCGGAGCATATTGTCCAATCCTAATCCGAATTTTGCCATTACAAAACTGTCGACCGGAATATCAGTTTGTAAGGAACCCGAAGTTCCAATTCTGATTATATTTAATGAAGTGATTTTTTCTTTTAGTGTTCTCGTTTTTAAATCAATGTTAACCAAAGCATCTAATTCGTTCATCACGATATCTATGTTGTCAGGGCCAATTCCGGTTGACATTACTGTAATTCGTTTACCTTTGAAAATGCCGGTTTGGGTTTTGAATTCTCTTTTTTGGGTTGAAAATTCAATGCTGTCAAAAAATTGTGTGATTTTTTCCACACGATTTTGGTCACCCACAAAGATGATGTCCTGCGCAATATGTTCGGGCAGCAAATTCAAGTGATACACGCTCCCGTCTGGATTGAGTATCAATTCTGATGATTTTATCATTAGAGATTTTGTTTATATTGTTTAAAGTTGCAATCGGGTTTTTGAAAATTATCCTCCAACTCTTTTTACCTTAAAGCCTTTATCCTTGAGTATTTGCATAATTTTATCGCGATAATCGCCTTGAATGATTATAGAATCGTCTTTGAAAGTTCCGCCAACGCTTAATTTGGTTTTGATTTCTTTAGCTAAGATTTTGAAATCTTCATCACTTCCTTCGTAACCTTCTATTATGGTGGTAACTTTCCCTTTTCGCTTTTCGAATTTGCAAATCATTGGTTCTTTTTGAATGAAAAGAACGTGATCTTCTTCAAAAATTTCTTCAGGTTCCGATTCGATATGGTCAGGAAATAGATTTTTTAGTTGCTCTTGTAAGTCCATTTTTTTACAATTAAATTGTTTTTAAAAACCATTAAGAAATAAAGTTTCATTTACAAATAAAAAATTTAATATGACTTAATTTCTTAATGGTAAAAGTACAAAAACAGCAAGTTACCTGTTTTTTTTTTGATATATATTATTTTTTGATTAAACCTAAATCTACCAATCTTTCGTGCAAGTAATCTCCAGCGGTAATATCGTCAAATTTCTTTGGATTTTCATCATCAATGCAATTTTCTAAACAATCTAATTTCATATCACTGACAGGATGCATAAAAAACGGAATTGAAAAACGAGATGTTCCCCATAATTCCCTTGGCGGATTCACCACTTGGTGAATGGTAGATTTTAGTTTATTATTGGTATGACGAGACAACATATCACCCACATTAATTACTAATTCATCTGATTCAGCAATGGCGTCAATCCAATCTCCATCGTGATTTTGAACCTGTAAACCGCGACCTTGCGCACCCATCAAAAGTGTAATCAGGTTAATATCTCCGTGAGCTGCGGCACGAATGGCATTTTCGGGTTCAGAAGTAATGGGTGGGTAATGAATTGGACGTAAAATAGAATTCCCTTCTTTTGCATATTCGTCAAAATAAAACTCGTCTAATCCAAGATGCAACGCCAAAGCTCTCAACACGTAAACCCCAGTTTTTTCGAGCATTTGGTAGGCTTCTTTTCCCACAATATTAAAGCGAGGCAATTCTTTTACTTCAACATTATCAGGATATTCTGCAGCGTGTTTGGAGTTTTTATCAACATATTGGCCAAAGTGCCAAAACTCTTTTAAATCTCCTTCTTTTCTTCCTTTGGCGTGCTCTTTTCCAAAAGAAACGTAGCCTCTTTGACCTCCAATTCCAGGAATTTCATAACCATGTTTGGTTTCTAATGGCAAAGCGAAAAAGTTTCTGATTTCGCCATACAATTCTTCAACTAATTGGTCGTCAAGAAAATGCCCTTTTAGGGCAACGAATCCAATTTCTTCAAAGGCACTTCCGATTTCATTTACAAATTTTTGTTTACGTTTCGGGTCATCCGAAAGGAAATCACGCAAGTCAACACTGGGAATGTTTTGCATAGTATAATTTAATTTTAAACTTAAACTTAAAAAAGGTGTTAAACCTTAACCAACAAATATAAAGAATAATTTTAGAAAGTTTCAAATATAATACAAGCTTATAATAGCTTTAGAAAAAGATAAATATTTATTTAAAAGCAAAAATCCGATTTGCTTCCACAAAACGGATTTTATATATAAATGCAAAAAACTTTTTATATCTCAAACTTACAAATGAATTACTTCGCCATAAGCTTCGGCTACAGCTTCCATAACGGCTTCACTCATTGTTGGATGTGGGTGAATTGATTTTAGGATTTCATGTCCTGTAGTTTCCAGTTTTCTGGCAACAACAGCTTCGGCAATCATATCAGTAACGCCAGCACCTATCATATGGCAACCCAACCATTCACCGTATTTGGCATCAAAAATCACTTTTACAAAACCATCTGGAGTTCCTGCAGCTTTTGCTTTTCCTGAGGCTGAGAATGGGAATTTTCCAATTTTCAATTCATATCCTTTTTCTTTGGCTTGTTTTTCGGTCAAACCTACAGAAGCTATTTCTGGTGTTGCATACGTACAACCTGGGATGTTTCCGTAATCAATAGGATCAACGTGCAATCCAGCGATTTTTTCTACGCAAGTAATTCCTTCGGCAGAGGCTACGTGTGCCAAAGCTGGTCCTGGAACTACATCGCCAATGGCATAATAACCCGGTACGTTAGTTTGGTAAAAATCGTTTACTAGAATTTTATCTCTGTCAGTGGCAATTCCCACTTCTTCTAATCCTATATTTTCGATATTAGTTTTGATTCCAACTGCCGAAAGCAAAATGTCAGCTTCAAGAATTTCTTCTCCTTTTGTTGTTTTTACAAAGGCTTTAACCCCAGAACCGGAAATGTCAATTTTCTCAACTGAAGAGTTGGTCATAATTTTAACTCCCGATTTTTTCATTGAACGTTCCATTTGTTTAGAAATATCTTCGTCTTCTAATGGAACTATATTTGGTAAGAATTCAACTATAGTCACATCCGTTCCCATTGAGTTATAGAAATGTGCAAATTCAACTCCAATGGCACCTGAACCCACAACAATCATTGATTTTGGTTGGGTTGGCAATGTCATTGCCTGTCTGTATCCAATTACTTTTACGCCGTCTTGTGGCAAGTTTGGCAATTCGCGAGAACGTGCGCCAGTTGCAATAATAATATGATCGGCAGAATATTCAGTCACTTTTCCATCAGCAGAAGTTACATCAATTTTTTTGCCTGGTTTTAGTTTTCCAAAACCATCAATCACATCAATTTTATTCTTTTTCATCAGGAATTGAACCCCTTTGCTCATTCCGTCAGCAACGGAACGGCTTCGTTTTACGACAGCAGGGAAATCTTTGTCAAATTCAGAAACAGTCAATCCATAATCCGAAGCATGTTTCAAGTAATCAAAAACTTGTGCTGATTTTAAAAGTGCTTTTGTTGGTATACAACCCCAATTCAAACAAACCCCACCAAGATTTTCTTTTTCGATTACGGCTACTTTAAAGCCCAATTGTGATGCTCTAATGGCTGTCACATAACCGCCCGGTCCACTTCCTAAAACTATAATATCGTATTTCATTTTTTTCGTTTTTATTTTATTATCGTAAAAATGCAGTCACAAAAGCTCGTGTCATTTTTTCTTATTTATTTAAATATGATAAAAATGCAGTCGCAAAAGCTCGTGTCATTTTTGTGTGTTTTATATGTTAAAATTCTGCTGCGAAATTAGCAAATATTTTTTAATTTGATAATAGGAAAAGTACAATTAGTAGTTGCTGATCGTACTTTTCAAGGATTAAGTATTTAATATAAATTGTGAATCATACAAATTTTTATAATAACCGTCCATTTTCTCCAATAATTCCTGATGTGTTCCTTGTTCAACAATCAAACCTTTATCCATAACGACGATTTTGTCAGCTTTGACAATGGTAGCCAATCTATGTGCAATTACTATAGAAGTTCTTCCCTTGGTGATGGTTTCAGTAGCTTTTTGAATCAACTCTTCAGAATAGGTATCGATAGAAGAAGTCGCTTCATCAAGGATTAGAATACTAGGATTGCTAACATAGGCACGAAGAAAAGCAATTAATTGACGTTGTCCTGAAGATAACATTACGCCACGTTCTTTGACGTCAAAATCATAATTATCGGGTAGGCTCATAATGAATTTATGAACGCCAATTTTTTTGGCTGCAGCCAAAACTTGCTCACGTGAAATATCAGGATTGTTTAGTGTGATGTTATTGAAAATGGTATCTGCAAAAAGGAAAACGTCTTGTAAAACCACTGCAATTTGCTTGCGCAGCGAACTCAAAGTATAGTTTTCTATATTGTGACCATCAATACAAATCGTACCACTATTAATTTCATAAAAACGGTTCAGTAAATTGATAATTGTCGATTTTCCGGCTCCTGTTGCTCCGACAATGGCAACGGTTTTACCTGCTTTTACATCTAAATCAATGCCTTTTATCACATATTCTTCGTCAATATAACTAAAATGAACATCCTTAAATTGTATGTTCCCTTTGAAAATAGGTGCTTCGATAGTTCCGGTATCCTGAATTTGGTCTTGGGTATCGAGAATATCGAAAACACGATTGGCAGCAATCATCCCAAGTTGCATTTCGTTGAATTTATCCGCAATTTGACGCAATGGGTTGAATAACATTCCTATGAACATTGTATATGCTGTCATTTGTCCTAAAGTGGTAAACGAATTTTCATTTATGATTTGCAATCCACCGTAAAGCACTATAAAACCTAAAGTTAATGACGAAATTATATCGGCAATTGGGAAGAATATGGAGTTGTACAAAATTGTTTTTATCCAGGCTTTATTGTGTTTCTCGTTGATATTTCTGAATTTTTCAGCTTCTATATCTTCGCGATTAAAAAGTTGAACAATTTTCATCCCTGTCACTCGTTCTTGAACGAAAGAATTCATATTGGCAATTTGAGTTCGTACTTCTTCAAAAGCCACTTGCATTTTCTTTTGGAATATTCGCGTAAAAAAAACCAATATAGGCATTGCTAAAACTACAATAAAGGAGAGTTGCCAATTCATCCAAAACATAATAATCAAGCAGGCAATCATTTTCATCACGTCACTGGCAATCATAAACAATCCTTGACTAAAAATACGGGCAATTGCCTCTATATCAGAAACGGAACGTGTCACAAGTTGTCCTACAGGTGTATTATCAAAGTATTTCATTTTAAAAGTTAAAATGTGTCTAAACATTTTTGTTCGAATGTCTTTTACAATGTCTTGCCCGAGCCAATTAGCCCAATAGACAAAGAAAAATTGGGAAATAACTTCTAACAACAAAGTAATTCCCATTAAGGTTACATACATTAATAATCCCTGATTATCTTTAGGTTTTATATAAGTATCTACAGTGCCTTGTAAAATCAATGGACGCACTGCTGCAAATATAGACAGGAAAACAGCAAAAATTATCACGCCATTAAAACGCAATTGGTAAGGCTTGGTATATTTTAAGATTCTTTTGAATAATCTGGTGTCGAATGCTTTTGCTTTCATTTTTTTGTTGTTGTGCGTTTGCTAAGCAATCTGCTATAAATAATCATAATCAATTTTTGTCAAATATAATCCATGTGCCGGAACCGAAAAACCAGCTTTGTCTCGGTCTTTCCCTTTAATTATGGCTTCGAAATCGGTCAGGGAAATTTTGTGCAAACCTACATAAACTAATGTTCCTACAATGGCCCTAACCATATTTCGTAGAAAACGATTTGCCGAAATTGTAAATACAAGATTGTTGTTTTCCTTTCTCCAATGTGCTTCAAAAATAGAACAATCAAAGGTGTTTACATCGGTATTCACTTTTGAGAAACATTGAAAATCAATATGGTTAAATAATAATTCCGAGGCTTTATTCATCAAATCGATGTCTAATTCTTGATGAAAATACCAACTCTGGTCTTGCAAAAAAGCATCTTTAAATGCGTTGATATGATATTCATAGGTTCTTTTTGTGGCATCAAAGCGAGCGTGAGCTTCGTTGTGAACCGGAATAATATTATATATGACAATATCTTTTGGTAAATAGGAATTGAGCTTATGCACTAAACTTTGAATTTCAAATGGAGTTTCAAAATCAAAATGGGCAAACATTTCCTTGGCGTGAACACCAGTATCTGTTCGACCTGCTCCCATAAGATTTACCTCGGAATTCAATACGACCGAAACTGCTTTGTTCAGTGTTTCCTGCACGGAAGAAGCATTGGGTTGGTATTGCCATCCGTGATAATTGGTTCCGTTGTATGCCAGTTTTATAAAATACCTCAAGTTTAAATTTCAGATTTCAGATTTCAGATTTCAGATTTGTTTGAAAATAGAAACCAATATTAAAATGCAAATCTACAAAGATTGTCAATCTTATTGGCTATGTTTTTTTCAAATCTGAAATCAAAAATAGTTAATCTTCCATCTTAAATAATAACTTTGTTGCTTTGAGTCTTTGTGGCAAAATTACCTATGAAAAAAATACTCCTTCTTTCCGATACACACAGTCATATAGATGACACGATTTTAAAATATGTTGCACAGGCTGACGAAGTTTGGCACGCCGGCGATATTGGAAATTTAATCGTTACGGATACCATAAAAAAAATCAAACCTTTGCGCGGGGTTTACGGTAATATTGATGATGATAAAGCCAGAATGGAGTTTCCGTTGCACAATCGTTTTATGTGCGAAGGTGTAGATGTTTGGATAACACACATTGGTGGTTATTCTGGAAAATACAATCCAAATATTAAGACCGAAATGACTGAAAATCCTCCAAAATTGTTTATTTGCGGCCATTCCCATATTCTGAAAGTTATTTTTGATAAGAAACACAATCTTTTACATATGAATCCCGGAGCTGCCGGAACAAGTGGTTTTCATCAAGTGAGAACAATGTTGCGTTTCGTGATTGATGATGACAAAATAAAAGATTTGGAAATAATTGAAATTGGGAAGAAGTAGTCAGAAGTGAAAAGTGAGTAGGAAATAGTAAGAAATGAAAGGTGAGATTGCTTCTTTCCTCGCAATGACATACAAAAAAACCCGAACTTTTACATTCGGGTTTCCTTCGCACTAATAAACTAAGTTTATAGGATTATCTCAATCTGTCCACAGATTTTACAAGATCTTCGTCCTTTTTGATGGCCTTGTTAGCTAAGACTAACAACACGATAGCAACAATAGGTAGAAACATCCCAATACCTTTCTCAGAAACAGCCAGTGTTTCTCCAGATACATTTAGCGAACGATATACAAACAAGCCTAATAAAATTAAATTTAAAATTATATTCAATCTGCCAATAACAAATTGATTTTGTCTTTTTTTATACGAAACAATACTCAACAAAGATAGCGTTGTACTCAACCCGAACACAATAACATAGATTTGATTTTGCATAAAAAAGTATGTGGAACCATCAGTCATTGTCCATAACGGAATGAAGAATGGTAAAATTCCTGTTGCCACGAAGGCTAGAAGTAAATATATGGTTTGAATTCTTTGTAACATTTTCTCAATTTCTTTTACAAAAATATATTTTCTTTTTAATAAATACTATTGTAGATTAAAATTTATTCGTAATATTGCATAACAAATCCGTAAGTACTTCATTCTTCGGTCAATTCAAAATCAAAAATTTTACTACACACTTTTATAGTATTCCCAAATATTTAAACTCACAGAACATTTATGTTTGACATTTCTGCATTAAAAGAAATGAAGCTTTCTGAGCTTCAAGAAATAGCTAAAGCGGCTAAAACAATAAAAATTGCCGGTGTAAAAAAAGAGGTATTAATTAACCAAATTTTAGAACTTCAGTCGGCAAATACAGATTCAACTTCAGATAATAAAAAGGTTGAAGAAAAAATGGAAGATGACAAGCCTAAAAGAGCGCGAATTGTAGCTCCGAAAAAAGTGGCTATTCAAAAAAATTCCAATAATTCACTTTTTTCAGAAGAAGAAATCTCTGTGGAACCGAGCGTTCCTGAGATAGTAAGCGAAACTCCAGTCGAAGTTGTTCCCGAAAAGAAAGTAGGGAAAGTGATTAAATTTAATAAATCAGCCTACGAAAAGAAGGTGGCGCTGCAAAAAGAAAAAGAAGAAGCAAAAGAAGCTGTTATAGAGAATGAATCTGATTCTGTTACTGAAATTGTTGAAAATACAGAAACTACCGAAAATGCTGAAGTTAGCGTTCCCGCAAAAAAAATAAATCCAAACCAACTTCACAAGCAAAACCCACACGAGCGAAAACGAACTGACGAAGTAAATCAAAACCCTAACGCAAATCCAAATCAAAACGGAAATGGAAATGTGAATCCCAATTTCAAAAGCAAGAAAAACAATTTTAGGGATTCGGATTTTGAATTTGACGGAATTATAGAAAGTGAAGGCGTTCTGGAAATGATGCCTGATGGTTATGGTTTCCTTCGCTCTTCGGATTATAATTATTTGGCTTCGCCAGATGATATTTATTTATCAACTTCACAAATTAGATTATTCGGACTTAAAACCGGAGATACTGTAAAAGGAGTGGTTCGTCCTCCAAAAGAAGGCGAAAAATTCTTTCCGTTAGTTCGGGTTTTAAAAATCAACGGACACGATCCGCAAGTGGTTCGTGACCGAGTTTCATTCGAACATTTAACTCCTGTTTTTCCATCTGAAAAATTCAAATTAGCCGAAAGGCAAAGCACTATTTCTACTCGAATTATAGATTTGTTTTCACCAATAGGAAAAGGACAACGTGGAATGATTGTAGCGCAGCCTAAAACGGGTAAAACGATGTTATTGAAAGACATTGCAAATGCCATTGCAGCTAATCATCCTGAAGTTTATTTGATCGTTTTATTAATTGATGAACGTCCTGAAGAGGTTACTGATATGGTACGAAGCGTTCGTGGCGAAGTAATTGCTTCAACTTTTGACAGAGAACCACAAGAACACGTGAAAATTGCTAATATTGTTCTCGAAAAAGCAAAACGTTTGGTTGAATGTGGTCATGATGTTGTGATTTTATTGGATTCTATTACGCGTTTAGCAAGAGCTTATAATACTGTACAACCTGCATCTGGTAAGGTATTGAGTGGTGGTGTTGATGCCAATGCATTACAGAAACCAAAAAGATTCTTTGGAGCGGCCAGAAATGTTGAAAACGGAGGTTCTTTGACTATAATTGCAACAGCCTTGACAGAAACTGGTTCAAAAATGGATGAAGTTATCTTCGAAGAATTCAAAGGAACTGGAAATATGGAATTGCAGTTGGATAGAAAAATTGCCAACAAACGTATTTTCCCTGCAATTGATTTGACTTCATCAAGTACTAGACGTGATGATTTGTTATTGGATCCAAAAACATTGCAAAGAATGTGGATTATGAGAAAATACCTTTCTGACATGAATCCAGTGGAAGCAATGGATTTTATCAATGATCGTTTCAAGAAAACTAAAAATAATGAGGAGTTTTTAATTTCGATGAATGATTAAGAAGATTTAAAGAGTATTGAATATTTATAAAGAATAAAAAAATTCCTCGAAATAATCGAGGATTTTTTTTGTGGATTTTGAGTCTAAAATCTATTCTATTTCTTTCTGTACTCTTTTTTCTTTCTGCTCTATACTTTCTTTACGTTCCAATAAAGCCATATAAAATCCATCAAATCCTGATTCCGAAGCTAATATTTTGCGATCTTTTATGAAGTTAAATTGTTTTCCAATATCTGTAGTCAAGAATTTTTTAACCTGTTCTTGATTCTCAGAAGGCAAAATAGAACAAGTTGCATAGACTAATTTTCCACCTGGTTTTACAATTTTAGAATAGTTTTCCAAAACTTCCGCTTGCACTTTGCGAATATTATCGATGAATTCGGGTTGCAATTTCCATTTGGCATCTGGATTTCTTTTCAGCACTCCCAAACCGCTACAAGGTGCGTCAATCAAAACCCTGTCGGCTTTTTCATGCAGTTTTTTGATGACTTTTGTCGTATCAATAATGCGATATTCAATATTAAAAGCACCGTCTCTTTTGGCACGCAATTTCAATTGCTTCAATTTACTTTCGTACAAATCCATTGCTATTAATTGTCCTTTGTTTTCCATCAAAGCGGCAATATGCAAGGTTTTTCCACCAGCGCCGGCACAAGTGTCAACAATGCGCATTCCTGGTTTTACATCTAGGAAAGCGGCAACCAATTGAGAATTTGCATCCTGAACTTCAAAAAATCCTTGTTTGAAGGCATCGGTCAAGAAGACATTGGCTCTTTCTTTTAGTACCAAGGCATCAGGTTGATCTTTCAGGTATTCGGTTTCAATGTTCAAGTCCATTAAGATGGCTCTTAATTGTTCCTTAGTTGTTTTTAAAGTATTGGTTCTAAGAATAACTTTGGCTGGTTGGTTTTGCGCTGCAATTTCAGTTGCCCATACTTTTTCGCCTAATTCTTTTACTCCTAATTCGTCCATCCAATCCGGAATAGATTCTTTTAATGCCCTTACTTTTGAAAGTTCGTCAAAACGTCCTTTTATTTTTCTTTCGGGAGTTCCTTCCAATTGGCGCCAATCGGGGATAGGGTATCCTCTTAAAACTGCCCAAACCGAAAACATTCTCCAAAGATTATCTCTGTCAAATGGTTCTTTTACTTCGGCTATTTCTGCGTATAATCTTTTCCAACGAACGATTTCGTATATGGTTTCTGCTACGAATTTTCTATCGGAGCTTCCCCAACGTTTGTCTTTTTTTAAGGATCTTGCTACAACTTTATCGGCATATTCTCCTTCGTTGAAGATGGCGTTTAAAGCATCAATGGTTGTGTAAACTAAATTTCTGTGTAATCTCATTTTAAATAATTGAGGTGCAAAGGTACTACTAAATGATTGAAAGTTGAATTTTTAATTTTGGCATAAAAAAACACTGTTTTGGCACAGTGTTTTTTTGTCTCTATCTAAAGATAAACTTTATTGAATTCTGGTTAAACCAATGTTTTCAGGAGCATGAAGTACCATTGGGAATTTTTCCACTTTTACGGAGCTACTGTCTAAACCAAACGCACTTTCTTCAGAAAGACTTAATTTCTTGATAAAGAAGTAAGAGTTCATAATTATTTTTTCGAAGAAAGTTAAATCACTATCATTTGATAAATATTTTTCGGATAAGACAAATTTGAAATCACCGATAATATTATTTTTATTTAAGGATTCATATCTACTGGTAACATCCACCTCACCTTTTTTAACCATATCTGTGATTACTTCTTTAAACATCAGGTTTATTTTTGTAGGCTCCCTAAAACCTAAATTAAAGTCGACTCTGAATATGGTGTCTTTAGCAATTTCAGAAACTTTATATTCGGTTTTATAAGGTATATTTAAAATATTAACGTGGATAAACCAATAGATATCAGCTCGTTTTGGTCTTTTTCGTAAAATGGAGTACATTACTTTTTCCTCAATTTCATCAATTCTGCCCGCATTAGTCATATAAATTAAATGGGTAGCATATTTTGGTATCGATAAATCATCACTTAATTCGACCAATACTTTTTTATAATCATCTAATTTTACAATCTGAGTGTAGCTCTTGTTAATTTTCTTAGCAAAATACCAAATAGTCATAATAGAAATAAGAATAGAGGCAATAATTAATGTTACATAACCACCTTCGGCAAATTTTGTAATATTAGCGATAAGGAAACCAAATTCTATTGTTAAATATATTGTTATTATTGGCACCATAAAATACACTTTTACTCTTTTTAAAATCATATAATAATTGAGTAATATCGTGGTCATTATCATACACAATATAATGGCTAATCCATAAGCGTGTTCCATATTGCTTGATTTTTCGAAGTGTAACACAACGCCAACACATCCAAAAAACAATAGCCAGTTTATTGACGGAATATACAATTGTCCTTTTAATTCTGAAGGATATTTTATTTTTACTTTTGGCCAAAAATTCAATCGCATTGCTTCATTTATCAGTGTAAAGGAACCACTTATGAGTGCTTGTGATGCAATTACTGCTGCAAGGGTTGCCACTATAATTCCAAAAGGTTGAAACCAATCTGCCATTATTAAATAGAATGGATTTCCATTTTCGCCTCCTAAACCATCCAAGGTAAGTCCTTCATGGTGAATCAAATAAGCTCCTTGCCCAAAGTAGTTTAAAACCAAAGTGGTTTTTACGAAAATCCAACTGATCCTGATGTTTTTTCGTCCACAATGCCCCATATCCGAATATAATGCTTCGGCTCCAGTTGTACAAAGGAAAACAAATCCCAATACATAAAAACCTTCAGGATGAATTGTTAATAAATTATAGGCGTAATAAGGATTAAAAGCCTTAAGGACTTCAGGATGCTTTGTTATTTGCAATAAACCCAAAATGCCAAGCATACAAAACCAAAGAAGCATCATCGGAGCAAAAAAACGACCTACTAATTTAGAACCAAATTGCTGTATGGTAAACAATACAAATAAAATACCAATGACAATTGGAACCGTATTAATCTCTGGATAAAAAGTTTTAATTCCTTCAACAGCTGATGAGACAGAGATGGGCGGAGTAATTATTCCGTCAGCAAGCAAGGCGCTTCCTCCAATAATTGCCGGTATAATTAACCATTGTATTTTAGTCTTTTTGACTAATGCATATAATGCAAAAATCCCTCCTTCACCATGATTATCGGCACTTAAAGTGATGAGAACATATTTTATGGTGGTTTGTAATGTAAGTGTCCAGAAAACGGCTGAAATACCACCTAAAACGATATCTGCATTTATGACATGTGAACCAATTATGGCTTTCATTACATATAATGGTGAGGTTCCAATATCACCGTAAATTATTCCCAATGAAATTAATAAACCTCCTAATGTTAACTTACTGTGTAAGTCCTTATGCGAAATGCTCATGTATATTTATATAAAAAACTTGGCAAATCTACTGTTTTTAAATATATTATTGATTGTTATGTAAAAATAAATATAAAAAAAACACGGCTGATTGAACCGTGTTTTAATATTGGTTTTTTAAAAGTGTTATGATCTTCTATTGCCATTGCCTCTTGAAGAATTGTTATTGTCTCCTGAAGATGGATTTCTTGATTGAGTATTTTCTTTTGGAGATTCATTTCTTTGTGGTGCTGATGCTCTTGGAGTCTCAGTTCTGTTTTGGGAATAGTCTCTTTGTGAATCGTTTCTTTGCGGAGTATTTGCTCTTGGAGTCTCAGTTCTGTTTTGGGAATAATCTCTTTGTGAATCGTTTCTTTGCGGAGCATTTGCTCTTGGATATTCAGTTCTGTTTTGGGAATAATCTCTTTGTGAATCGTTTCTTTGCGGAGCATTTGCTCTTGGATATTCAGTTCTGTTGTTAGAATATCCAACGTCATTTCTAGAGCCAACATTTCTTGTGTTTCTTATTTGGTCTAATTCATAACGATTGTTTACCTGAGAATTTCTTCTTGAAAATGAATATTCAGGATATTGCCTTTCATAGCCATTAGAACGTCTTGAATTGTATATGTTTGCTGCATAATTACAACTTCTGTAATTTACATAATTGTAGTGATTATAAGTATAATTATTTAGACAATTATTGACATTATATCTGTATCTAAATACTGGGAATGGATTCCAGGCATAATAAAAACTTGGATAATAATTCCATGACCAAGCGGAATAATACGGACGATAATTTGATATCCAAAATGAGGCATAAATAAGTGGTGTGTAATAATATTCAGGTTCGTAAATATAATTTTGACCATACAAATAAGTGTTGCCAACTACTTGTATACGAACATTATTTCCCCAGTCTTTTTCCACTTCAATGGTGGCAACATCTTGATATAAGTCACAATCAAGAACAGATTGTATAATGATTACGTGTGTACGATTTTCCACGCATTCTATAACGCGTAGATAATCTACCTGATCATCATTATTCAAATCTAAATTTGATATTTGTAATTTTGGATCATTCAATCGTCTTTCAAAATCCCTAAGATTTTTTGAGTCTCCAAAGATAGAAGCAACAACTCTTAAATCTAAATTATCACTTATTTCAGAATTTAATGCTTGAACTGTAGTTCTGTTTTGCCCTTGCATTTGTGTTGCAAATACCGAAGTTATCATAGCAAATACTAGTAATTGAGTTTTCATATTTAATAAGATTAAATTATTTGATTTCAATTATCCAATTACTGTGCCAATAAATTATTTTGGTAAATATCAATCTTTAAAATAAATTACAAATATCTTTAATACAGACAATTAGATTATTTTTATTTTTATAAAAATAAAATGATTTGGATTGTTTTAAATAAAAAATCCAAGAAATAGATTGGACTATTTCTTGGTTTGTAGTTTTATTGTGAGAATCTATGAGACTATCTTCTTAGACCTTTGTCTCGATATTGTTGTAGCAATTTTCTATTAAAATCGTCTTCGGCCTTTTTCAATTTTATAATTTTTACTGGAGATAAAATTCCTTTTAGGCTAGCAATAAATTTTTTCCTGATTTGGTACAATTCATCTTCGTTACTTTCCATTTGAGCAAGCAGGGCAGAAGCTTCTTTATCACTCATTTTGTCTAAATCATCATCCATTCTATCCTTGAAGGCTCTCATTTTTTGATGTCTTAACTCAAACTGCTTGTCATCAAAAGCATTGTAAATTGGCCAAAATTTAACAGCTTCATCTGGTGTCAATGATAATTCATTAGTAATAAAACCCACTTTTAACGCTTTGATTTGTTCTTTTTTTTCTCCCATAGGCGGTTGAGCAAAGGAATGAATCGAAAGTAACAGTATAATAATAAGTAGTAGTTTGTTTGTTTTCATTTTGTTTTAATTTAATATATATTGCTCTAAATTTTTGTTAGTTGAAAGTTCATTTTCAATAGTTTTTTCTTCAATGTTGAAGTCAATATTCATTTTTTGAATATCTTTTTCGTCAAGAAGGTTAACTATATCTTCATCAGAAACAGTAGAATGATAAGTAATATAATTTTCTAATGTTACATCATCAATTTCTGCCGAATTACTGTAAAAATAATTATATACCGGAATAGTTAATGCCATAATCACAATAGCGGCAGCGGTATATAACCAAGTTTTTTTCCTGGCAAAAAGCGAAATTATCTTTGGCTCTTTTTTAGGTAATTGTTGCATCATTTTTGCAGAAAAATCCTCAAAGTAATTCTCCGGAGTTGTAAATCCAGTTTTAATTTTTGGTTCGTTTTCTAGTTTAAATGTTTTCATGATATTTATTGGACTTAATTGAAGTCAAAAGGTTTAATTTGTAGTAACAAAGGCTTCTATTTTTTTTACGGCATGATGATAAGATGCTTTTAAAGCTCCTACTGATGTTCCTAATATTTTTGATATTTCTTCGTATTTCAGTTCTTCAAAATATTTCATTTTAAATATTAATTGTTGCTTTTCAGGTAATAGCACAATTGCTTTTTGCAATTTTACTTGAATTTCGTTTCCATCAAAATAGACGTCAGCTTTAAGATTATCGATAGTTTTGTTTTGTAATGTTTCTGATGAAATTCCATTTTTTTTTGCTTTTTGACTTAAAAAGGTCAAAGCCTCATTGGTGGCAATTCGATACATCCACGAAAATAGTTTGCTTTCCCCTTTAAATTTATTCAAATATTGAAACACTTTCACGAAAGTGTTTTGCAAAACATCATCAGCATCATCATGGTCAATAACAATATTTCTTATGTGATTATATAAGGGTTTTTGATATTCTTTCAAGAGTTTTTCAAACGCAAGGTTTTGAGTCTTCGGGTTTAATAATTCCTGGATAAATTCCTTTTCTTCTTGCAAAGCTATAATTTATAAGTTTAGAATGGAATTTATCAAATAGGTTTAATCACAATTAAAAATATTAGAATTCAGAAGGAATTTCTTTCTCAACTTTAGGTTTTGGGGTAATTTCTTCATTTGTCGGAGTTGGTGTAACAATTGGTTTAGACACAACTTTTTGTCTTATTGGATAATAAATTTCGGTAATCCATTTTGAAGGATTATTTATATCATTTTTGCCAATTATGTATATTTCAATATGAGAAAATACAGTATCTGCATTAAGATAATTAGTCTTAAGATATTCCTGTGTTTTATCCAATGCTTTTTTAGTATGTGAATAATCACCAGCCAAGGTTGTTTTTACGGCTTGGAATGGTTGAAGTTTCTCTGATAAAATATCGCTTCCTTCAACTAAGAAAATAGGTTCTTTAATAGGAATACAAACCGACATTTTTGTAAGTTCATTGGTAATATCATAAGTATGATAAATGACAAATGGTTTGCCACTTATTGTAATATTATTTTTTTTACAGAAAGTAGTGATTTTAGAAATAACGATTCCGGAATTTTTGGAAACTTTTGAAAATTCACTGGTAAATGTTTGAGCTAGATAGAAAGTTTCGGGATTGTTTACTAAACCATTAACTTTTACGGAATACGTATTTATTTCATAATCCAGTTTCTTGTCTAAATTATTCAAACTTTTTTCAAATACAGAACCAAAAATTTTCTCCGCTCCGCCATTAAAAGCGGTCAACACTTTAAAAAGAAATCCCATTTTTCCTTTTGCTTTCCAGGATACTCTTGTTTTTCCCAATGTATCTTTAAAACTCATAGAAACATCAGCGGAATTACCGTTAAAATTCATTATTTGAAAAATGCTGTCGTTCTCTTTTATATTTATCGTCTGTAAATCACCATTTCCTTGTTTTCCTTCCCAAGTACAAGAACTGCCTTTGCCAATGGTGTTTTTTGAATAAGTAATGTTAATAAGAGAATCTTCTGTAGCTAGGGAATTCCATTCGCCCCAATTTTTAAAATCGTTAACATAATTAAATACGGATGATTTTGGCGAATTGATAATTTTACTTCTTTCTACAGTAAAATTACCTTTTTGTGTTGCAACAAAAATGGATAATGCTACTAAACTAAGTAATAATAATAGAAAGAGGTACTTTAAAATTCTCATAATAAACAGTTTAATTTCTGTTGTAAAGTTAGAAATTTTATCAATACATTTAACTGCCATAAAAGTATAAAATTTCTATTTCTATTCAATTTTGAAACATTTAAATAATAATATTTAATTCTTTTAATTTAAATTCCAATATATCAGAAAGTTGAATTCAAAATAATTCAAAAGCAAGACCAGTTAATACTAGTGTATTGTTTAATTTTTTCTCAAATAAATGTTAATTTTTGTGTTATGTTTAAAGAATACATATATTTGTTAAAATATTATTATAAAACAACTAAATATCTTTAATAATGAAATTACTTAAAATTGCTGGTGTTTTTATGACCGTTGGACTTTCTTTTATTTGTAATGCACAAATAAAGGTTTCTGATACGAAAACTACCGTAAAAGCTCCATTTGAATACGTTGTCGAACAATTTGCTGACATAAAAGTATTGCGTTACCAAATACCGGGTTGGGAAAATCTAACACTAAAAGAACAAAAATTAGTGTATTATCTCACTCAAGCAGGATATTCTGGTCGAGATATTGGTTGGGATCAACACTATAAAAGCAATCTGAAAATAAGAAAAGCACTTGAGAATATTTATGTAAACTATAAAGGAGACAAAACTTCCCAAGATTGGAAAAACTTTGAAATTTATCTAAAAAGAGTATGGTTTGCCAATGGAATCCATCATCATTATTCTAATGATAAAATTAAGCCTGCATTTTCTGCAGTTTATTTTAATAGTTTAATGAAAGCTACAAAAACAAGCTTATCGCCAGCAATTGTAGAAGTTCTTTTTAATGATGCCGATGCAAAAAAAGTGAATCTTGATGAATCAAAAGGATTGTTAGAAGGTTCTGCTATCAATTTTTATAGTAAAGGAATTACGGCAAAAGAAGTTGAAGATTTTTATGCCAAAAAAACAAGTCCTGATGCTAAAAGACCTTATTCGTATGGTTTAAATTCTAAATTAGTTCGTAATTCTAAAGGGCAATTAGAAGAAAAAGTATGGAAAAGTAAAGGAATGTACGGTGTTGCGATTGATAAAATTGTTTATTGGTTAGGAAAAGCGCAAAGTGTTGCTGAAAACAAGAAACAAGGCGATGCTATTGGATTGCTTATTAGTTATTACAAAACGGGAAGTTTAAAAACTTGGGATGATTACAACATCGCTTGGTTGCAAGCTACTGATGGAAATATTGATTATATCAACAGCTTTATTGAAGTTTACAATGATCCATTAGGATACAGAGGATCATATGAAAGCATCGTTCAAATTAAAGATTTTGATATGTCTAAAAAAATGGAGGTGATTTCAAAAAATGCTCAATGGTTTGAAGATAATTCTCCTTTGCTTCCGGAAAATAAAAAGAAAAATGTAGTTGGTGTTTCCTATAAAACTGTTGTTGTAGCAGGTGAATCTGGTGATTCTTCTCCGGCAACTCCTATTGGTGTAAACCTTCCAAATGCTGATTGGATTCGTGCTGAACACGGTTCAAAATCAGTTTCTTTAGGGAATATTATTGATTCCTATAATAAGGCCGGTGGAAAAGGTAGATTGCAAGAATTTGCTAATGATCCTGAAGAAATAGCTTTGGCTGAAAAATATGCTGAAATAGGAGATAAAATGCACACTGCTTTGCACGAAGTGATTGGTCACGCCTCTGGACAAATTAATCCTGGTGTGGGAACTCCAAAAGAGACCTTGAAAAGTTATGCTTCGACTCTTGAAGAAGGTAGAGCTGATTTAGTGGGATTGTACTATGTCTATAATCCAAAATTACAGGAACTTGGCTTGGTTGACGATTGGAAAAAACTAGGTATGGAATCGTATGACAGTTACATCCGTAACGGATTAATGACACAACTTATTCGATTGGAAAAAGGAGCTAATATTGAAGAAGCACACATGAGAAACCGTCAGTTTATAAGCTCTTGGGTTTTTGAAAAAGGAAAAGCAGACAATGTAATCGAGAAATTAACCCGTAACGGAAAGACCTATTTCAATATTACTGATTATGACAAATTACACGAATTATTCGGACAGTTATTACGTGAAATCCAACGCATAAAATCAGAAGGGGATTATGCTGCAGGAAAAGCTTTGGTTGAAAATTATGGTGTGAAAGTAGATCAAAAAAAACACGCGGAAGTATTGGAACGTAACAAACAATTTACATCTGCTCCTTACAGTGGTTTTGTAAATCCAGTTTTAGTTCCAAAATTAGATGCAAAAGGAAACATAATTTCGATTGAAGTAACACAGCCAAAATCATTTGCTGAACAAATGTTGAACTATTCAAAAACTTATGGTTCCTTGCCTTTGGAAAATTAAGAAATAATTGATTTATAAAAAAAGGATGTCTTGATAGGAGGGCACTGAAAAAGTCTTTTTTCGAATAAATTGACAAATAAAAGGAGTAGAAAACTTAGGATTTCTACTCCTTTTTTGGTATATTTAGCTGTAATTATAAAGTTTTTTAGATGTTAGTACAGCAACAAACAATAGACTTCAGCGAACATTCTTCGTTATATGATTTAATTGTGCCGAAGGATAATCTTTTGAGAAAAATTAATGATTTAATAGATTTTTCATTTATCTATGATGAGTTATTAAATAAATACTGCATCAATAATGGGCGTAAGGCAGAAAGTCCTGTTCGAATGTTTAAATATTTACTTCTTAAAACAATTTACACTGTTTCCGATGTTGATATAGTGGAACGTTCACGTTTTGATATGTCCTTTAAATATTTTTTGGACATGAATCCAGAAGACGATGTTATCAATCCTAGTTCGTTGACAAAATTTAGAAAACTACGTTTGAAAGACACCGACTTATTAAATTTATTGATAAGCAAAACGGTAAACATCGCTATTGAAAAAGGCATCATCCGTTCTAAATCTATTATTGTTGATGCCACACATACTTTATCAAGATCCAATCCATTTTCAGCAATCGAAGTATTGAGAGAACGTTCAAAACTACTTCGAAAAACAGTATACATCTTTGACGACCAATTCAAAGAACGCATGCCCAAAAAAAATACAGACAATGATATAGAAAAGGAGCTGGCTTATTGCAAAGAACTAGAAACAAGTATAGAAAATGAGCCTTCTATAAGTTCAATCCCTGCTGTGAAAGAAAAACTAAACCTATTAAAAGAAACTGTAGAAGATACTCAAGAAAATTTAACTTTATCAAAAGATCCCGATGCTAAAGTAGGTCATAAGTCTGCCGATAGTTCCTTTTTTGGCTATAAGACTCATTTGGCAATGACCGAAGAGCGCATCATTACTGCGGCTGTAGTTACATCCGGAGAAAAAGGCGATGGACCAGAATTACCTAAACTTTTAAAAATTAGTCAAGAAAACGGAATTGATGTAGAGGCCATTATTGGCGATGCGGCTTATTCCGGAAAAGAGAACCTTAAAATCACAAGTGAACAAAACATTAAAGTAGTAGCAAGGCTAAATCCATCGATAACACAAGGATTTAGAAAAGACGAAGATAGGTTTGATTACAATAAAGATGCCGATAGGTTTGTTTGCCCAGCAGGACATTTGGCCATACGAAAAGCACGTCAAGGATCCAAAGATGTCGGAACAAATCAAGTAGATACTTATTATTTTGATGTCGAAAAATGCAAGTCTTGCCCTTTAAAAGAAGGCTGTTACAAAGATGGAGCCAAAACAAAAACGTATTCGGTATCCATAAAATCAGAATTGCATCAAGACCAAATGGCTTTTCAAGAAACAGAATATTACAAAGAAAAAGCAAAACATCGGTACAAGATAGAAGCCAAAAATAGCGAGTTAAAAAATGCACACGGTTATGATAGAGCGATATCATACGGTATTACCAATATGCAAATGCAAGGTGCAATAGCAATTTTCACAGTCAACTTAAAAAGAATACTCAAATTAATGTAGAAAATACAATCTACACATACATTTTGCCAAACGAACCTGTATAAGTCAAAATCGGACTCATACAACCTACAATAAAAAACAGTTACAAAAATAAAAACGCTCATAACAGATGTTTAAAATCCTGTTATAAGCGTTTTTTTACTCTCTATAAAAAGAGGCTTTTTAAAATAAACAAGGTTTTTCAGTGCCCTCCTTGATAGGCATCCTTTTTTTATTATATATCAAATAACCCTAACGTTTAAAAAATATTTTTATCATAAATAAGATTATGATAAAGAGAATAAACCCAATCAGAATCTTATAATTTCCTTTGTAAAAGGTTTTGTGCAACTTTGCATCTTTTCTATAGGCATAAATCATTGCGATAACAAAAGCAACAAAAAAACAGCCTGCAAACACCAATTGTCCTGGACTAAACATAGTTTAAAATATTTTGGGCAAATTTAGGAATTAGTTTAGGAAAACTTGCTAATTTGCAACTTCATTTAATCAAATAAAATTATGCAAAAACAAATCAACGCAGTAAAGGAATTTCACACGGCATTTATCATAGGTCACAGCGAAACCCCTATAGGTGATTTGGGCGAAAATAAAAACTTGCTTCGTTACAATTTGATGAAAGAAGAAAACGAAGAATATCTTGAAGCAGTCCAGAATAATGATTTAATTGAAATCGCCGATGCTTTGGGTGACATGATGTACATTCTTTGTGGAACGATTATCGAACACGGTTTGCAACATAAAATTGAAGAAGTTTTTGACGAAATTCAACGCTCTAATATGAGTAAACTTGGAGAAGACGGGAAACCTATTTATCGTGAAGATGGAAAAGTAATGAAAGGTCCCAATTATTTTAAACCTGATTTTTCTAAAATACTTGGAGGAAAGTAGCCAGTAGCAAGTTAAAAAAAAGCAGTTTAAACATGAAACAAATCATGTTTAAACTGCTTTTTTGTATAAATAATTAGACTGAAAACTAAACTTTAACTGTCCAACCAAAAGTGTCTTCGGCTAGTTTATGTTGAATGTTTGTCAATTTATCTTTAAGTTCTAATGCAATTGAACTCTCTGATTTTGGCAATTCATAATAAACATCCTGATACGAGAATCCAATAATTGGGTTAACAACTGCGGCTGTCCCTGCTCCAAAAATTTCTTTTAAGCTACCGTTTTTAGCCCCTTCAACTAGTTCAGAAACTAAAACAGGACGAACTTCAACATTAATATTTTCTCTTTTTGCCAAATCAATAAGGCTTTTTCGAGTCACACCATCAAGAATTCTTTCGCTAGTGGGAGCAGTATATAAAGTGTCGTTTATTCTAAAAAACACATTCATTGTTCCAGCTTCTTCTAATTTAGTATGAGTTGCGTCATCCGTCCAAATCACTTGTTGAAAACCTGCTTTGTTGGCTAAATTTGTTGGGTAAAATTGAGCAGCATAATTTCCTGCAGCTTTTGCGGCACCAATACCACCGTTTGCAGCTCTACTGAAATGCTCCGCAATTAATACTTTTACTTCACCTGAATAGTATGCTTTTGCTGGCGATAATAGAATCATGAATTTATAATCATCAGATGGATTTGCAATTACTCCTGTTCCGGTAGCAATCATAAATGGTCTGATGTACATAGTGTTTCCTTTTCCTTTTTGAATCCAAGCCTCATCTAATTGTAATAATTGTTTCAGCCCTTCCATAAAGATTTCTTCAGGAACTTCAGGCATTGCCATTCTTGTTGCAGAATTATTGAAACGGTGGTAGTTTTCATCAGGTCTAAATAACCAAATTGCATCATTATCATCTTTGTACGCTTTCATTCCTTCAAAAATGGCTTGGCCATAATGGAAGACTTTTGCTGACGGATCCAATAAAAATGGAGCATAAGGTTTGATGACTGGTTTTTGCCATTCGCCATTTGTAAAATCACATTCGAATAAATGATCTGTAAAAACTTCCCCAAAATGTAAATTATCAAAATCGACATCTTTTATTTTTGAAGTTGCGGCTTTTATTATTTCAATTTTGTTGGTTTGTGTTGCACTCATAATTAGTTATTCTATTAAAATATTGTATAAGGTAGGATGATGTTAAACGAATTTACGTTTTGCAAAATTAAACAAAAAACATCATATTCCTTATCAAAAAAACATTAATTATAGCGTTTAACTGAGATTTATTTATATTCTAAAAAAAATGGAAAATTCAGAGTTTTTTTATGAAATATTTAAAAAATAAGAGTCAATGATGGTTAAACCTAATTAGGTTTTAATTAAATTTGGCAATCAATGACTTGGTTAAAGTAAAAAACCCTCCATACTATTTTGAAAAGAGAAATAATAAAAACTGCTGATGGCTCGACAACCATTCAAATTGAAGCATGGAACGAATGCTATCATTCAAAATTTGGAGCCATTCAGGAAGCCCAACACGTCTTTATAAAAAATGGACTTTTATTATTCGAAGGCAAACCTATTTCCATTTTGGAAATAGGTTTTGGTACGGGTCTGAATGCCTTTATCACTTTTTTAGAATCTAAAAAACTGAACCAAACTATAGATTATGTTGGAGTAGAAGCATATCCTATTTCTTCTGAAGAAGTGCTGTCAATGAATTATGTTTTTGAATTAAATGCTGAAAAGGAATTAGCTGTATTTGAAAAAATGCATGATTGCAACTGGGAAAAACAAGTTGTTTTGAGAGAAGATTTTGTGTTAACAAAAAGAAAGCAGTTTTTTACCGACATTGATGACTTAGAAAAGTTCGACTTGATTTATTTTGATGCTTTTGGCTATAATGTTCAACCTGAATTATGGAGCACGGCAATTTTTAAGAAAATGTACAATGCACTAAAAACTAATGGAATATTAGTTACTTATGCGGCTAGAGGAGTTGTAAAAAGGAGCATGAAAGAAGTGGGTTTTACTGTCGAAAAGCTTGTAGGACCGCCAGGAAAAAGAGAAATGTTTCGGGCACGAAAAGGTTAGTTTTTTAGAATAAAAAATCACTACTAACCGATTAATATTTTTAAACAGAAAGGGCTACTTTTAAAAGTAAGCCCTTTTTTTCATATATTTTGAGTGACAAAAAACAAAATTTATGAGTTCCAAAGATATT
>NZ_JADHEC010000028.1 GCF_015277675.1 Flavobacterium soyangense
ATGGTCACCTTCTGGTGGAACGGCAGCTACAGCTAGTGGTCTAGCTGCAGGAAGTTATACAGTAACAGTGACCGATGCTAACGGATGTACGGCAACTCGTAATTTTACTATTACACAACCATCAGCCATCAGCACGGCAACAGGTTCGCAAACGAATGTATCTTGTAATGGAGGAACAAATGGTTCTGCTTCAGTTTCTCCTTCTGGCGGAACAGCAGGTTATACTTATACATGGTCACCTTCTGGTGGAACGGCTGCTACAGCTAGTGGTCTAGCTGCAGGAAGTTATGCCGTAACAGTGACCGATGCTAATGGATGTACGGCGACACGTAATTTTACTATTACACAGCCATCAGCCATCAGCACGGCAACAGGTTCGCAAACGAATGTGTCTTGTAATGGAGGAACAAATGGTTCTGCTTCAGTTTCTCCTTCTGGCGGAACAGCAGGTTATACTTATACGTGGTCACCTTCTGGTGGAACGGCAGCTACAGCTACCGGTCTAGCTGCAGGAAGTTATACCGTAACAGTGACCGATGCTAACGGATGTACGGCAACTCGTAATTTTACTATTACACAGCCATCGGCATTGAGTTTTACAACTACAACATTGCCTGGGTATGATTATAATTCATCATACAGTCAAAATATTGATGTTACAGGAGGTACAGGAGGAAAATTGTATGCAGTTACTGCTGGTAGTTTGCCTTCAGGTTTTACTATATCATCAAGTGGTGTGATAACAGGGACATCTACTCAGGTGGCTGATAGTAATTTTACAGTGACAGTTACTGATGATAATAGTTGTACTGCTGCATATAATTTCACATTAAAATTAAATCAAATACCAATTACTGTTACAGCAACAGTGTCACAAACTAAAGTGTATGGAGACAATGATCCTGTTTTTACCTATACAGTAACACCTTCTTTGTTGTCTGGAGATTCGTTTACCGGAGCTTTAACAAGGGTTAGTGGGGAAAACATTGGTAATTATGCTATTAATCAAGGTAATCTTTCCGCTGGGAATAAATACTTGATGACTTTTGTTAGTAAGGATTTTTCAATTTCTGCGAAGCCTATTGTAGTAACAGCAGCATCAAAAACCAAAACCTATGGTGAGGTTGATCCTGCATTAACATATACTTTTTCTCCAGTATTAGTAACAGGAGATAGCTTCAGCGGTAGCCTAAGTAGAGCAACTGGTGAAAACGTGGGAGCTTATGCAATTAATCAGGGTACACTTGCTTTAAGTGGTAATTACACTTTAAATTACGCAAGTTCTAGTTTAACTATCGGTAAGAAAACCGTTATGGCAAGTGCAGAAGCAAAGACCAAAACGTATGGTGAGGTTGATCCTGCATTAACATATACTTTTTCTCCAGTATTAGTAACAGGAGATAGCTTCAGCGGTAGCCTAAGTAGAGCAACTGGTGAAAACGTGGGAACTTATGCAATTAATCAGGGTACACTTGCTTTAAGTGGTAATTACACTTTAAATTATACAACTGCCAATTTAACTATTGGTAAGAAAACAGTAACAGTAACCGCCGCATCACAAACAAAAGTTTATGGGGCAACAGATCCAACTTTTACTTATTCAGTGTCACCAAGTTTAGTAAATGGTGATTTGTTTACAGGATCATTAATAAGAGCTGTTGGAAATGGTGTAGGTCTTTATGCGATTAATCAAGGGTCTTTAAGTGCAGGATTAAATTACACAATTACTTATGTAGGTGCTAATTTAAGTATTACTAAAGCCGATCAACGTATTACTTGGGATCAAACTTTGGCATTAGGTTGTGATGGTCAGAATTCAGTGTCGTTAAATGCTACATCTAGTAGTGGCTTAACTGTTAGCTATACATCTTCTAATAGTGGAGTAGTAGCGGTTACAAATGGTTCGTTAATTTCCGAAAATTATGGTTCAGCTACTGTTACTGCTTCACAAGTAGGAAACAATAATTATAATGCCGCTTCAGTAGTGGTATTGCCAGTTGTAAATAGCCAGCCGAATTTAATTAGAAAACAGTTCGAAAATATTATTTTCTTTGATAATAGTTCTTATAGTTTTAAATCATATACTTGGTACAAAAATGGAGTCTTGGTTCCAAGTCAAACTAATCAGTATTTCAAAGAAAGCGGAGCTTTAAATGGAACTTATTATGCTATTGCAACAAAACTAGACGGAACATTGATTACTACTTGTTCGTTAACTTTATCACCAACAGTGGAAGACGAATATATCAAACTTGTTCCTAATCCAGTTAAACCAAATGCGAATTATGAACTAATTACCAATGTATCTACTTCAAGATTGCTGAATGCTCGTGTTGAAGTGTATAGTGCAGGAGGTTCATTAATAGAAAACAAAACTACAAGTCAAAGTGCAGTGACATTAAAAGCACCTACTGTGGAGGGAATTTATATTGTAAAAATGACTTTAGCCAATGGCAAGTATTTTACAAAAAATATTTTAGTTAAAAATTAAATAATCAGGAGTATGAAGTCCTCATTTTATAAGTGAGGACGGATTATTCTAATGAAAAAAAACAAATATGAAATTGAATATTAAAAATACAATCGGAATCTTAGCTTTTTTAATTACCCAAGGGATGGCTGCGCAGATTTATGTAGGTGTACAGTCAGGAATTGGAAATATCAAAAGTGATGTCAATGGAACAACTCAGGGTCATGAACTTGGAGGAGCATTAAAAGTAGGTTATATTTATTCTTTAACCAATCATATCGGAGTTGGTACTGGTGTAGAATTTTCTCAGTATAAACAAGATGTTACTTTGAGAAATTCTTCGGCAACACTTAGTAATTTTGAAGTTGACCCTTCAACTTCTGCTTTTATTTATAGCATTAACACAAGTAATTATAAAGAAAAACAAACCTTGCACGCTATTCAAATCCCACTTTTTCTGCAATATAAAACTAATATTAATAAAGGAATTGATTTTAATTTTAGAGCAGGAGCAAAGTACTTTTTACCTGTTAAATATAAAATAGAAGCAGCGGCAAATAATGTAAATGGGGCAGCTTATTATCCAGACGTTAATTTGACTATTGATAATTTACCAGAATATGGTTTTGGTGGTCAAAGTAATTATTCAGCAACTGGTGAATACCAAACTAAGAGTATCGTAATGAGTATGTTTGAGTTGGGTTTTACATTTGATATGGGAAAGAAAAATGCATTGTATGCAGCAATGTTTCTTGAAAATGGTTACGGTTCTATTCTTGACCAAGATAGAGATGAGTCTTACATAGGATATAACCCAACATCAGTTACAGATAGAGAGGCTAATGGATTGTACAGCACTGATAAAAATGCAAAAATTCGTCCTGTTGCCTTTGGGGTTACATTAGGGTGGGATTTTAAATAGATTTAATTTTTTAAAATAATACAAAAGGTCTTGACTCACAATCAAGACCTTTTTTTTGTTCATAACTTACCTTTATTTTCCTCTAAAAAATAACTAAATTTGAAATTCACATTTTGTGATTCTATAGAATTACAATTCCTTCATTTGCAGTTATGTACTTAATATTCGACACCGAAACCACAGGATTACCAAAGCGTTGGGGCGCACCCATTTCTGACACGGACAACTGGCCAAGATGTATTCAGATCGCTTGGCAACTCCACGATGATATGGGAAAACTCATCGAACATCAGGATTATTTGGTGAAACCTGAGGGATTTAATATTCCGTATGATGCCGAGAGAATTCACGGTATTTCGACTGAATTGGCCGAAGCCGAAGGAATTTCTTTGGCGGAAGTTTTAGAGAAATTCAATATTGCCTTATCGAAAACCAAATTTATTGTGGGTCAAAATCTAGGTTTTGACATCAATATCATGAGTTGCGAATTTTATAGATTGGGAGTCGAAAGTCCAATGGGTTCCATGCCAATTCTTGATACCTGTACCGAAGTTACAGCCTCTTTATTGAAATTGCCTGGAGGTCGTGGAGGTAAATTTAAATTGCCTACGCTAACCGAATTGCACTCTTATCTTTTCAACAAACCCTTCTCGGAGGCGCACAATGCCACTGCCGATGTTGAGGCAACTACGCGTTGCTTTTTCGAATTAATTCGTACTAAAGTTTTTACCAAACAGGAACTAGAAGTTGAGCAAGAATATTTTGAGGATTTTCAATTAAAAAATCCACGAGAAATTCAACTTATTGGATTGCAGCATATCAATTTAAAAGAAGCTTCCGATAAAATTCGCCAACAATTTGGAGCCAATCAAGCCGCACCAATTTCGAAACAGGAACTTTCGGATAACAAACAGATATTAATAGATACAGATTTTGTGCATTTGCATAATCATACGCAGTTCTCGGTTTTGCAATCCACGATTAGCGTTGCGGCTTTGGTGAAGGCGGCTTCGCAGCAAAAAATGCCGGCTGTGGCAATGACCGATCACGCCAACTTGATGGGTGCTTTTCACTTTGTTCGCGATATTTTATACCATAATAAAGCTGCCGAAACCAAAAATAAAGAAGCAATAGAAAAAGGCGAAGAACCAACCGAAGTTTTGATTAAACCCATCGTTGGTTGCGAATTTTTTGTATGTGAAGATCACAAAAACAAGTCTGTAAAAGACAATGGTTACCAAATCGTGCTTTTGGCGAAAACCAAAAAAGGCTATCATAATTTGGCCAAAATGTCTTCCATTGGTTATACCGAAGGATTTTATTATGTGCCAAGAATTGACCGGAAAGTCATTCAAAAATATAAGGAAGATATTATTGTTTTGTCGGGAAATCTCTATGGGGAAATTCCAAGCAAAATCTTGAATTTGGGAGAAAACCAGGCTGAAGAAGCTTTGCTTTGGTGGAAGCAGGAATTTGGACAGGATTTTTATATCGAGGTGATGCGCCACAATCAAGAGGATGAAAACCGGGTAAATGAAGGGTTAATTTCATTGGCCAGAAAGCACGATGTCAAAATTGTGGCGACCAACAATACTTTTTACATCGATAAGGGCAATGCGAATGCGCACGACATTTTGTTGTGCGTAAAAGAGGGAGAAAAGCAATCTACGCCAATAGGGCGCGGGCGTGGCTATCGTTATGGCCTGCCCAATCAGGAATATTATTTCAAGTCGGGTGAGGAAATGAAACAACTTTTCAACAATTTGCCAGAAGCGATTTCGAATATTTCCGAAATTGTTGACAAAATAAAAATTTACAATTTGGCTCGTGAAGTTTTGCTTCCAAAATTTGAAATCCCGGTTGAATTTAATGTTCCAGAAGACGCTGTTGACGGCGGCGTTCGAGGCGAAAATGCCTATTTGAAACATCTTACTTTTGAAGGAGCCAGACGAAGATACAAGGATATTACACCCGAAATTCAGGAACGATTGGATTTCGAATTATTGACAATCGAAAATTCAGGTTATCCCGGGTATTTCTTGATTGTCCAGGATTTCATTGCCGAAGCCCGAAACATGGGGGTTTCTGTTGGCCCTGGTCGGGGTTCTGCGGCAGGTTCGGTGGTGGCGTATTGTTTAAAAATTACCAATATTGACCCGCTTTTGTACAATTTGCTTTTCGAGAGATTCTTAAATCCGGATCGGGTTTCACTTCCCGATATTGATATTGATTTTGATGATGAAGGTCGAAGTAGCGTAATGGATTATGTGATTCGTAAATACGGCAAAAAACAAGTGGCTCAGATTATCACTTACGGTAAAATGGCAACTAAATCGGCGATTCGTGATACGGCTCGTGTGCTTGATTTGCCTTTATTTGAAGCGGATAGAATTGCCAAATTAATTCCGGGGATGATGCCGTCTAAATGGAATTTAGCCCGATTTCTAAACGAAAAAGAAGATTTAATAAAAAAGGCAGTTCGTCCCGAAGAATTCGAAAAAATAAAAGAATTAATTGGTTTGGCCAATGAAGGTGATCTGGGTGGAGAAACCATTCAGCAAGCCAAAGTTTTGGAAGGAAACCTCAGAAATACGGGGATTCACGCTTGTGGTGTGATTATTACGCCAAGCGATATTACTGATTTTGTTCCCGTGGCTACCGCCAAAGATTCGGATTTGTATGTAACCCAATTCGACAACTCTGTCGTGGAAAGTGCCGGTTTGCTGAAGATGGACTTCTTGGGTTTGAAAACCCTAACTTTGATTAAAGATACCGTTAAATTAGTGAAATACAGGAGTAATATAGACCTGAACCCGGACGAATTCCCTATTGATGATGTAAAGACGTACGAACTTTTTCAGCGGGGTGAAACGGTGGGGATTTTCCAGTATGAAAGTGCCGGAATGCAAAAATACATGAAGGAACTGAAGCCTACGGTTTTTCCTGATTTGATTGCAATGAATGCGCTTTATCGTCCAGGTCCAATTGCTTATATTCCGAGTTTCATTAAACGAAAAAATGGAGAAGAGCCTATCGAATACGATTTGGATGATTGCGAAGAATTGTTGAAAGACACCTACGGAATTACCGTTTACCAAGAACAGGTAATGCTTTTGTCACAAAAACTAGCGGATTTTTCCAAGGGTGATGCTGACGTTTTGCGTAAAGCGATGGGAAAAAAGATGATTGATGTTTTGGCAAAAATGGAACCGAAATTTATCTCCCAAGCTATGGCAAAAGGGCACGCCAAAGACAAATTAGAGAAAATTTGGAATGACTGGAAGGCCTTTGCGGAATATGCTTTTAACAAATCGCATTCGACTTGTTATGCTTGGATTGCGTACCAAACGGCTTACTTAAAAGCGAATTATCCAGCCGAATATATGGCGGCAGTTTTGTCCAATAATATGAGCGACATCAAGCAAGTTTCTTTTTTTATGGAGGAATGCAAACGTATGGGATTGCAGGTTTTGGGTCCAGATGTGAATGAGTCGTTTTATAAATTTACAGTAAATGATCAATATGCAGTTCGTTTCGGGATGGGAGCCGTAAAAGGCGTTGGTTCTGGAGCCGTGGCAACAATTGTCGAAAACCGGAAAACCGGTAAATACAGATCGATTTTTGATTTAACCAAACGAATTGATTTGCGTTCTGCCAATAAAAAAGCATTGGAAAATCTAGCTTTGGCGGGTGGTTTTGATTCTTTCATTGGAACAATCCGAGCACAATATTTTCACGTTGATACGGACGGAATTACCTTCTACGAAAAAGCCATTCGATATGGTGCCAAATTTCAGGAAAATGAAAATTCATCGCAGGTGAGTTTATTTGGCGAAAGCAGCGATGTTCAAATTGCCGAACCCATTGTGCCGCCTTGTGAAGATTGGAGCACGATGGAAAAACTCGCCAAAGAAAAGGAAGTTGTTGGGATTTATATTTCAGGACATCCGCTGGATGATTTCAAGTTTGAGATGAAATATTTCTGTAATTCTAAATTAGAATCGCTGAAAGATTTGAATCAGCATTTGAATAAAAACTTGACTTTCGGAGGGATTATTACCAACGTTCAACATCGAATTGCTAAGAACGGTAAGGGCTGGGCGCTGTTTCAACTTGAAGGTTATGATGAAAGTTATGAGTTCAAGATTTTTGGAGAAGAGTATATGAAAAACCGACATTATCTTATTCCGAATAGTTTTACTTACATAAAAATATTAGTTAAAGAAGGTTGGACGGATAGAGAAACCGGTAAAAAAGGAGATCCAAGATTGCAATTTTCAGAATTTAAAATGTTGCAGGATGTATTCGAAAATTTTGCCAAAAAGCTAAGTATTTTATTGGATGTAAAAGATTTGAATGCTGATTTTATCACGAAATTGAACGCTGTCTTCCAAGCAAATAAAGGCGATAACACGGTTACTTTTGATGTTCTTGAATTAGAAACAATCCGAAAACAAATAGATTTAGTTCCAGAAATAATAAAAGTGGAAGAAAAAATAGAGTCCCCATTATTTGATGATGGAATATCTGATGAAGCCGCCATTTTTACTGAAGAAATATCTGAGGATGATGTAGTTCCATTTGTTGAAACCATTTCTGAGATTGAGGAAACAAAAGTAGTTACGCGAATATCAATGCCAAGCCGGAAATTAAAAATCAAAATTTCGAATGAATTGTTGACGGAACTAGAGAAGATGCAGATTAATTTTAAGCTGAATTGATAAGTTATACCAATTTATAAATAGTTAAATGTAATACAAGTTACACTTCGTAACTCAAATGTTTCTTTATCTTTGCATTACAAAAATAAATAAATTTAAAAAATAAGAATATGGCATTAGCAATAACAGATGCTACTTTTGAAGAAGTAGTTTTAAAATCAACAAAGCCAGTAATGGTGGATTTTTGGGCAGCTTGGTGTGGACCGTGTAGAATGGTTGGACCGATTATTGACCAACTTGGAGAAGAATATGAAGGAAAAGTTGTAGTTGGAAAAGTAGATGTTGACGCAAACCAAGAATTTGCTGCAAAATACGGAGTGAGAAATATTCCAACAGTTTTGGTTTTTCACAACGGAGAAGTGGTAGGAAAACAAGTAGGAGTTGCTCCGAAACAAACCTACGCTGATAGTTTAGACGCCTTGTTGTAATCAATTGATTATGATTTATACTGAAAGGTTTGGCGAAAGTCAAACCTTTTTATTTATAATCTATTAATTTTTTAATCATTCAATCTTTTAATACATTTGAAAGATGAAGATTGAATCACAAATAGAGAAAATTTCAAGTTTTCAGCACCTTGAATTGTTAGCCAATCAAATTGTGGAAGGCTTTATCTCCGGAATGCACAAAAGTCCTTTTCACGGTTTTTCGGCTGAATTTGCTGAGCATAAGGTTTATAATGTTGGCGAAAGTACAAAACATATCGATTGGAAATTGTTTGCCAAAACTGATAGATTATACACCAAACGCTTTGAGGAAGATACCAATTTGCGTTGCCACATTATCATTGATAATTCTTCGTCGATGCATTATCCAAAATTGGAAAACAAAGAAAAATTTTTCCAAAATAAAATAGGATTTTCCGTTTTGGCTTCAGCCGTTTTAATGAATATTTTAAAGAAACAGCGTGATG
The DNA here is from genome assembly GCF_015277675.1 of Flavobacterium soyangense. GTDB lineage: Bacteria > Bacteroidota > Bacteroidia > Flavobacteriales > Flavobacteriaceae > Flavobacterium > Flavobacterium soyangense. Next base: position 9,027 of record NZ_JADHEC010000028.1, read on the forward strand.
CCGTGGGTTTAAGCGTGTTTTCGGACTCGTATGAATATTATTCTCCTGAAAAAGGAAGTGACCGCCATCATAGAATGATTTTGAATACTCTCGAAAATCTATTGGAAAAACCTAAAGTTCAAAAAGGCACGGATACAATTACCTTTCTCCATCAAATAGCCGAAAAAATTCACCGTCGTTCGATGATTATTTTGTTTACAGATATGTTTCAGTCAGGCAATGAAGAAGCCTTATTTACTGCTTTGCAACATTTAAAACACAACAAGCACAAAGTGGTTTTATTTCACGTTATAGACAACAAAACGGAGCTTAATTTCGACTTTGATAATGCTCCAAGGAAGTTCATTGACTTGGAAACTGGCGATGAGGTAAACATTTTTGCTGATAATGTAAAGAGTGAATATGAAAAGGGAGTGAATAGTTACTTCAAAAAGTTGGCTTTGACCTGTTCCCAAAACAAAATTAAGTACGTGCCAGTCGGTGTTACTGATAGTTTTGAAAAAGTATTGACGACATATTTAGTTGAAAAACAAAACTTTGGGTAAAACATATAAAAATTATGAAATCTTTTTCGCAGAAACACTTGTAGAAACAAAATTCTATAGTATATTTGCAACCGCAATAAAGCAGAGGTTTGGTAGTTCAGTTGGTTAGAATACATGCCTGTCACGCATGGGGTCGCGGGTTCGAGTCCCGTCCAGACCGCTAAATTGGGGAGAAGCGATTCAGAAATGAATCGCTTTTTTGCCCAATAAAAGCATCTAAAATAGTTGTGTTGTTATCGTCACGCCCTTGTAAAGCGTGACACGGTTTAGTAGTTAGACCAATGAAAAGCTTTCCACTTTTGTGGATAGCTTTTTTGATTTAAGGGGGTGTCTAGTCTTCTTGATTCCCTAAATATTTCTTCAAAAAAGGCACGCTTTTAGGTGCCCCATTTTATTTCTCAGGTGCCCCACTTTTTTATATCCAAAACCCACAACCTAAAACTTTAAAGCAATGAACAATTATAAAATTTCAATACTATTTTTGATACAGAAATCAAAAGTAAATAAACAAGGAAAATGCCCTATCAGATGTAGAATTACTTTTAATGAGGGAAGGCAAGAGTTTGCCACAGGGTTGTTAATTAACCCAAATACATGGTTTAGCAAGCTACAACTTACCAAACCACCTAATGAAGAAAATAATTTTGTAAATGCCCAATTGAGCCTGATTAAGAGTAAAATTAATCAGGCTTTTTTGTACCTACAAATGAAGAACGATGTTTTTTCTGTTGATGATATTTACTCACAGTTTAAAGGTGTAAAAACTAAAAAAGAGTTTGGCATCATTGAAGTATATAATATGTATAATGAAAGGATTAAAAAACTCGTTGATATCGAAATCAAATTAGTTACTTACAAGAAATACATTGAGTCGCGCAACCATCTTTTAGGCTTTGTGAAATGGAAGTTTAAATCCAATGATTTTAAGCTAAAAGACCTTAAATTCAACTTTATTACGGATTATGAATACTATCTCAAAACCGAAAAAAACCTTCAACAGAGCACGTTAAATAAGGCAATACAGCGTTTTAGAAAAGTTCTTCAGTATGCAATAAGTCAAGATTATTTAGACAAAGACCCCTTTGGTATTTACAAGCCGTTAAAGGTCAAAAAAGAAGTAATTTACTTGAGTGTATTGGAGCTGTCGAATCTTGAAAAACAGAATTTTTCACAAATTAGATTAAGTAATGTCCAAGATCTTTTTATTTTCTGTTGCTATACTGGATTAGCTTTCAATGAAATGGCTCATCTCGAAAAACAGCACATCCAAATCGGTTTCGATGGTATTAATTGGATCAAGATGAAGCGTGAAAAAACACAACGTCTAATCTCAATTCCGATCCTTCCAAAAGCACAAGAGATTATTGAAAAGTATTCCACGGAAAGTCATCGCATATTTCTACCTATAAGTAATCAGAAATTCAATTCGTATTTAAAAGAGATTGCGGACATTACTGGGATTGAAAAAAAACTAACGCACCACATTGCAAGAAAGACTTTTGCTTCAACTGTTCTCCTATATAATGATGTGCCGATGGAAATCGTCTCAGAACTACTAGGTCATTCTAATATGACAATTACGCAGGAGAGCTATGGGAAAATCGTACAGAAGAAAGTAAGTGAAGCAATAAAAACACTCTCTAAAAAATTAAAGTAATAAACCATTCCTTCTCAAGACAAAGTACAAACCTAAAATGCTCTTCTATTCTTAAGAAGGATTTTTTATATTAATCTACTTCTTTTACGGTTTCCCGTAAACTAATTATAATCAGATGATTTATATTCGCAGGATCAGTTTGTTTCGATATGATGTTTTAAACTAATCGTAGTTATTTTTTTATAAATTAGCTGAGGAATTTTAATAAGGCATCGAGTGGCGAACCTGATGATTAAAACGAATTGAGGCGTCTTTATTAACTAAACATTTTTTTATCCTGAGGTAAAAATAACAACACTAAATTTACCCTATAAAATACCAACAAAGTAATCCTTTCTATAAAGCAGAACATTAATCAATTAGAAAATAAATTCAAGAATAAAATACAATGGCGATTAAAAAATCAGAATTATACAGTTCCCTTTGGGCAAGTTGCGACGAATTAAGAGGGGGAATGGATCCAAGCCAATACAAAGACTACATACTGGTTTTGTTATTTGTAAAATACGTTTCCGATAAATATGCCAACGACCCCGATGCCTTGATTGAAATACCCGAAGGCGGTAGTTTTAAAGATATGCAGGCATTAAAAGGCGCTAAAGACATTGGCGACAAAATCAATATTATCATTGGTGTTTTGGCTGCTGCAAATGACTTGAAAGGCGTGATTGATGTTGCCGATTTTGCTGATGATGATAAATTAGGCAAGGGTAAGGAAATGGTAGATAAACTAACCAACCTTATAACCATCTTTGAAAACCCTTCACTAGACTTTAGTAAAAACCTTGCTGGAGGTGATGATATTTTAGGCGATGCGTTTGAATACTTGATGAAGAATTTTGCGACCGAAAGCGGAAAAAGCAAAGGGCAATTCTACACACCAAGTGAAGTAAGCCGTGTAATGGCTAAAGTCTTAAGCATTCGCGATGCGACAAACAAAACTACTTTCTATGACCCAACCTGTGGTTCAGGTTCTTTGCTTTTAAAAGCCTTGGACGAAGCTGATGGAAAGGGCACAATTTACGGGCAAGAAAAAGATGTGGCTACAGCTGCATTGGCGCGTATGAATATGATTTTGCACGGACAGGAAGCAATTGAAATTCACCGTGGACAAAGCACACTTTCCGACCCGTTTTTTAAAGACAGCAATGGGTATTTAAAAACCTTTGACTTTGTAGTGGCTAATCCACCTTTCTCTTCGAAGAATTGGGCCACTGGATTTAATCCGCAGGATGATCTTTATGGGCGTTTTGAAAAAGACGAAGTTGAAAGTGCCAAAACAGGCAAAGCATCCTACAAAACACCACCCGATAAAAATGGCGATTACGCTTTTCTATTACATATCCTTAAATCTCTAAAAAGCACAGGTAAAGGGGCTTGTATTTTACCTCACGGAGTTTTATTTCGTGGGAATGCCGAAGCCGAAATCCGCAAGAGTTTAATTGAACGTGGTTATATCAAAGGCATCATTGGATTACCTGCTAACTTGTTTTATGGCACGGGAATTCCTGCTTGTATTATTGTAATGGACAAAGAAGGTGCAGCCGACCGCAAACATATTTTTATGGTGGATGCCAGTAAAGGCTTTGCCAAAGACGGAAACAAAAACCGTTTACGGGAACAGGACATACACAAGATTGTGGACATTTTCAACAAGCAAACCGAGTTTCCTAAGTACAGCCGATTAGTAAGCGTAGAAGAAATTAGCGACCCTAAAAACGATTTCAATTTAAACATTCCTCGATACATTGACAGCCAAGAAGTAGAGGACATACAAGACATAGAAGCGCATTTGTTGGGTGATATTCCTAGTGCTGACATAGAAGCATTGAAGGAGTATTGGGAAGTCTATAAAACCTTGAAAGGAGAGTTATTCTCTGCAAGTAAAAGATCCAATTACAGCCAATTAAAAATAAGCAAAGACAACATCAAGCAAACCATTTTTGACCATCCCGAGTTCGTGACTTTTAGTAAAGAAATGGACGCATTGTTTACCGATTGGAAGACAAGAAACACACTCACTTTAAAAGCATTAACTGTTGGTATTAAACCAAAGAAAACCATCTTTAGAATCTCGGAAGATGTTTTAACAGCTTACACAGGCAAAGCTTTGATGGACAAATACGATGTGTACCAGCATTTGATGAATTATTGGAACGATGTAATGCAAGATGATTGCTACTTGATTGCAGCCGAGGGTTGGAAAGCCGAGCTAAGCATAATGAAGCAAACCAAAGCAGCTACCGTTTGGGATTGCGACTTGGCGCCAAAAACATTGGTTATTGACCGTTATTTTCTTGCCGAGAAAAAAGCCATTGAAAAATTGGAAGCAGATAAAGAAGCTATTGCCGCACAACTTACCGAACTGGAAGAAGAGCACAATACCGAGGAAGGCTATTTTGCCGACTTAGACAAAGTAAACAAAGCCAATGTACAAAAGCGATTGAAAGAACTATTGGCAGCCAAACCAAAAGCAAAGAAAAAGGATTTGGCAATGGCAGCCGAACCCGAAGCAACTTATGGCGAACAAGCAGTTTTAGAATTGTATTTAAAACTACTGGACGACCAAACCGAGCTGACCAAAAAAATAAAACTAGCTACAACCGCCTTGGATATTAAAGTAATCAATCGCTACAAAACACTTACCGAAGATGAAATAAAACAACTGGTAGTGGATGATAAATGGATGGCAAGCCTAGAACGAAGCATAAAAACCGAAATGGAACGCATTAGCCAACGCCTTACCCAACGCATAAAAGAACTGGCAGAACGCTACGAAACACCACTACCCAAACAAACTACTGATGTAGCTGATTTAGAAAGCAAAATAACTGCTCACCTTGAAAAAATGGGATTTGTATGGAACTAAGAGCAGGTTATAAAAATACGGAGGTTGGTTTAATTCCAGAGGATTGGGAGGTGCATAGACTTGGAGATATTGCTTTTTTAAAAAGAGGAAAATTTACACCAAGACCTCGAAATAATCCAATTTATTATGGAGGTGAAATTCCATTTGTTCAAACAGGCGATGTAACAAAATCAAATGGTAAAATAATTAATTATACCCAAACTTTAAATGAAGAAGGGTTAGCTGTTAGTGCTTTATTTAAGAAAGGAACTATATTAATGACAATCGCAGCAAATATTGGTTATACAGGAATATTAGAAATTGATATGGCTTGTCCCGATAGTTTAGTTGCAATTGATGGTTTGGGTAAAACTGATAATGTTTTTCTTAATTTTTATTTTTCATTCAGACGTGAGAAATTAGAAGAGCTCGCAACAACTGGTGCTCAAATGAACTTAAATATTGAAAGATTATCACCTTTTAAAATACCCCTTCCACCTACCAAAGCCGAACAAACTGCCATTGCCTCCGCCCTATCCGATGCCGATGCATTGATAAGCAGTTTAGAAAAGCTCATTGCCAAAAAAAGCAACATTAAGGAAGGAGTAATGCAAAAACTATTACAACCAAAAGAAGATTGGGAAGTGAAAAAATTGGGAGATGTTGGAGAATTTAAAAATGGTATAAACAAAGCTGCAGAAGATTTTGGCTATGGTTACCCTTTTGTGAATTTAATGGATGTATTCGGTACTAGTAAAATAAACACCACTCTTCATTTAGGGTTAATAAATGCCAATGATAACGATAGAAAAATGTATGCACTAAAAAAAGGAGATGTACTATTCATTCGTTCTTCTGTTAAACCCGAAGGAGTTGGACTAACTTGTTTGATTGAAACTGATCTCGAAAATACTGTTTATAGTGGTTTTATTATTCGATTTAGAGATAATGGCAACTTAAGTGATGAATTTAAAGAATACTGTTTTAGTACATCTCATTTTAGAAATAGAGTAATTGCTAGTAGTTCTGTTAGTGCCAACACTAATATTAATCAAGACGCTTTGAAAAATTTAGTTTTATCATATCCCAAATCAAAAGTGGAACAAACCCGTATTGCCACTATCCTTTCCGATATGGATAACGAAATAACCGCGTTAGCAACCAAATTGGAGAAATACAGAAAGGTAAAGTTAGGTATGATGCAAAATCTTTTAAAAGGGAAAATACGGTTGGTATGATGTGCAAATATAAATTATCTTATTTGCATAAAATGAATAAAGTGCAATTATAAATATTTATATTTGCAGGAAACAATAAAACACAGCAAATGAATGTAAGCGATTTCAAGGCAGGAAAAACCGTTCAACGCTACCAATACAAGAGCTTTGAACCTAATGTTGTAGATATCCCTTGGCAAATAGACAATGTCGAGCTGGTAATGCTTTTGAGCGAAGCCAATATAAAAATGGGCGAGTTAAATGCCTTTTCGCAACTGATACCTGATGTGGATTTTTTTATTAAAATGCACGTACTCAAAGAGGGTACAAAAAGCAGCCGTATAGAAGGTACACAAACCAATATCGACGAAGCCATACAAAAGGAAGAGTACATACAACCCGAAAAAAAGGACGACTGGCAGGAAGTACAAAACTACGTACAGGCAATGAACCAAGCCATAGAGAGTTTAGAAAAATTGCCTTTGAGCAATAGATTATTAAAGCAAACCCACAAAACCTTATTGCAAGGCGTGAGAGGTACCCATAAATTACCTGGGGAATTCCGCCAAAGTCAAAACTGGATAGGCGGCAGTAGTTTAGCTGATGCTACTTTTATTCCGCCACATCAAGATAGTGTGGCAGATTTAATGACAGACCTTGAAAAGTTTTTGCACAACGATAACATTCCTGTACCGCATTTAATAAAAGTAGGCATAGCGCATTATCAGTTCGAAACCATTCACCCATTTCTGGATGGTAACGGACGTATTGGGCGTTTGCTTATTACCTTGTACTTGGTGAGTAACGAATTACTGCACAAACCAACGCTGTATTTATCGGATTTCTTTGAGAAAAACAAAGCCTTGTATTATGATAATCTTACTAGAGTTAGAACCCACAACGATTTAACCCAATGGCTCAAGTATTTTTTAGAAGGCGTTCGTAGCACTTCCGAAAACTCCATTCAGACGTTTAAAAGCATCATAAAACTCAGAAGCGAAGCTGAGCATAAAATTATGTCTTTGGGTAAAAAACAAGCATTGGCAAAATCCTTTTTACAATTTTTATACAGCAAACCCATTGCCGATGCCGGCGATGTGGCAGAAGCTTTGGAAATTAATGTTTCTACGGCTTTACGGTTGATAGATGACTTTATTAAATTAAATATTTTAACAGAAGTAACAGGATATAAACGCAATCGCATTTTTGCCTTTGACGAATATATAAAACTATTTAGATAATGAGCAAAGTAGGACAAATAGAACGTGCCACCCAAAACCGCATAGTACGATTGTTTCGAGAGCAATTAAAATATAGCTATTTGGGTAATTTAGAAAAGGAAGAAGACAACAGCAATGTAGACGAAGCCTTACTCACGGCTTATTTGACCAAAAAAGGCTACAGTACATCACTCATCAGTAAAACATTGTTTGAGTTGAATAAAACAGTTACGATCAATACAAGTGATGACCTGTATCAAGCCAACAAAAATGTATATGCAGCACTTCGTTATGGCATCAATGTAAAAGAAGAAGCAGGGCAAAATAAAACAACGGTTCATTTAATAGACTGGAAAAATCCACACGAAAATGACTTTGCCATTGCCGAAGAAGTAACAATTAGAGGAGAACATAAAAAACGCCCTGATATCGTTATTTACGTTAACGGTATTGCTTTGGGGGTATTAGAATTAAAACGAAGCACCGTTTCGGTTTCCGAAGGCATTCGCCAAAACAACGACAATCAAAAACATTTGTTCATCAAGCCGTTTTATACTACTATTCAGTTAGTAATGGCAGGACAAGATGTAGAAGGGTTGCGATATGCAGCCATTGACACTTCTGAAAAATATTATTTGAAATGGAAAGAAGTAAGCGAAGAATTCAATCCGAATGATTCCTATCTTTTAGAACTTACCAAGTCTTTAAGAGAACAAGCCGACAAAGCCGATAATCTTTTGGATAAGCATATTATCGAAATGCTTAACAAAGAGCGATTACTTGAAATCCTTCACGACTTTGTGGTTTTCGACCGTGGACAAAAGAAGTTTTGCAGACCCAATCAATACTTTGGTTTAAAAGCAGCACAGGAACACATTCGTCTTAAAGAAGGTGGTATAATCTGGCACACTCAAGGTAGCGGAAAGAGTTTAACAATGGTGTGGTTGACTAAATGGATACGGGAATACAACCCAAATGCAAGGGTGTTAATCATTACCGATCGTGACGAACTAGACAAACAAATAAAAAAAGTTTTCAAAGGAGTTGGAGAGGATATTGAAAGAACAAAAAGCGGTGCTGATTTAATTGAAAAATTGAATGATACTAAGCCTTGGTTATTGTGTTCACTAATTCACAAATTCGGTAATAAAGAAGAAGGTGCTGATAAAAGCAAAGATTATGACAACTATCTTGAAGAACTAAAAAACAGTTTACCAAAAGACTTTAAACCCAAAGGCGATTTTTATGTTTTTGTAGATGAATGTCACCGCACCCAAAGCGGAGATTTAAACAAAGCAATGCGACAGTTATTAGGCGAAAAGGCTTTATTTATTGGTTTTACAGGAACGCCTATTATGCAAGCTGATAAAAAGCAAAGCATTACTATTTTTGGAAAATACATACACACCTATAAATTTGATGAAGCCGTAAAAGACGGTGTAGTATTAGATTTAAGATATGAAGCCAGAGACATTGAACAAAAAATATCTTCACCAGATAAAATTGACACTTGGTTTGACAGCAAAACAAAAGGATTAACTGACTTTGCCAAAACAGAACTCAAACAGAAGTGGGGAACAATGAAAAAAGTGTTCAGCTCAGTGGGGCGATTACAGAAAATTGTTGCCGATATTTTGTTGGATATGGAAACCCGTGAACGACTGCAAAACGGACGAGGTAATGCGATTCTGGTTTCAGGTAGTATTTACAATGCGTGCCGTTATTATCAGTTGTTTCAAGAAGCAGGTTTTACAAGATGCGCTATCATCACTTCCTTTGCTCCAAGTTATGCAGATATAAAAGGTGAAGGAGAAGGACATACTGAAAAGTTGATGCAATATGAGATTTACCAAAAGATGCTCAACGGTAAAACAAGTGAGGATTTTGAAGATGAAGCCAAAAAGAGATTTATAGATGAACCTGCACAAATGAAGCTCTTGATAGTAGTAGATAAACTGCTTACTGGTTTTGATGCTCCAAGTGCAACTTATCTATACATTGATAAAAGTATGAAAGACCACGGCTTGTTTCAAGCTATTTGCCGAGTTAACCGATTGGACGGAGACGATAAAGATTACGGTTACATCATTGATTACAAAGACTTGTTTGGTAGTTTAGAAAATGCCTATAATGATTTTACTTCCAAAGCCTTTGAAGACTACGACAAAGCAGATGTAGAAGGATTGTTAAGCAACAGGCTAAATAAAGGCAAAGAACGATTAGATGATGCCTTGGAAACAATTAAAGCATTGTGTGAGCTAGTAGCTCCACCCAAAGGTACTCAACAATACATTGTTTATTTCTGTGGAAATCCGCAAATAAAAGATGACTTAAAAGACAGCGAACCGAAACGGGTAGCATTATACAAAGCCGTTATTTCTCTTATTCGTGCCTATGCCAACATAGCAGATGAAATGGAAGAAGCAGGCTACAAGCCAAGCGAAATTGAAGCCATTAAAAATGACTTGAAGCACTTCGAAAGTGTTCGTAAAGAAATTCAATTAGCTAGTGGAGATTGGGTTGATTTAAAGCAATACGAACCAGCAATGCGTCATTTGATTGACAGCTACATTGGAGCGGAAGAAAGTAAAAAAGTTTCTGCTTTTGATGATTTCAGTTTAGTAGAATTACTTGTAAAAGACGGCACAAGTGCTTTAGATAAATTACCTGAAAGCATCACGAAAAATAAGGCAGCAATGGCAGAAACCATTGAAAACAACTTGCGAAAAGTAATCATTGAAGAAAGTCCAACCAATCCGATTTACTACGAGAAAATGAGTGTCTTGCTTGATGAGTTAATCAAACTAAGAAATGAAGAAGCAGCGGAATACGAAAAGTACTTAGAAGAGATAATAAAACTAGCTGTAAAAGTAAAGAAACCCGAAACAAGCAACGAATATCCATCGAGTATCAATACACAAGCCAAACGAGCTTTGTATGACAACTTAGATAGGGATGAAACACTTTCTATGGTGATGGATGCGGCTATAATCTATGGCAAGCACGATAATTGGGAAGGGAACTTGGCAAAAGAAAAACACTTGAAAAATAAAGTGGTTAAGCCTGTTTTAGAAGAGTATTATAAGCCTGAAAAACTAGAACCAATTTTCAAAGTTATAAAAGAGCAAAAGGATTATAAGTAGTAATGGAAGAAATAAAAGTTTTAGAAATTAGCTCTCAACTTTCTATTGATGTAGTTCGTAAAGACATCAAGAATATGCACTTGGCGGTATATCCTCCAACGGGCAGGGTTCGTATTGCAGCACCTTTAAGAATTGATGATGAAGCGGTACGGCTTTTTGCTATTTCAAAAATTGCTTGGATAAGAAAAAATCAAAGGAACTTTAATTCTCAGGAGCGACAAGCTCCACGACAATTCAAAGAAAGGGAAAGTCATTACTTCCTAGGCAAGCGCTATCTTTTGAGAATCATTGAAGAAGATGCACCTCCAAAAATCGTGTTTAAGACCAAAACATATATCGACTTATATGCAAGACCAAACAGCACTTTAGAACAGCTTCAAACGATTATAAATGAATGGTATCGGGCAGAGTTAAAGAAACTCATTCCGGCTATCATTGACAAGTGGGAAAATCAAATTGGAGTGACTGTGGAGGACTGGCAAGTTAAACAAATGAAAACCAAGTGGGGAACTTGCAACATAGAGAAAAAGAGAATTTGGATAAACTTAGAGTTAGCCAAAAAACCTTTGCAATGCCTAGAGTATATTGTGGTTCACGAAATGATACATTTACTAGAACGACACCACAACGACCGTTTCCTGAGCTTAATGGAGAAATTTATGCCCCAATGGAAGTTTTATAGAGAAGAATTAAATCGTTTGCCTGTAAGCCATGGAGAGTGGAAGTATTGAGAAATAGAAATTTTTCTGTAGAAGTAAAAGCTACACTTGGAGAGGTTTCTAGTTAGCAAGGTGTTTTTAGAGTTTCAGAAGCATTTGTATGAGGAGAAGGTGGCGTAGGGGTAATAAAAAAACTATTGATTTGTAATACAAAGCCACTTGAATAAAGGATAGATTGAAGTTATTTTATACCTAGTGAACAGAAGTTAACCGTAATCATTAGAACAGACACAAAAGCCGAAAGTATAATATGGACCATTGGAAAAAGCAAAGCATAGATAGTTTTTTAATCGAAATTGAAAACTATTTTTTAGATTGTTCAGCTGATTCTTTTCAGAATCAAAGCATTATTAATAAGGTCAACAAAGAAGAATTGCAGTATTTACTTGATAGATTAGATTTAGCAAAAATTGTTGGAGTAAGTCACAAATTGATTTTAAACGAAACACTAAAGAATAAAGAAAAAAATAAATTTTCTTATTTCATTTTAAGATCTAAAAACATACCATTAGAAGTTAATCATTTAGACGAAACAAAAAAGTCTGTTTTTATAAGGCTTGCGGAAAATTATTTTGAAGAGAAAAACAATTTTTTGATTTATTCGATTAGTGAACTTTTTGATAGAGGATATGTTGTTAAAGAAGAAGACGAACTTTTTACAAAACAGCTTTTCAAGAAAATTCAAAGCGAAAGTGATTTTGAAAAATGGTCAATGTTAAGGTTTGCAGTAAAACTAAATGATTCAGAAAAATTCACTTTAGCTTATCAAAAACAAAGAGAGCTGTTCGTGATTTTGTCATTGAAATTAAATAAGCCAATCTCTTTCAATTTTCCAAATCTATTAGGTGTATTAAATAACGCTATTCAGCATTATAGAGAAAGTGGAGATATTATTTTAAAAGCTACTCAGGTTTACAAACAATTTAATGAGATAATAAAGCTTGATGCAAGAAAAGGAAACTTTGCGAAAAAGTTAAATGAATATCATTTAAATAAACCAATTCAAAATAAAAAGTTTGAAGAAATAGTAAAATTACTTTTTGCAGAGTTATCCTGATTTAAGACTAATAGGAGTTTAATACAACAGCCTCTTAATCTTTTTCTGTTATTTTTAAAGTTGAAAAATACATCAATTATTCAACTTTAAATCTATGGAATTATGCATCAGGAAAAAATCACGGTTCTGTTTGTATTAAACTCAAGCAGAACTAATCAAAAAGGATTTTGCTCTCTTTATTGCAGAATCACGTTAAACAGGGAACGAAAAACAATTCTCTACAGGACTATTCGTTAATCCGAGCTATTGGGAAGGCAAAAATCAAAAAGTAAATATTCAAGAGCCTAACTACAAGTATATCAATGCTCAGATAGAGCGAATTCAGGTTAAGATTTATAACATTGCTTTAGTTTTTCAACTACAAGCAATAGAGTATTCTCTTGAGGATATATGTAATGAATACAAAGGAGTCGAAACCAAAAGGAAAGAGTGTATTTTATCCTATTACAATCAATATTTATCAAGAATTAAAAAGCTTATTGGGTCAGAGATAAAACAAAATACCTATGATAAATTCGCGTATGTCGGTAAGGACTTAGAAGCCTTTATAAAATCGAAATACAACAAGTCCGATTTGTCTTTAGAAGAATTGAACTTACAGTTTCTAGACGATTTTGACTACTTCCTAAAGACCGAGAAGAACCAAAAGCAAATAACTGTCAACAAGGAGATTCAACGACTAAGAACGCCCATAAAACGAGCCATTTCCGAAGGTTATTTAGATAGAGACCCATTCATACTTTACAAATCAAAAACAATCCGGAAAGAGGTTGTTTTCCTATCTACAAAAGAACTCGAAACTCTAGAAAAAGCAGTATTGCAGCCAAAAAGACTTGGTGTGATTCAGAATTTATTCATCTTCTGTTGTTACACAGGATTAGCCTATAATGAAATGACGAACCTTAAAAAGAATAATATTCAGATTGGTTTTGATATGAGGAATTGGATTCAGATGAAAAGAGAAAAAACTCAAAGACAAATTTCAATTCCAATACTTCCTAAAGCTCAAGAAATCATTGATAAATACTCTAAGGATAGTGATTATATATTTCCTTCAATTAGTAATCAGAAATTCAATTCCTACTTAAAAGAGATTGCAGCTATAACAGGAATTGAAAAACGTTTAACACATCACACAGCAAGAAAAACATTTGCATCTACAGTTTTATTATACAACGACGTTCCAATGGAAATTGTTTCTGAGCTTCTGGGTCATTCTAATATGACTATAACACAAGAAAGCTATGGGAAAATTGTTCAGAAGAAAGTCAGTAAAGAAATAAAAAAATTAAAGTTAAGGATAAAAAAATGATACTGTCCTGACAATCAAATTATTAATATTTAACAAATAAAAAAATACATCACAATGAGGAAAACCGTAACCTTATGAAGTTTTAATGATTTACCATTGTCTAATATTAATCTAAAAAAATATCATAAAAAAAATTATTTTAAAATCTACATTGGTAACTATGCTCGCATTACTATTAACTAGTTGTAGTGCCGTACATTCAGGAAGCATGGAAAATTCAGCATCATTAAGCTCTGCTAATTTTTCATATGTAAAACAAAATATCGAAGGAAAAGCTCAAGCAACCTATGTATTGGGTATTGGAGGTCTTGCAAAAGAAACTTTAGTTAACAATGCAAAACAAAAAATGTTAGCCGAAAATCCATTAAGGGATAATCAAACGTTAGCAAATTTAACTGTGAATTTTAAAAAATCCTATTATTTAGGTTTAATATACAGTACTGTAAAATGCACGGTAACTGCTGATGTTGTAGAGTTTAAATAAAAAATTTAACCATTAATTGAAAACAGAAGCCTAACTATCGTTAGGTTTTTTTTTCTAAATAAACTTAAAATGAAATATTTTATCCTGACTATCACAATGTTTTCAAGTAGTCAGGATGTTTTTTTTAAAATAAATTAATCCTTTACGGAAAACCGTAAAATACCATCAAAAAAGCAGTTTAGGTTTGTATGAAATCAATCAGTTATTGTCTTGTTATTAGATTTAAACAATTCCGAAACATCAATTTTAAGTGCCTTTGAAATAGCGAACAAAGTAGTTACAGAAGTATTAATAACACCTCTTTCTATTCTGCTAATTTGTGAGATTTCTACACCTAGCTCATTAGCAAGCTGTTCTTGAGTAAAACCTTTCGCCAAACGAAGCTCTCTGAGAGCGTTTCCGAAATCAATTAAAATGATTTTTTTATCTAGTTTATCCACAGAATAAAATTCTACTAATAAACTAATTTTTATATAGGCAAATTTACCTATATTTGAGCGAATAACGCTGCAGGATTTAAGGCACATAATTCACAATGAATTGTTCACTTTAAATCTGAAAAGTGAATCAAAATCAAAAACTGATTGAATCAAAAACAAAAAACGGATTCCTGATGCCGTCAATAAGTAGGGGCAATTAAATTACAAAAAATGAAATATTACTTAAAGGCATTACAGAATTATGCAACATTTAGTGGTCGAGCAAGAAGGAGCGAATTTTGGTATTTTACATTATACAATACAATTTTTGTTTTTATAGCAATTATGATTGATGTTGCTATTGGAAAAGCTACTCAAGAAAAAGAGTTTATTCCAATAATTTATATGCTCTACATATTGTTTGTACTAGTGCCTTGCTTTTCAGTCTTCGTAAGACGTATTCACGATGTTGGAAAAAGTGGTTGGTTTATATTAATAGCCGCAATACCTATCGCTGGTCCAATTTGGCTTTGGGTTCTTATGGCTACAAACGGTGATGTAGGTAAAAATAAATATGGAGTAGACCCAAAAGAAATCTCTTAATTTAAGAATACAAAAAACCAATTTGTATTTGAGGCAAATAAGATTAATCTTTTTTTAAATTAATTCAAAAAACGGATACCCGATGCCGTTATAAGTAGGGAACATTTAGATAAATAAAATATGAAAGAATCAGAAAAAAATAACTCTTCAGTATGGATATTTGTATTCGTTGTAATAATCGTAATTTTCAGTCTTTTTATTGACAAAAAAGAAGAACGCTATCTGGGTTTTGTAAAAACAACCTATTCGATTAACAATTTCGTACTCTGGAGCCACTTTTAGACTGTCATAATTAACCAGTCAGAAACTTGTTTTTACACTAGCGAGTCATTACGAGTAAACATAAAATCTATAATAATATAAATTTAATAAAATATAAATTATGCTTGAATCAATTGGAATACTAGCTTTAATAGTTGTCGCTTACTTAATTTACGAAAATTATTCAAGAAGCCAGCACATAAGTCCCGCCGAAGAAGATTTGCTTCGTAGATATAGCGACGCATATAGTGATTTAAGCGTTGATTTTCGCGCAGGAAGAATAGATCGCGGCACATTTGAAAAGAGAAAGATTCAGATTTTAAATAGTCCTGAAGAAAGTAGAAAGATTGCGAAAAGTGTTGAAAAGCATAATGCATATGAATTAGAACGGATCGAAGAAAAGAACAAGATGAGAATAGTTGGTTACAAGTATGATGAATTTATTTTTAAGATATTTAATGACAAACATGAGCTATCGTGGACGGAATTAGAGAATAGTGTTACGAAAACCTTTAATCTCGAAATATTAGATGCTGAGGCTAGATCCGAATATCAGATGGAAGATATGCCTACTCCTGCTCAAGAGATATTGAATATTTGGTTAGATAATAAATTAATAGAGATATGTAAGTGGAGTGAGTGGAGTGAGAAAAATCATTTTAATTTAGAACATTGTAAAGTAGGGAGTGTTTTAAGAGATAAATATTATAAAATTAACGATTATGATATCACCTACGATGAATGGTTGGAGGAAAGAGAAATAACCTTAAAACATAATCAGTATTACGATTATTATTTACTACAAAATAAAAGTATTTCGTAATTCCTGAAAATTTTTGTTACAACAATCTTATAAAGCCTAGCTAATCAATTAGGCTTTTTTTATGCAATTAACTTGTCAAACTTGTCTTTTGAAAAATTAAAAAAAAATTTTTTCAGAGAGCAAGATGATCCATCATCCAACCGCCCTGCTTTTGTAGAATGGGATAGTCCCCTATGAGTCTAAATTAATAAAGAAAAACTATGGTACGAGTTATTGATTACAAAACGATTAAAACAGAAACAGGTAAAGAGTTTTCAATGCTTGTTGTTCAAGGTGGAATAGAGCCTCTAGTAAGCAACAAGACAGGGAAAATTTACTTAACAATGCGTAAGGCAAACATTTCTACAACATTCGATGCTGCTTCTTGCAAATCCCTTGTTGGTACAGAATTGCCCGGCAAAGTGGAGAAGATGGAATGCGAACCTTATGAATACACGGTCAAGGAAACCGGAGAGATTATCACCTTAAAACACAACTGGCAATATGTAGACGAAGACTTTATGAATGTCAATTCTCAAGTCATTCACAAAGAGTTAGTCAA
The DNA here is from genome assembly GCF_015277675.1 of Flavobacterium soyangense. Taxonomy (GTDB): domain Bacteria; phylum Bacteroidota; class Bacteroidia; order Flavobacteriales; family Flavobacteriaceae; genus Flavobacterium; species Flavobacterium soyangense. The sequence goes on from NZ_JADHEC010000028.1 coordinate 25,876, forward strand.
CTAAAAAACAAAAGCAAGAGAGCATCGAAAGGTGTTCTCTTTTTTATTAAACTAAAAACAAAAGTTATGAAATTAACTAAGGCAGAACGCCATCAAGTAAAATTAAGAATTGGACTTTCAGGTCCGAGTGGATTTGGAAAAACCTACAGTGCCTTGTTATTGGCATATGGAATTACAAACGATTGGAATAAAATTGCATTGATAGATACCGAGAATAAATCCGCAAGTCTATACTCGCATCTTGGAGACTTCAATGTATTGTCATTGGAAGAACCGTTCGCTCCAGAACGCTATTTAAAAGCGATTAAGCTATGCGAGGATGCAGACATAGAATTAATCATTATCGATTCCATTTCTCACGAGTGGCAAGGTAAAGGCGGATGTTTGGAAGCTCACGAACAGTTAGGAGGTCGATTTCAAGACTGGGCAAAAATAACCCCTCGACACAATTCTTTCATTGATGCAATCATTCAATCGAAATGCCACGTTATTTCTACTACTAGAAGCAAGGTAGATTACAGCCTTGATAAAGACAGTAACGGAAAGACTAAGGTGATGAAGCTTGGTACTAAATCTATTACAAGGGAGGGGTTCGAATACGAGCTTACAGTCAATTTCGAATTTCTGAATGATAAACATCTCGTCTCTGCTTCTAAAGACAGAACAGAATTGTTTTCAAACAAACCTGAGTTTATTATCAACTCCTCAACGGGAAAGAAACTAATCGAATGGTGTAATCAAGGAGTGTCTATAGATAGAATAAAAGAAGAAATTAATTCTTGTGTAACATCAGAAGGACTAAAACTCATTTATGCCAAATACCCGAATTTGAGTACAGAACTCTATCCTGTTGTAATGGCACGAAAAGAAACGCTGGACAATGTCTCAGCACAAGTAATCTACGAAGAAGAGATAATTAACAACTTAAACCCACAAAACAATGAATTTAGTATTAAATAATCCTGAGCATCAAATCATAGAAGAAGCACAAGTAATTGAATCTGATAGAAAGAATTTCATTGAAGCCAATACTCTTCAAGTAGATTTAGAGCATCTAAAGAATGAATGTATAGTGCCTGTGTTTTCTAAAGATAATGAATGCACGATAAGTCATTACGAATTTATTAAGTATACTGAAGATGTGATTGCCGATGTACTGTCGAATAGTATACAGCTAGAAGAACAGATCAGGGTGTCTCATATCGTGAAGGGAAGAATTCCTTCTGCTATTGGAAAACCCGCTAAAGATCTTTCGGAACAGGAGAAAACACTTTACTACGAACGAATGGCTTTCGTTATAGAGATCCCGCAGATTAGTCAGGTCATTAATGGCAACAGATTGAATTTATCAATTGGCGGAGTAAGAGCTTACAACCAAGAAAATCTTTATGGCAAGAAATCCATAGAGAAGTTCAAAGTTTTTATAGGATTCCAAAATACAGTCTGCTTGAATTTATGCATCTCTACCGATGGATTGGCTGAAAGTATTAGAATCAGTTCAATAGGTGAATTGAAATCTAAAATCCTAGAATTGATTAACGGTTACGACAGAAAGAAACATCTGGAGAACTTACAGGAACTAAGCATATACAGTATTAACCAAGACCAGTTTGCTTTTCTGATAGGAAAATTAAAGATGTATCAATATTTGTCTAAAGAAGAGAGGAAGGATTTGTTTCCTCTTTCCATAACAGACTCACAAATCACTTCAATAGTCAAGGATTACTATTCTGATGAATTCTTTTGTAGTATAGATGGTACTATTAATTTGTGGAAACTCTACAATTTATTCACTGAAGCTAACAAGACTAGTTATATAGACAATCATTTAGAACGTAATGTCTCAGCGTATGAGTTCATAAAAGATCTAGCTAAATGCCTAAAAAGCGGAGAGCCTAATTGGTTTGTCTATAATTTAACTATGGCTAATTCAGCGTTCTAATGGATGTGAATGCTTATGGTTTTCTGCTTAAGTACTCTAGTCCTTTTAGTATTCTAGTCGTTACAAAAGAAGACAAGCTTATTGAGTTGAAGTGTCCTTTTAAAGTAGAGGTGATTAAGAACGTCAAGAATATGATGATCTCTCAAACCAAAGAAGTTTCTCAGGTAAAACTAGCGACGAACAATAAGCTGGTCTATATCATAGAAGAAAAGCCGTATTACTATTACTATTTCACGATTTTATTATAATTTAATACCCGGAGTTTTATGCTGAATTTTGGACAATCATTCCTTTGAGACGGTTTTACTTCGTTACCAAACAAAAACCCCTGAAAATTTGCTAGCAATTGATTTAACGAAGGAGAGTTATTTATTTAGCTCTTCTTTTTTATAATAAGTCAGTTTATTGGATTCGTTTAGATACATTCGCTGGATTTACAATTAAAACTTATATTATGAGCCAAAAGCCGTCCCTTATAATTCCGGAAATTGATGTAGTTAAGATAATTGAACGAAGTTATTTTGAAAGCATTAAGAGAAAATTTCTTTCCCTAGATCATATTTACTTTGATTACGGAACGTATGAAGACGGTAAAGAAATGATATCTAATCCAGACTTAGAACTTTATCAGATTGAAATAATGTCTGAAAGATATGATGAGCAAGGAGACCCTTGCGGAGACTATATTTTTCACAGCTACAACTTCTATTTAGATTACTTCAACCCTGGCATTGAAAAAGGAAAATCCACCTATCTTTTAAACTTAAAAAAAGAAATAAAAGAAAGGATAAATCACAAGGATGTAATGTTAGTAGACCTGTTTTCTTATAAGAAGGTTGAAATCAATTCAGTCCTCGTGAAAAATATAAATAAAGATTTAAAAAGCGATCTTCAAATCTATTTAGAAAAAATTTGGAATAGTATTCTTGATGAAATAAATCTACTTGAAGAAAAGTATTTTCCATCCCTGAAGCTAAACCTATCACTAAGTAAATCTGAATCTCTGCTTTTATTTCATTCTCTATATTTAAAAGGAGTCTTCTCTAAAGACACAACTAGATTGGATCTAGGTAGGTTTATCGATAGAAATATTACTTATAAAAAGGGTGATAATTATATTAATATCAAGAATGCAAATGATGATCTTACTGAATTGCTTCCTGCTATTAAAACGAGTGTTGTAAGACAACCGATAAGTAATGTTTCAAGACAAAGGCTAGATGATATTGAAGAAGGTTTGTTTAGTTTTTTAGATAATTAACACGGGGTAATTTTGTACCCCGTAATAGCCCGCCCCGTCATTTTATCTATTTCTATTTTCGCGTTTATAAATACTCAGGCATACTGACTATCCTTACTAGGCTGACCCGCAAAGTAGTTTAGAAAGTCACCTGAGAAACATAAATTTAAATTAAGAAATATGATTAAAAACAATGTAGAAACAAGTTCAGGAGAAGAATTTGTTAAAAAGAAAATTACTGTCACTAAAGCTAGTGATTTAATTCTGAGAGTAGAAAGTGAACCTGAACCAACAATTCTCTGGAATGGAATTGTTGAGGGTTCTAAAGGATTGTTTGTTGGTTTAAGTAAAACCGGAAAAACAACAATGGCTGAGAACTTGGCGATTTCCATTGCCATTGGCAGAGTAGAGTATTTAGATTTTCCTTTATCAGGAATCCCTAAAAAGATTTTGTTTGTTAATCTTGAAGAGAGTTACGGCTTACGCACTCGCCGTAACATAAAACAAATTTCAAAACTTACAACATCTGAAAGAACTCTCTTCGATGAAAACTATTTATCGATTCCCCCAGACGATTTTCCTGAGTTTATAAATTCTGAAGAGGATTGGATAAAATTAAGGGAATGTATAATTGACTCAGAGGCAGATGTGATTTTCATTGACTCTCTTTCTCATTTAGTAAAAGGACAAATAGAAGTGAGCGAGGTTTTCCTAAAATTTGTGAGGACATTTAGAGAACACATCATAACATTAAAAAAGACAATCATTATTATACATCATAACGTAAAAGGCAATGATAAGCCAATTACCCAAGATAGTATTGCAGGTAGTAGAATTGTTTGTCAAGAATTCGAATATGCACTAGGAATGAGTAATATCCCCACAGAGAATGGGGGTAAGTATTTATGTATGCTTTATAATAAATACATTGAAACAGATGATACCAAAGCAATCCTATATAAAATTAATGAAGAAAATTGGCTTGAAAAACAAGGAGAAGCTAACAAGTATCATTTGTATTCCACAACAAAGCCTGACAAAAGACAAGACTCAACAAACAAAGATTTGATTTATAACTATTGTCAGAGTAGTCAGGGTAGTCAGACCGTTTCAAGTGCGGACTTAATGAAGATGTTTGTAAGTAACGATTCTAAAACAATGGCTAAAGACACACTTTATGCATTACTAAAGAAATTAACTGCAGAAGGTAAAATAGAAAGATTGGAAAAAGGAGTATATCAACTTAAAAGAGAAAATCAAGATGAAAAAGGAGAAGGAGAATTACTTGGTTTATAAGGTGGTCAACAACCAAACACAAGAAGTTTATATAGGAGCTACAACAAAATCAATTGAAGAAAGGAAAATAGACCACCAACGAAAATCCAAAAATGGACTTGGCAGTTATTTTCAAGAAGCAATAGGAACTTATGGTTTCGATGCCTTCAATTGGGAGCAAGTTGATACTGCCTCAAATATCAATGAACTCGCAGAAAAAGAAGCAGAATATATATTGAAGTATAATAGTTTTGAAGCCGGTTATAATTCAAATAAAGGCTCAGGTGGATTTAAAAAGAAAGTTTATCAATACAGTGTAGAGACAGGAGAATTACTCAACAGCTACGATGATTTAACTTGTGCTGGTAATGCGGTAGATGCAACCAAAAAGAGCATAAGCAATGTTTGTTTGAACATTGACAAAACGTGTAAAGGTTTTTACTGGAGCTATTCCAGTACAAATGAATTCATTACCAGTTCTGATGCGAGAAAAAAAGAGGTTATACAATACAGTCTAAAAGGCGACTTATTGGCTCATTATATTTCTGTAGCAGAGGCCAGTAGAATTTCACGTATCTCCAAGACCTGTATCGCTAGATGTTGTCGAGGAGAACGGGAACAAAGCGGTGGATTTCTTTGGAAATATTCTTAGAACTAAAGGCGGTGTAAAAACCGTCTTTTTTATTTTAAAAACATTACTTTTAACTCTTATTAAGAGGGATTAATGAGAGAATGTTGTTATTGCTTAAAAGAAGTAACAACTACTGTTTATACATAAACAAACGCTATAAATTAATGAAAAAGACAAACAATTCGGTGACATATAAAAAACATAGCAATGTAAATCATTGATAACATACCAAGTGACTCAACACGGATTAGTCCCGTCCAGACCGCTAAATTGGGGAGAAGCGATTCAGAAATGAATCGCTTTTTTGCCCAATAAAAGCATCTAAAATAGTTGTGTTGTTATCGTCACGCCCTTGTAAAGCGTGACACGGTTTAGTAGTTAGACCAATGAAAAGCTTTCCACTTTTGTGGATAGCTTTTTTGATTTAAGGGGGTGTCTTGTCCTTATATTCCTCCATATTTTCGGATCAATCCTAAAACCTGTGGGGAAGAAAAGAATAATTATAGTAATCAGCAAAGTAATTCCTAGAATCCAATAATTTACGGACTAAATTTGTAAAATAAAGCAACACTAATCCAAGCCAACTTAAACTTGGACCAGCTAAAACAGGCATAAAACTTCCAAAACTTCCAACAATCATAAATACAAAACCAATAATCAGAAGCTAAGAATCCATAAAGTATTTTTTAGTATTTTTGAAAATTAAAGCAGTACTTTTAAACAAAATTAAAACAGCTTTTGTTTCTTTAACGAATATGAGGAAAATTATTCTAATATTACTTTTTTTGTCACTACTTTTTAATTCCTGTCAGTACTTCGACAAGCAAGTGCCATCAGAAAAGGAATTGCTGCAAAAGGAATTGAAAGCCATCAATTGGAAAGAAGTCGACGAATTTCCATCGGTAGCTGATTGCGAAAAAATTGAGAATAAAACCCAACGCCAGCAATGCTTTTTCGAATATATGACTCAGCTAATTCAGCAAAAATTAAGTGTTGACACCCTCTCGATTCTCTATCCTGAACTCGACACGATTGAGGTAAAAGTCACCATTTTTCCAAATGCCACAATGCAATTCGAACCCCAATTTCCAAAAGATTCCGTTGCCTACGATACCATTAAAATTGATAGTATTCTTAAGGCTCGCTTAGTCGATTTTCCAAAAGTGAATCCAGCTATCAAACGCGGAATTCCTGTAAAAACACAATTTATTTTGCCAGTTATTCTTAAAGTAGAATAGTTTCTTTAGTAGCTTTTTCCAGCTATTCGTTACAATCTTTTTATTTTTAAAGAAAAAATAAAAAGGATTTTCACTTCTATCTGGGCTAGGCATTTTGTAATCTAAAATCGCCTTCCTTTCCATTCGTATTTTCCAAACAAGGAATACAAAGCCACACTCACGCTAAAAAAAGGATAGAATAAACTTCCCAAAATCAAATAATGCATTCTATTTTTAGTCAAGAAATGATTTGCTTTAAAAATCAAAACCGCGTCTATAATAAACTTCAAAAGGGAAAGAAAAAAGATATTTTGAAACATAAGAACACCCAACACCCAACACCCAACACCCAACACCCAGACCAGATTTCCTCCAAAAACCACTAATCCCAAACCAATCCCAAATTTGCTTTGGTACGAACCCGTTTTCGAAGCCCAACGAACTCTTTGATAGAACAAAGATTTCCAATCATCCATAGGTTTTGTGATAACAATAGTATCTTGTGATTTTAAATAATGTACTTTCTCGGGAAATCTTGCAATCGCTTTTTGCAACAAAAAAACATCATCTCCGCTGGCAATTCCATCATTTCCTTCGAAACCATTCAGTTCTTGAAAAAATGATTTGGTATAAGCAAAATTGGCACCGTTACACATAAAACCTTTTTTTAGCCCAAAACTTCCAATAGTTGCTCCTTGCAAACTCGCCAAATCCAATTGCTGAAAATGATGTAAAAACGAATTCTCACAATCATATTTTACGGCACCAGCAATCATAGAAACTTCGGGATTCAATTGAATGTAATTATCCAATGCTAATAGCCAGTTTTTTTTAGCCACACAATCTGCATCAGTTGTAATAATCCAATCGTTATTTACAACTTGAATTGCTGTAGAAATCGCATCTTTCTTAGGCGAATTAGAAACTCGAATATTCTTTATAACCGAAACTTGAAACTTGAAACTTGAAACTTGAAATTCTTCATTAGAACAATCATCAGCCAGAATAACTTCAAACAAATCATTCGGATAATTCAATTTTGATAAACTGTTTAAAAGATTTGGCAAATTTTCGGATTCATTCCGAAAAGGGACAGCAATCGAAAATTTGGTTTTTGGCTTTAGCCCAAGATAATCAAAGGAATTGACCTTCGTGAATCCATAAATTAAAGAGGCTATAGTTGCCACATAAACCAAAACCACCAAAAATAAAACAATTGTAATCATAATTATTTTTTAAGTTTTATCTCCCTCTCCAAAGGAGAGGGTTGGGGTAAGGATTTTATAATTCATTACATAATAACTGCCAATAATAACAGGCAAAACTACGTTCAAAAACCACATCAAGGTTGAAATAAAAACTACTATCCATTCATTAACACCCAGAATTCCAAAGAAATAAACGGCAACACTTCCTTTTACGGCAAAGTCCAAAAACTGGAATGTAGGCAATGAAGAAGCCAAAAAGTAAACACTGGCAATGGTTGCCATCATTGTTAAATAAGGTAAATCAACATCAAAAGCCAAGAATAGAAAATAATATTGATGCGAAAAAATCAAATACCGACAAACGGCCAAGAAAATATTTTTTTGATGAATCGATTTTGGAATTTCATTGGTTTTATGAATCAGTTTTTCGATGGAATATCCTTTGATTGTAATTTTTTTCAAGAGGAAAGTAACTACAAAGACAAGAAAAAATAATCCAAAAAGTATCGCCACGGTTTTTGAAGTGATGATATTGTAATTTGAATTGAAATATAACAAACCAAATATTCCAAAAACTACTGACAAAATCATCTGGATTCCGTTGCAAATTAAGTTCAGAAATACAATTTTTTTGGTTTTCGATTTTTCAAAAAACAATGCTTTACCCGCATATTCGCCAACGCCGTTTGGAGTGAATAATCCAGCAGTTAGTGCGCCAAGAACTTGTTTAGTTGCTTCCGGTAAAGAGATTTTATGGAGATAGGAAACCAAGTTTTGCCATTTCAAAATTTCGAAAAGCCGATTCAAAACACTCAACAACAAGATAAAACTGATTCCAGTAATAGATTGGTTTTTTTTGAACAAAACGATGAATTTCTCCCAATCTAGTTTGTCGTTATTAGCCAGTTGACTGTAAATAAAATAAAATGCACCGCCAACAATCAAAAGTTTGATAAGAAGTACGAGGAATTGTTTAGCTTTGTGAGATATTGAAATCATTAGTGCAAAGTAACAAAACTTTAAACCTTAACTTTAAACTTTAAACAAATCTTTTGGCAAACGTACGCATCATATTGGGAATTGACCCAGGAACCACAATTATGGGTTTTGGCTTGATAAAAGTGGTTGGAAAAAATATGCATTTTATTCAACTCAACGAATTGCAACTGTCCAAATACGACAACCATTATCAAAAATTAAAAATTATTTTCGAACGCACCATCGAATTAATTGATACCCATAATCCAGACGAAATTGCGATTGAAGCACCGTTTTTTGGCAAAAACGTGCAATCGATGCTGAAGTTAGGTCGGGCACAAGGGGTGGCAATGGCAGCGGGACTTTCGAGAGACATTCCCATCACCGAATACGAGCCCAAAAAAATAAAAATGGCCATTACCGGCAACGGAAACGCCAGCAAAGAACAAGTGGCCAAAATGCTCCAACAACTTTTGGGTTTAAAAGAATTACCCAAAAATCTCGATTCAACCGATGGTTTGGCTGCAGCAGTTTGTCATTTTTTCAATTCCGGAAAAGTGGTTGGTGCGAAAAGTTACACTGGCTGGGACGCTTTTGTGAAGCAGAACGAAGAACGAGTAAAAAAATGAGCGGAATCTACATCCATATTCCTTTTTGCAAGCAGGCGTGTCATTATTGCGATTTTCATTTTTCGACTTCGATGAAGAAGAAGGACGAAATGGTTTTGGCTTTGGCCAAAGAAATCCAAATACGCAAAAGTGAGTTCAAAAATGAAACGATAGAGACGATTTATTTCGGTGGAGGAACACCAAGCGTTTTGACAACTACCGAAATCCAATTTTTAATTGATGCCGTTTATGAAAATTACGCTGTTTCCGAAAATCCCGAAATCACGCTTGAAGCCAATCCGGATGATTTATCAAAAGAAAGAATAATCGAATTGTCAGAAACGCCAATCAACCGTTTAAGCATCGGAATTCAATCTTTTTTTGAAGACGATTTAACGATGATGAATCGCGCTCACAATTCGGCGGAAGCTAAAAAATGTTTGGAAGAAGCTACAAAATATTTTGACAATATTTCCCTCGATTTAATTTATGGAATTCCGGACTCGAGCCAGAATGGCGAACAGGCGAAGCAAATGAGCAACGAAAAGTGGAAACAAAACATCGAAACCGCTTTGTCTTTTGGCATTCCGCATATTTCGAGTTACGCCTTGACAGTCGAACCCAAAACGGCTTTACACAAACTCATCCAAACCGGAAAAATTGCAAAACCAAATGATGATTTAGCTCAAGAACATTTTTCTATTCTTGTAGAAATCCTTGAAGCGAATGGTTTTATTCATTATGAATTATCGAATTTCGGAAAGGAAAATTATTTTTCGAAGAACAATTCGGCCTATTGGTTGGGGAAAAAATATATCGGAATTGGCCCTTCGGCGCACAGTTATGACGGAATTTCCAGAAGTTGGAATGTGTCGAATAATGCTATTTATTTAAAATCATTGGAGGATAATAAATTACCAAATGAAATCGAAATTTTATCCATTGCCGACCGTTATAACGAATATATTATGACGGGTTTGCGGACGATTTGGGGAGTTTCTTTGGAAAGAATTTTGGATGAATTCGGGAATGAATATTTGGATTATCTCAACAAACAAGCTAATAAATTTCTAATTGACAATTTGCTTTCAATTGAAGGCAATATTTTAAAACCAACCCAAAAAGGAAAGTTTTTGACGGATGGAATTGCCAGTGATTTGTTTTTTATAAATTTGGAAAAGTAAGTTGAATAGGTCTTTTATTCTTAAACTTAAAAAAATATGGAAACAACTTTAAAAATCGAAGAATTTGGTTTGTTCCTCTTTGGAATTTATCTTTTTAACCAATTAGATTATGCTTGGTGGTGGTTTTTGGTTCTCATTCTTACACCTGATTTATCTATGATTGGATACGCTTTTGGCAACAAATCAGGAGCTTTTCTGTATAATTTATTTCATCATAGAGCGATAGCTTTAGTGCTATATTTGGCTGGAATTTATAGTTCCAATAATTTGATTCAGCTTACGGGAATTATTTTGTTTGCCCATTCCTCGATGGATAGAATGATGGGATATGGATTGAAATATGAAACAGGTTTTAAGTTTACTCATCTTGGTGAAATAGGAAAAAAGGGATAATATGAATTTAGAAACCTTCTACGAATATTGTTTGTCTAAGAAAGGAGTAACCGAACATTTTCCGTTTGATAAAGACACATTGGTGTTCAAGGTTGGCGGAAAAATGTTTGCTTTATCTTCATTAATCCAATGGGAAAAAGGGACGCCATCGGTGAATTTAAAATGCAATCCAGAATATGCCCAGGAATTGCGCAGTCAATATGACGACATCAAACCGGCTTTTCATATGAGTAAAGTGCATTGGAATACAATTGCCATAAATAGTGAAGTTCCAGACAAATTTGTCGTGGAATTGATTGATGATTCCTATGAATTGGTTTTCAAAAGTTTAACAAAAAAAATGCAAATTGAAATTCTTGACTCGAGGTAAAAAATTTACCGAGCAGGCGAAGCAATTAGAGAATTAGGCATTACTTTTGCACAACAAAATCTTGAAGTTAAAAAACACATCTAATAGAAATAATGAAAGATCAAATAAAAAAATTCCTGAACGAAGAACAAGACCCGAAAGCCATTGAAAAAATCACTTCAAAACTGAATGATTTATTAATGAAAAACGAAGAAATAGGGTATATCGCCGTTCAGAAAAAGCCAGCGATTACCGTCTTTCCTGATAGTGTTGTGGTTACGAATAAACGAATCATTATTTGTCAGCCAAAAAAACTAGGTCTTACAATGAATTTTACCGATTTTACTTGGGACGAAATCGAAGGAACATTTGTTAAAGAAAATATTTTAGGTTCAGAGTTTTCGTTTTCGACCAAAACTCAAATACAAGTTTCCATTGATTATATTCCAAAAATTCAGGCCAGAAAGATTTTTACATTTGCCAAAGAGCAATTGGACATCTTGAAAAATCCTGCAACAAATAATGTAGTTTCCGAGGAAATAAAAGATAAATTTCCAGAATATTTGGTAGAAGAAGTTGCAACAGAAGAGGTAATAAATTATGCCGAAATAATGCCGGCAGTTTCTAATTATGTTGAACCCATTGAGGAAAACAGAGGTGCTTCAGTTGAAAAAACATCAAGTGAATTGACACAAGACGAGCTTTTCGAGAAATTACAGAATTATAAAAAACTCCTTGATAACGGATTGATTTTGCAAGGCGAGTATGACGCTTATAAGAAAGAGATTTTGAGTTTGATGTAGACTAAACCAGACTTATTTTAAAATTATAAACTCGACAAGTTTCGATTTGTCGGGTTTGTTGTTTTATAAAGTTTTCTTTTGTTTCTCTACAAAATTATGCGCTTGGAGTTCTAATAATTCAGTGGCTTTTTGGCGTTGCAAATCATATAATTTCTTGTCTTGGGCAATATCTTCATACACTTTATCGTGCATTGATGCGCTGGTTTTTACCAATAAATTGCGTTGGTATTTGTCTTGTGCCAAAGTGGCTTTCAGCGCTGTTTCTAAATCTTCCAGCTTATAATCGTATTCGCCTTTTGGCGAAAGCAGTTTGGCAATAATTGGCGAAGTTTCAATTGCTAAAAACAACAGCATTATAAACAATGATGGAATCAAAGGCAGTTTGTCCAAGGCATTAATTCTCGCCATTAAACCATCAAAACCATCGATTATGGGTTGTGTTTGAGTTACTTTTTTATCCAGATCGGTTTCAAGGGTTTTTGCTTTTTTGTCGTTGATTGCAATTTTTGCTATGTTGGTTTTTCTAAGAGAATCCAGTTCGGCTGAAGCCAAATTATGTTTGGCGATTTTTTCCTTAAAAACTGGGCCTTTCCCCAACTTCATCGTGCCTTTTGTTCCTTCAGCTTCGGTAATATAAGTTTCATACAAGGTATTTACTTCTTTTTCTTTGTTTGCGATTTCGGCCTTTAACTTATCGGTTTCAGTTTTGTTTTTGTCTAAATCTGATTTGAAATAATTGGCAACTTCCTTTTTGTTGTTCAAAGCCTTCGCATTTTTTTCTTTCAATAAAACGGTGTTGATTTCTTTTTCGAAAATTTTAATTTCCAATGGTTTCGAAATCACTATGGCAATAATTATGGCTAAAAGAATTCGCGGGCTTGCCTGCAAAAATTCGCTTCCGAATTCATCTCTTTTCCGAATGGTCGAAACAATAAATCTATCCAAATTAAAAATAAGCAAACCCCAAACCAATCCAAATCCCATTGCAACATAAGGATCGTCAAAAACGGTAAAAAGAGCATAAGAACTGGCAATGAACGCCATAACAGCAGTGAAGAAAACGGTGGCACCAATACCGACATATTTTGTTTGTTCACCTTCTGAGCAACCTTCGAGTAGGTTTTTGTCGGTCCCGGAACAAAGGAGGAAGAATTGTTTTAACATAACGATTGAATATGATTGATACTGGTTAGTATGCATTTAACGTCAAAAGTTACCAATTGTTGTGAATTTTTATTTCGCTTTTAATTAAAAAAAGCCGTTCAGGAAGAACAGCTTTTTTGTCTTTGAATTATAATTAATTAAACCATCGGAGCACCCTCCATAATTTCGGCATTGGCAAATGCTGAAAATTTGGCAAAATTAGCCTTGAATTTTTCGGCTAATTCTACCGCTTTTATATCATATAATTCAGGATCTTCCCAAGTATTTCGTGGATTCAATATTTCGCTTGGAACATTAGGACAAGATTGTGGTTTAGCAATTCCAAAAACGGGATGACTGTCGTAATCAACATTTTCCAATTCTCCATTTATTGCGGCAGTAATCATGGCGCGAGTGTATTTCAATTTCATGCGGCTGCCTGTTCCATAAGGTCCACCAGTCCAACCGGTGTTGATGAGCCAAACTTTTACATTGGTATCTTTGATTTTTTTGCTCAGCATTTCTGCATATTTTGTTGGGTGCAATGGCATAAATGGAGCTCCAAAACAAGCTGAAAAATTGGGCTGAGGTTCTGTAACTCCAGCTTCAGTTCCCGCTACTTTTGCAGTGTAACCGGAAATAAAATGATAGGCAGCTTGTCCTGGTGTCAGTTTTGAAATTGGAGGCAAAATTCCGAAAGAATCTGCTGTAAGGAAAAATATATTTTTAGGATTTTTTCCAATCGAACCCTTTTGGATGTTGTCAATATGATAAATTGGATAACTCACTCGTGTATTTGGTGTAATGGAAACGTCTTCATAATCCACTTCGTTTTTTCCCTCTTTGAACACCACATTTTCTAAAATCGCGCCTTTTTTTATGGCTCTAAAAATATCGGGTTCGTTTTCATCTGTTAGATTAATCACTTTGGCATAGCATCCGCCTTCGAAATTGAAAACGGTATTTTCATTCGTCCATCCGTGTTCGTCATCGCCAATTAGTTTTCGAGCAGGATCAGCAGATAAAGTTGTTTTCCCTGTTCCGGATAATCCAAAGAAAATTGCGGTGTCGCCTTCATCTCCCACATTGGCACTGCAATGCATTGGCAAAGTATTTTTGAAAACCGGCAGGATAAAATTCAAAGCTGAAAAAATTCCTTTTTTCATTTCTCCAGTATATCCCGTTCCTCCGATAAGTGCAATTTTTTTGGTAAAATCAAGAATGGCAAAATTGCTTTGACGCGTTCCGTCAATTGCTGGATCAGCAAGGAAACTTGGAACGCAAAGTAAAGTCCATTCGGGGGTAAAATCTTCTAATTCTTCTGTTTCAGGTCTCAAGAACATATTGAAACAAAACAAATTTGCCCATGCGGTTTCTGTAACAACACGAACATTTAGTCTATAATTCGCATCGGCACATACATAAGAGTCTCTGACAAAAACTTCTTTATTGGACAAATAGGCAGTTACTTTATTATATAATGTGTCGAATGCATCAGCTTCGAAGGGGATGTTAATTTTTCCCCACCAAACTTTGTCTTCCGTAATATTATCTTTTACAATAAATCGATCTTGTGGTGAGCGTCCAGTAAATATTCCGGTGTTAATTGCTAACGCTCCAGTTGAATTTTCGATTCCTTCTCCAGATTGCAAAGTTTTTTCTTGTAATTCTTCGGAAGATAATTGATAATGGATGGTTGCGTTTTCGATTCCAATACTTTTTAACGAAATCGATTTCGTAAACAAGGCGTAATTGTCCATAAATTTGTGTGTTGTGTGTTTAATTTATTGGACGCAAAAGTAAAAATTAAATTTTGCACCGAATTGTTTTATAACAATTTTATGATTTTTTGTTAATATAATTCAGTAATAATACTCCCCAAGCTGAAATTAATAGCAATCCGCCGATAGGAGTTACGAATCCAATAATTTTAAAATCAAAAGTTGTGAGGCTATTTGTTGCCAATAAATAGATGGAACCTGAAAAGAATATAACTCCAATAAGTGTCAAAACATAAATTATTTTTTTTGCTTTTTGGGTTATGGTGCTATTCATTCCAATGAATAATAAAAATATGGCGTGATACATTTGATATTTTACTCCAGTTTCGAATGTAGAAAGCTCTTCGAGAGATAAAACTTTTTTTAAAGCGTGTGCGCCAAATGCTCCTAAAATGATTGCTAACATTCCAAAAATTGCTCCTGTAGAAATTATTTTTTTGTCCATCTTTTTTCGTTTTTACTATGCAAAAGTATCTCTTTCTAATCAAATTTAACAAATTAAGGGTAATACTTTTTGTTTGTAGTTTGTTATAAATACAACAATTATATATATTTGTGTTATATTTTATGTAATTATGAGGAAAATTCTAATCATTGGAGCGGGTAGATCGGCTTCGTCGCTAATTCAATATCTTTTAAATAAGTCAGAGGATGAGAATTTGCATCTTGTTATTGGGGATTTGTCGTTGGTATCAGCTCAAAGCAAAACGAATAATCATGCCAATGCAACAGCAATTGCCTTAGATGTTTTTGACAAAAATCAAAGAAAAGAGGCTATTCAAAAAGCGGATATTGTTATTTCGATGTTGCCGGCGCATCTTCATATCGAGGTTGCCAAGGATTGTATCGTTTATAAAAAACACATGGTGACGGCTTCTTACGTGAGCGAAGCAATGCAGGAATTGGATGCTTTGGCAAAGGAAAACAACTTGATTTTTATGAATGAAGTTGGTCTTGATCCCGGAATTGACCATATGAGTGCGATGAAAGTGATCAATGAGATCAGAAATAAAGGAGGGAAAATGCTTTTGTTTGAATCTTTCTGTGGCGGACTGGTAGCACCTGAGTCCGACAATAATCTTTGGAATTATAAATTTACCTGGGCTCCTCGAAATGTGGTTCTTGCCGGGCAAGGTGGTGCCGCAAAATTTCTTCAAGAAGGAACGTATAAATATATACCGTATTGGAATTTGTTTCGCAGAACCGAATTTCTAGAAGTAGAAGGTTACGGTCGTTTTGAAGCTTATTCAAATAGAGATTCACTCAAATATCTTAACATTTATGGTTTAGAAAATATCCTTACTTTATATAGAGGAACTATTCGAAGAGTGGGTTTTTCGAAAGCCTGGAATATGTTTGTACAACTCGGAATGACCGATGACAGCTATGTGATGGAAGATTCCGAGAATATGAATTATAGACAATTCGTAAATTCTTTTCTACCCTATCATCCAACGGATTCTGTCGAAAGTAAGATGCGTTTGATTTTAAAAATTGACCAGGACGATATTATGTGGGATAAACTTTTGGAGTTAGATTTGTTCAATAGCAACAAAAAAGTAGGATTAAAAAACGCCACTCCAGCTCAAATTCTCGAAAAAATCCTTGGCGATAGTTGGACACTTCAGCCCAAAGACAAAGATATGATTGTGATGTACCATAAATTCGGCTACGAAATAAACGGAGAAAAAAAGCAAATTGATTCCAAAATGGTTTGCATTGGCGAAAATCAAACCTATACCGCGATGGCAAAAACAGTTGGTTTACCAGTCGCTATGGCGGCATTATTAATACTCAATGGCAAGATTAAGACCCCGGGCGTGCAGCTTCCTATCCGTAAAGAAGTGTATTTACCTATTTTAAAAGAATTAGAAGAATATGGTGTTGTTTTCAATGAGGAAGTGGTCCCTTATTTGGGTTATAACCCAGATAAATAAATTTTATGAGCCACAGTTTTAAACGGATTAAACGGATTTTCACTGAAGAAAATCCGTTTATATCTATACTATCGGTTTTATCCGTGTGCCAATTTACCTATTTCGATAATTCTACAAAATATTTGTAAAATAAAGGAATGGTTTCTATTCCTTTCAAGTAATTAAATACTCCAAAATGTTCGTTTGGCGAGTGAATGGCATCGCTGTCCAGACCAAATCCCATCAAGATAGTTTTGCTTTTGAGTTCTTTTTCGAACAAAGCAACTATTGGAATACTTCCTCCTGAACGCACTGGAATTGCAGGAACTCCAAAGGTTTCTGTGTAGGCTTTATTGGCGGCTTTGTAGCCAATGCTATCCGTAGGTGTCACATAACCTTGTCCGCCGTGATGCGGTTTTACTTTCACTTTCACTCCGGCTGGAGCAATGCTGATGAAATGATTGGTAAACAATTCGGTGATTTCTTCCCAATCTTGGTTTGGAACCAGGCGCATCGAGATTTTGGCGAAAGCCTTGCTAGGGATAACAGTTTTGGCACCTTCGCCGGTGTAGCCACCCCAGATTCCGTTGACGTCGAGAGTTGGTCGGATTGAATTCCTTTCATTGGTTGCATAGCCTTTTTCGCCATAAATATCATTTAAGTCCAATGCTTTTTTGTATTCTTCTAAGATGAAAGGTGCTTTGGCCATTTCGGCTCTTTCTTCGGGAGATAATTCCTGAACCTTATCGTAAAAACCTGGAATGGTAATGCGATTGTTTTCATCGTGAAGTGATGCTATCATTTTCGCTAAAACATTGATAGGATTGGCAACTGCACCACCATAAAGTCCTGAATGCAAGTCGCGATTTGGCCCAGTAACTTCAACTTCTACATAACTCAAACCACGTAAACCGGTTGTAATGGAAGGTTGCTGATTAGAAATCATTCCAGTATCGGAAATCAAAATTACATCACATTTTAGTTTTTCTTGGTTGCGTTCCACAAACCAACTCAAACTTTTGGATCCGATTTCTTCTTCGCCTTCAATCATAAATTTCACATTACAAGGCAAGGTATTGGATTGAATCATATATTCCAATGCTTTTACGTGCATATACATTTGGCCTTTGTCATCACAAGAACCACGGGCAAAAATCGCTCCTTCGGGATGGATTTCGGTCTTTTTGATAACGGGTTCAAACGCAGGTGAAGTCCATAATTCGATTGGATCAGCGGGTTGCACATCATAATGTCCGTAAACCAAAACGGTTGGCAAGTTCTTATTTATTGTTTTTTCACCATATACTATTGGGTTTCCTGGCGTGTCACAAATTTCGACAAAATCGCATCCTGCTTTTTCTAAACTTTCTTTAACGGTATTTGCAGTTTTGATAATGTCTTGATGGTAAGTGGCATCGGCACTAACGGAAGGGATTTTCAACAATTCAATTAATTCGTTGATGAAGCGGTCTTTATGTAGCTGAACGTATGATTTTATGGATTCCATAATTTGTTGTTTATTAGGGATTCAAAAGTACAAAAAAGAGACTGAATATTTTTATGTAAATTACTTTGAAAGTTGGAAGTTATGCTTATATTTGCACTCACAATTTTGCGGGTATGGTGAAATTGGTAGACATGCCAGACTTAGGATCTGGTGCCGCAAGGCGTGTAGGTTCGAGTCCTATTACCCGCACTTTTAAAATGCAATTATCTTATTTTTAGATAGTTGCATTTTTTAGTTTAAATAGTTAGTCAGTATTTAGTCAGTAATTTTAAAAAGAGTATAAAAATCATTCTTTTATATTACTTTTTTAACCAAATTATTTTTCTTTTAAAGACTTCTTTTTCGTCTTGAAGTTTCTTTTGCTTTAGTATCTCTTTTAAAAAATCAACTATTAATTTTTCAGGAACGTGTTCATATCCGTCGCCAAATCTTGAAATCATTTCTTCAATTAACATTTTTGCTTCTAATTGGTATGTATTATTTAACTCTTCATACGCAAATGCAAATTCAACTAAAGAAGGTTCTATTGATATTAATTGATTTTTAAAAATAATTTTCAAATCTTCTTTTGTTGAAATTGATTCCTGTGAAGACTTTAATTCTATTGCTTCACAAATATCATATAAATGAAGCTTCATTTGGTCATTGTTAAATGCGGGGGGGGTCGGCTTTATTTTTGGTTATATGGGTATTCATATCTTGGTTTCTTTTACTTCATTTTACTATGATTTCTGTTACATCAATTCATTTTTATGTTTACTTTTCTTTATCGATGTCATATAGGGCGACAAAGTTATCGAAGACAATTAATATTTGTTCTCTATTGTTTTGCGAAATTAGTTTAGACAAAATAATTTCAGTTTTGCCCTCAGGTGTTTCGTCGCAAATTAATCTAGTTAATTTATCTCCTTCCTTGTCTGTTTCTTCTTCAAAACGTCTTGATATTACATATCTTTGATTTCCCTTTTTGCTTGATATATTTATTTCCTCATTCGTTATTATAATTTTTGTTTCAATTTCTTGAAGATCTCCGTACCCTTTTTTGTCTCCAATATAATATCCCTTTGAAGTGTAATTTTGGCTATAACTAATAAATGATAGTAGTAGCAATATTAGTAGTATTGATTTATTAAGTTTCATTTTATTTAGTTTTAATGATTTAGTTTCAATTGATAATTTCCTCTTATATTCCTGCTGTAAAAACTCCCTTTTGAATCTGCATTTTTGAAATTCTCCCATACTTCATAAGGCATATTTTGATGAATATAAGTTCTATTGCCTGTTTCTACTATAAAAAATCCCGACAAACCATCACAACTAAAATACTTTGCCGAAGTAATCCAGGAACTACCTGAAACATCTGCTTTGTCTGTGAGTTTGAAATTTGAACTTAAAACAACTTCCTTTGCTTGGTCGTAGCTGTTGAAACTGTTTGGTATTTCGTCGCATTTATTCCCGCACGAAATAATAGTAAAGAAAGCCAAAAGAGAGATAATTTTTTTCATTGGATTTATTTAAACATAATTATTGAGCAATAAATGTTAGTATTTAAGTTTTATTTTCAAAGCTAAACAGAGAAATCATTTTATAGAAAAAAGCAACCGTTATAGCTGCTCTTTCTGTTTATAAAAAATAAAATCATTCCTAAATTTCACGAAAAGGGTTTTTACTTCACATTACCGTATTGGTCGTAATAAGTAGTTTTAACGTTTCCATAATAGTCAGTAGTTGTTTTGGCTGTCCCAGTGGTATTGCCATACTGATCTGTTTGAGTTGTGTTTTTATTGCCATAGTAGTCTGTAGTTGTTTTGGCTGTTCCAGTTGTATTACCATACTGATCTGTTTGAGTTGTGTTTTTATTGCCATAGTAGTCTGTAGTTGTTTTGGCTGTTCCAGTTGTATTACCATACTGATCTGTTTGAGTTGTGTTTTTATTGCCATAGTAGTC
>NZ_JADHEC010000029.1 GCF_015277675.1 Flavobacterium soyangense
TTTTAGCTAAAATAACAGCTTTAACTTTGGTTCAATTCATCAATAGATTTATTTTTGAAAGACCAATAAACAATATTAAAACACAAATAGTTTAATTACACCCAACGGGTTAATATTTAATATGTTAAACAAAGGCATTGATATTATTTAGAATCAATATAAATTATATTTAAGACTATTTTAAGGTTTTGAGAATAGTTCTTAAAGTGTATTTTTGTCGAATATTTTAAAGAAAGAGTGATTTTTATCATATTTTATATTTGAGAAAAGTCATATCAATATTGTAGATAATTACTATACTATATGAAAAAGATGGGTAACCATAGTTCGATTACAAAGAAATTATATTTAGGCTTAGCTTTGATGCTAACCTTATCTTTAACTTCTTATTCGCAAGGTGCAACACCAGCGGCTCCTGTAGCAGTAGCGGCTCCAGCAGCGACAACAGCTACTCCTGCAATTACGCAAGGTGGCGATCCGGTAAAAGGGAAAGAAATTTTTAATACAAATTGTGCAGCTTGTCACAAACTGGATGCAAAAGCAACCGGACCGGCTCTTAGAGGTGTTGGTTCTAAACACGAGAAAGCTTGGTTTTACAAATGGGTTCACAACAGTGGCGATTTAATTAAATCTGGTGATGCTGCGGCTGTAAAACTTTTTGCAGATAACAATCAAATTCCAATGACTCCTTTTCCAGCATTATCGGAAGCTGACATTGATAATGTTATTGCATATGCATCAGAACCAAAACCAGCAGCTGCAGCACCAGTTGTTGGAGCAAAAGTTCCTGGAACTGAAGCAGGCTCGGGAGGAATTTCAAATGATGTAATTCTGGGGGCATTGTCCTTAGTAATGGCAATACTTATTGTGATGTTGGTTTTAGTAAACAATGTACTTAGAAAAGTTGCTGCAGCAAATGGGATTAATGTTGCTCCTAAAGAACCAACAATACCAATATGGAAAGCTTTTGCTAAAAATCAATTTTTAGTATTAGTTTCTTCAATATTCTTATTATTGGCCAGTGCATTTTTTGTTTATGGATATTTAATGCAAATTGGTGTTGATCAAAATTATTCGCCAGTTCAACCAATTCATTATTCACATAGAATTCACGCCGGAAGTAATGGTATTAACTGTAATTATTGTCACTCTGCTGCTCGTGTAAGTAAAAATGCTGGAATTCCATCCTTGAATGTTTGTATGAACTGTCATAAAAACATTGCTGAAGTTTCTGATACAACTGCTACATCTGAATATTCTAAAGCTTTTTACGATAATGAAATAAACAAATTGTATAAAGCTGTTGGTTGGGATAAAGTCAATCAAAAATATACAGGAATTACACAGCCTGTGAAATGGGTTCGTATACATAACTTGCAAAGTTTTGTTTATTTTAATCACTCACAACACGTAAATGTTGCCGGAGTTGCTTGTCAGACTTGTCACGGTCCGGTTCAAACTTACGAAGTTCAAAAACAATTTGCTCCACTGACCATGAGTTGGTGTATTAATTGTCATAGAAAAACAGAAGTTAAAATGGAAGGAAATGATTATTACACCAAAATTCATGAACAACTTTCCAAAAAATATGGTGTAGACAAATTAACTGCAGCACAAATGGGCGGATTGGAATGTGGTAAATGCCACTATTAAAAAATAATAATTAAGAAGCTAATATTTATATAGAATATGTCATCAAACAAAAAATACTGGAAAAGTGTTGAAGAACTAGACGGAAATAGTTCTATTGTTGAGGCGCTTAAAAATAACGAATTTGTTGAAGAAATTCCTACCGATGAATTTTTAGCAAACGAAGGTGCTTTGTCATCATCATCAACAACACGTCGTGATTTTTTAAAGTACGTTGGATTTACTACAGCGGCAGCGACTCTTGCAGCTTGCGAAGGTCCCGTACATTTGTCGATACCTTACGTTGTACAGCCAGAACAAATTATTCCTGGAATTGCAGATTATTATGCAACTTCGGTTTTTGATGGTTTCGATTTTGCTAACCTTTTAGTAAAAACACGTGAAGGGCGTCCTATCAAAATAGACAATAATAAAATGGCAGGCGCAAAATTTGCAGCTAACGCCAGAATCCATGCATCCATATTATCATTATATGATAGTATGCGTTTGAAAGAACCAAAAATTGCCGGGAAACCTGCGACTTGGATTGATGTTGATTCAAAAATAAAAACAGGTTTGGCTGAAGCTAAAGCAAAAGGAGGACAAGTTGTTCTTTTGACGGGAACTTTGGCAAGTCCATCGACTGAAAAGTTGATTGCTGAATTCCTTGGAAAAAACCCTAACGCTTCCCATGTGGTTTACGATGCCGTTTCTGAATCAGAAACATTAGATGCATTCGAAACTGTTTACGGCGAAAGAGCTTTGGTTGATTACGACTTTTCAAAAGCTTCAATAATTGTTTCTGTTGGTGCAGATTTCCTTGGAGATTGGCAAGGTGGTAGCTATGACTCAGGTTATGCAAAAGGAAGAATTCCTCAAGGGCCAAAAGGAAGTCAAAAAATATCTCGTCATTTTCAATTAGAAGCGAATATGACTTTATCCGGTGCTGCAGCTGATAAGCGTATTGCAATGTCAACCGCAAATCAAAAGCAAGCATTAGTACTTATATATAATTCAGTTGTTGGAGCTTCTGTTCCGGTAACTTTAGATGCAAAATTCAAAGCTGAAGTTACTAAAGCTGCTCAACAGTTAAAAGCAGCTGGAAGCAAAGGGGTTTTAGTTTCTGGAATTCAGGATAAAAATGCTCAATTGTTGGTTTTAGCCATCAATCAAGCATTGGCAAGTGAATCTTTTTCAACTAATGGAACAAGACAAATAAGAAAAGGATCTAACGAAAAAGTAGCTCAATTAGTTGCAGCTATGAAAGCAGGAAGCGTTCATACTTTGATAATGAGTGGAGTTAATCCAGTTTATACTTTACCAAATTCAAAAGATTTTGTTGAAGGTTTGAAAAAAGTAAGTCTCTCGGCTTCATTCTCTTTGAGAGAAGACGAAACCGCTTCAATAACAACTATTGCAGCTGCAGTGCCTCATTATTTAGAATCTTGGGGAGATGTAAGCATTACAAAAGGAACCTATGGTTTGACTCAGCCAACTATTCGTCCTGTATTCAATACCAAACAATTTCAAGAAACTTTATTGTCTTTGAATGGAATTCCGGGTACTTATTACGATTATTTAAAAGCAAGTTCAGTATCAATTATTTCAGGTTCAACTTGGAGTCAAGTATTGCACGATGGAATTTTCGTTGGAACAGTACCTTCAGTTTCTGCAGGTTCAGCTGATTATGCTGCTGCGGCAAATGCATTGGCGAAGTCTAAAACGACTCCAGGTCTTGAATTAGTTTTATACACAAAAACTGGTTTAGGAGACGGGCAACAAGCAAACAATCCTTGGTTGCAAGAGTTTCCGGATCCAATTACAAGAGTTTCTTGGGATAATTATGTTACTGTTTCGAATGCTGATGCCAAACTTTTACTTTTGTCAAACGAAATCGTTGCTAACGGTGGTCTGAACGGAAGTTATGCTACAATCAAAACCGCAGATGGAGTTGTTTTAGAAAACGTTCCGGTAATTGTTCAGCCAGGACAAGCAGTTGGTACTGTTGGTTTAGCTTTAGGATATGGTAAAAAAGCAGCTTTAAAAGAAGAAATGCAAGTAGGTTTAAATGCTTACTCATTATATAAAGGTTTCAACAATGTACAATCAGTTACATTGACAAAAGTGGATGGAGATCATGAGTTTGCTTGTGTTCAAGGTCAAAAAACGTTGATGGGAAGAGGTGATATTATTAAAGAAACTACTTTAGAAATATTCAATACCAAAGATGCAGAATTTTGGAACGAACAACCAATGGTTTCATTGGATCACAAAGAAGTAAAAGCAACAACGGTAGATTTATGGGATTCATTTGATCGTTCAGTTGGACATCATTTTAATCTTTCAATCGATTTGAATGCTTGTACAGGTTGTGGTGCTTGTGTTATAGCATGTCATGCCGAAAACAACGTTCCTGTTGTAGGTAAAAATGAAATTAGAAGAAGTCGTGATATGCACTGGTTGCGTATTGACAGATATTATTCTTCTGAAGAAACTTTTGCAGGTGATAACGAAAGAAAAGAAAATATCGCAGGCTTGTCTAGTTCCCTTTCTACTTTTAATGAAATGGAACACGCATCAGATAATCCACAAGTTTCTTTTCAACCTGTAATGTGCCAACACTGTAATCACGCACCTTGTGAAACAGTTTGTCCTGTTGCAGCAACATCTCACAGCCGTCAAGGTCAAAACCATATGGCTTATAACAGATGTGTTGGTACTCGTTACTGTGCAAACAACTGCCCTTATAAAGTACGTCGTTTTAACTGGTTCTTATATAGTGAAAATAAAGAATTCGATTTCCATATGAATGATGATTTAGGTCGTATGGTATTGAATCCAGATGTTAATGTGCGTTCTCGTGGTGTTATGGAAAAATGTTCAATGTGTATTCAAAAAACGCAAGCAACAATTTTAGCAGCAAAAAATGAAGGAAGAGTAATTGTTGATGGAGAATTCCAAACGGCTTGTTCTAGCGCTTGTAATACAGGTGCAATGATTTTTGGAGATGTTAATGATAAAAAAAGTCAAGTTGCTAAGTTGGTAGAAGACGAAAGAATGTATCATTTATTAGAGCATGTTGGAACAAAACCAAACGTGTTTTACCACGTAAAAGTTAGAAATACTTAAGAAAAATTAAAAATCAATTTAAAGGATTATGTCTCATATATACGACGCACCCATTAGAAAACCTTTAATCATAGGTGATAAATCTTATCACGATGTAACAGTAGATGTTGCTGCACCTGTTGAAGGGAAAGCCAACAAGCAATGGTGGATTGTATTTTCAATCGCATTAACAGCTTTCCTTTGGGGATTAGGCTGTATAATTTACACCGTTTCTACTGGTATTGGAACTTGGGGATTAAACAAAACAGTAGGTTGGGCTTGGGATATTACTAACTTCGTTTGGTGGGTTGGTATTGGTCACGCAGGAACCTTAATTTCAGCGGTTCTTTTATTATTTCGTCAAAGATGGAGAATGGCTATTAACCGTTCTGCGGAAGCAATGACAATTTTCTCGGTAATTCAAGCGGGTTTATTTCCAATTATACACATGGGTCGTCCTTGGTTAGCCTATTGGGTTTTACCAATTCCGAATCAATTTGGTTCTCTTTGGGTAAACTTTAACTCACCTTTACTTTGGGACGTATTTGCAATCTCTACTTATCTTTCTGTATCATTGGTTTTCTGGTGGACAGGTTTGTTACCTGATTTTGCAATGCTTAGAGATAGAGCAGTTACACCTTTCAATAAAAGAGTTTATTCTATTTTGAGTTTTGGTTGGAGCGGAAGAGCAAAAGACTGGCAACGTTTTGAGGAAGTTTCCTTAGTTCTTGCTGGTTTAGCAACGCCACTTGTACTTTCTGTACACACTATTGTATCTATGGATTTTGCTACTTCGGTTATACCGGGATGGCATACCACTATTTTCCCTCCATACTTTGTTGCTGGAGCGGTTTTCTCAGGATTTGCAATGGTAAACACCTTGCTTATTATTATGAGAAAAGTATCACATCTTGAAGCTTACATCACTATTCAACATATCGAATTAATGAATATTGTAATCATGATTACAGGTTCTATCGTAGGTGTTGCTTATATAACGGAACTGTTTGTTGCTTGGTATTCAGGAGTAGAATATGAACAATATGCATTCTTGAATAGAGCTACCGGTCCTTACTGGTGGGCATATTGGTCAATGATGACTTGTAACGTATTTTCTCCACAATTTATGTGGTTCAAAAAATTAAGAACAAGTATTATGTTCTCTTTCATAATCTCAATTGTTGTAAACATTGGAATGTGGTTCGAAAGATTTGTAATTATCGTAACTTCGTTACACAGAGATTACCTACCTTCCTCTTGGACAATGTTCTCGCCAACATTTGTTGATATTGGAATTTTTATTGGAACAATAGGTTTCTTCTTTGTTTTATTTTTGTTGTATGCCAGAACATTCCCGGTGATAGCTCAGGCAGAGGTGAAAACAATATTGAAGGCAACAGGAGATAATTTTATAAAAGCAAGAGCAGCAAATAAAGATTCACACCATGAGTAATAAAGTAATACACGCTATTTATAATGACGATGATATATTAATGGATGCAGTTAAAAAAACACGTGCAGCTCATCATCATATCGAAGAAGTTTTTACTCCATTTCCGGTTCACGGATTGGATAAAGCAATGGGACTTGCACCTACTAGATTAGCAATTTGTTCATTTATCTATGGATTGTGTGGCTTGTCTTTTGGAACTTGGATGATGAATTATATAATGATTCAGGATTGGCCACAAGACATTGGTGGTAAACCAAGTTTTAGTTATATTGAGAATATGCCTTCTTTCGTGCCAATTATGTTTGAAGAAACCGTTTTTTTTGCAGCACACTTAATGGTTATTACTTTCTATATGAGAAGTAGATTATGGCCATTTAAAGAAGCCGAAAATCCAGATGTACGTACAACTGACGACCATTTCTTAATGGAAGTTTCAGTAAATAATAACGAAAAGGAATTAGTTTCTTTTTTCGAAAATACAGGAGCAGTAGAAGTTAAAGTAATAGAAAAGCATTAATAGTGGATATGAAAAGCATATATAAAATAACACTTTTGGTAGGTATTACTATTTTGGTTTCATCTTGTAAAGATGATTCGAAACCAAATTATCAATACATGCCTAATATGTATGAGCCAGTAAGTTATAATACTTATTCTCAAGCTGATGTTTTTAAGGGCGGTAAAGAAGGGCAACTTCCGGTTGAAGGTTCAATAAACCGTGGTTTTGAAGTTTATGATTATCCTAATACTCCTGAAGCTTTAAATGCTGTAAAAGCTGCAAATTTGAAGTCACCTCTTGGTGTGCTTTCTCAAAAGGACAAGGATAAAGGTAAAGAACTTTTTGAAATTTATTGTGCCATTTGTCACGGTGTCGCTGGTGATGGACAAGGAAAATTGGTCACTCAAGGGAAATTCCTTGGTGTTCCTAATTATAAAGACAGAGTAATAAACGAAGGAAGTATTTTCCATGTTGAAACGTATGGTCTTAACTTAATGGGCTCACACGCTAATCAGTTGAGTAAAAAAGAGCGTTGGTTAGTTGCTGCTCACGTGATGGAACTTAAAGGCAAATAATAATTGTAGAACAAACTCATCGTAATAGATATGTATACATTTTCAAGTAAATTAAAAACATTTTCTCTCATCTTAATGGCTGTTGGTCTTTTAGGAATTGGTTATGGTTTTATATCTGCACCCAAAAATATTCAAGAAGTTGAGACAATTCTTGCTTCAGATGCCCATGGAAGTCATGAGGTTTTTAATACTTCGTCTGATGCTCATGTAGTAAGCGGAGAAAATAAAGTCAGCGCCGATGCTGAACACAAGGAACATTTAGAACATGTTTTGAACCAATTGCAAAACAAACCGTGGTCAGCATTATATGTTGCCTGTATTTTCTTTATGTTGATTTCTCTTGGTGTGTTGGCTTTTTATGCTATTCAACAAGTGGCTCAGGCAGGTTGGTCTCCAGTTTTGTTTAGAGTGATGCAGGGTATTACTGCTTATTTACCTGTAGGGTCAGTGATTTTTTTTGTAATATTAATTTTTTGTGGTCTGCATTTCAACAATTTATTTATTTGGCTAGACCCTAATGTTGTTGCTGAGGATAAAATTATTGCCAATAAAACAAGTTTTTTAAACTTCCCTTTTTGGATTGTTAGAGCGGCAGTATTTTTGATTGGATGGAATCTTTACAGATATTTTTCAAGAAAAAATTGTTTGGCACAAGATGAAGCAAAAGACGACAGTTTTTATAAAAAGAACTTCAAAATGTCTGCAGGATTCTTAGTGTTTTTTATTGTTACTGAATCAATTATGTCTTGGGACTGGATTATGTCAATTGATCCACACTGGTTTAGTACTTTATTTGGATGGTATGTTTTTGCAAGTTTCTTTGTAAGTGCGATTACAACTATATGTTTAACCACATTATATTTGAAATCAAAAGGATATTTAGAACATGTAAACACAAGCCATATTCACGACTTAGCTAAATTTATGTTTGGTTTTAGTGTGTTCTGGACTTACTTATGGTTTTCTCAATTTATGTTGATTTGGTATGCAAATATTCCTGAGGAAGTAACTTATTTTGTTACAAGAATACAGGTTTACAATCTTCCATTTTTTGGTGCTGTGGTTATGAATTTTGTTTTTCCAATATTAATTTTAATTAATACAGATTTCAAAAGAATAACTTGGGTACTTGTAATGGCTGGGTCAGTAATATTATTTGGGCACTATATTGATTTCTTCAATATGATTATGCCTGGAACGGTAGGAGATCATTGGTTTATTGGCGTTTCAGAAATTGGATCCGTATTTTTCTTCCTTGGATTATTTATTTATGTTGTTTTTACAGCCTTGACGAAAGCGCCGTTATTACCAAAAAGAAATCCATTTATTGAAGAAAGTAAACATTTTCATTATTAATATTTAAAAAAAAAATAGATGACAAGTTTGTTCGTGATTATAGTTTTAGGTCTGTTGGCTATTGCAATATGGCAGTTGACTAAGATGTTCGATTTGACGCAAGTAGGGGATGTTGACAATTCACAAATTGCTAATGATGGTGATAATAATACCCAAGGTTATTTAATGTTTGGCTTTTTAGCATTCATTTATATTTTTTCAATTTTTGGTTTGTTTAAATGGGGGCCTCTTGTGTTACATACTCCAGCTTCAAAGCATGGAGCAGAAGTTGATAATTTAATGAATGTTACCTGGATTTTAATTTTTACAGTTCAGGCTATTACTCAAGTTTTGTTACATTTTTTTGCTTTTAAATATAGAGGCAAAAAAGATCAAAAGGCATTATTTTTTTCGGATAGTACAAAACTAGAAGTTATCTGGAGTGGAATTCCTGCTGTTGTTTTGGCAATTTTAATTCTTTTCGGTCTTTATGCTTGGACAAACATTATGTTTGTTGATAAAAATGAAGATACTATAGTAATCGAAGTATATGCTCAACAGTTCAAATGGACGGCTAGGTATTCTGGGGCTGACAATGTTCTTGGCAAAGCCAATGTAAGATTAATTGAAGGTGTAAATACACTTGGAGTAGATTTATCAGATCCGAATGCTCAAGATGATATTGTGGTTTCTGAGTTGCACATTCCTAAAGGCAAAAAAATACATTTCAAGTTTCGTTCACAAGATGTTTTGCACTCAGCTTATTTCCCTTATTTTCGCGCACAAATGAATTGTGTTCCTGGGATGGTTACTGAATTTGCATTTGAACCCGTTTATACATCGGCAGAATATAGAGCATTGCCTTATATGGTTGAAAAAGTTGCTAATATCAATTCGATAAGAGCGAAGAAAAGTATTGAACTCGTGGCAAATGGGGAAACAGCTCTTGATCCTTATACTTTTGACTTCCTTTTACTCTGTAATAAAATTTGTGGTGCTTCTCATTACAACATGCAAATGAAAGTAATAGTTGATACTCCAGAAGATTATAAAAAATGGTTAAATGATAAGCCAACATTGGTTCAGGAAGTGAAAACGGCTAATGCGCCTAAACCTTTAGAAGGCGGGACTGGCGTTGATTCAACTAAAGCTAAAGATTCATCAGCTATTGCTAAAATGGCAATGAAATAATTTATTTATAAAAATTTAAAGTACACATATATGTCAGCAGAAGGTCTAGATCACGCACAAGATCACGAACACGAACATCACCATAAAGACACTTTTATCACTAAATATATTTTTAGTATTGATCATAAAATGATTGCTAAGCAATATCTTTTAACAGGTATTTTTATGGGAATCATTGGCGTAGTAATTTCTTTACTTTTCAGGTTACAATTAGCTTGGCCAGAACAATCTTTTAAAATTTTTAGCATTATTCTTGGAGATAGTTATGCTCCGAATGGTGTCATGTTGAATGATAGGTATTTAGCATTGGTAACAATTCACGGAACTATAATGGTGTTCTTTGTTCTAACCGCCGCTTTGAGTGGTACGTTTAGTAATCTGTTAATACCTCTTCAACTTGGTGCAAGAGATATGGCATCTGGTTTCTTAAATATGATATCTTATTGGCTATTCTTCCTTTCTAGTGTGATTATGATTAGCTCTCTTTTCATAGAATCAGGGCCGGCATCTGCAGGTTGGACAATTTATCCTCCTTTGAGTGCTTTGCCTCAGGCAATACCAGGTTCTGGAGCAGGTATGACACTTTGGTTAGTTTCAATGGCTATATTTATTGCGGCTTCTTTGATGGGTTCGCTAAATTATATAGTAACAGTTATCAATCTAAGAACGAAAGGAATGTCACTTACTAGAATGCCGTTGACAATTTGGGCGTTCTTTGTTACAGCTATTATAGGTGTGATTTCGTTTCCTGTTTTATTGTCTGCAGCCTTACTGTTGATTTTTGACAGAAGTTTTGGTACTTCTTTCTTCTTGTCTGATATTTATATTGCAGGTGAGGTTTTACATTATCAAGGAGGTTCGCCAGTTTTGTTTGAACACTTGTTTTGGTTCTTAGGACATCCCGAAGTTTATATCATTTTGTTACCAGCTTTAGGTATTACATCCGAAGTTATAGCAACTAATTCCCGCAAACCTATTTTTGGATACAGAGCAATGATTATGTCTATATTGGCAATCGCATTTTTATCTACCATTGTTTGGGGTCACCATATGTTTATATCTGGGATGAATCCATTCCTTGGTTCTGTATTTACTTTTACGACTTTATTGATTGCGATTCCTTCGGCTGTAAAAGCGTTTAACTATATCACAACACTTTGGAAAGGAAATTTACAATTGAACCCTGCAATGTTGTTTTCTATTGGATTGGTATCAACATTTATCACAGGTGGTTTGACAGGAATTATTCTTGGTGACAGTACCTTGGATATAAATGTTCACGATACTTATTTTGTGGTTGCACACTTTCACTTGGTAATGGGTATTTCTGCCCTTTATGGTATGTTTGCAGGTATTTATCACTGGTTTCCAAAAATGTTTGGAAGAATGTTGAATAAAAACCTAGGATATGTTCACTTTTGGGTAACTGCAGTTTGTGCTTATGGAGTATTTTTCCCAATGCACTTTATTGGATTAGCCGGTTTACCTAGAAGATATTATACCAACACGAATTTCCCTTTATTTGATGATTTGCAAAATGTAAATGTTTTAATTACAGTTTTTGCTTTAATTGGTGGGGCTTTTCAATTGGTTTTCTTATATAATTTCTTTAGTAGTATTTTTTACGGAAAGCGTACGGTTCAAAATCCTTGGAGATCAAACACTTTAGAATGGACAACTCCTGTGGAACACATCCACGGAAACTGGCCAGGTGAAATTCCTGAAGTGCACCGTTGGCCTTATGATTACAGTAATCCTGCTCACGATGAGGATTTTGTACCGCAAAATGTTCCAATGAAAGAAGGTGAAGAAGTGCTTCACCACTAATGACTATTCAAAATTTTTTTAAATGCCTTTCCTTTCGAAAGGCATTTTTATTTGCTCATAACTTTGCTATATTTGTAAAATGAATGAAAATTTAGACCCAACAAATAACACATATAATCCAGAGGAACTCGATCTCGAAAAAAAATTGAGACCACTAAGTTTTGATGATTTTGCAGGGCAAGAACAAATATTGGAAAACTTGAAAGTTTTTGTTCAAGCTGCCAATCAACGAAACGAAGCACTCGATCATACGCTTTTTCATGGGCCACCGGGATTAGGAAAAACCACACTGGCAAACATTTTGGCCAATGAACTACAAGTGGGTATTAAAATAACTTCTGGGCCTGTTTTGGACAAGCCAGGAGATTTAGCCGGTTTATTGACTAATCTTGAAGAAAGGGACGTTTTGTTTATTGATGAAATTCATCGACTGAGTCCAATTGTCGAAGAATATCTATATTCCGCAATGGAAGATTTTAAGATTGATATAATGATAGAATCTGGGCCCAATGCCAGAACTGTTCAAATCAATTTAAATCCTTTTACATTAATTGGAGCCACCACGCGTTCCGGTTTATTGACTGCTCCGATGCGTGCCCGTTTCGGAATTTCATCTCGATTGCAATATTACACTACTGAACTTTTGACGACAATTGTCGAACGAAGTGCTACGATATTAAAAATGCCAATTTCTATGGAAGCTGCTATTGAAATTGCAGGCAGGAGCAGAGGAACACCTCGTATTGCAAATGCGTTATTACGTCGGGTGCGTGATTTTGCACAAATCAAAGGAAATGGAACTATTGACATTGAAATTGCTCGTTATGCACTAAAAGCACTGAATGTTGATGCCCATGGTTTGGACGAAATGGACAATAAAATTCTAAATACTATCATTGATAAATTTAAAGGAGGTCCTGTCGGTTTGTCAACTTTGGCGACAGCCGTATCCGAAAGTAGCGAAACCATTGAAGAAGTTTATGAGCCATTCTTAATACAAGAAGGCTTCATTATGCGAACACCACGTGGTAGAGAAGTTACCGAAAAAGCATACATACATCTTGGAAAAGTAAGAACGAATATTAAAGGAGGCCTTTTTTAATCTTTTAGTTGATAAATAATAAAGAAAAATATTCAAAATTCATAAAATCCGAAGCCAAACGCCTCGGGTTTTTGTCTTGTGGAATATCCAAAGCTGGATTTCTAGAAGAAGAAGCACCAAGATTGGAGCATTGGTTAAAAACCCTGATGAATGGCCAAATGTCTTATATGGAAAACAATTTTGACAAACGATTAAATCCTACTTTGCTAGTCGATGATGCTAAAAGTGTAGTTTCACTTTTATTGAATTATTATCCTTCTGAATTTCAAAATGAAGACTCTTATAAAATTTCGAAGTATGCTTATGGAGAAGATTACCATTCAGTCATTAAAGAAAAACTGAAAGAATTATTGTTTTCGATTCAATCGAATATTGGCGAAGTTTCGGGTCGTGCTTTTGTAGATTCTGCTCCAGTTTTGGATAAAGCCTGGGCAGCGAAAAGCGGTTTGGGTTGGATAGGTAAAAACAGTAATTTATTGACCCAAAAAGTTGGTTCTTTTTATTTTATTGCGGAATTGATTATCGACTTAGATTTAGAATACGACCAAGCCACAACTGATCATTGCGGTTCGTGTACCGCCTGTATTGATGCTTGTCCCACGCAAGCTATTGTTTCTCCATATGTTGTTGACGGTAGCAAATGTATTTCCTATTTTACCATAGAACTCAAAGAGAATATCCCACCAGAAATGAAAGGCAAATTCGATGATTGGGTTTTTGGTTGTGATGTTTGCCAAGACGTTTGCCCTTGGAATCGATTTTCGAAAGCACATAAAGAACCGCTTTTCAATCCCAACCCAGAAGTGTTATCAATGTCCAAAAAAGATTGGACAGAACTAACTGAGGAAACTTTTAAAGCTGTTTTTAAAAATTCTCCACTCAAACGGACGAAATTTGAGGGTTTGAAACGAAATATTAATTTTTTAAAATAATTTTTTTCCTGCTTTAGTATTTAGATAGATTTTAGATTAATTAATTTTTTAAAAAAAAGCTGCCTTTATTGAATATTTTTTCTAAATTTATAACCCACAAAAAATTATTCTATTATGACAGTAAATCAAATTTTGAGCAAGAAAGGAAAAGAAGTATATACAGTATTGCCAACAATTACTGTATACGAAGCTTTGGTATCAATGAGCGAGAAAAACATTGGAGCTATCTTGGTAGTAGAAGATGATATATTGAAAGGTATTTTATCAGAAAGAGATTATGCTCGAAAAGTTGTTTTGAAAGATAAATCATCCAAAGAAACATTAGTTCATGAAATTATGGCTGAAAATGTTATAACTGTAAAGCCAACAGATAATCTGGATTATTGTATGGAATTGATGTACACAAAAAAAATCAGGCATTTACCTGTTTTAGAAAATGAAACAATAATTGGAATTGTCTCTATCGGAGACGTCGTAAAATCGATAATAGATTTACAAAAAGACACAATTCAATATTTGGATTCTTATATAAGTGGAGGTAAATTATAGACTCAAATTTAAATTACATTATAAATAGCTGCAAATAGTGCAGCTATTTTTTTTATATAGCAAGAGTAATAATTTTTTAAAAAATGAATGGTGTAAAAGCTTCCTTTTTATGCCAAGTCTTATATCTTTGTGACTACGATAAAATTTTATATAATGGATAAGAATAGCAAAAGATTAGAAGCATTATTGTATCATGCAAAACCTACTCCAGGGAAAATTCAGGTAGTTCCCACTAAGAAATATGCCACCCAAAGAGATCTTTCATTAGCGTACTCTCCAGGAGTTGCAGAACCTTGTTTAGAAATCGCAAAAGATATTAACAATGTTTATAAATATACGGCCAAAGGAAATCTGGTTGCAGTAATATCAAATGGAACAGCAGTTTTAGGTCTTGGTGACATTGGGCCTGAAGCTTCAAAACCAGTAATGGAAGGAAAAGGATTATTGTTTAAAATCTTTGCAGGTATTGATGTATTCGATATTGAAGTTGGAACAAAAAACATTGAAGAGTTTATTCAAACGGTTAAAAATATCGCGCCAACTTTTGGAGGAATCAATCTCGAAGATATTAAAGCTCCAGAATCTTTTGAAATTGAACGAAGATTAGTCGAAGAATTAAATATTCCGGTGATGCATGATGATCAGCACGGAACTGCAATTATTTCATCGGCGGCATTATTAAACGCATTGGAATTAGCTGGAAAAAAACCTGAAGATTTAAAAATGGTAGTTTCAGGAGCAGGTTCAGCAGCATTAGCCTGTGCTAATATGTATATTTTGCTTGGACTAAAACAAGAAAACATTTTAATGTTTAATAGTAAAGGAGTTTTAACAAAAGACAATCTGTCACTTTCAGTTTTGCAACAAAAATACGCCACTGACAAGAAACCAATGAGTCTTGAAGAAGCTTTGGTTGATGCAGATATTTTCTTGGGATTATCCTCAGGAGATATTATGACTCCAAAAATGTTATTGGGAATGGCCAAAAATCCAATTGTTTTTGCAATGGCAAATCCAAATCCTGAAATTGATTATAATCTTGCAATTGCTACTCGAAAAGATGTTATTATGGCAACCGGACGATCAGACCATCCTAATCAAGTCAATAATGTTCTTGGATTTCCCTATATTTTTCGTGGAGCTTTAGATGTCAGGGCCACAAAAATTAATGAAGCTATGAAGATGGCAGCTGTTAGAGCACTTGCCGCTTTAGCTAAAGAACACGTTCCGGAGCAAGTAAATATTGCTTACGGCGCCACTAAATTAACTTTTGGTCGGGACTACATAATTCCGTCTCCTTTTGATCCAAGATTGATAACCGTTGTAGCACCAGCAGTGGCAAAAGCTGCAATGGACTCGGGTGTGGCTCTAAATCCAATTCTCGATTGGAATAAATACGAGGAAGAACTTTTGGATAGAATGGGCAATGATAATAAAATGGTTCGATTGATGATCAACAGAGCTAAAATGAATCCTAAAAGTATTGTTTTTGCCGAAGCAGACCATCTCGATGTGCTTAAAGCAGCTCAAGTTGTATATGAAGAAGGAATTGGTTTCCCTATTTTGTTAGGAAAGAAGGAAATTATTTTGGAATTAAAAAAAGAACTTGGTTTTGATTCTGATATTCCTATTATTGATCCAAAAACAAGTGAGGAGGAGGCAAGAAGGAATAAATTTGCAAAAGCATATTGGAGCACCAG
The DNA here is from genome assembly GCF_015277675.1 of Flavobacterium soyangense. Taxonomy (GTDB): domain Bacteria; phylum Bacteroidota; class Bacteroidia; order Flavobacteriales; family Flavobacteriaceae; genus Flavobacterium; species Flavobacterium soyangense. The sequence continues at coordinate 15,901 of NZ_JADHEC010000029.1, forward strand.
ACAAAGAAGAGGAATATCTTTATTTGACGCCCAGAATTTAATGCGCGAAAGAAATTATTTTGCAGCAATGCTTGTCAATGAAGGTGAAGCAGATGCATTATTGACAGGACATTCCAGAAGTTATCCATCTGTTGTGAAACCAATGTTGCAACTTATTGACAAAGCACCCGGGGTCTCTATTATAGCCACAACTAATATGATGATGACCAATCGGGGGCCAATGTTTTTATCAGATACAGCGATAAACACTAATCCATCAGCAGATGATTTGGCAAAAATTGCTATTATGACGGCAAATGCGGCTAAAATGTTTGGAATTGAACCTGTAATTGCAATGATTTCTTTTTCAAACTTTGGCTCTTCAACAAACGAAAGCGCATCAAAAGTAAGAGAAGCAGTTGCTTATTTGCACAAAAATCATCCAGAAATGATAATTGATGGTGAACTTCAGGCGGATTTTGCTTTGAATCCACAAATGTTGAAAGCGAAATTTCCTTTTTCTAAACTAGCAGGAAAAAAAGTAAATGTATTGATTTTTCCAAATCTTGAATCAGCAAATATTACCTATAAACTTTTAAAAGAACTGAATAAAGTCGATTCGATAGGTCCAATTATGTTAGGAATGGGAAAGCCAGTACATATATTTCAATTGGGAGCAAGTGTCGAAGAAATGGTAAATATGGCTGCTATTGCGGTGATTGATGCTCAGGAAAAAGAAAAGGAAAAATTAAAAGCAACAAAATAATTTTTAAACAATAACAGCAGTTATATAAATTTTATGAGAATTTATTTAAGTTTTGTTATATTTGGACATATAAAATTTATAAATGATAGCACATTTACAAGGAAAATTAGTAGAAAAGTCACCAACACAAGTTGTCATTGACTGTGGCGGCGTTGGATACCATGTGAATATTTCCTTACATACCTATTCATTGCTTCCTACTACAGATTTTATAAAATTGTTTACACATCTTCAAATTAAGGAAGATGCACATACTTTGTTTGGTTTTGTAGAAAAATCAGAAAGAGAAATTTTCAAATTATTATTATCAGTTTCGGGAATTGGCGCCAGCATTGCAAGGACTATGTTGTCTTCATTAGATCCAAAACAAATTACAAATGCAATCGCTTCGGGCGATGTCATTACAATACAATCCATAAAAGGAATTGGCAGCAAAACAGCTCAAAGAGTGATACTCGATTTGAAAGAAAAAGTGCTAAAACTTTATGATTTAGATGAAGTTTCAATGTCACAAAGCAATACAAATAGAGATGAAGCGTTATCTGCTTTGGAGGTTTTGGGTTTTGTTCGAAAAACTTCAGAAAAGATAGTGGAAAAAATCATAAAAGACGCCCCAGAGAGTTCAGTTGAATATATTATTAAGCAAGCTTTAAAAAACTTATAAAAGTTGAAAATACAGTATTTAATAAAGAACCAATCCGTGTATAAAATTTGTACATTTTTATTAGTTTTATTTTGTGGTTTTGTATCACAGGCTCAAGTAAATCAGGCAACTCAAGATACGACTAAAACTGGATTTTCCACAGGAAAAATTCAAATTAAAGACCCACAAAGCATCGTCAAGGCCTATTCCTACGACCCTGTTACGGGTATGTATATATTGTCAAAAACCATTGGTGATTTCCCAACAAACTATCCAACTATTTTAAGTCCTAAAGAATATGAAGATTTAGTAAGAAAGGAATCGATGCGCAATTATTTTAAACAAAAATTGGATGCCATTGATGGAAAAAAAGAGGGTAGTGAGGATGCTAAAAAAGATTTGTTGCCAAGGTATTATGTTAAATCAGGACTTTTTGAAACCATTTTTGGCAGTAATACAATTGATGTAAAACCTACAGGATCCATAGAAATGGATTTTGGTCTTCGCCATACAAAACAAGACAATCCAGCGTTTTCTCCTAGAAACAGATCCACAACTTCTTTCGATTTTAACCAAAGAATCAGTATGAGTTTAATTGGAAAAGTGGGAACCCGATTGAATGTCAATGTTAATTATGATACCCAATCTACTTTTGCATTTCAGAATTTAATTAAGTTAGAATACACTCCTACGGAAGATGATATCATTCAAAAAATCGAAGTAGGAAATGTTAGTTTGCCTTTGAACAGTACCTTAATTAAAGGAGCGCAAAATTTATTTGGGGTAAAAACTAAATTGCAATTTGGCAAAACATCTATTACAGGAGTTTTCTCAGAACAAAAATCACAGACTAAAACCGTAGTTGCCGAAGGTGGCGGAACAATTCAGGACTTTGATATGTATGCGCTTGATTATGATAGCGACAGACACTTTTTCCTTTCGCAATATTTTAGAAATAAATACGATGCAGCTTTAAAAAATTACCCCTTTATTGATAGTAGAGTTCAAATTTCAAGATTGGAGATTTGGGTAACCAACAAGCAAAATCGTGTAAATACAACTACTGGAAATAATTTAAGAAATATAATTGCGCTTCAGGATTTAGGGGAATCACAATTAACGGGTTTGCAAGATAGTGAAGTAGTAGTGTTAGATCCATCAACTGGGATGTTTAATAAACCTGCCGATTCTCCTTCTGATAACTCAAACAATGATTATGATCCGGGACAAATTGCTGCCGGAACTGGTTTGTTGAACAATAATATTCGGGAAATTGCCACTTCAAATTCTGGATTTAATACAACTGTCAATGAGGGAGCGGATTATTCTAAGTTAGAAAATGCCAGAAAATTAAACGCAAACGAATATACTTTTAATCCTCAATTGGGATATATTTCGTTGCAGCAACGACTCGCAAATGACGAAGTTCTTGCAGTTGCTTATCAATATACCATTGGAGAAAAAGTTTACCAAGTGGGTGAATTTGGTAATGATGGCGTAGATGCAACCGTTGTCTCAGGAACCACTCCGACTAATCAGGCTATTATAACTCAAAGTTTAGTTTTAAAAATGCTTAAAAGCAATTTGACTAATGTAAAAAATCCGGTTTGGAATTTGATGATGAAAAATATTTATCAAATTCCGGGAGCTTATCAGTTAAAACAAGAAAATTTTAGATTTAATATTCTTTATACAGATCCCTCACCATTAAATTATATTGCGCCTGTTACAGGAAGTTCATTTCCGGCAAATCCAACACCAGGGAATGAAGTTGCTGAAACGCCCTTATTAAAAGTATTCAATTTAGATAAGCTGAATTTTAATAATGATCCGCAAACCGGCGGTGATGGTTTCTTTGACTTTATGCAAGGATTGACGGTAGACACTCAAAATGGCCGAATAATATTTACAACCAAAGAGCCTTTTGGTGAGTTGTTGTTTTCTAAATTATCTACTGGTGCTGGAGAAAATTATAAGGATGTTAATACTTATAACGAAAATCAAAAGAAATATGTGTTCCGAAATATGTATGCCAATACTCAATCCGGAGCTTTGCAGGATAGTGACAAAAATAAATTCCTTTTAAGGGGGAAATACAAATCTTCAGGCGGCGAAGGAATTCCGATTGGTGCTTTCAACGTTCCAAGGGGTTCTGTTGTTGTAACAGCCGGTGGAAGAGTTTTGGTTGAAGGAATTGATTATAGTGTGAATTACCAACTGGGAAGAGTGCAAATTCTAGACCCTTCACTTCAGGCTTCAAATACGCCAATTAGTGTTTCATTGGAAAATAATTCTGTTTTTGGACAACAAACTAAACGTTTTTTTGGGGTTTATGTAGAGCATAATTTCACGGATAAATTTTTAGTAGGAGCCACTTTCTTAAAACTAAACGAAAAACCATTTACCCAGAAATCAGGCTTTGGGCAGGAATCTGTGAACAACAGTATGTTTGGTTTCAATGGTAATTATTCATCAGAAATTCCATTTTTTACCCGTTTAGTAAATAAATTACCTAATATTGATACAGATGTGCCTTCTAATCTTTCAGTGAGAGGAGAAATCGCATTTTTGAAACCTGACGACCCCAAAGGGAACAGTTTTCAGGGAGAATCAACCATATATGTAGATGATTTTGAAGGTTCTCAATCTACAATCGATATGCGATCTCCTTATGCCTGGAAATTATCGTCAACACCACTGAATGATGCCGAAAGTCTTTATAATTTTAATGCAAGTGCCAACGATTTGAGCTATGGTTTTAAAAGAGCAAAATTATCTTGGTATACGATTGATCCTGTATTTTATACTCAAAAACCGTCCGGAATTTCAAATGAGGATTTGTCTTTAAATACTACAAGAAGAATTTTTAGCGAAGAATTATACCCGCTTACCGATATTGCGCAAGGACAATCACAGGTCATAAACACTTTGGATTTAACGTATTATCCTACCGAAAGAGGTTCTTATAGTAATAGTTTAAATTTTGCTGCAAACCCAAAAGACAATTTCGGTGGAATTATGCGCTCATTAAATTCGACTAATTTCGAACAAGGAAATGTGGAATATATCCAGTTTTGGGTATTAGATCCTTATGTTGGAGCTGGACAAATTCCAAAGACAAATACAGGTAAAGTTTATTTCAACTTAGGAGAAATATCAGAAGATATTTTAAAAGACGGAAGAAAACAATATGAAAACGGACTTGGTCCAGATCAATTAAAAGTAAACCCACAACCCATTTGGGGTGATGTGCCTGCTTCGCAATCTTTGATTTATGCCTTTGATGCCAATACTGCTAATCGAACCAACCAAGATTTGGGTTTAGATGGTTTGGCTGATGCCAAAGAGGGAGCTATTTATAACAATTTTGCCTCACAACCCGATCCCGCTGCAGATGATTATTCGTATTATTTGAATGCTACAGGAGGAGTTAAGGATCGATATAGAAACTATAATGGTGTCGAGGGAAACTCAGCGGTTGATATTAATAATGCCAACAGAGCTTCTACTGCTGATCCTGATGTAGAAGATATCAACAAAGATAATACGATGAATACCATCAATGCATATTATGAGTACAGTGTTGATATGAAACCAAATATGAGTGTTGGCCAAAATTATGTTACTGATATTAGAAACACTCAGGTAACTATGGTCAACGGAACAGTTACTGATGCTAGATGGATTCAGTTTAAGATTCCTGTTTCGCAACCTGAAAACACCATTGGAAACATATCTGATTTTAGATCGATTCGTTTTATGAGAATGTTTATGACCGGTTTCAGCAATGAAGTAACGGTTCGTTTTGGGGCTTTAGATTTAGTAAGAGGAGATTGGAGACGATATGCAAGTACGCTTGATCCAACTGATGTTAATGTAGCTGATGATAATACAAATTTGGATGTTTTAGCAGTAAATATTCAGGAAAACAACGATAGATGTCCTGTAAATTATATTGTTCCTCCAGGAGTTGAAAGAGAACAATTGTATAACAACAATACCATTATCAATCAAAACGAACAATCCTTATCTTTAAGAGTTTCAGGTAATGGTTTAGAACCGGAAGATTCAAGGGCTGTTTTTAAAAATGTTAGTGTAGATATGCGACAGTTCAAAAAATTAAAAATGTTTTTGCATGCAGAATCTTTACCTGACGAAATCGCACTTCGAGATGGTCAGATGATAGGTTTCATTCGTTTTGGAAATGACTTTACACAGAATTTTTACCAAATCGAAATACCGTTAAAAGTTACTTTGCCTTCTTCAACAACAGGTTCTAATTGCGGTGCTTTGAGTGCAGAAACAGTTTGGCCAGCCGATAATGAAATTGATTTAAAAATGGCTTTATTAACTCAATTGAAAGTTCAGGCAATGAATATTGATCCAAATACGTTGCCAGCTGACGGAATTTATTATCAAAATGAAGACCAACTTGATCCATCTTTGGCAGGTAAACCTAACAAATTGAGATTAGGTATTAAAGGAAATCCTAATTTTGGACTGGTTCGAAATTTAATGTTAGGTATAAAAAGTAACGAAACGCATCAGGATATAAAAGGGGAAGTTTGGTTCGACGAACTTCGCGTTGCCGATATGGATAACAGTAGAGGTATGGCTGCGGTGTTAAATGTCGATACTAATTTTGCTGATTTCGCCACTGTTTCTGCAACAGGAAGAAAAAGCACCATTGGTTTTGGAGGTATTGAGCAAGGACCAAATGAAAGAAGTCGAGAAGATACACAGCAATATAACATTGTTACCAATTTTAGTTTAGGGAAGTTATTGCCTCCAAAATGGAAAATCAATTTACCGTTTAATTATGCCGTTGGAGAAGAAACTATAACTCCTGAATATGATCCGTTTAATGAAGATATCAAGTTAAAACAGCTATTAGATGGTACTATTGACCCTGCGGAAAGAGATAATATTAAAAGTAGAGCGATTGATTATACAAAAAGAAAAAGTATCAATTTTATAGGAGTAAGAAAAGAGAGAGGTCCTGAGCAAAAACAAAGGGTTTATGACGCAGAAAACTTTACTTTTTCTCAGTCCTATAACGAAGTGGAACACCATGATTTTGAAATCGAGCAATTTACAAATCAGGAATCAAATTCTGGGGTTGATTATGCATTTAGTTTTCAGCCTAAACCAATTGAACCATTCAAGAAATCAAAATTCACTAAGAAAAGCTCCTATTGGAAAGCCTTAAGTGACTTCAACTTTAATTATTTACCATCTAATATCAATTTCAATACAAATATAATTAGGCAATACAACCGTCAACAATTTAGACAGGTAGATGTTGCTGGAATTGGTCTTGATCCATTGTACAGAAGAAACTATGCTTTTAATTATCAGTATGGATTTAATTATAATTTGACGAAAAACCTTAAATTAAATTATACGGCTTCCTCCAGTAATATTGTTAAAAACTATTTGAATGCTGATAATGTTCCAATAGATAATTTGTCAATTTGGGATAGTTATTTGAATGTTGGAGAAGCCAATCAACACATGCAGCAATTAGTTTTGAATTATGAAATACCAATTGACAAAATTCCGGTATTTAGTTTCATTAAAGCAAACTATTCTTACACAGGAGATTACAGTTGGCAAAGAGCTTCGTTAGCATTGTCTGAAATAAATATTGGAGGAAACACTTATAATTTAGGGAATACAGTACAAAATGCGATCTCACATAATTTGAATGCTACATTAAACATGGATTTGTTTTATAAATACGTGGGACTAACGAAAAAATCACAATTGAAGGCTAAGCCAAAAGCTGCAGCTCCAAAACCAGGAGAAAAAATTACAGATACAAATGTTTTGACTCCAAAAAACAACAATTTCCTAAATGGTTTGATTGGCGTTTTAACAAGTGTGAAAACCATACAGGCCAATTATACCAAAAATAGCGGTACAGTTTTGCCAGGATATACCCCAGGTGTTGGATTCTTTGGGACTTCAAAACCTACGATTGGATTTATTTTCGGAAGCCAAGACGATGTAAGATACGAAGCTGCCAAAAACGGATGGTTAACTTCTTACCCTGATTTTAACCAAAATTATACTCAGGTAAGCAATGAAATATTTAAATCAACGGTTAATATAGATTTGCTGCCGGATTTAAAAATAGATTTATCATTAGACAGAGCTTATTCAGAGAATTTTTCGGAACAATATGATGTTACTAATGGTCAATACAATCCGCGTTCTCCTTATAGTTTTGGAACGTTTTCAATCTCGACTATTTTAATTAAAACTTCTTTTTCTAGGAGTGACCAAAACAATTCGGCAGCATTTGATGATTTTAGAAGCAACAGGCTTCCGATTGCAAATCGATTGGCTACTGAACGTGGAATTGACATAAGTAATCCTGCTAATATAGATGCTGACGGTTTTCCAAAAGGGTTCGGAAAAAACAATCAAGCAGTATTGTTACCTTCCTTCTTAGCAGCTTACTCAGGACAAAGCGCCTCAAATGTTTCTCTGGGAATTTTCAAAAGTTTCCCAGTACCCAACTGGTCAATAAAGTATAATGGACTAATGCGTTTTGACTTTTTCAAAAAGAATTTCAAACGATTCTCTTTGCAGCAGAATTATAGGGCATCTTATACAATTAATGCTTTCCGGTCGAATTTTGAATTTGATAAAAATCCGAATGGAGTAGATGCTAGCGGTAATTTCTATAACCATACCATTATGTCTAATGTCAATTTAGTGGAGCAGTTTAATCCGCTTATTCGAATGGATTTTGAATTGAAAAATTCATTAAAAATTCTAACCGAAATCAAAAAAGACAGGGCTTTGTCTATGAGTTTTGATAATAATTTATTGACAGAAGTCAAAGGTATAGAATATGTGGTAGGAATGGGATACAGAATTAAAGACGTGATTTTTTCTTCGACTTTAGCTGATAGTCCTACAGGAATTATAAAAAGTGATATTCTCATAAAAGCAGATTTTTCCTATCGTAATAATCAAACTATCGTACGGTATTTAGATTATGACAACAATCAATTAGCAGGAGGACAAAATCTTTGGTCATTGAAATTAACTGCTGATTATTCCTTTAGTAAAAACTTAACGGCGATTTTCTATTATGACCATGCGTTTTCGAAAGCGGTAATATCAACTTCTTTTCCACTGACAAATATTCGTTCAGGGTTTACACTGCGATATAATTTCGGAAATTAATTTTTTAAAATCCGAACAAAACTTGAACAGAAGATTGCTACATTTGCCCAATAAATTTTAAATAAATAATTACAATTATTATGAACGTACCAGCAAATTTAAAGTACACAAAAGATCACGAATGGGTTAACATCGAAGGAGATGTTGCAACAGTAGGAATTACTCATTTTGCCCAAAAAGAATTAGGAGATATTGTATATGTTGAAGTGGAAACTTTAGACCAAACTCTAGAAAAAGATGAGGTTTTTGGAACTGTTGAAGCTGTAAAAACTGTTTCTGATTTGTTTCTTCCTCTCTCCGGAGAAATCATTGAGTTTAATGATGCTCTTGAAAGCAAACCAGAAAGCGTAAACTCTGATCCTTATGGAGCTGGCTGGATGATAAAAGTCAAAATTGCAAATATGGATGAAATAGACTCCTTGCTTTCGAGTGAATCTTACAAAGAACTTATCGGTGCTTAAAAAAATATTTTTTTGGGCAGCTTTATTTTGGACCTTAATTATTCTATATTTATGTCTCATAAAAGCGAGTGATATTCCGAAAATAAACGTACCAAATTTTGATAAAGCAGTTCATGCTTTTTTGCATTTTATATTTACATTATTGTGGTTCTTTTATTTTAAAAAGAAAATTGGTAGTTTGAAAATTTATGAACTTTTGATAGTTTCACTTGTGTTATCGTTTTTTTTTGGAATTGCTATCGAATTGATGCAACGGTATTTCACAACTACACGAACAGCAGATGTGTTTGATGTAATTGCAAATTTATCTGGTGCATCTATAGCCGTCATCGTAATTGTTTTGATAAACAAACAAAGTAGGATAATTGATAAAATTTAATTCGTAAATTATATAATTTTCAAATGAATATCAAGCAATTTTTAGACTCGACTTATTTAAAAACGCCATCACAAGCTGGACTTAGCGAAGCCGAAAACACTATTATAGTCAAAGAATTTATCCAGGAAGCCATTGATGAGAATTTTAAACTCATTATGATTCGTCCCAATATGGTTTCTTTAGCCAGTAAAATGATTGCTGACGCCAATTCACCGGTTCAAATAGGAACGGTTATCGATTTTCCCGAAGGAATAGCAGGATTGGAAGCTAAACTTGCCGAAGCAACTCAAGCCATTCAAGACGGTGCTGACGATCTCGATTTTGTGTGTAATTACGAAGCATTTAAAGAAGGAAATGTGGATTTGGTCAAAGACGAAATCCTAAAATGTACCCAACTTGGTTTAGCCAATAACAAAGTTGTAAAATGGATTATCGAAGTGGCAGCACTCAACGAAAAGCAGATTATGCAACTTTCAGCATTAATAAAAAATAGTGTAATTACTAATTTTAAAGAAGAAAATTACGCTTCGGTTTTTGTGAAATCATCTACTGGATTTTATAAAACATTAAATAATCTTCCGAATGGTGCCACAGTTCCCGCAATAATAATGATGCTCGAAAATGCCTCACCGCTTCCAGTAAAAGCAGCAGGTGGAGTAAGAACTTATGATGAAGCTGTCGAAATGATTCGGCTAGGAGTGAAGCGAATAGGTACTTCTGGTGCAAAAGCGATTGTTAACGGACGAAATGCCCAAGGCGAATACTAAATACAAAATTACAATATGAAAAAAGGATTGCTGACATTGCTTTTATCTCTATGCGCTTTCGTGACTTCCGCCCAAGATGTAAATGATAGTTCAAATCAATCGGGGCTTTCTGCCGAAAGATTTCCTCTTTTTCCAAATTGTGAAAATCTAGAAGCTAAAGCATTGGAAAAATGTTTCTACAATCAAGTTCAGGATTTTGTTTCCCAAAATTTTGTAGTTCCTGAAAATCTGGTTCAAAACAATTTCAAAGGCAATATTAAAGTGCTTTTTGAGGTCGACAAAAAAGGTGTTTTCAAAGTGATTTATGTAAACGCTATCGATAATGCATTGATAAAAGAAACCAAAAGAGTTTTTGCTAAATTTCCTATAATTAAACCATCAACTTATAACGGAAATCCAACGTTTTCACAATACAACATCACTATTTCAATTCCGTTAAAAAGCACTGAACAAATGACTTCCGAAGCTATTGTTGCTTCCGAAGTTGTAAAAACCAACACGAAACAACTCACGGAATTAGATAGCATTGTCTATAAAAAATTCAATAATCCACAGTTCGAAAGCCATTTGAATATTCCGTTTTCGCACAGTTATTATTCCCATTTTGATCCTGCTATGAATCAGGTTGGCGCTAACAACCACACAGCCTCAAAACCTTATACTTATCTAGAAGTTGCTAAATATTATAACCTTGCTGCCGAAAATGAAAAGATAAAGAAAAAAACTTCTGGCTGGTGGGGTAGAAAATTATGGAACGAAAACTTAGTCGAAATTCAAGGAGAAGATTATTGGTTTGTTATAAATCCTATTTTTGATTTACAAGTGGGAACAGCTTCCAGCAAAAAGCAAGTAAACACATTTGTAAATACACGTGGAATCAATTTCAGCGGCGGGTTGGGTTCTCAACTAAATTTTACTACTACGATTTATGAAAGCCAAGGAAGATTTGCCGACTATTACAATCGATATGCCGAATCAATTAAGCCTGCTGGTGGGAATCCGGCAATTATTCCCGGAATTGGAATATCTAAAGATTTCAAGACTGATGCTTTCGATTTTCCTTCGGCTGATGCTAATTTAACTTTTACTCCTTCTAAATTCATCGATTTGCAATTGGGTTATGGTCGAAATTTCATTGGTGACGGCTATCGTTCTTTATTAGAAGGAGATGGGGCAAGTCCGTATCCTTATTTTAAAATCAACACTAATTTTTGGAAAATAAAATACACGAACACCTATATATGGCTCAAAGATGTGCGGCCAGAAGTGACTCTGGAAAGAACATATGCAACGAAGTATATGGCAAATCATTATTTGAGTTTGAATGTTTCTAATCGTTTAAATATTGGGCTTTTTGAATCTGTAATTTGGACAGACACCAATAACAGAGGATTTGATTTGCATTTTGTCAATCCAATTATTTTTTATCGCTCTGTTGAGTTTGAATCATCGGCAAGAACTGGGAATGCGGTTTTGGGATTTACTTCAAAATATAAATGGAACAATAAGGTGAATTTTTACGGACAATTTCTTTTGGATGAATTTTCGCTGGGAGATGTTAAAGGCGTAAAAAACAGCTGGAAAAATAAATTTGCTTATCAATTGGGTGTGAAATATTTCAATGCTTTTAAAGTTGATAATCTATTGTTGCAATTAGAATTCAATCACGTGCGCCCGTATGTGTATTCACACAGTGACCCGATTACAAATTACGGACACAACAATCAAAGTTTGGGGCATCCTTGGGGAGGTAATTTCGAGGAACTTCTTGTTATTGCGCGTTATCACAAAGGCAGGCTTTTTGCTGATGCTAAATTTACTTTTGGTACAAAAGGCCTTGATTTTGCTAATTCAGGAGCCAATTCTAATTATGGCGGAAATATTTACAGAGATTATGACCTTGATCGTTATGCTGATTCTGGAGTGACTGTAGGCCAGGGAAATAAAACCAGTATTTTTATCACAGATTTACAAGCCGGATATTTGGTAAATCCAGAGACAAACTTGAAAATTTTTGGCAGTCTTATTTATAGAAACTTCGACCCAAACCAAAACACTGCAACAGTTTTTAAGGAAAACACCACTTGGTTTTCATTAGGCATTCGCTCAGATGTGTTTAATTGGTATTTTGATTATTAATTTTGAGTTTTATATAATAGGTTACAAATTTATATTATATCACCACAACCCAAAAGTTGTGGTTTTTTATTTTAAAAAATCAATAATGATGAAAACCGTAAGAAGGTTTTTTTTATTGAAGCTATTTTTGTCAAAAATTTACAATTTGCAGTAATGAAAACATTAGAAATGGACTCAATTGATCAAAATGATAATTTAGCCTTAAGAATTACCATATTTTTTGTAAAGAATAAGAACTAAATACAGTTTTGATTGCTCATTCCGAATTAAAAAAAAGAGGATGTCCTATATCAAAATCTATTTACGAAAAGATGACTGAATTTCAATAAAATCAGTTTCAGTCAAACAACTAAAAAAGGTTGTTACGATTTAAATTAGCTTGCTTTGGGCTTAAAATACAAGTGAATTTATTAAATATTTTTTTTTATGAATTGTTTTTTGTCTAATCCCTTTTGATAAACTACTTTTGCAAAAGTTTTAAAAACAAATAAAGCAAACTTTGAATAGTTCATCAAACGCCATTTCCATAAAATCAATTTACGCTGACTTCAAGGCAATCACTAAAGCAGGTTTGGCTATTAGTGTTGTTTTTTCTTCAATCGCCGGATTTATGCTTGGAGTACCTGATCTTCATTCTTTAGATTGGATGATTTTGTTGAAACTTGCTATTGGCGGTTATTGTATGGTTGGTGCTTCAAATGCTTACAATCAAGTTATTGAAAAAGATCTTGATGCTTTGATGGATCGGACTAAAAATCGTCCCGTTCCGGCAGGAAGAATGTCTCCAAATGCGGCGTTGGTCATTGCCAGTATTTTAACCCTTATCGGAATTGTTTTATTGTATACCATCAATCCAAAAACAGCAATGTTTGGTGCGATTTCCATATTTTTATATACCAGCGTTTATACGCCATTGAAAACAATGACTTCTTTGTCGGTTTTTGTGGGTGCATTTCCGGGAGCGATTCCTTTTATGTTGGGTTGGGTTGCGGCAACAGGAAATTTTGGCATTGAAGCAGGAACCTTGTTTCTGATTCAGTTTTTCTGGCAGTTTCCCCACTTTTGGGCAATTGGTTGGTTTTTATATGAAGACTATGAAAAAGCTGGTTTCTTTATGTTGCCAACAGGCAAAAAAGATAGAGGGACAGCTTTGCAAATAATATTGTATACGGTTTGGTTGATTATTGTGTCGTTATTACCAGCTTTGGGGTATACAGGACAATTCTTTATTTCGCCAGTGGCTGCGGTGTTGGTGTTTTTTCTTGGACTTTGGATGCTTTATTATTCAGTGCGATTGTACAAGTTAAGAAGCTCAAAAGCTGCAAGAACCTTGATGCTTGTTAGTGTTTCCTATATTACTTTATTGCAATTAATTTATATATTTGATAAAATTTTAAGATAGTTATGACAACAACAATGACCGCCCTAGAGCATAAACTAAGATCAGACAGGTCTTATAAATTGCTATTATTGTTTGCAATGATAAGTATGATTATGATGTTTGCTGGACTTACGAGTGCTTTTGTGGTAAGTAAATCAAGAGCAGATTGGTTGAAAGATTTTCAATTGCCAACAGCATTTTTCTTCAGCACGGTAGTGATATTAGGCTGTAGTTTGACTTTTTATTTGGCAAAAAAAGCCATCCAAAAAGACAATCAAAAAGCAACAACATCATTGCTTTTCGCTACTTTAGCCTTAGGGATTTTATTTGTGATTTTACAATTTGTGGGTTTTGGTCAAATTGTGGCAAATGGCTATTATTTTACCGGAGCCGAAAGTTCAATTACGACAACATTTCTTTATATTGTTACTGTTGTACACTTATTACACCTTGCCGGTGGCTTAATTGCGCTATTAATTATTATTTACAAACAATTAAAACACAAATACAATTCGACTCAAACTCTTGGTATTGAGCTTGGTGCAATGTATTGGCACTTTCTTGATTTATTGTGGGTTTATTTATTTTTATTTTTATATTTCTTTAAATAAGAAAAAATTGTAGATTTGAAAACTTTTTAACGAATGACTTTTTATGGAGACAGTTACTACTGAAAACAGTGTAGGAAAAACTTGGGGAGGCGGCAATGAGCCAATGGGAGCAAGCTATGGTAAATTAATGATGTGGTTTTTTATCGTATCAGATGCTTTAACATTCTCAGGATTTCTTGCAGCTTATGGTTTTTCAAGATTTAAATTTATTGAAACTTGGCCTTTAGCCGATGAAGTGTTTACACACGTTCCGTTTATGCACGGTAATCCTCAGCCAATGCTTTATGTAGCATTTATGACTTTTATTTTGATTTTTTCATCCGTAACAATGGTTCTAGCCGTTGATGCAGGTCACCAACTGAAAAAAGATAAAGTAGCAGTTTATTTGTTCTTAACCATCATTGGTGGTTTGATATTCGTAGGATCACAAGCTTGGGAATGGAAAAATTTCATCAAAGGTGAGTATGGCGCTGTTGAAACAAAGGGAGGAAGTTTGCTTCAGTTTGTGGATAAAAATGGAAAAAGAGTAGCAATTGAAAGTTTTGCTGCAACTATGCCCGAAGAAAGAGAACAATTGACCCGAAATAAAGGAAGATGGTTTATGGACGAACCTTCTATACCGGAGTATTCTGTTGCCGAAGTTCAGGCAGGTTTTAAATCTCATCCAGATTTATTGATTAGAACTGAAACGGTAAATGCTGAAAAGCATAAAACAATACTAACCAGAAGTGAATCAGAATTGCGTTTAACTCAGGCAACTTTAGTTGTTGAAGGCGCTAACCTGACAAGGAATGAGTATGGTAGCAAGTTGTTTGCTGATTTCTTTTTCTTTATTACAGGTTTCCACGGTTTCCACGTATTTTCTGGAGTTGTTATAAATTGTATTATATTTTTTAATGTGATTCTAGGAACTTACGAGAAAAGAAAAAGTTATGAAATGGTAGAAAAAGTTGGACTTTATTGGCACTTTGTTGATTTAGTTTGGGTATTTGTATTCACGGTTTTCTATCTAGTTTAATTTACAAAATTTATATTATGTCACACGAACACGTATCTAATACAAAAAGAATTTGGACAGTTTTTGGAATATTGTCTGTAATAACAATCGTTGAGGTGTTTTTCGGTATAACAAAACCTGAATTTTTGCACATGAATAATTTATTGGGCATGAATTTGTTAAACTGGCTGTTTATTATTCTTACACTCGTAAAAGCGTATTATATTGTATATGCTTTCATGCACATGGAAGGGGAAAAATCGGTTTTAAGATATGCAGTTGTTTTGCCATTAATTTTCTTGGTAATCTATTTGCTTTTTATCCTTTTGACTGAAGGAAATTATATTTTCGAGGTTTTTAAAATCTCCACAATCAAATGGAATTTTTAACAAGATATTAATTCAAAAAATGGGTGCGCATTGCGTGCCTTTTTTTATTTTTGTGCTTTATATTTATTCCTAACTTATGAAAAAGAATATTGTTCTCTTCATCCTTTTTGTTTTGCCAATTGTTGCTTATTTGTTTTTTGCATCGGGAATAAATAGTTTCACGAAATTACCGATAATTACGCCTAAAGTTGCCGATTTTGGCAATTGGAAATCCTTAAAAAATGAGAAAGTCAGTCTCAATGATAAAATAACAATTCTAGGATTTTCGGGTTCCAATATTTTTAAAAATAAAGGAAATTTCTTCAACCTGAATCAAAAAATTTATCAACAATATCATGCTTTCAAAGATTTACAATTTGTGGTCGTTTGTCCTTTGGGAACAGAAGCAGATGCTAAAAAAATTGTTGATGCTTTGGGGTCATTTACTGATGTCAGCCAATGGCATTTTGTGTTTACTTCGCCGGAGAAAATCAACACTTTTTATGACCAATTAAAACTCGTTGGGAAATTAGATAAAGATTTGGGAACTCCAAATGTTTATATCATTGACAAAAAAAGAAATCTTAGAGGGAGAAAAGAGAAAAAAGGATATAAAGAAGGGTATAATACCTTTCATCCTTCTGACTTGAGCAACGAAATGTTAGACGATTTTAGGGTTATTCTTTATGAATATCGAGCTGCTCTGAAGAAAAACCATAATGCTACAAAAGAACTTTAAACTTAGATATAATGCTTAAAAACAAAACTTACATCGGGATTTCATTTATCATTCTTGTCTTTGGAATTTATGCTATTCCAAAAATAATCGACAGAATTCAGAATAATGAAATTGTAAAAGGAGATCGATTAGACAAAGTTTCTAATTCATCCAGTGGAGGCGAAAAATTGACTAAAATTGGTCCGGCTCCAAAATTTGAATTGGTAAACCAAGACAACATCAAGATTAACAATGATACATACAAAGGCAAAGTCTTTGTTTTAGAGTTTTTCTTCACTACATGCCCTTCCATTTGTCCAAAAATGAATCAAAGCATGTTGGTAATTGAAAACACTTTCTTTGGTAATCCTAATTTTGGTATTGTTTCCATTTCCATTGACCCGGAACATGATACTCCTGCAGTTTTGAAAGCGCATCGTGAATTATTGGGTGTAAAATCTTCGAATTGGAATTTCCTGACAGGTGACAGAACATATATTTTGGATTTATCTAACAAAGGTTTTAATCTTTATGCAGCCGAAAATAACAAAGTAAAAGGTGGTTTTGAACATTCAGGATTGTTCGCCTTGATTGATAAAAATGGAAATATTCGCTGCCGAAAAGATGATTATGGGAATCCGATTTTGTATTATGATGGCTTAGATAAAAAAGGTGTTAGAGATATTCAACAAGACATTTCAATTTTATTAAAAGAATAAAAATGGAAGATAATTCATTAGAGAAAAAATTCAGTAACTTTATAGTAATTGTATCAATCTTAATTCCAGTTGTTGTTGCGTTACTTTTTAGCGTAAAACTAAAAGATTATGGATACGAAGTAAAACCTCTGTCTTTTCTTCCGCCAATTTACGCTACTATAAATGGAATCACGGCTGTCGTTTTAATCGCTGGAGTACTGGCCATTAAAAACGGGAAAAGAATACTTCACGAACGATTAATGAGAACTGCTATTGCACTGTCGATTGCATTTTTAGTGATGTATGTGGCGTATCATATGACTTCAGATTCAACAAAATTTGGAGGAGAAGGAATAATCAGGCCTATCTATTTTTTCCTTTTAATAACGCATATTATCTTGTCAATTGCAGTTATTCCGTTGGTTTTGATAACTTTTGTCAGGGCTTTGGCTAATAAATTTGACAAGCATAAGAAAATTGCAAAAATCACATTTCCAATTTGGTTGTATGTTGCCGTTACTGGTGTTGTAGTATATTTAATGATTTCACCTTATTATGTTAATTAAGAAAAATAGAGCAAAGAATATAGAACTAAGGCTAAATAATTGGAGGATAAGAATTTTCTGTTTTCTGTTTTCTTTTTTCTTTTCTGTTTCAGCAGATGCGCAATGTGCAATGTGTCGTGCAGCTTTGGGTGGCGAAGGAAATAAAGTCCAAGCGCAAGCAGTAAATGATGGCATTGTTTACCTGATGGTGATTCCTTATTTGCTTGTTGGAGCAATTGGTTATTATATTTATCGAATGAGAATGAATAAAAAGCAAGATTGACAATTCATTCAATTTTAATCCTGCAACACAATAATTGGTATCATTATCTGGATTACTTCAAACCATCAACTGAAACATTTACAGTTCCATTTACTTTTATAAAAGCAATGATGGCTTTGTTTGTTAATTGAATTTTTTGGAACTGAATATCATCCATTTTGCCGTTTATAAAAACGCCAGGCATTGGCGAGTAATTTTTCAAATACGCCATCATATTTTGTTTTCCTTCTTCTAAGTTAGGAACGATGGAATAACGGCAACTTTCCTGAATTTTTCTTAAAATCAAACCTTGTGCAAGCCAGTTCGCTGTTCGAATTAATGTACTCTTGGTGTCTAAAGCGTAATCAAGTTTGTCAAAAAAAAGTTCTTTTGTTTGTTCATTATATTGTGGAAATCCTGTCAAATAAATTGTTCCGTTTACGCTCCCCAATACATCCAAAGCAATCACCATTTTTCCGTTTTTGTGCCAAATATTTACTTTTTGAACGGTTACTTTTTTCCTGCCGGAACCAAATTCCTGTCCGGCAAAATTCTTGGTCATTATTTTTGAAGCTTCAGAAAAAGTAGAGACCGCCGCTATATTTGCCGTAATCTGGTTTGGTATTTTGGTTACTGGTTTTAGCGTGATTTTTGTTGCGTCAAATTTAGATTCCGGTTTATTTCCTATCAAAGTTTCCATGGTACATTTTACTCCCATTTCCATTAAAAAGGTGTCGTTTTTGAGTTTGGCATTAGTCGAATATATTTCCACGGGAACTATTCGCAACCAGCTTTCATAGGCTTCGCTCATTTGAAAAGGAGTGCATATTTTGTCCAATGCTGCCAAAACATTAGGCTTGGAATCCATTGATTTTTCAATCGCCGCATCAATCTTTTTTTCAATTTTTGACCTGAAAATCTTAAGGGTTGGATTCATAAGATAGGTAACCGGAACATTTTTTCCAAAAACAACCATTGTGGGACTTTCGTTCCAATCCAAAGATTTTAACTCGGTTTTAGTGTTCAGTTTCCAATTAGTCAAAGCCACATCGCTAATCAAAGTTACGACTCCGTTAAGATTGAATTCCTTGGTATTATACAATTCTACTCCTAAAGTTTTTGTTCCAATTCTATATTTAAACAAAACTTTCAAAGGTAAGATTGTTTTTATTTTTCCGTTTTCATTGCTTATTGAAATAGGTGCTAATTTCCAGATTTTCATCTCAATATCATCATCTTCAATGGTATTGTCGTCATAAATTAAGCCGTTCAAAAGTGTATTAGTCTGGTTTTCGACATCCTTCAATTTTACGTTAATAGGTAAATTAATAAATGAAGGAGTGGTTTCGTATACCAATGGACTTGCATCATCCGGTTCTGGTTTTAGTGCCGCTATTTTACTGGAAGTGGAACAACCCGAAAGCAGGAAAACAATTATAATTGGAAAGAATTTCAGCATTTTATTTTGGTTTGAAAAGGCTAAATTAATAAAACAAATATATTTTTTAGATAAACTGTAACATTTTCAACATAGATATGTCTTATTCATTTTAGAAGTAGGAGTTTTAACTTTTTATTAGTACTGTTTCTTTTTTAAAATAATTAATATTATTCTCTAATTCAAGTAAATATGATTGAAATTAAAGATTTACATAAATCGTATAACGTAGGAGGTTCTGAATTGCACGTGCTGAAAGGGATTAATTTCAATATCAAAGAGGGGGAGCTGGTTGCAATTATGGGTTCGTCTGGTTCTGGAAAATCTACCTTGCTTAATATTCTTGGGATTCTCGACGAGGCGGATTCGGGTAATTATATTTTGGATAAAATGCCTGTCAAAAACCTTAACGAAACGATAGCTTCTAAATACCGAAACCAATTTTTGGGTTTTGTTTTCCAATCTTTCAATTTGATTAATTATAAATCTGCTTTGGATAATGTAGCAATGCCTTTGTATTATAAAGGTATAAAAAGGAAAGAACGAAACGAAATTGCAATGAGTTATCTTGAAAAAGTGGGTTTGTCTTCGCATTCTCACCATCTTCCAAGTGAACTTTCCGGCGGGCAAAAGCAGCGCGTGGCAATAGCCAGAGCATTGGCATCGAACCCGAAAGTTTTACTGGCCGATGAGCCAACAGGAGCTTTGGACACGGCAACCTCTTATGAAGTAATGGAGTTAATCCAAGGAATTAACGACGAAGGAAAAACTATTTTGATTGTTACCCATGAACCTGATATTGCCGCAATGTGCAAAAGAAACGTGGTTTTAAAGGACGGGATAATCATCGACGATAAATTCGTGGAACAAGTAAGGGCCTCATCTTATGTTTAATATAGAACGCTGGCAGGAAATTTTTGAGGCTATTGCCAAAAACAAAATGAGAACTTTTCTCACGGGAACTTCCGTGGCTTCAGGTATTTTTATTTTGGTTATTCTTCTAGGCGCTGGAAAAGGACTCGAAAACGGAATAGCTAAACAGTTTGCAAATGATGCTGAAGGAGTTATTTGGATTTGGGCAGGAACAACAACAAAAGAATACAAAGGATTAAATCCAGGAAGACAAATTCAGTTACGCAATAGCGATTTTGAGTTTTCTAAACAAAAATTCGAAAAGCAAATTGACAAGAAAAGTTCGAAATTTAATATTTGGAACGGAAATATTGTCTATGGAAAGGAAACCGGAAACTACGATTGTCAGGGAGTTTCTCCAGATCATCAGGCTATTGAAAAAGTCAGTATTGTTGAAGGAAGATTTGTAAATCTCTTGGATTTGGAAAACAAGAGAAAAGTAGCAATTATAGGACAAAAGCTAAAACAGGATTTATTTAAAGATAAAAAGGCTATAGGTGAACAAATCTCAATAAGCAATGTGAAATTTGAAGTGGTAGGCGTTTTTACAGATCCAGGTGGAGAACGAGAAGAAGGCAGAACATATTTGCCTATAACGACTGTTCAACAGGTTTTTGGCAGTGGTGGAGATAAATTAAGTGATATGTCTTTTACATTGCACAAAAAACACACATATGAAGAAGCTTTAGCAGAGTCAAAGAAATTTACCGAAGGAATATCACAATTACTCAAAGGCAAAAACACCATTGCTCCAGATGACACTAGTGCAATAGGAATTAACAGTACAGTAGAAAATATCAAACGGTTTTATGATTTGAATTTGTACATCCGTTTGTTTTTTTGGTGGGTTGGAATTTGTACCATTATCGCTGGAGTTGTTGGAGTAAGCAACATTATGTTGATTATAGTGAAGGAAAGAACTAAGGAAATCGGAATTAGAAAAGCACTTGGAGCTACGCCTCTCTCCATTATCGGAATGATTTTGCATGAATCCATTTTTATAACCACTATTGCTGGATTTATTGGGCTTTTGTCTAGTTTAACACTTTTAGAATTGGTTGGGCCACAGATTAAAAGTGATTATTTTTTGAACCCCGAAGTCGATTTTACCGTTGCATTAACCACTTTGGGATTATTAGTATTTGCAGGTGCTTTAGCTGGATTTTTTCCAGCATACAGAGCAGCCAAAATTAGACCTATTGTAGCACTTAGAGACGAATGATTATGTTTGACAAAGATAAATGGGATGAAATTTTAGAAGCATTGACTGCGAATACTTTCCGGACAATACTGACTGCTTTTGGCGTTTTCTGGGGGATATTTATCTTGGTGATATTACTCGCCGCTGGGAATGGTTTGGAGAACGGAGTAAAAAAAGGCTTTTCTGGAATGGCAACAAACACCATGTTTATGTGGACCCAAGCCACTTCAAAACCCTACAAAGGACTCCCGAAAACGAGGCAATTTAATTTTCAAAATAGCGATGTTCAAGCTCTGAAGGAAAAGTTTCCCGATCTTCTATATGTTTCTCCAAGAAATCAATTAGGAGGTCACAATCAGGGGAATAATGTAGTTAGAGGAACAAAAACGGTAGCTTTAAACGTTTATGGAGATTATCCTGAATATGTCAAACAGGAATCGATGGACATTGTTAAAGGACGTTTTGTGAATTATCAGGATATAAAATTGAGTCGTAAAGTGGCCGTGATAGGTCAAGGAGTGATTGATGGATTATATGAAAAAGCAGAGGAAGTTATTGGAACTTATATCAAAGTCAATGGCGTAAACTTTATGGTTGTTGGTGTTTACAAGAAAAAATCCAATAACAATAATGGCAATGCAGAAGAAGACCAAAAAAATGTCTTTGTTCCTTTCACCGCTTTTCAACAAGCCTTTAATTATGGGGATAAAGTAAGTTGGATGGCAATAACGGCAAAAGACAAAACATCCATTACAGATCTGAAACCTGAGATTTTGGAGTTTATGAAATCAAGACATTCGATTAGTCCTG
This sequence comes from Flavobacterium soyangense, assembly GCF_015277675.1. GTDB lineage: Bacteria > Bacteroidota > Bacteroidia > Flavobacteriales > Flavobacteriaceae > Flavobacterium > Flavobacterium soyangense. The sequence continues at coordinate 38,176 of NZ_JADHEC010000029.1, forward strand.
ATGATGAAAGAGCCATAGGAAATTTTGATTTGTATGCAGAGTTTAGTAAAATACTCGGATTGTTTTCAATACTAAGGTTCATTGCTTATTTTGTGGGGACATTAGTTTTGCTTTCGGGCGTTATCGGAATTTCAAATATTATGCTAATAGTTGTAAAAGAACGAACCAAGGAAATTGGAATCCGAAGAGCATTGGGCGCTACGCCAGCGGCAATTCGTTCCCAAATATTATTGGAAGCCATCTTTTTGACCATTTCTGCAGGAATGTTAGGCATTGCGGCAGCAACTGGAGTTTTGATAGTAATCAACAAGATTTTGGATTCAATGCCTAGTGAAGGTTCAATGTTTGCCAATCCAAGCGTTGATTTACGCGTAGTGTTTTTTGCATTAATTATATTAGTTGGATCAGGATTGTTGGCCGGATTAATACCAGCTCAAACGGCCATAAAAGTAAAACCTGTTGACGCATTAAGAACAGAATAAAACAGCAATCAAAAATAATAATCGAATTAAAAACCATCGAAAATGAAAAAAGGAATAACCATAACAATTTTAATTTTTATAGCAATAATCTTTTTTGGTGCGCTATATTATTTGTATGCCAAAAACCAAGAATCTCCAGTAGTTTTTGAAACAGATAAAACTGAAATTAAAACAATTCTCAAAAACACCATCGCCACCGGTAACATAGTTCCGGACGAAGAAGTCCTTATAAAACCAAATATTTCTGGGATTATTGAAACCGTTTATATAAAAGCGGGCCAAACAATCAAGGCTGGGGATTTGATTGCCAAAATAAAGGTGGTTGCTAATGTTTCGAATTTGAGCAGCACACAAAATCAGGTGCAGACTGCCAAAATAAACTTGGACAATCAAGAAAAATTGTTCCAAAGACAAAAAACATTATTTGATAAAGGCGTCATTTCTGCCAATGATTTTGACGCAGCACAAGTAGCTTACAAACAAGCCAAACAAAATTATGCCGCTTCAAAGCAAGGATATGATATTGTAAAAACAGGAACCACATCAGGGCTTGGAAATTATGCAAACACTTTAATTCGTTCTACCGTGAACGGAATGGTACTTGATGTTCCGGTGAAGGTGGGGAATCAGGTAATCGAAAGTAATAATTTTAACGAAGGGACTACGATTGCCAGCGTTGCCGATGTAGGGAAAATGATATTCGTAGGTAAAATTGATGAATCCGAAGTAGGAAAAATAAAAGTAAACTTACCAATTGAAATTACTGTTGGAGCTATTGAAAACAAAAAGTTTGATGCTGTTTTAACTGATATCGCTCCAAAAGGGAAAACAGAAAACGGAGCCATTCAGTTTGAAATAAAAGCCTCTTTATTGAATAGAGATAACACTTTTATTAGGGCAGGTTTGAGTGCTAACGCTTCGATTATTTTGGAGAGAGCTGATAAAGTTATGTCAGTCAAAGAAGCCTTAATCCAATTTGACGGTAAAACACAAAAACCTTTTGTAGAAGTTGAAACTTCGAGTCAAAAATTCGTCAGAAAAGATCTTGTTTTAGGAGTTAGCGACGGCATTTATGTAGAAATAAAAAGCGGATTGAATGCTTCCGACAAAATTAAAGTTTGGAATCAGGGCTTGAAAACAGAAGAACCTAAACCGTAAGTGTATCTCAAAAAAAGAATTTCAGTTTTAAAATAAATGTTAAATTTGTGTGGTATCTTTGCTACGCTTTCATTAAAAATATATGAAAAAAATTAATTGTATCAGTCTCATTTTTATCCTGCTGTTAAGCTTGTCGATTCAGGCTCAAACTAAAAAATGGACATTAGAAGAATGCGTTAAATACGCCATAGATAATAATATTTCCATCAAGCAAACCCAATTAGATTCTAAAACGGCAGATATTGAAAAAAAAGGAGCAATAGGGAATTTTATTCCTTCTTTGAACTCCAATGCTTCACACTCTTGGAATGTGGGTTTAAATCAAGACCCAACAACGGGGCTTTTGCGAAATCAAACGACACAATATTCTTCGTTTGGAGCAAGAGTTGGTGTTGATATTTACAAAGGCTTGCAAAATCAAAATGCACTTCGAAAAGCAAATCTTTCAATTATTGCAGCCAAATACCAATTGACAAAAATGCAGGAAGATGTAGCGCTAAATGTTGCCAATGCATTCTTGCAAGTACTTTTTAATAAAGAAAATCTAAAAGTGCAACAAGAACAAAAGGCGATTAACGAAAAGCAATTACTGCGTTCAGAAGAATTAGTTAAAGCAGGTTCGGTGCCAAGAGGCGATTTGTTGGACATAAAAGCAACTGTGGCTTCAGACAACCAAAAAATTATTGCGGCTGAAAATGCCTTATTAATATCCAAATTGAGTTTGGCTCAATTGTTACAGTTAAAGGAGTTTTATGATTTTGATGTAACTGACGAAACTACTGCCAAAGATGAAAACAACATATTAGCTCAAACCCCAATTGCTATTTATGAAAAGGCAAAAGAGGAAAGAACAGAATTGAAAATTGCCAAAACCAATTTAGAAATTGCTGAAAAAAATGTTGCCATTGCCAAAGGAGGTTTTCAGCCTACTTTACAGGGATTTTACAATTTCAATACAAGAATCTCTTATGCAGACACTTATGCTTTGGTCAATGGAGTTCCGGTTGCGCAGCCAGCAGCTCCTTTTGGAAAACAATTTACTGATAATAAGGGACAAACCTTTGGAGCGCAATTGTCGATACCAATTTTTAATGGATTTTCGGCAAGAAACAATGTGGAGCGTTCCAAAGTGAATTTAGAAAAATCAAAAATAGCGGTGGAACAAGAAGAATTGGCTTTGCAAAGAAATGTTTACACTGCATTTACAGATGCTAAAGGTGGTTTAAATGCCTATGAATCCTCACTTGTGGCTTTAGATGCCAGACAAGAGGCCTATAATTATGCCAAAGAAAAATATGCAGTGGGAATAATGAATTCTTTCGATTTTAACCAGTCACAAACCTTGCTTTCTTTCGCCCAATCAGAAGTGTTAAGGACCAAATATGATTACATTTTCAAAATAAAAATACTGGAATTCTATTTTGGAATCCCAATCATCAAAATTTAATTTATTATGTCAAAAAAAACCATTTATTTATTAATAGGCGGAGCTGTTGCGATAATCGCATTATTAATAGTACTTTCTAAAACTGGAGTTATTGGGAATAAAGATAAAGGAAAATCGGTTGAAATTGCTAACGTTAACGCTACAACTATTGTGGAAACCGTTTCGGCAACAGGGAAAATCCAACCCGAAATAGAAGTGAAAATTTCCTCTATGGTTTCGGGTGAAATTATTGACTTACCAATAAAAGAAGGACAAGTTGTCAAAAAAGGAGATTTATTAGTAAAGATAAATCCTGATTTATATACTTCTGGATTAAACAGATCTGTCGCTAATTTATCTGCCACTAAATCAGGTTTAACTCAAGCGGATGCCTCATTTAATGAAGCCAAAGCCAATTATGACAGAAACAAAACATTATTCCAAAAAGGGATTATTTCAAAAGCAGATTGGGATAAAACTGTAGCTACTTTTGAAGTGGCAAAAGCAACCAAACAATCAGCTTATTTTAACGTTCAAAGCGCCTCAGCAACCGTAAATGAAGCCAAAGACAACTTAGGTAGAACAACAATTTATTCCCCAGCTGATGGTACGATTTCGGTGTTAAATGTTGAGTTGGGCGAACGAGTTTTGGGAACCCAACAAATGGCGGGAACAGAAATTCTTCGAGTGGCTAACTTAAATAATATGGAAGTGGAAGTCGATGTAAATGAAAACGACATCGTAAAAATAAAAGTGGGTGACGAAGCCAAAGTTGAGGTTGATGCCTATTTGAAGAAACAGTTCAAAGGAATTGTAACCAGTATTTCGAATTCGGCTAGCACAGCTTTAACAGCAGATCAAGTAACTAATTTTAAAGTAAAAATTAGAATTTTGAAAGAATCCTATCAAGATTTATTGGAAGGAAAACCAGTCACGTATTCCCCTTTTAGACCAGGAATGACAGCAACTGTTGATATTAAGACTAAAAAAAGAACCAATGTGTTGGCCGTGCCAATAAGTTCTGTTGTGGTAAAATCAGACACAACGGCTGTGAAAGGATTTAAAGTGGAAGATGAGGATGAGAAAAAAGCCGCTCCCAAAAGCGATAAGAAACTGGAATGTGTCTTCGTAAAAGTGGGAAATAAAGCTAAAATCCGAATAATAAAAACTGGAATTCAGGACGATACGAATATTGAGGTAATTTCTGGACTTAAAAAAGGAGATGTAGTAATCACCGGACCTTACACAACGGTTTCAAAGGATTTGAATTCGGGTGATAAAGTGACTTTAGATAAAGCGGAAGAGAAAAAATAGTTTTATCAATCACGGTTTTACCAAACCCCTAACACTCAAAACCCAATACCCATTTTGTCCTACATTCTTAACATTGAAACCGCTACCAAGAATTGTTCCGTTGCTTTGGCAAAAGAAGGAAAAGTAATTCTTTGCAAAGAAATTGCCGAAGAAGGTTATTCTCATGCGGAACGTTTGCACGTTTTTATTGAAGAAATCATAAAAGAAGCCGGAATTACTTTTCAAGATATTTCGGCGATTGCCGTAAGTCAAGGTCCGGGTTCTTATACAGGTTTGCGAATTGGTGTTTCTGCGGCAAAAGGATTGTGTTTTGCCTTGGATATTCCGTTAATTGCAGTGGATACTTTGCAAGTTTTGGCTTCGCAAGCCAAGGTTTCTAATGGATTAGTCATTCCAATGCTTGATGCCCGAAGGATGGAAGTTTACAGCGCAATTTTTACTCCAAATTTCGAAAATAAAAGAGCCGTACAAGCCGAAATCATCACCGAAAACTCTTTCGAAGAGTTGCATGAAACACTTTATTTTATTGGCGATTGTGCTGAAAAATGCAAACCAATTTTGACCAAGGAAAACTTTATTTTCTTGGAAGAAATCAAATATCCTTCGGCAAAGGAAATGAGCTTTTTGAGTTTTGAAAAATACAAAAAAAGCAACTTTGTAGATGTCGCTTATTTTGAACCGTATTATTTGAAGGATTTTATGATGACTGTTTCGAAGAAATAGGAAATTTATTTTTGTTTGTTGTTTTTTGGAGAACATTATTCAATTCTACTTAACGATTACTAGATAATTTATAAAAACTAGAGTTTACTATCTTTAGAACTTATATAAATTTTTATGGATATAAAATAATTTTCTTCTAAGCTTTAAATTCACTATATTTGAGGCTTTTACTGTTAATTTAACATCAAATCACACTTAAGATTTTTTAATTATGAAAATTATTCGAAAAATTGCCACAGTAACACTCATTATTATAAATCTAGTAAGTTGTACTAAAAAAGAAACTACATTTATTGACCCATTAATTACCAATAGAGACACTACGATTAGTCCATCGGAAGATTTCTTTCATTATGCCAATGGAGGATGGTTCAACCAGCATCCAATACCTACTTCCGAAAGAAGTAACGGAATTTTCAGAATGATTCAGGACACCATCAATAATCAGATTAAATCTATTTGCGAAACTTCTGCCAAAGAAACTTCCGCAGAAAAAGGAAGCAATAAACAAAAAATTGGTGATTTTTATGCCTCAGCAATGGATACGGTTGCAATTGATAAAGCAGGAATTACACCCTTAAAAAGCAAATTCGCCAGAATTGAAGCCATTACCGATGTTCCTAGTTTGTTAAAAACCATAGGGTATTTACACACAATAGGTTCAGGGGCTGCATTTAGTTTTTACGTTTCGCAAGACGATAAATTAAGTTCTAAAAATGCGGTGAAATTTATGCAAGGCGGCTTAGGACTTAGACAAAGAGATTATTATTTTAATACCGATGCCGAAACAGTAAACATTCGTGCCGAATATGTAAAACATATTCAAGCTATGATGCAATTATTAGGAGTAAATCCCTCCGAGGCTTCGCAAAACGCAACTTCCATAATGAAACTAGAAACCGATTTGGCGAAAGCCTCTCGAAAACTTGAAGCACTCCGAGATCCCGTTAAGAATTACAATAAAATGAGCGTGCTGCAGTTTAAAGCGCTTACACCAAACATCGATTGGAACATTACTTTAAAAGATTTAGGAATTGCTAAAGCCGATTCGGTTATAGTTGGTCAACCTGAATTCTACAAAGCGCTTAACACCTATATAAAAAGCTATCCTATTGCCGATTGGAAAACCTATTTGAAGTGGGATTTAGTAAATACCTATGCTTCTTATTTGAATGCAGCAATTGAAAATCAAAATTTCAAATTTTATTCTACCGTTATGGGTGGCGTAAAAAAACAGAAACCGAGATGGAAACGCTCTGTCGAACAAACCGATGGTTCTCTTGGGGAGTTAATTGGGCAGGTTTACGTGAAAGATTATTTGCCTGCAGGTTCTAAAGAAAAACTTTTAGAAATAGGAAATAACATTAGAGACGTATATGCCGAACACATAAAAAAACTAGATTGGATGAGTGCCGAAACCAAAGTGAAAGCGCTAAATAAATTAAGTAAAATTGTAATGAAAGTTGGCTATCCAGACAAATGGAAAGACATGAGTAGTGTGGTTATTGATAGAAATTCCTATTGCCAAAACGTAATGGCTGCCAATGTTTGGGCTTACCAATATATGACCAGCAAATACGGCAAACCTGTGGATAGGACCGAATGGAGTATGTATCCACAGACCTACAATGCCTATTACAACCCAAGCAATAATGAAATTTGCGTTCCGGCATGCAATATTTTAGTGCCAGGATTTGAAGGAAAATTGCCCGACGATGCTATCTTGTATGGAATTATTGGCGGTTCTACTTTCGGACACGAAATCACCCACGGATTTGATGACGAAGGAAGTCAATACGACGAAAAAGGAAACCTTAACAATTGGTGGACTGCTGAAGATTTGAAAAAATTTAAAACCAAAACAGGCTTAATTGTTTCACAATTTAATAAGTATAAAGTTGGTAATAAAAACATCAATGGTTCTGCAACACAAGGCGAAAATATTGCCGATTTGGGTGGAGTGATTATGGGGTACGAAGCCTTTAAGAAAACCAAACAATACACCGCCAAAGAAATGATTAGTAAATTAAATCCAGATCAACGTTATTTTTTGGCTTATGGCTATGCCTGGATGGTAAATTCCAATAAAGAAGCACTTTCCCAACAAATTATGAGCGATGTGCATTCTCCACCACAATACCGAATCAACGGGCCATTAAGCAATGTATCCGAATTCTATAAAGCATTTAATATTAAACCAGGCAGCAAAATGTACCAACCCGATTCGTTGCGAGTGGAGATTTGGTAGATGAATCTATTTTTGTAAATTTGAAAGTAATAAAAATAGGAATTTTAAGCCCCTATTTTTATTACTCAATTTCACTACTAACCGATTAATATTTTTAAACAGAAAGGGCTACTTTTAAAAGTAAGCCCTTTTTTTCATATATTTTGAGTGACAAAAAACAAAATTTATGAGTTCCAAAGATATTGAAA
>NZ_JADHEC010000002.1 GCF_015277675.1 Flavobacterium soyangense
TTTATTATATCTTTGTCTAGTACACTGTACATAAGGGTTGATTTTGAAATGATTATGTTTTGCAACACAAATTTCGTCAACCCTTTTTAATTTACAAATAAGTCTAAATCACTTCATTTTCTAGATTTCTACAACTCAAAAAAGGCTGGTGATTTCCAATTAATTCCTCATCTTTTGAACATATAAAGAAAAAGTGTTGTTTTTGGATTTTTAACAATCTTTCGCCTTTAATTTGCTCGAGTAAATCGTGATTTAAATCCCGTATTTCATTGACTCTAAAATCAATCATTTCAATTTCAGAAAATGCACTTTCTAAAATAGAATTTGTTGGAACACTTATAGTTGACAAGGAATTTATGAAATCTCCCTTAATTCTGAATCTAAAATAATTAGCTTTTTCCTGTTGGGGAATACTAATGCTTATTATAGTTCCTTCGTGTTTTTGTTCAAATAATAAATCTGAAGTTGAAGTTTTATAAATATTAAAAACAAATTCGTTTTTTGTATTTCTTATTTCAAAAGATTTACTAGTTGCAGTTGAAATAACCTTGTAGTTTTCATTAAAAATAGCACTTACTAAATTTACTTTATGAATAAATTTTTCAACAATATCTTCAAAATCTTTTGTCTCTATTTTTACAGGAAAATAGATTTTTAATAATCCAATATTTTTAGTGTTGGATAACTTAATTCCAATGTCTAAAAATTTATGCGATTTACTTATCCCATTAGGAATTTTCCAAAAATTAAAATGCAAATCTAATTTTTCATTAGATTCGACATTGCTATCTAAAGATTTGTACCAAATTGCTATACTTTTCATATTAATAAGCGTATTTCAGAAGTTTATCAAATTGCTCAATACTAATTTTTGTAAAACCCCTTGGGACATTTTCGTAATTTAAAATAATTCCATTATCAACTAGCCATTCAAGATTAGGTCTTTTTCTAAAAGAATAGGTATAAAGAAAATTTACAATAAAAGGTCTATTTGCCGGATTGTGATTCCAATGTTCAGACAACTCTTGATTAGTAAAAACGCTTCTTTTTCTACATAATGAAAGAAATTGTTCTTCAGTTTCAATATTTAGAACACACGATTCAACTATCCCTAAAGTGGTAGCAACTCCTTTATATTTTCCTCCAGTCATATAAAAAACTAGTACATCGCCAGACTGCATTTTCTTTTCATATGAACGAGAAATATATACTTTACTTAATGCGTTTCTATGAGGAAAGCTTTCAATATAATCTTTTGGTGATTGGTTGTTTAGGATTGAATCAGGAAATAATTCTATATGATAATCAGGGTATATTGGAACAATAAAGATATTTTGTTGTCGAGAAAAAAATGGAAATGTTAGTTTAGGGTTTTCAACGTTAATTATTTCTTTACTAAAGGTTCTAACATAAACCTGCTCATCACCATTATGAGTTGTTTTTGTTCCATAATGATTAAAACCCCAATTTTTAAGAAGTTCTATTAATCTTTCTTGTTCATCTCTTTGGTCAAAAATAGTTACATATATTTCATCAACCCTAAATTGTAAAGCATTATCAAAAATTATTTTTAAAAATCTTTCTCCTATTTTGTAACCATTTGCAGTTACTTTGAATGTGCCAATTTTCAATCTTTTTTTCTTCGCAAAAACAGGATTGATTTCATAATAATTCTCATTTTCATCTTCTTTTTTTATAAACAAGAAAGCCGTTAATCTACCCTCGCTATAACAGACATAACAAATATCATCAGCTTTTTTATTAAACCACTTATCAAACTCCGCATAATCTTCTCTAAAACTATCAAAAAAAACATCTCTAATGTTGACTTCAGCAAAATCAACTTTCTGAACAGATAAAACCTTATAATCAACTAATTCAGGATTTTCAGCTGTTACTTTTTCTAAAAAATTTTCAATTTTATAAACTTTATCTGCTATTCCAAGTAAATTTGCTTTAGTATGTATTTTTTTATCTTCTGAAATTAAAATATCAACTCTTCCTTCATAAACTTCGTTTAAAATTTGAGTATCATTTATATCATTGTCTAGATTGTCAATTTTTTTGCTGACTTTAAGGATCTCTTCGCCCAATGGAGCTTGATGTTTTAGTAAATTGTAGCTCTGAATCTTAATACTCATTGTGTCAAGAGCATTTGGGTCTTTATATCTTTCTAATTCTTCAACTGTTAAAGGATGAATGTATTTGGAATATTTAAGATTGTCAATCCATTTGAAAAGTTGACCAATTTCTGGTTTGTATATTTTACTTGCTTCTCTATGAATAATGATATTGGTATCTAGTAAAATTTTCATCATTAAATAATTTCCATTAGTTGAGTATAATTTCCGTCTTGTATTTCGATATAAGGAATTGAATATTTATTAGAAAGATATTTGGCATATTCTGTTTCCATTAGTTGTAATTGATTCAAGACTTTAGTTTCATAAATTCTTCTATCTCTTATTTCTAATCTTTTGGCAATTTTTTCAATATCATCAATTACAATTGCTATAACTTTTGGATTAATTAGGTCAAAAGTTTCTTCATCAATTCTACTTGGAACTTCATTTGAATTTAATAGGCAGAAATGCCCATCAAGAAGATATTTTTTGTCTTTTTTAATTAGATTTTTTAGACCTTTTATTAATCTGTCTTGTGTTGAAGTAATGTTTTTTACGAGTTTATTATCACTATCGCTAATCTCCTCCCATTTTAATATTTGACTTGCGCTAAGATGGATTAAGTTTGTTTTCAAAGCTATTTCATTACAAATTATACCTTTTCCAACACCGTGTATTCCACCAATAAAGATTATGTTTTTCATAAATTACATTAGACAAATTAAATGCTTTTGTAATATTAATGAAAATAAATTTAATGTAGGTATTTACTTCTTTATATTTTTCACAATCCCACTCAACAACCCATTAAAATCAAACTCGGGATCTTCTGTTAATCCCATTCTTACTATAACTAAATCCTGACTTGGAAAAATCGCAACCATTTGGCCTTGATACCCGCTGCAGTAAAACATATCTTTTGGAACATCAGGGAATTTTCCGCCGGCATTGAGCCAAAAGTGAGCACCATAATTTCCGTTACAAGTGTTTGTTGGTGTTGCGGTGAATTTTACCCAACTTTCGTCCAAGATTTGTTCTCCGTTCCAATTCCCTTTGTGCAAATACAACAAACCAAATTTTGCCCAATCGCGTGTCGTTGCCCAACTGTAAGACGAACCCACATAATTTCCCGCCATATCCGTTTCGACAAGCATCGAGTTCATCCCAATTTTATCAATCAATGCCGAATACCAAAAATCTAAATATTCTTGATGTGTTTTGAATTGTCTTCTCAAAATTCCCGAAAGTAAATTGGTCGTTCCCGAGGAATAATTCCAATGCGAATTAGGCTTGAATTGTGCCGGTTTTTTCAATTGCGCCATACTCATATCGGCATCGAGGAAAAGCATTTTAGTCACGTCGGAAATTTTGGTATAATCCTCTTCCCATTCTAAGCCCGAATTCATGTGCAATAAATCATTGATGGTGATGGTTGCACGCTCATCATTTTTCCACTCGGCAATTGGAGCAGGTTTCGAAACATCTATTTTTCCTTGTTTTTGCAAAATCCCAAATAGCGCACTTGTAATGCTTTTTGTCATAGACCAACCCAATATTTTGGAATCTTTATTGAAACCGGTGTCATATTTTTCGGCAATAATTTTGTCTTTATAAATGACCAAAACCGCGCGTGTTCTTTTCTTTTTTTCTCCATTTGTGTCAAAGGCATTGGCGACTGCCGCATTTAATTTGGCGTAATCAACATTGGCAAAAACCGTGTCTTTTGGTTCTTTGTTTCCATAAGGGAAAGGTAAATTATTGTTGAGTTTTTTTCTTTTGGGTACTTCGTACGGTTTTGATACATCAAAATCATCGTTGATTAATGTCGCTCCTAAACCTTCTCGGTAAATAGCTTTTCGTTCTTTCAACCCATAAACAGAAGAAATCGCAAATTTCCCGTTTTCATCAATTCTGTTTTTTGCCAAGGTTATCATTTCGATGTCATTGTCGCCTTTTTCAATTAAACCTTGGGAACGATTATCAATAAAATGTGCCGAAGCCACACTTTTGGCTGAAAAGCCAGAAATTAAATCGAGTTTTGGATAAGTCGTGTACCCAAAATAAACGACAACCAGTAAAAAAACAAGACCAAGAAATTTGAATATTTTTTTCATACAGTAAAATTTTTAGTGAAAAACATTATACTTTTTTAAACCATTAAGAAATTAAGATAATTAAGTTTTCCGTACTTTTCTAAATGAAACTTAATTACTTAATGGTTTAATTTTATTAACAAATGTTTGCTAAAAAGTCACTCCAAATATATTACTTTTGTATTTAGAATTTTTCTAAATAACAAAATGCTAGACATAAATAAAATTAGAGCTGATTTTCCAATACTTTCAAGAACTGTAAACGGAAAACCATTGGTTTATTTTGACAACGGCGCAACCAATCAAAAGCCGCAAATCGTGATTGATGCAATTGCGGAATATTATCAGGAAATCAATGCCAATATTCATCGTGGCGTACATACTTTGAGTCAACTCGCGACTGATGCTTATGAAGTTTCGCGTGCCAAAATTCAAAATCATATCAATGCAAAATTCGCCCATGAAGTGATTTTTACTTCGGGAACGACGCACGGAATTAATGCTGTTGCCAATGGTTTTGCTTCGCTGTTAAAACAAGGCGACGAAATTCTTGTTTCGGCAATGGAACATCACAGCAATATTGTGCCTTGGCAAATGCTGTGCGAGAAAACGGAAGCCATTTTGAGAGTGATTCCAATGGATGAAAACGGTGAATTGATTATGGCCGAATACAATAAATTATTGTCGGATAAAACGAAAATCGTGACGGTAAATCATATTTCGAATGCTTTGGGAACCGTCAATCCCATTAAATATATGATTGACAAAGCGCACGAATTTGGTGCGGCGATTTTGATTGACGGAGCGCAAGCCGTTGCACATTTAAAACCCGATGTTCAGGAATTAGACTGTGATTTTTATGTGTTTTCAGGCCATAAAATGTGTGGCCCGACGGGAACCGGAATTTTATACGGAAAAGAAGACTGGCTCAATAAATTACCGCCCTATCAGGGTGGCGGCGAAATGATCAAGGAAGTGACTTTCGAAAAAACCACTTATGCCGATTTGCCTCATAAATTCGAAGCGGGAACTCCCAACATTTCAGGAGGAATTGTGCTTGGAACAGCCGTTGACTATTTGAATTCTGTTGGCTTTGACAATATTCAACAACAAGAGTCAGAACTATTGGAATATGGCACCAAACGGCTATTAGAAATCGAAGGTTTGAAAATTTTTGGTACAGCTAAAGAGAAAGCTTCCGTGATTTCGTTTAATATTCAGGGAATTCATCCTTATGATATTGGCGCGATAATTGACAAATTAGGAATCGCTGTGAGAACGGGTCATCATTGCGCACAACCGGTCATGAATATCTTTTGTATTCCGGGAACCATTCGGGCTTCGTTTTCGTTTTATAATACCAAGGAAGAAATTGACCTTATGGTTGAAGCTGTCAAAAAGGCACAACTAATGTTATCTTAAAAGAAACAGATATGAAATTATTTGCTATGATTTTTTTGAGTGTTTTCCTTGGCAAAAGCTGTTCAAGTCAAACCAAAAATGATCTGAAAAATGCAATTGTAGAATATACTGCCAACACCAGAGGTTTTTATCAAAAAATAACTATCGAAAACCAAATCGTTTCTGTTTCTAAAGACAGAAGTGGTAACGAAAAACCGATAGCGACCAAAATTTCTGAGAAAGACTGGAAGGAATTGGTGACTTATTTTGAAAGCATAAATTTGGATAGTTTAGCCACTTTAAAAGCACCTACGGAAAAACGTTTTCACGATGGTGCGGCCATTGCTAATTTGAAAGTTGTTTATAAAGACAAAACTTATGAAACCGCTGCTTTTGATCACGGCGTTCCGCCTGCTGAAATCAAGAAATTAGTTGATAAAATAAATACATTTGCTAAAAAAAATAATGACAATTAAAGAAATACAAAAAGAAATAGTAGACGAGTTTTCAATGTTTGACGATTGGATGCAACGCTACGAATACATTATCGATTTGGGTAAAAACTTGCCTCTAATCCAAGAAGAATTAAAAACCGAAGACAATATCATCAAAGGATGTCAGTCAAAAGTTTGGCTACATGGTGAACAAAAGGATGACAAAATTATTTTCACTGCCGAGAGCGACGCCATTTTGACCAAAGGAATTATTGCCATATTGATACGGGTTTTTTCGAACCAAAAAGCTATTGATATTCTGAATGCCGACATGGATTTTATTGACGAAATTGGTTTAAAAGAACATTTATCCCCCACTCGAGCCAATGGATTGGTATCGATGATAAAAAATATAAAAATGTACGCATTGGCATTCGATGCAAAAAAATAAAAACTATGGAACAAGTAATAGACACAAACACATTAGGGATCGAAATCGTAGCAAAATTAAAAACCATTTACGATCCGGAAATTCCCGTTGACATATACGAATTAGGCTTAATTTATGACGTGATGGTCAGTACTGATTATGAGGTGAAAATCCTGATGACGCTTACTTCGCCTAACTGTCCCGTTGCCGAAAGTTTACCAAGGGAAGTGGAAGAAAAAGTAAAGTCTATTGAACATATAAAAGACGCCGAAGTGGAAATTACTTTTGATCCGCCTTGGAGCAAGGATTTGATGAGCGAAGAAGCAAAACTGGAATTGGGAATGCTTTAAATTTAGTCATAAAGTTGAAAGTCATAAAGTCATATCTTTATAACTTTTGACATTGGACTTTAAGACCTAATTATGGAAGAAATTGTAAATAAAGTGGCCAACAGCGCCTTGGAAGTTTTTGATTTGGAAGATTATTATCCAAAGGGAATTCGGGCGCAAATTGATATTTCCAGATGGCTTCTTGAAGGTTTATTGTTGAAAGAAAAAGACTTTAGGGAGTCTCTTAAAAACTACGATTGGTCGCAATACCAAGACCAGTATGTTGCCATTAATTGCAGTACCGATGCTATTTTTCCGGCTTGGGCTACTATTTTAATTGCCGTACAATTAGCTCCTTTTGCCAAGAAAATCGTGAACGGAACAATTGAAGATTTGGATTCATCTTTATATGAGGAAATACTATCTAAAATTGATTATTCAGCTTATGAAAATAAGTCTGTAATCATAAAAGGCTGTTCTAAAAAACCGGTTCCAATGCGCGCTTATATTTTGGCGGCTCACTATCTGCAACCTTTCGCACGAAGCATTATGTACGGTGAAGCTTGTTCGGCAGTTCCCTTATATAAATCGCCTAGAAAATAGATTTAATTTTTAATCAATTGACTTTTAGTGTTTTAATCTTTTTATTATATTTGTATTATAACTAATACTCTTACAATGAAAAGAATAATCCTATCAATCTGTTTTCTGTTTCTTTCGGCTATAATTCACGCCCAATCTTCCGAAAAAGAATTAATAAAAAACACTGAAACTGCCATAAAAGCTATTGCAGATACTACTGAAAATGGCTGGACCAAAAAAGGAAACATTTCCTTATTGTTTAACCAAGCCAACTTTAATAACTGGGTTGCAGGAGGCGAAAGCAGTCTTTCTGGAACCGTGGGAATCAACTACGAATTCCATTATAAAAATGAGAAAATAACTTGGGACAACCGTATTCTGGCAAACTATGGAATAATTCATACCCAAAATGCCGAATTTGAAAAAAAATCAGACGACCGTTTTGAATTCAATTCTATCTACGGAAAAAAAGCATTTGGCGAATGGTATTATTCGTTGATTTTAAACTTTAAAACCCAATTTACAACCGGTTATATTTATGGTAAAGATGCTGATGGCGTAGAAACAAGAGTAGAAAACACTGGTTTTTTCTCTCCTGCTTATCTTACTTTTGGACCAGGATTTTATTGGAAAAAAAGCGATAATCTAAAAGTAAACTTAGCGCCACTCACCTCAAAATTTACTTTTGTAAATAGCGATTATACTTCTAGTTTAGGCTACGTTGACGGAAGTTATTTTGGTGTAGATGCCAATAAAAGTATGCGTTATGAACTTGGGTTTTATGCTTCAGCCTACTATAAATTTATTTTGATGAAAAACGTTTCGGCAGAAAACTTCTTAAGTTTATATTCTAATTATTTAGACAAACCGATGAACATCGATATCGATTATCAAATTAATATTGTGATGACCATCAATAAAACCTTGTCGGCCAATTTTACCTTTCAAACTATTTACGACGACAATGCTTTTCAAGGATTTCAAACCAGACAAGTCTTTGGTTTAGGCGTTAATTACGGTTTCTAAAACTACCCAATTTATACAAAAATCCCTTTTGAAGTTTTATTTCAGAAGGGATTTTTGTTTTTTATAACGGTTTCGGGCTTTGCGAAGGTGGTGATTTACCAAAATGTTGATCCTAGCACTAAAGCCCCATTTTTGCAAACTCATTTTAGTGACAGTTTATTTTTGTGTCAAGTCTGGAATTTCGTCCAAACTATAATAAATTTTTAACCCCCATTCTTTGGCAATTCTTACGTCGTTATCTGCTCCTTTTGATGCTCCTTCAATGCGAAGAACTGCGTCACACTTTTCAAGAAGTCGATGTGCAACAGGATATTGAATTTCGTCCCAAATAATATCACCAATTTCCTTTGAACCTGCCAAATTCATCAATGGTAAAGCAATCCATTCGCCAATCAAAGGAATATGTCCTTTGCGAAATAAAGGCAATGCAACTGATTCAAGATTTTCTAAATTTTTCTTTATTAAAATAGGGTCGTCGTTTGTTCCACCTCGATATGGACCTGCAATAAGAATCATCATATTTTTAAGTTTTTTTGTTTCAAAGGACACTGTTAAGTTTTATATATTGAAGAAGCATAATTGTTTTACCGTCTTTTATCTCTCCGTTTACTATCATTTTCATTGCTTTATCAATATCAAGTTCTAATACTTCAATATTTTCTTCTTCGTGCTCTAAGCCACCTCCTTCGCTTACTTTCATTTCTTTTGAGTATTCTGCAATGAAGAAGTATAAAATCTCTGTTACTGAACCTGGCGACATATAGGCTTCGAATATTTTTCGCAAATCTGTAATTTTATAACCCGTTTCTTCCTCAGTCTCTCGTCTTATGCAATCTTCTGCGTTGTCTTTGTCCAAAAGTCCTGCACAAGATTCAATTAACATTCCTGTTTCATTTCCATTTACAAATGTCGGCAGGCGAAACTGTTTTGTGAGAATAATAGTTTTTTGGTTTTTGTTGTATAGTAAAATTGTTGCTCCGTTGCCTCTGTCGTAGGCTTCTCTACTTTGAATCAGTTTTGTACCGTCCTTTTTTGAATATTCGTAGGTAATTTTTCTAAGTACATACCAATTGTCGGAAAGAACTTGGGTGTCTAATATTTTTATGTTGTCTATCATAATTTACGTTGTCTTGTTAAATTACTGCTATGAGTTTGCCGCTACACCCTGCTAAGCATTTTTAGTACTTTCCTGACTTACATAGCACGAAACTTCTGCTTGTGTGTGGTGATGTTATAGGATTTTTTATTCTATTTTCTTGGTTTTGCTTCACTTCCTGCTAATATTCCACCGTCAATTGTCAACTCAGTTCCTGTCACATATTTGCTTTCATTACTTGCTAAATATAAAATTCCATAAACCACATCTATAGGTTCTCCAAAGTGACCGAGTGGTATGCCGAATTCAACATCTTCAATTATTTGTTGCCGCTGTTCACCTTCTCCAAGCATAGCGTCCCACATTGGTGTCATAATAGTAGCTGGATGAACGCTGTTGAATCTAATCTTATAACCGTTTTCAGCACAATGAAGGGCAACACTTTTTGTATGATTTCTAATCGCTGCTTTACTCCAAGCATATGCTACAGCCCCTGGAATACCTACAACCCCACTCCTAGAAGAAACATTTACAATACTGCCACCTTTCTCCTTCATAAGTTTGATAGCGTATTTACAACCAAACATAACACCTGTTGAATTTAACCTATGAACTTCGTCCCAAGATTTCAAGTCTGAATTTTCAGCGTCTCATGGTCCTGTTGATTCTAAAAATCCTGTTATACCTGCGTTATTTATTAAAATGTCAATGCGTCCGTATTTTTTTTGATGTATTATGCTGCTGTCAGCCAATTTTCTTCATCGCCTACATCTAAATGTAAGTATTCAGCATTTATATTTAATTTCTTTGCAATAGATTTTCCTTCCTCATCCCCGATGTATGAAAGAATTACCATTACTCCTTCTTTGTGAAAGAATTCTGCCGTTGCCTATCCTATTCCAAGAGCCGAACCTGTTATTAATGCTATTTTGTCTTTTAATCTCATTTTTGTTTTTTTAATTTTGTTTATTTTTAATGCCCTAAAGCGTTTAGCGAATAGGAGCCTGGCTTAGCTGGGCTTTGATATCATGCAGCTATCTGCCGAATACTTTTGTAGTTCTCATAACTAAAGGCCTGATAAATCTATAAATGATAAATCCCAATGACGCAATTATTAATATAAAAATCATTGGCAGTATCGCTCCGAATGTGTATGTCATTCCAAGTATAAAACCTAAGATAAATTCTGAGTAAAATATAGGGATAATAAAGCTAAGTACAATTAAAATATAAGGAACATTGTCTAAGAATAATTTATACTCACTTGTAAAAGAAGTTGAAAGTAAAATTCCAAACACTAACCCTGTTAAAAAACTCCAAAAAACATTGCTAATAGGGTTATTAGTCTGTTTTGTCTGCAAAAATTGTTTATCAAGTCTCTTTTCTATCCTACTTAAAAGAAACCAAGTAAGAATAGGTAATAGTAATCCACTCCACCAATTTGAGATTGAAGGAAGGTCTTGTTGGTTTAGAATATAATGACAAGTGACACCTCCATGAAAATGTTCCCAGAAAAGGAAGCCGAAAATTAAAAACGTCACAATACCCACAATATAGGCTTTTATTTTTTTCAATTTTTGTCTCTGCATAATTTTGATTTGCTATTCTTATTTTGATTGCATGACAGCCATACTGGTATTAGTGGCTGGGCTTATTTAATTGTAATGCTTTCTTAATATTTCTTTATAATCTGTCGGATTATGTAACCAAGGAATATGTCCGCAATTTTTAATTATACAAACATTCGCTGTGGGATAACGATTAATTACGAAGTCTTTGCTTGACTTATAGATGTCTTGGTCGCCATAAATTAGAGTGATTTTGTATTTTGGGTTTTCTTGTTTCTGTAGAATTGGATATTTTACAATTTCTGGTCTAGTTTTATTTATAGGTGCAGATTTTAAATTGTCGAAGTCTATTTCTAAATCTTGCGTTTTTACGAAGTCGTCATTGTAATTTTTCATTACTTGTTTGAAAAGTCTTTTGTAGGCATTGTCACTACCAAGCATACCTAATAAATTGTTCATTCCCATTTTCATCCATTGACAAGAAGTGCATTTTGATTTATTCAATTGCATCACTTCTTTTTCTGTTTGCTTCCATTCCGTCCCAGTTCCTGAACCCGGACAGCATAGAAACAAGCTCAATAAATTTTCAGGATGTTTGTCTGCATATATTTGGGCATATAGTCCGCCCCACGAATGACCCCATAGATGAAATTTTTGGATTCCATAAAATTTAGCGATAGCATCAACATCGTTAATATAAGCATTCATTGAATAATCCCTGCTTTTACAAGGTGATTTTTTTGTTCCTCTTTGGTGAAAGGTAATAATCTGAAACCTATCTTTTAAGATTTCTGCAACCTCCAATAAGTCACTTGGAAAGCCAGGTCCACCGTGCAACAATATAATTGTTTCCTTGTTTGGGTTTAGATAGATAGTTGAAAAGAGTTTGTCACCTTGGTTGTCAATTAAATTTGTCATTTTGGTTTGTTCTTTTAATTTGTTTGCTTGTGCAGTTGCATTGCTCCATAGAGCAAGCAAGAATAGTGCTGAAATTATTTGCTTCATTTTTAAAATTGTTTAATGATGCAAAAGTGGAGGTATTAAAAAACAAAGCTGTTATCATTTGATAAAATCGTCTAAGACTTGGTTAATTCTCTTCTTAACCTGCTAAAAGACACATTGGTGATGCCTAAATAAGATGCAATGATATTGTGAGGAATAAGGTTTTCTAAGTTTGGGTGTTGTTTACGGAGTTCGAGTAGTCTTTCTTTAGCACTATAGGAACGAAAAACAACTTCGTTATAAAATGTTTTGGTTAGTTCTGCTTCAATTGTTTTTTGCCCAAATTCTTGAAACTCCCTGTTACTATTTCTTAAATTATTTAATTCAATTACAGGAATTTCAGCTAACACAATATCTGTTAAAGTCTGTAAGCTGAAAATGCTTTTGCCCATGTTTGTTCTTGCAAAATGCGGAGTTATTACAGATTTTCCCATATAAAAGCCTGTAGTTACAATTTCTCCCTTATCTGAGATATTGTAACGATGAGTAACTCCCGAAATTAAAAAATATTCAAATTCGTTTTTCTTTTGCTCTACAAATATGTTTATATTCTTGGGTAATTCTTTTATTACAGATTTGTCCTCAAATAATTTTTTTAAAGCTCTCGAACTAATACCAAAGTGATTTAATATATCGTCTAAGTGGTTTGTCATTTTTGTTGTTGAATGTTTGTTGTCTTAACCTGACCGTTAAACCTTAAATAGGCGAAACAAACATTCGAATATAAACCCAAAATGGGGTAAATTGGCGAAGGTTTGTTTTCCTTTTATTGTTTTTCAAATATATTCATTTTTTCATACAAATTTCCTGGAAAAGCTCTGGTTTCTCCAAAAAAAACCCTCTTGAAAAATTCAAAAGGGATTGTTGTGTTTTATGTCTTGGAAAAATTATTCTTTTTCTTCTTTTTCTACAGCATCCTTATAATCAGGATATAAAAACTTGTTGTACGGAAAACGCGTGATGTGAATTTGTCTCACGGCTTCATAAAGACGTTCCCTTAATTCCTCGAAATTTTCTTTTTCTGTAGCCGAAATAAACAAGGCGTTTTCTTCGCCCACACGATGCATCCAAGTGGTTTTCCATTCTTCGAGTGTGAAATGTCTTGGTGTTTTTTCGGTCATTAAATCATCCTCGTCAATAGTCAAATGTTTATAAGCATCAATTTTATTGAAAACCATAATTACTGGTTTGTTATTCGCTTTGATGTCCAATAAAGTTTGGTTTACCGATGCAATATGGTCTTCGAATTCCGGATGCGAAATATCAACAACGTGCAATAACAAATCGGCTTCACGAACCTCATCGAGTGTGCTTTTAAATGAATCAACCAATTGCGTTGGTAGTTTTCGAATAAAACCAACGGTGTCAGATAACAGAAAAGGCAAATTTTTGATAACTACTTTTCGAACGGTTGTGTCCAAGGTTGCAAAAAGTTTATTCTCTACAAAAACATCGCTTTTCCCAATGGCATTCATCAAGGTTGACTTTCCCACATTGGTATATCCTACCAAAGCCACACGAACCATAGCGCCACGATTACCTCTTTGGGTTCCCATTTGCTTGTCAATAGCCTTTATTTTTTCTTTTAACAATGCAATTCTGTCCCGAACAATTCGTCTATCGGTTTCAATCTCGGTTTCACCGGGTCCACGCATCCCGATTCCCCCTTTTTGGCGTTCAAGGTGTGTCCATAAACCTGATAATCTGGGTAACAAATAGATACATTGCGCCAATTCTACCTGCGTTCTAGCATAAGAAGTTTCGGCTCTTTGGGCAAAAATATCTAAAATAAGATTCGTTCTGTCCAAGATTTTACAATCTATAATTTTGGAAATATTTTTTTGTTGGGAAGGTGTCAATTCATCATCAAATATCAAGGTAGAAATGTCATTTTCTTTTACAAAATGGTTTATTTCATCTATTTTTCCGGTTCCAACAAAAGTCTTGGGATTGGGACGTTCCATTTTTTGGGAAAAACGCTTCACCACTTGACCACCGGCTGTATAAGTCAAAAACTCCAATTCGTCGAGATATTCCTTGAGTTTATCTTCACTTTGATTTTGGGTGACAATACCGACGATTGCGGTTTTTTCGAAATTTATTATTTCTTTTTCTAACATAACTTTTAATAAGCTACAAATTTAGTGATTTGCTAGAGACTTATGGAGTTGCGGTGTTATAAAAATTAGCCAACTTTTTAGAACAACACAAAACCATAACTGAAAAGAAACTACTCAATCGCCTTAATTCTCGACACCATCAAAGCTATCATAAATCCAAAAATGCCAATAAAGGCAAATGAAAATCTCAAGCCAAAGAGTTCAGAAATATATCCAATGATTGGTGGTCCCATTAAAAATCCTAAGAAACTTATGCTCGAAACCGCTGTCAAAGCCTCTCCTGTTGGGATTGTTGAATGTTTTCCCGCAATGCTGTAAAGCGTTGGCACAATAGTGGAAACACCCAGACCTACCACCATAAAAGCAATTGTTGAAGGAATTAGGAATGGAAAAATAACTGCAGTAAACAAGCCTGACGAAATCATAACTCCGCTGATTTGCATCACTTTTTTTCGTCCAAATCTATTTATTAAAGCATCTCCAAAAAATCTACCGCTTGCCATCATAATCATAAAAGAAGTATATCCCAATATAACTAAGGAACCGGGAACTTTGACGACGTCTTTGAAATAAACTCCACTCCAATCGAACATAATACCTTCGCTCGCCATACTACAAAACCCAATTATCCCTAACAAAATTAAGGACTTGTCTCGTTTTCTGAATCCTTTTTTCTTTTCTAGTCGGGGAATTTCTTTGGCTTTAATCAAAAATTTGAAATTAAAAACAACAAACAAAAGCACGATTGCGGCAACAATTAAAAAATGAGTATACGTGGCGAGATTTAGCGATAACATCCCCAGACCTACCAAAGCACCAGTAAATCCTGCCAAACTCCACACGCCATGAAAAGACGACATAATGGTTCTTTTGTACACTCCTTCAGCATAAACTCCTTGGGTATTTAAAGATATGTTTGACAGATTTCCAAAAATCCCAAAAGCATATAACCCAAGTCCCAGTTGCCAGGCGTTTTGAGCCAATCCGATATTAGTCAGACTAAAAGCATACATCAAAGTAGAAAAAGGAAGAATGCGGTGGCTGCCAAAACGAGTAACCAGTTTCCCCGAAAAAAGCATCATCGTTAACTGTCCTAACGGTAATGCAAATAAAATCGTTCCTAGATGTCCGTCACTTAAGTGTAAATCCGTTTTAATATGTGGAATTCGGCTTGCCCAAGTGGCAAAACACAAACCCATTCCAAAATAAAACATCGAAACTGCCCAACGAATTCTGGTCAAATATGAAACTTTTGTATCTCGATACGTTTTCTTGTATTTTCCTTTTGCTTTGAAGTTGCCAATAAAATTTAAATCTATCAAACGAATGGTAATTAAAATTAAAAGTGTCAAAAATACAACAATCAATGATAATCTGCTGTCATTAATGCTTTAAAATGAGGATTATATCATTATTGTTTATAAATTTATAGCTTTCTTCCACTCGCTGCTTTGAATAGCCGCTTCAATAATTCGCATCACGTTTACACCGTCTTGGGCAGTTACAGGTTCAGTTTTGTCATTAGCAATAGATTGATATACTCCTTCAAAAAAGTCGTAATAATTTCCATGAAGCGTCGCAACTTTTTCTTTGCTGATTTTACCCTTGATTTCCGTGTGCAAAAGCCCCTGATTTTCATCAGATTCTGCTCCCCAAGTAGTTAAATTTGGTTTCATTCCCAGTTTCAAATTGTCTTCCTGCACATCACCACGCGGTTTTAGAAAAGAACCCTTTTTTCCTTGAATGACATAAGAAGGAATTGCTTCGCGAACAAAAAAACCGGCTTTCAATCGCACTCTAAAATCAGGATAATAAAGCAAAATATCGAGATAATCATCCACCAATGAATGTTCTCTCGTAATTTGGATATCGGCGAAAACGGCATTGGGCAAACCAAATAAAAACAAAGCTTGGTCAATTAAATGTGGTCCCAAATCCTTCAAAATTCCAGCGCCTGAATTAGCAGTTTCCTTGTGTTGTTTTGGACTCAAATTGGGATTATACCGGTCAAAATGAAACTCGGCTTCTACGGTTTCTCCCAACAAATTATCATCAATAATTTTTTTTACGGTTTTGAAATCGCTGTCCCATCTTCTGTTTTGAAAAACCGCCAATTTCAATCCTTTTTCTTTTGCCAAAGTTGACAATTCCTGCGCTTCGGCAACGGTGGTCGTAAATGCTTTTTCAACAACAGCGTGTTTTCCGGCAAGCAAGACTTTTTTTGCGTACTCAAAATGTGTTCCAACGGGTGTGTTTACAACAACCAAATTAATGGATTTGTCCTGTAAAATTGATTCCAATGTTGGATAACTTATGACTTCCGGATAATCTTGCTGTATCAATTTTTTACTTCTTTCCCACGAACCTAAAAGTTCAAAACCGGGATGAATTGTCAAAAACGGAGCGTGAAAAACTTTTCCGGACATTCCATAAGACAAGAGTACTGTTTTTATTTTTTGCATATTATTTTATTTTAGCTCTTTGATATTGTATCGGCCAAGGCACATCGACACCAAGTTCTTTGGCAAAATTCAAGGCCAAGTTTGGATCCCTCAAAGATTCTCTGGCAAACAAAACCAAATCAGATTTTCCGGTGGCTACAATTTCTTCCGCCTGAGTGGCTTCGGTGATTAAACCTACTGCTCCTGTCAAGATTCCGGCTTCTTTTTTAATTCTTTCGGCAAAAGGAACTTGATAATTGGGTCCCAAAGGAATTTGTTGATTGGTTACCAGTCCACCCGAAGAAACGTCAATTAAATCAACTCCTTTTTCTTTCAATAGTTGAGAAAGCTGTACAGATTCTTCGATATTCCAACCGCCGTCAGCCCAGTCTGTTGCCGAAATCCTGATGAATAATGGCAAATTTGCAGGCCATTCGGATTGAACCGCTTCGAGAACTTCAAGTAGCAATCGGATTCGGTTTTCGAAACTTTCTCCATATTCGTCGGTTCTGAAATTAGACAAAGGCGAAAGAAATTCGTGCAACAAATAGCCGTGTGCAGCGTGAATTTCGACCGCTTTGAAACCCGCTTTCAAGGCTCTTTTGGTGGCTGATTTGAAATCGGAAATTACTTTCTGGATTCCGGTTTTATCTAATGCTATTGGCGCTTTTTCATTGGAATGAAAAGGAACAGCAGATGGCGCAACTGGATCCCAACCTTCATTGGTTTCGTCCAATTTTTTGTTGCCGTTCCACGGTTCTGAAACGCTCGCTTTTCTGCCCGCATGCGCCAGCTGAATTCCCGGAATCGCATTTTGGGACACAATAAACCGGTTGACGGATTGCAATTTTTCGATATGTTCGTCTTTCCAAAGACCCAAATCTCCGCGAGAAATTCGGCCTTCAGGAGAAACTGCAGTTGCTTCCTGAATGATTAAAGCCGCTCCACCACTGGCTCGACTGCCTAGATGTACCAAATGCCAATCATTGGCAAAGCCGTCTTCTGCTGAATATTGACACATTGGCGAAATGGCAATTCTGTTTTTGAATGTGATACTTTTTATTTGGATAGTAGAAAATAATTTGGAAGACATATTTTTGATTTTTAAGAATAGAATAGTTCGGTACGGCACAAGATTTTGTAACAAAAAGTAAAGTTAAGGCACATATGGTAAAGTAAAAAAGGAAAAGTTGCAATTATTAACAAATTTTTATCGCCTTGGCTAAAACTAAACCTTTGCAACTAGAACAGAAAGCCTTACTTTTGTGCGCTATACAAATTAAATTAATAAAGAGGATGAGATTGCTTCGTTCCTCGCAATGACAAAGAAATGGAAATAGTTATCAAGCTTTCTCAATTTTTATTGAGCTTATCATTACTGATTATACTTCACGAGTTAGGACATTTTATTCCTTCCAAAATATTTAAAACACGAGTAGAAAAATTCTATTTGTTTTTTGACGTCAAATACTCTTTGTTTAAAAAGAAAATTGGCGAAACGGAGTACGGAATCGGCTGGCTGCCTCTTGGCGGCTATGTGAAAATATCCGGAATGATTGATGAAAGTATGGACAAGGAACAAATGGCTTTGCCTCCACAACCTTGGGAATTTCGTTCAAAACCAGCTTGGCAGCGATTGATTATTATGCTTGGTGGAGTTATTGTGAACTTCATTCTGGCTTTTGTCATCTATATTGGGATGGCTTTTGCTTATGGTGACGTGTACCTGAACAATTCAGAATTGAAAGATGGAATTGCAGTTACAAGTCCTGTGGGTGAAGAATTAGGGTTTAAAACGGGAGATAAAATTATTGCAATTGATGGCGAAAAAATAGCTCGTTTTGATGAAATTCCACTTAAACTGTTGTTTTCAAAATCAGCATTGATAAACCGTAACGGAGCCGAACAAACCATCAATTTTCCGGTTGATTTGATTGATAAAGTCCTAAAAGGGGAAAAACGTCCTTTTATTGGATTGAGAGAACCATTTGTAATAGGAAAAGTTCCTGATTCATCAGCAAATATTAAAGTGCTTTTGCCAAAAGATATTATCAAATCCCTTAATGGTGAGTCGACAAAATATTACGATCAGGTTGTTGGAATTTTAAAAAACAATAAAAACAAGACTGCTGATGCTGTTGTCTTAAGAGATGAAAAAGAAGTTTCTGTAAAAATCAACATCAACAAGGAGGGAAAATTAGGAATAATTCCCGCTTCTGTTGGAATTAAAAGTCTGGAAAAACTGGGTCTTTATAAATTCAGCACACAAGAATACAGTTTCTTTGAGGCTTTCCCTGTGGGAATCGAGAAAGGAAAAAACCAGTTAGTGGGTTATGGCAAACAACTAAAAGCGATTTTCAATCCACACACAGGTGCATACAAAGGCGTAGGTGGTTTTAAAGCTATTTTTGATATTTTTCCTAGCACTTGGAGCTGGGAAGTATTCTGGAATATCACCGCTTTATTGTCAATAATGCTAGGCGTAATGAATTTATTGCCTATTCCGGCACTTGATGGCGGTCATGTAATCTTTTTATTATACGAAATGATTAGCGGAAAAAAACCAAGCGATAAGTTCTTAGAGAACGCTCAAATGGTTGGTTTCTTTCTACTTATAACTTTGTTATTGTTTGCCAATGGGAACGATATTTACAAGGCAATTGTGAGACATTAAAATAAATTAAAAATTTTACGGATTTTATTTGCTTCAAAAAAATTAAGCCTTATATTTGCACCGCTTTAAAAGTGAAACACACTTTCCTTCTTAGCTCAGTTGGTTAGAGCATCTGACTGTTAATCAGAGGGTCCTTGGTTCGAGCCCAAGAGAGGGAGCTTTTTAAAAAGACTTTACAGCAATGTAAGGTCTTTTTTGTTTTAAAGCGGTAGTGAAAGCGGGACTTCACGGGGATTCAGTAGAAAAGAGCAAATTCTAGATTTTGCCAACTTGCCAACTTATTTTGCAAAAAAAGGCAACATATTAGGCATCATCTCTTTTTCTAAAAGGCATCACTTTTTTTATCGTAACCAATTGCATGTCTGACTAAAACAAAAAGTTATGACAACAGACAATTTCAAAATTCTATTTATTGAAGGAAAGAATAGAAAAAACAAGAAGAATCAATCTCCATTATTTTGCCGACTAACCCTAAATGGGAACAGAAAACAGCTTAGCACAGGTATTAATATTGAGTCCGAGCATTGGGATACCAAGAACCAAGTAATTCTAAAATCCCATAAATCTGCAATTCTATACAACTCTCAATTGGACAAGATAAAATCTAAGGTCAATAGCATCTACATGATTTTAAGATTACAAGAAAATCCTTTTTCTATTGAAGACATTCACGACAAATACTTTGGCAAAGAACTAAAGAAAAGTGAATTCATTCTCTCCTACTACAAACAGTATCTAGCCAAAATTAAAAAACTAGTAGGACTAGAAATCAAAGATAACACCTATAAGAAGTTCGTTTATGTAGGCAATCATTTAGAAGCATTCCTGAAATGGAAATACAAGAAAACAGATTACCCTCTAGAAGAATTAAACTTGCAGTTTCTAAGTGATTTTGACTACTATTTAAAGACCGAGAAGAAGCAAGAGCAAATTACTATCAACAAAACAATTCAAAGACTTAGAACACCCATTAAACAAGCTATTTCAGAAGGCTATTTAGATAGAGATCCGTTTATACTTCACAAGTCCAAAACAGTCCGTAAAACGGTTATATTCCTTACTACAGAAGAACTCAAAACCCTTGAAGAAGCAGTATTGCAACAAAAGAGATTAAGCACCATTCAAGACTTATTTATTTTCTGTTGTTACACAGGATTAGCCTTTAATGAAATGGCGCACCTAGAGAGGCAGAATATCCAAATTGGATTTGATGACATTAATTGGATTCAAATGAAACGTGAAAAAACACAGCGTCAAATCTCAATTCCAATCCTACCAAAGGCACAAGAAATCATTGAGAAATACTCAACCGATAGTAACCGCATATTCCCTCCAATAAGTAATCAAAAATTCAATTCTTATCTCAAAGAAATTTCAGCTATAACAGGAATCGAAAAAAGATTGACGCACCACATTGCTAGGAAAACATTTGCTTCTACAGTTTTACTGTACAATGATGTTCCAATGGAAATTGTATCAGAACTACTTGGTCATTCTAACATGGTTATTACACAGGAAAGTTACGGGAAGGTAGTGCAGAAGAAAGTAAGTGAAGCGATGTCTAATCTAAAGGACAAATTGAAATAGTATAGAATGAGTCTAACGCATTTAACACGTTTTAGGCTCATTTTTCATTTAAAATATTGATTCCTTCAAAAATTTCATTTACATCTATACCCAAAGCAAAACAAAATCTCAATAGTAAATCAACAGTCATTCTTTGTTCATTTCTAAACACTCTTCTTACGGTAGTTTCTGAACATAGTGCTGCTCTGGCAAACTCAGATTTATTCCCATCGAATTTTACAAGGAACTCTTTGTATATCCTTTTGACTAACTCATGTTCTATCTGTTCTAGATGCTTCTGCATTGAACAAAGAAAACAAATGACTAAATCAAAATTCTCTTCACTTGTCGACTTATAAGTCGAAATTAAATTAGATTTGTGTACTGATATAAAATCCGTGTATGATGTAATACACTAATCTAAAAGTAAGGAAGAAAGTCCTTGTGAATAATCTAAATTAATAGCGGTTTATTTTACAGAATGAGGAAACCCGTAATCAAATGATTTTGAAAACAAATTACTTTGCCAACAAATCACTAAAAGTGGGTATTGTGAACAGGAAGTAATACGTGTTCCTTTGTTAGCAAAGGAAACCCGTGAAAGTAGAATAGGTTTGTTTTGAATTTAAAATTTAAAGAGTGTCAAAAAGGAATAATTGAGCAACATCAATTTTTAAGGTTTTGGCAATTGCATATAAGGTCGTAACAGAAGTATTAATGACACCTCTTTCAATTCTGCTGATTTGGGAAATCTCGACACCTAGTTCATTTGCAAGCTGTTCTTGAGTGAAGCCTTTTGCTAAACGAAGTTCTCGAAGTTTTCCACCAAAGCTAATTAATATTCTTATTTTTTCTTGATTATCCACGAAATAAAATTCGAGGAATTAAGTTATTATTCAGTAGGCATATTTGCCTATATTTGAAACTTAGAAACAACAACAGGAATGCTGAAAACTGTATAGAGTAGGCAATATTTTTAAATAAATTATGAAGAATCTAATTTTTATTTTATCATTCGCATTTTTGTTTTCATGCTCTAAACCAGAAGACAACCAGCCTAGTAATTCAAATGTCAAATTATTAAAATCGGTAATAGAAACTGGGGAAACATACGGAAGTTTTAGTTCCTACCATTACGAGAACAATATTCTAACTAAAGTTAATTACGGAGAATTGAACAATTCCATGGCTATCCAACAGCTAGGTTATGAAAATAACAAACTAATAAAAATTGCACATGATGATAATTATGCAGGTTTTGGTAGTAGTAATAATAAAGCTGTAAATCCAGAGGATTTCTCATACAACTATAATTTAAGTAGTTATCCTGTAGAAACAATATCGTACATGACTAGCAGTATTTTTTACAAATCAATTTACAGAGATTATACCTACAATTTAAACAGTCAAAAACAGATTACTAGTATTGTAGAAAACAAGGATTTAAGCGTCGAATTTGTGTACAATACTACTCAGGTTACAAAACAAAAACAATTCGACAATCCCCCATACGAATATACATTTACTTATGATGATAAAATAAATCCCTTCAATGTTCTGTATACAAAATTCGGGTTACTTGACGATTACATTTGTCCCTTATTAGGTCAAAATCACATTTACCACTTTTTATCTCCAAACAACATCAAAGAAGTTTATAAAAACGGAATTTTACGTTACAGTTTTATTTATCAATATAACGATGAGAATCAGCCTGTATCAGTCGTTGCGTATGATTACTCCACTAGTAAAACTCATCAATACATGTACACCTACACAAATTAATTTTAAAATTAAAGAATAACTTAAACAAAGGTAAAAGTGATTTGGCAACAAACATCAATAGAAAAAATTAAGGCTGAATTGATTTTATCATGTGCCAATAATAATCCCGAATCATTTTTACCTTTTCTAATGTCAGCGGAGGTAGAAACAGAAGCACCTAACAAAAAGGATTTTTATCAATTTCTTAAAGGAATGCTTAATCATGCTCATGAGAGTTCGGAAGGACAACTTACATTGAAAATAGAACAGCCAACATGGAACACAGATAAAGAAGTACTTCATTACAACTTTTATGACAATACCCATATATACCCCCTCCTTTCAATCGTAGTTAAAGAAAACAACAATCTAATCTGTTTAGGTATAATGCCCTTTTAAAATAAAAAAATATGATAATTACATTATTAGTTATAGCAGTAATAGGACTTTACATTTATAAATCGTCTATAAAAGATGGAGATATTGAAAATGAAGAATCTGAGCAAAGAGGTTCGCTAATAACAAAACGAAAAAAAACTAACTTTCAAGAAAGGAATGAAAGTATGGTAAGAATGGCAAATAACATGGGTATTTCTGTTGAGGAAGTTAAAGAGGATTATATCTCAGACTTAGAGAAGAATAATATTGGAACTGATTTTAAAGC
This sequence comes from Flavobacterium soyangense, assembly GCF_015277675.1. Lineage (GTDB taxonomy): Bacteria > Bacteroidota > Bacteroidia > Flavobacteriales > Flavobacteriaceae > Flavobacterium > Flavobacterium soyangense. The sequence goes on from NZ_JADHEC010000002.1 coordinate 23,314, forward strand.
TCAAATAATAGAAGATTTAGAGTTTGGAAAAATAGAAGAATCTAAAGTTTTCGGTATTAAACCTGAAAACACTGGTTCAGCATTAATGAGGGAATGGTTTATTGAGTACATCAGTGCAAAAGAAAATCAAAAAATCGACGAAGAAGTGGAAGAAATTCTTAAAGAAAGGAATTTGATTCCATGCTCAGCACACGATAAAAAAAAGTACGAAATGAGAATGCAATTAGAAGAAAGAATGGAAAATAGCGTCATAGAAGTTTGTAAAACCAACCCTATGATAAATACTCCTTTAGCAGTAATAGCTATAACCGAAGCGATAGGTATTGTATCTGAAAACTATAAAAAAAACCTTATTGAGGGAAAGGATGAAATTGGTCTAAATGAATTTGAAATCACTGTTTTAATAGAAGAGGCAAAAAAGAAAATTTTTAACAATTTAATAGAACACAAAATTTAAAATCATGATTTGGATAATAATAGGAATTGTAGTAATTAGTCTAGTTGTTCATGGTTTTAAATTCAACAAAGACAACGAAGATTTAAATGGTCGTCCATTGCACGCGAAATTTAAATTTATATTAGAGATCTTGAACAGCGAAATATTTGACGGAGAAGGAGAAGTTTACGAGCTCCATAAAAGAAGTTTTAATCTTGGAGCGACCGGTCAAAATCAAATGATAAATTTTGAATATGGCGCTGGTAATTTAACCATTACGTGGAAATTTAAGTACCTTCAAAAAGAAATAATTAATAAAAAGGTATTTTTAGATGTTAGAAATTTAAGCGTTTTTGAACAAGAAAAGATTGCTCAAACAATGATGGAGCGTATGGTTAAAATTGTAAATGACCATAAAAACGAAGTCCATTCTAATTTTTAATCTAAAAAACTACTGTTACAAATTTTTATTGTAGTCTTAATTTAGAAATATATCCTTCCAAAAATTTTAATTTTTTTTTGAAGTCATACACTACATAAACCACACTTCACCCCCTACTCTTTTTATAATTTGGGATATGCCCGTCAATGTTTAATCTTAAAATTATAAAAACTATGGTTACAATTGTAGATTACAAAAAATATCAAAGAGAGAATGGGGAAAGCTTCTATGCTCTTGAAGTACAAGGAGGAATCGAATCTGTTAAAAGTAAAGAAACCGGAAAGACTTACTTTACAGCGCGAACAACTAAAGTACCATGTACGTTTACTGAGCCAACCTGTAAGGCACTAATTGGCACTCAAATGCCCGGAACTATAAAAAAGGTAACAGTAGACCCTTATGAATTTACCATCAAGGAAACGGGCGAAATCATCAAAATGTCGCACCGTTACGAATACCTTTCGGAAGAAGAAAGCATCGTAGAAAGCAACGTGCTGAAAAATGAAATGGTATACTAAAACACCTCACTATAAGTAATTAAGGAACTCTCAAAAGGAGTTCCTTTTTTTTTATAACAATAATTTATTATGTCGAATAACGACCAATAACAACATCAAATAACATCAGTATGAAACTACAAAAAGCACAAAGGAACCAAGTGAAATTAAGGCTGGGTTTAAGCGGAGCAAGTGGCTTTGGTAAGTCTTATTCAGCATTACTATTAGCTTACGGAATCACTAACGATTGGACTAAAATAGCTATAATTGACACTGAAAATAACAGTGCCAGCCTCTACTCCCACTTAGGAGATTTTAACGTATTGTCGTTAAATGAGCCATACGCTCCAGAGCGTTATATTCAAGCCATTGAGGTTTGTGAAAAAGAAGAAATCGAAGTAGTTATAATTGACAGCATTACACACGAATGGTCTGGCAAAGGTGGATGCTTGGAACTACATGAACAACTTGGAGGAAGATTCCAAGATTGGGCTAAAATAACTCCGCGTCATCAAGCCTTTATCGATAAAATTCTTAATTCAAACTGCCACGTAATTACTACTGTACGACGCAAAACGGATTACAGTCTTGATAAAGACGGCAACGGTAAGACTAAAGTAATGAAGCTAGGTACGAAGGAAATAACAAGAGACGGCTTCGAATATGAGCTGACAGTCAATTTTGAGCTTATAAATGACAATCATCTTGTTACCGCTTCTAAAGATAGAACTGGTTTATTTTCTGGGAAACCTGAATTCGTAATTAATTCATCCACCGGAAAGAAACTTATTGAATGGTGTAATCTGGGGATTTCAGTTGAAATAGCGATGTCTGAAATCAATGCTTGTGAGAATCTTGAGGGATTGAAGCATGTGTATTCAAAATATCCTTCGCTTCAAAAGCAGATTCACAATGCCATTATGAATAGAAAAAACCAGATAGAAAACATCGCTAGTCACCTAGTCGACGAAAAAGAAATTGTAAAACCATTAATTGAAGAGAACCATGGAATTAGTACTTAATAGTAGCATCAACGAGCATCTAGTAGATGAGAACGAGATAATAAACAAACCATCAAGTAGTTTTATTGAAGCCAATACTGAAATAGTGAGCTTAGAGCATCTGGAAAAAGATTGTATAATCCCTGTATTCTCAAAGGATAACGAGTCAACAATTAGCCATTTCCAGTTTGTAGATAAATGCCAACAAATAATTCAAAAATTACTGCCTGGGGTACTTCAGAAAACACCTGATATTAGAGTAAGCCACGTAGTAAAAGGAAGAATTCCATCAGCAATAGGAAAACCTGCAAAGGATCTTGAAGAACACGAAAAAACCATTTATTACGAACGATGTGCCTTCATTATAGATTTACCCTCGACAAAGCAAATTGTTAACGGAAATGAGCTTACATTGAGCATTGGCGGAGTACGAGCGTATAATCAGGAGAACCTTTATAGCAAGAAATCGATGGAAAAATTCAAAGTTTTTATTGGTTTCAAGAATAAGGTGTGTACTAACTTATGTATTAGTACAGATGGCTTTTCGAATGAAATAAGGATATCTTCTATACATGAGTTAGAAGACAAAATGATTGAGCTATTCTCTAATTACAAGAGAGACAATCACCTAAAAATGATGGAGCGAATGATTGAACACAAGTTGTCTGAAACGCAATTTGCGCATCTAATTGGAAAATTCAAAATGTTTACGCACTTAGACAAGCACACACAGAAATCAATCTTCCCAATTTCACTGAATGACAGTCAGATAAACAATATTGTGAAAGACTATTACCAGTGTCCCAACTTCTCAAGAAGTCCAGATGGTTCGATAAGTTTCTGGAATTTATACAACTTATTTACGGAAACCAACAAATCCTCCTACATCGATAACAACCTAGAACGGAATGTCAACGCATACGAACTAATCAACAACCTAGGTAAATCCATCCAAAACAATATTCCCAATTGGTTCCTGCATTATTAATCATAGCTATTTTGTTAGGTAAGGAATACTTAACGGGAGGTAGAGAAAGAAGAAGATGGAAGATCATGAATTAGCAGATGTGCTTCAATATAGCTCGCCTAAAGAGCTTTATATAGTTACCTACTACAATGTACTCAAATTACTTTTTTGCCCTTTTAGAGTCAAGGTATTGTCCGACGTTGGACTGCTAAGGAAAGAGCAATTAGTTTGGGTTAGCGAGGTTAAAGTGACAACAGAATTAAAAACAATTTTTATAATAAACGGCAATGCTTACCATTACCACTCTTTTGAAATCCTTATTGAGGAATTTACGGAGTAGCTGTTATAAAACAAGGAGTTATGCTGAATTTCGATAACCAACTTTTGAGACGGTTTCTCCTTTATCAATAAAACCACTGAAAAAGCTTTTTTGTACAAATTGAAAACGGAGAGATTATGTCTCTCCATTTTTTATCTCGTTAAAAAACGATTAATATTGTAAAACTAAAACTTTAATGCTACAAGCCAATATGCAACTAATAGACTTAATCAACGATCTTAAGGAATTTAAAAAGCCGGATTATTTAGTGGAGGAATTCTATAGAGAGTATTGTCATTTAAATGATTTGGAGTACAGTGGTAATTTTGAAAAATTAGAGAAATTCACATTTTATTACACCATAAATATTTACGGAGAAAAAAAAGGAGAAAAGGAAACTATCTTTTTTGATAATTTCAAATTAAAAATATTTAAAGATAGATTAATTGAAACTTTAGAGAAATTCAAAAACGAACATAACCTACTTTTTAGTTTACAGGAACAAATTTCGTTTAGTAATAATGTTCAGAAACTATTAAGAAAAGAACTTACACTTTTTAAATCAGATACCCTATTTAAAACCTACTACAAAATTCTAAATGACTTTATTTCTTTATTTTCAGAAAAGTATGTAACTGTTAACGATAGGAAAACCAATTACAATTCTTTTAGATACAGCAAACCAAATGCTTATGCTAAAATTAAACTTTTACATGAAACATTAATCAATAAATCTTTTATTGGAAGCGAAACTAAATTGATTGATTTTGAAAAAATACTTCAAGACACAGAAGTCAAAACTAAAGTAAGATGGATTGGTCAAACAGATGACCTAATCACTTTTATTAAACTTATAAATTCAACAGAAGGCTTTATTGACACTCAAACTGAAAAGTGGCGTATTGCTGAAAAGTGTTTCGTTAAAATTGGAGAAAAATCGATGCGATTTCTTACATCCAAAGATTTCAGTAACTACAAAGAGTCTCCTCTTTCAAAATCAAAAATGACATTACTAATAAATACCGTCTTTAATTAGTTTTTTTAATGAGTTATCTTTAAAGCTTTTAAAATCAACCAATTAACATTTTATTATTCATTATTTACTATACTCTTCCATACTGAGCAATAAATTAAATAATTAAAAATCTACTTTCCCATTCTCCCATTTTTCAATACATAATTGAGTTTCATACTGCGGTCATACTGAACTATGTTTTAACACCTCTTTTAATCATTTGCTTTGCATCAGCCTACTGAAAGAAAAGTAGGATTTGCAAACTAAAATGATAAAAAATATGAGATAGCTAAATTAATAAAAAAACGACATGTAAGTACGATAGATTTATATGTCCACTCAGAGTAGTCGGACTAGTCCGACTAAATAAATTAATAACTCAAAAAGAAAAAGAACAATGGAAAATAAAATTAATGATCCATTAAATGGAGGGACAAAATTAGTAGTTAAAGCAATCGATTTAATTAAAAGATTCGAAAATGATCCAGAGCCAATAGAATTATGGAATGGAGTAATAGAAGGTTCAAAAGGATTGTTTGTAGGGGTCAGTAAAACAGGGAAGACAACTTTCGGAGAGAATCTAGCAATTTCACTCGCCGTGGGAAGCCCTTCCTTTTATGGTAAAGAAATTAAGGGTGGACCAAAAAAAATACTCTTTATAAATTTGGAGGAAAGCCCAAGAATGAGGTCTTTAAGACTGAAAAAACAGATATCTAGATTAAACCCTCAAGAAATGGTGTTGTTTAGTGAAAATTTTTTAACACCCCAAAAAGATTTCATTGAATCTGTTAACTCCGATAAAGACTGGGAAAAAATGAGAGATTGTATAGAAGAATCCGGTGCGGAAATAATTTTCATTGATAGTCTTACCCATTTGTTTCAAGGACAAATTGAAGCTAGTGAGGCGTGTAGGAAATTTATTGAAAAATTCAGAAAATATGTGACAAGTTCCCTTAAAACTATAATTGTAATACATCATAACACTAAAGGAAACGATAGACCTATCGAACAGGATAGCATTGCAGGAAGCAGAGTAATTCTTCAAGAGTTTGAGTATGCACTAGGCTTTGCTAATATCCCTAATAGTAAGGACAAGTATTCTTGTATGCTTTTTAATAAATATGTTGAAGTCGATAGCTCGTTGGCGACAATTTACAAGATCGATAAGGATAGATGGATTGAGGGTTTTGGCGAGGTAGAAAAAAGTGTTTTATACGACATTAAAGTTAAAATTGATTACAGGGAAGACTCGACAAACAAAGATTTAATATACAACTATATTCAAAGTCAGAGTAGTCTGGGTAGTCAGATTATACCGACTGGCGACTTAATGAAAACATTTGTACTGAATGACCCAAAAACGATGGCTAAAGACACACTTTTCAGATCTTTAGAGAAATTGAGGAATGATGGCAAAATCGAAAATCAAGGAATGGGTAAATATCAACTAAAAATGAAAAAGGATGATGCAGAAGAAGAAACACCTAGTTTATAAAGCAACTAACCAAGAGACAGGAAAAGCTTACATAGGAGTAACAACAAGGACAATGGAAGAGCGTAAGGCAGACCATATTAAAAAAGCCACTAAGGGTACGGGAAGTTATTTCCAATCAGCTATAGCTACTTTTGGTCCTGCTGCTTTCCAGTTCGAGCAGATCGACACTGCAACTTCCTCTAATGAGCTAGCTGAAAAAGAAAAAAAATACATTTTACAGTATGATAGCAAAGAGAATGGTTATAATTCAGATTCTGGTGGGGGATTCAATAAGGTTGTCTACCAGTTTGATTTAGAAGGTAATTTAATAGCTTCTTTCGATGGTTTAAAAGAAATTCAATTAACACTAGGGCATGACAAACGGAGGGTGTCCAACGCTTGTTTAACAGCTACTGTTTGGAAAGCAAGCTATTGGTCATATTCCCAAAACAACACCTTTAATCCTGATACAGATAGTAGGAAAAAGAAAGTTTTCCAGTACTCTTTAAATGGTGAAATTTTAGCTCTTTACAATTCCGTTGCAGAAGCATCACTAGAAACTGGAATATCCAAAACCAGTATCTCACGTTGCTGTAGAGGAGAAAGAAAGAGTTCGTCAGGATTTCTTTGGAAATATCTAGATTAATCAGGGAGAAAGAGAGAGACAGTTTAACAGCTGTCTCTTTCATTTTAAACCAAATCTGTATAATGAATATGGCGATACTATACACCTTGATAGCGAAACCGTTATTCTTTCCTACCTTCTCAATAATTTATCCTTACAACCAAATTGTCAATATCACTGGAATTTGCACTCTCACTAAGATAAACCAACTTATGGCTTAGAAATCTGTAAAAATCCCATTCTTATACGGGTTTCCTCAATAGTACTAATTAATTTTTCAATACTTTAGCGGATAAAATAATAGAACCTCATAGAATGTCAGAAGACCAGAAAAAACAGTTAGAACAACAACTTTGGAATATTGCCAATACCCTTCGTGGGAAAATGAATGCAGATGAATTCAGGGATTACATATTAGGATTTATTTTCTTTAAGTATCTCGCTGAGAAAATGGAGCTTTACGCCAATTCTATTCTGGAACAAGACGGATTAAAATTCAGAACTATTGACGATACCACTCCCGAAGGAAAGGAATACATTGAAGCTATTAGAGAAGAATCATTAGACAAATTAGGCTACTTCCTGAAACCCAATGAACTCTTTAGCGAAATTGCCAAGCGTGGAAATAGCGATATGGAAGGTGTGAGCAGTTTTATTATAGAAGACCTGCAAAAAATCCTGATTAATATCCAACAAAGTACGATGGGTACAGAGAGTGAAGATGATTTTGACAATCTCTTCGAGGATATGGATTTGAATAGCACCAAACTTGGAAAGACACCCGAAGCGAGAAATGACATTATCTCAAAAGTCCTTTTTCATTTAGACCAAATTGACTTTAAACTCGAAAACACAGAACTCGACGTCTTGGGTGATGCCTATGAATACCTCATTGGACAGTTTGCCAGTGGAGCAGGTAAAAAAGCAGGTGAATTCTATACGCCACAAGAAGTCAGTAAAATATTAGCTAAGATTGTAACCACGGGAAAAAGCAAACTAAAATCTGTTTATGATCCTACCTGTGGTTCTGGTTCATTGTTATTACGTGTTGCCAAAGAAGTAAGTGAAGTGTCTAACTTTTACGGACAAGAAATGAACCGTACCACCTATAACTTGGCGCGAATGAATATGATTTTGCACGATGTGCATTATCGCAAATTCGACATTAAGCAAGAAGATACTTTAGAACACCCACAACATTTAGACAAACAGTTTGAAGCTATTGTGGCTAATCCTCCTTTCTCTGCTAATTGGAGCGCAAACCCTTTGTTTACGAGTGATGACCGCTTTAGCCAGTACGGTAAGCTAGCACCAAGCAGTAAAGCTGACTTTGCTTTTGTACAACACATGATTCACCATTTGGCTGAAAACGGAACTATGGCATTAGTCTTGCCACACGGAGCTTTGTTTCGTGGTGGAGCAGAACAACACATTCGTAAATACTTGATTGAAGACCGCAACTATCTGGATGCCGTGATTGGGTTGCCTGCTAATATTTTTTATGGCACAAGCATTCCTACGTGTATTATGGTGTATAAAAAATGCCGTGAAAACCCGGAAGATGTTTTGTTTATAGATGCCAGCCAACATTTTGACAAGGTAAAAACCCAAAACGTATTGCGTGAGGAACACATTGATAAAATCATTGAAACCTACCGCAATCGTACCGAGGAAGATAAATACAGCAAACGTGCTACATTGGCAGAAATTGCCACTAACGATTACAACCTGAACATTCCTCGTTATGTAGATACCTTTGAAGCGGAAGACAGCATTGACATTGACGCTATTGCGAATGATATTAAAGAATTTGACACAAAAATTGCCGATACCGATAAAATCCTTGCTGATTTCTGTAAACAATTGAATATTGTAACCCCTTTTTAAGATGGAAAAACTAATGAACATACCTAGCTTGCGCTTTCCTGAATTTAAAGGAGAATGGGAAAATACCAAGTTAGGAAAAGTAGCAAAATTTTCGAAAGGTAAAGGAATATCAAAAAGTGAAATTTCTGAAGATGGTATTAACGAATGCATTAGATATGGAGAACTTTATACTCGTTATGGAGAAGTAATTGAAGATGTTTTTTCTAAAACGAATTTTGATATAAATAAATCTGTAGTTAGCGAAGCCAATGATGTTATTATTCCTGCATCAGGAGAAACCCAAATAGATATTGCAACCGCTTCTTGTGTAATGAAATCGGGCGTTATACTTGGTGGTGATCTGAATATTATTAAAACCAATAAAAACGGTGTTTTCCTTTCTTATTATTTGAATAGTAAAAGAAAATTAGATATTGCCAATCTTGCACAAGGCATTTCAGTGGTTCATTTATATTCAAGTCAATTAGCTTTATTAAATTTAAATTTCCCCACCCTCCCAGAACAACAAAAAATCGCCACCTTCCTCACAACAGTAGATGAAAAACTACAAGCTTTAAAGCAAAAGAAAAGCCTTTTAGAGCAATACAAAAAAGGCGTGATGCAAAAGATCTTTTCGCAAGAACTACGATTTGCAGCCGATAATGGGAATGCGTTTGCGGATTGGGAGGAGAAGAAGTTGGGGGATGTTTGTAAAACCACAAAGAGTGGAGGGACACCAACATCTACAAAAAGGGAATATTATAATGGAGATATCCCTTTTTTATCCATTAGTGATATGACTTCTCAAGGCAAGTATTTAAATTACACCTCAAATCATATTTCAAAACTAGGATTAGACAATTCAGCTTCTTGGGTTGTACCTGCTCACTCTATAATATATTCAATGTACGCATCTGTTGGTTTTGTTGCGATAAACAACATTCCATTAGCAACATCGCAAGCTGTTTTGAATTTAATTTTGAAAGAAGGAATTAATACAGATTACATATATTACACATTAGTAGATTTTCAGAAAAAAATAGCTCAATTTGTTACAACTGGCACACAAGGTAATTTAAATGCTCAAAGTGTTAAAGGGTTTGAAATCCAAATTCCGTGCCTCGAAGAACAAACCAAAATCGCTTCTTTTCTATCTACCATTGATGAAAAAATCAATCATTGTAAGGCACAGATAACCAATACTGAGGTTTGGAAAAGAGGATTATTACAACAATTATTTGTTTAAATTATGAATAAAACATTCAATATTTATTGTGACGAAAGTTGTCACATCGAAAACGACCATAAAAAGTATATGTTTTTAGGCTCTACTAGTGTTGCCTATAATCAGGTCAAATTACATACTGAAAAAATTAAAGAGATAAAAAAGAAGCACCATTTTTATGCTGAAATAAAATGGTCTAATGTTTCCAAATCAAAAATACGTTTCTATCTAGAATTGGTCGATTATTTTTTTGCCACAGACTTACAATTTAGAACCGTAGGTATTGAAAAAGCAAAAATTAATAATGATGCTTTCAAACAATCCTACGATGACTTTTATTATAAAATGTACTATTACCTTTTAAACCACAACATTAACAGTTTGTATAATTATAATGTCTATTTAGACATTAAAGATACGTTGAGTGCATACAAAGTGAATAAACTAAAAGATGTTTTAAATACCAAATTTGGTGTTTTTAGAAACGTACAAAACATACGCTCCCATGAAAGTATTATTATGCAAGTAACCGATTTTATGATGGGTGCGATATCTTATCTTCACAACGAAGAGGATAAAAAAAATATTGCTAAAATTCAGATAATTGACAAAATAAAGCACCATTGCAATGATGCGTTAATGAAGACCAATTATTCAAATAAATTAAATTTATTTTTCATTGAATTAAGATAGTTATGCCATTAAATTTACTAAAAAGATACAATGACCTTCTTGATTTGGCTTCGCTTAATGAATCACAAAGGCTAGATTCACTAAAAAGAGTGTTTGGTGAAGCTTTCGTAAACAGACAACCTATACACTTTAATAACAAGATAGTAATTCCTTGTCCAAAAGATGGTGTGATTGGAATGGATACTTTGTTTAGGCACCTGACAACTGTAATTACGGATAGAGCTACAAATAAACGAGAATTTGAAATGAGTAGGTCAAAAAGACTTCATTGGGTTCGTTTCCATATTGATTGCAAAAAGAAAGAAAACATGATGTTTTTTTCAGTGAAAGAGCCAGAAGGATTGAGAACTTATTTGTACGATGTTGATGAAAAATATGTTATCGTATTTGAACCTAAGTTAGACCAAAATGTTTATTTTCTGCTTACTGCTTACTATCTAGAAGGGAAAGATGCACAAAGAGATAAAATTGTAAAAAAATACAAAAGGAAATTAGACGAAGTATTATAAAAGCAAAAAACGCAGAGCATCTAGGCTTGCGTTTCTCGATTTCCTTTTCTCGAGTGAGAAATGAACTCGGTGCAAATATAAGAAATATTTTCCTTACTTATCAACAATTAATAATAGTTATTAACAAATTTAACAAAAATTTTACTGTTTGTACAATCTTAGAGATTAATTGATTACGAGATAAATAAAGAGTAAATCATCAAGTATATTTTCAATAAATAATGGCAAAACAACCTGAACAAATTCTGGAAGAACAATTAGTCGCCCAATTGCAAAATATGGGGTATGGTTTAGTAACTATTATTGATGAAAAAGACCTGCTTACCAATCTAAAAGTGCAACTTGAGAAGCATAACAAGAAAGAGTTTACTGCCAAAGAGTTTGATCGTGTGCTTAATATTTTAAACAAAGGATCTGTTTTTGAAAAAGCAAAAACACTAAGGGAAAGACAACACATCCTGAAAGATAACGGAGAGGATTTATACTTTGAATTTATCAATACAGATCATTGGTGTCAAAACCAATTTCAGGTTACTCACCAAGTATCCATAGATGGTGTTTACAAAAACAGATACGATGTAACGCTACTTATCAATGGATTGCCATTGGTACAAATAGAACTCAAACGCCGTGGACTGGAACTCAAGGAAGCGTTTAACCAAATCAATCGCTACCAACGTCATTCATTTGGAGCCAATTCAGCCTTATTCCAGTACGTTCAGATTTTTGTAATCAGTAATGGTGTAAATACAAAATACTACGCTAACAACCGCAATCAGTCGTTCAAACAAACCTTCTACTGGACTGATGTAGCCAACAATCGTTTGACTAATATATTGAATGGTTTTACTTCGGACTTTTTAGATCCGTGCCATATCTCTAAAATGATATGCAAATACATTGTGTTGAGTGAAGCCTACAAAATACTAATGGTGCTTCGCCCCTACCAATACTATGCGGTAGAAGCATTGGTTGAGACGGTAAAGAACACCAATAAAAATGCCTATATCTGGCATACTACTGGTTCCGGAAAAACCTTGACTTCGTTTAAAGCCAGTCAGATTTTAATGAATTTACCACAAGTCAAAAAAGTGGTTTTTGTGGTAGACCGAAAAGATTTGGATTACCAAACCACAAAAGAATTCAATAGTTTCAGCAAAGGAAGCATCGATGGAACAGACAATACCAAAGCATTGGTAAATCAGTTCTCGGATGATACTAAACTGATTGTAACCACCATTCAAAAACTAAATACCGCCATAAGTAAAAAGCAGTATTTGAGTAAAATGGATAAACTGAAAGACGAACGCATTGTATTCATTTTCGATGAATGCCACCGTTCTCAGTTTGGGGAAACACATACTCGTATAAAATCTTTTTTCAATAATATTCAATTATTTGGCTTTACCGGTACGCCCATTTTTGCTGATAATGCGGTAAAGAATGAATTAGGGAAGCGTACCACCAAAGAGTTGTTTGGCGAATGTTTGCATAAATATGTGATTACAGATGCTATTAAAGACGAGAACGTTTTAAAGTTCTCCGTGGAATATGTGGGTCGTTACAAACAAAAAGACGACAGCAAAACTAACATAGACATTGAAGTAGAAGACATCGATACCAAGGAATTAATGGAATCTCCTTTGCGTTTAAACAAAATTGCTGATTACATCATAGACAATCACAATCGTAAAACCCACAGCAGGGAATTCACCGCAATGTTTTGTGTGAGTAGCGTGGAAACCCTGATTAAATATTATGAAATCCTTCAAGCCAAAAAGGAAGAAGGAAAACACAATTTAAAAATTGCTACTATTTTTAGTTATGCTACCAATGAAGATGATAAAGATGCCAATGGTTTCATCCCTGAAGAATTAGATATAGCAGCAGAACCAACTGAAAAGTATGGTTTAAACTCGCATTCCAGAGAAAAGCTAGATGCGTTTATTGTGGATTATAACACCATGTTTGGCACTAAATTCTCTACCAAAGACAGCGTTTTATTCTATAATTACTACAATGATATTTCTAAAAACGTAAAAAATAAAAAGATTGATATTCTCCTAGTAGTCAATATGTTTTTAACTGGTTTTGATAGTCCAAACCTGAATACGATGTATGTGGATAAGAACTTGAAACATCACGGATTGATTCAAGCCTATTCCAGAACAAATAGAATCCTGAACGAACAGAAATCACAGGGAAACATCATAGTGTTCCGTAACCTCAAAAAAGCAACCGATGACGCTATTGCACTCTTTTCTAATAAAGACGCAATAGACGTGATTATAATGCAACCTTACGAGGATTACGTGCAACAATTTGGTGAGGCTGTCACTGAACTATTAAAAATTGTTCCAACAGTAAACAGCGTAAATGATTTACAAAGTGAAAAGGAGGAATTAGAATTCATCAAAGCGTTCCGGGAACTAATGCGTATCAAAAATGTACTGACTACTTTTTCAGATTTCAATGGTGAAGATTTGGATATGGACGAGCAACTTTTTGAAGATTACAAAAGCAAGTATCTCGATTTATACGATAAAGTCAAAAATGACCATAGCAAAGAAAAAGTTTCCATATTGGAAGACGTAGATTTTGAATTGGAATTAATACACCGTGATGAAATCAACGTTACATACATTCTAAAACTATTGGCAAGCTTGAAAAATGCCGACCCAAAAGAGAAATCCAAGAAGCAAAAAGAAATCATTGATTTACTGACAGGAGAAGCAAACCTGAGAAGTAAACGTGAACTAATAGAACGTTTCATTCTAGAAAACCTTCCCGCAATAGAAGACACAGAAGACCTACCGGACCAATTTGAAAAATACTGGAATGAAGAACAGATAAAAGCCTTCAAACTACTGGTACAGGAAGAAAACTTGTCAGAAGAAAAAACAGAACAGCTAATAGAAAATTACCTCTTTGCCGAACGTGAACCTTTAAGAGATGAACTCTTGGACTTAATAGAAGGCGAAAAACCTAAAGTATTGGAACGTAAGAAAACAGGTGACAGGATTTTGAGTAAGATTATTGGATTTGTGGAAACTTTTGTGAGTGGGTTTGCGAAGGTGGGGTAGGATTTTGGAAGAGATTAAGAAAAACTAGTTCGCTAAAAAATAATCTTCATTTAATAAATCAGAATTAAGATTCATTATTATCTTTGTATACAAACAAACATTAAATTAATACAATAGGCATCAAATTGGCCATCATAATAGAAGTAAAACAACGTCAAGTCTTGATTTAACTGCTAATCTGTCCCGAGGGGCGAGCCCAAGAGAGGGAGCAAAAGCAGAAAGGCTATCAGAAATGATAGCCTTTTTTGGTTTCAGCCCCGTAGTTCAACGGATAGAATGGGAGTTTCCTAAACTTTTGATCCGAGTTCGATTCTCGGCGGGGCTACAAAAAGACTATTAGAAATGATGGTCTTTTTTAGTTAAATTATTTCTTCAATACCTGTAAAATATGCCCGCCAACACTTTGTAACCAATCGCCAAATACTCATAAGAAGAATATTCTAATGGGTTGTAACTGATTCTGCCTTTGCATCACTTGAAAATCCTTCCATATTCGCAACCCTAGGAAAAAGTCAGGGCATTGGCATCGTGATTAGGATTGATTATTATTTTAAGTCTATTATTGAATGTGATTTCATGTTTACAATTGAATTCTTACTTTATAAAATACTAAAGTCATCCTAATGGTTTAGATAAAAGCAGGTATTTAGCCTATCTTTACATCATACTTTAATTAGTTTTTTATGAAACTGTATTTGAATACATTTTTTCTAAATATATTTTTCTTTTCCTCTTTACTTTTTGTGAGCAGTTGCAATAATAGTAAAGCAAGAGACATAAAAATTGAAAGAAACGTCAAAAAATCTGTAATTGATACGTCAAAACCTGGAATCGCAAACCTCAAAATTGACACAACTGACTATAACAAAAGAATTGCAGCATTGTGTAATAATGATACTAGCGGAAAATGGCCTGTAAAAGCACCGTACCCATTGCCCGGAGCTATCTTGCCCTATCACAGAATCATTGCTTTTTACGGCAATATGTATTCCAAAAGAATGGGAGTTTTAGGGGAGTTGCCTAAAAGTGAAATGCTGAAAAAACTGCAATCTGAAGTAACGAGATGGCAAAAAGTAGATTCCACTGTAAAGACAATTCCTGCCTTACATTATATAGCCATTACCGCTCAAGGTTCTCCGGGTAAAGCAAATTTACACCGTATGCGAATGCCTTTTAAACAAATTGATACAATTATGAATTGGGCAAAATCAATTAACGCACTAGTGTTTCTGGATATTCAGGTTGGTCATAGCACCGTAAAAGAAGAAGCAGCCACACTGGAACATTATCTCAAACTGCCCAATGTTCATTTAGGTATTGACCCCGAGTTTTCGTTGAAAAATGGAGAAATCCCCGGAACAAAAATTGGCACATTTACGGCAGATGATATCAATGATGCCATTGACATTTTAGTGAAAATAGTGCGTGAAAATAAGCTAGCTCCCAAGGTTTTGATTGTACATCGTTTTACTCAAGGAATGGTAACTAATTATAAAAAAATTAAAAAAGTTCCCGAAGTCCAGATTGTAATGGATATGGATGGATTTGGTTCGAAAGTTTTAAAAAAATCTACATATCTTAGTTATATCTATAAGGAACCTGTGCAATTTACCGGCTTTAAATTATTTTATAAAAATGATAATAAAAACGGATGGCAAATGTACACCCCCCAAGAATTACTAAAATTTACCCCTAAACCCATATACATCCAATACCAGTAATTTTTGGTAATCCTTTTTGAATAATGAAAAATATTTTGTTCCCATTTCTTGTTGGACTTTTGATTTTGACAGGATGTCAATCTAAACCAGATACGGTAAAAAAAGACGTGGCTTTCGCCAAAAAAGAAGTTAAAATAGAAATCCAAAAAAAGAAAGAAGCCAGCCCTGAACAAATAGTTAAAAAACCCGAAGTCCCAATTTTATGTTACCATCGCATTCGTAATATCCTCCCTGACGACGGGCCAAATATGAAAGTATATTCGGTTACTCCTTCAGCTTTTGCAGAGCAAATAAAAGCATTATCAGAAAATGGATTTCACACTATTTTACCTGCTCAACTAGATGAATATTTAACTCACAACGGAAAATTACCTTCTAAACCCATAATGATTACTTTTGATGATACCCGTGAAGAACAATTTAATATTGGTGCTGCCGAAATGAATAAATATGGTTTCAAAGGCGTATTTTTTATTATGACAATTTCTATCAACCGCCCTAAATATATGACTAATGAGCAATTAAAAAAATTATCAGATGACGGAAATGTTATTGGTGCTCATTCTTGGGATCACCATATGGTAACAAAATATAAAGGAGAAGATTGGGAAATCCAACTTACAAAACCCAAAAAGAAACTCGAAGCCATTATTGGCAAACCCGTAAATTATTTTGCCTATCCTGATGGTATATGGAATCAGGAAGCAATTACTCAAATACAAAAAAATGGGTATAAACTTGCTTTTATCTTGTCTACCAAAAGAGATTCAACACAACCTCTTTTCACCATCCGACGAATAATTGTTCCCGGAACTTGGTCAACTCCAGAATTTCTAAAAGCAATACAATCCAGTTTTAATAAATAATTTATCTTACAATTACTTTAATTAATTCTTTTTATATCAGAACTCAAATGTTAATCGACATCATAAAGATGGTAACAGATTTAAAAATTTTTAATAAATCGAAAATTGTTTTATAAAATTGTTTTATAAAATTGTTTAAAAAACAAATAAAATATTTTTACCCCAATAAAACACCCCCCTTATTGCATTATTTATTCATATTTTAAACATTACACCCTGTAATGTATTAGGGTATAATTCTATTGTTATTTTTTTAAGATTGCGAAATTGAAAAAATGAGATTGAAAAAAAAACACAATTGTTAAAAATAATTATCCAAATAACGGATTTGGCAATAGTTGTAGAATATTCAATAAAACAAACGTTTTGACGAAAATAAATTAATAAATTTGTGTAAATCAGTTGTTTTTTTAACGGAAAACTTTAAAGTTTGAATATTTAATAATAGATGCTATGATAGATTTGATACCTAAATTAAATCCAAACGGTTGGGATGAAATGTTTTCAAATAAAGGGGTCAGGAGCTCTTACCGCAAAGTGCTTCAAACATTAGAAAATCTAAATCCTGAAAATCTAAATCAAAAACAAAAGCAAGCAAGTGATTTGTTTATGAATCAAGGCATCACTTTTACGGTTTATAGCGATGACAATCAAGGAATTGAAAGAATTTTTCCATTTGATATTATCCCGAGAATTATTGCCCAAAAAGAATGGCTTGGAGTAGAATCTGGAATAAAACAAAGGTTAAAAGCACTCAACTTATTTTTAGAAGATATCTACAATGAACAGCTAATTATAAAAGAAGGAGTTATTCCCGCAGCATTAATAGCATCTTGCCCACATTATATTCAGGAAGTTCACGGAATAAAAGTGCCTCATAACATTCACATACACATTGCCGGAATTGATTTAATCAGGGGCGCTAAGGGTGAATTTTATGTCTTGGAAGACAATTTAAGATGTCCGAGCGGAGTTAGCTACATGCTGGAAAACAGGGAGATTACTAAACGTATATTTCCCGAGATGCTTTCTGCTAATCAAGTAAGCATGGTAGGGAATTATCCGATGATTTTTCATAACATACTTGTTTCTTTATCTCCAAGAAATACATCAAATCCAAATGTCGTTTTGCTTACACCCGGTATTTATAATTCGGCTTATTATGAGCATACTTTTTTGGCAAGGCAAATGGGGATTCCATTAGTAGAAGGACGGGATTTAGTTGTAAGCAACAACAAAGTGTATATGAAAACCACTTCGGGACTTCACCAAGTAGATGTGATATACAGACGCCTTGACGATGAATACCTTGACCCTTTAGTTTTTAAACCCGACAGCGCTTTAGGCGTTCCGGGACTTATAAGCGCTTATAAACAAGGAAATGTAGCCTTGGTTAATGCAGTGGGAAATGGAGTTGCTGATGATAAAGCAGTCTATGCTTATGTTCCGGATATGATACGATATTATCTCAACGAAGAGCCCATTCTTAACAATGTTCCAACCTATCAAATGGAAAATAAGGAAGAACGAGAAATGGTATTTGCCAATATGGAAAATATGGTCATTAAGGAGACTAACGGAAGTGGTGGCTATGGAATGATTATGGGCAATAAAGCCTCCGAAAAAGAACTTAAAAACGGAAAGGTTGCAATACTTGAAAATCCTCGAAATTTTATCGCACAACCTATTATTCAACTCAGCACAGTTCCTTGTTTTATAAATGGCGAACTTAAATTACGACACGTAGATTTAAGACCTTATGCTTTATGTGGTCCAAATGGTGTTGAAATAGTTCCCGGCGGACTTACTCGGGTAGCATTAACAGAAGGTTCTTTGGTAGTCAACTCTTCTCAAGGAGGAGGTAGCAAGGACACATGGATTATTGGATAAATTAAAAAAAAGGCTTTTATTTTTTTAAAAAAACACAATAAAATGAAAACAAATATGCTCAGCCGCGTGGCGGATGGAATGTTTTGGCTTAATAGATATATGGAGAGAGCTGATGGAATGCTGCTTACCCTAAACACATTCTACATCTTGTCTTTTGACAAAGAGATGAATGATTCTCAAGGATATAAACCACTATTGGAACACTACACCAATTTGTCAAAAAATCAAATGATTCAGTCCCAATACGACACTAATTTTGTGTTGAAGTATATCATTTGTGATAATCAAAATACTAATTCCGTAAAAAATCTTGTCATTAAAGCGCGCGAAAATGCAAGAGGTTCCCAAGACAAGATAACCAAAGAACTTTGGGAACACATCAATTCTCTGTATCATTTCATGAATTCTCCAGATTTGCCTAAAAAGTTAGAAACCCATGAAGCACTAAACATTATTACCAAACTCAACAAAGACCTTTTACTATATAATGGGATACTTCAAGTTACAATGCCAAGAGGAATGGGTTGGTGTTTTTCTTGTGTTGGTAAACATATCGAACGCTGCTTACAAACTATTTCGGTAACACAAGCTTACTACAAGCCCATTAATTATAATCTTGACGGAGAGGAAGACTTATTGTATTGGAGAAGATTATTATTGTCACTGTCGGGTTACGAACAATATTTAAAAAGTTACAGTAACATTTCACACAATCGTAAAGTTGTACAACATGTGATTTTCAACAGAGATTTTGCACATTCTGTAATTTACACATTAGGGTATATCGATAAATATTTAGACTACCTTTTTAAAGACAATAACTTGAGCGAAGCAAGAACATTGAAGAATCAATTTGGCAGATTAAAAAGTTATGTAGAATATACAGACTATCATCACTTGACTGGACAGCAACTAGAGGAAATGCTAAATAACACAAGAACTCAACTGATCCAGTTTTCGACAGATTTCTCAAAATTATTCTTCTCCTATACTTAAAAAAATGGCGGTTTTCAAAATAGTTCACATTACAAAATACCAATACAATTGGCCAATTAAGGAGAGTATCAACGAAATTCGTTTATTCCCTCACAATTTTGACAATCAGGACGTGTTGCAACACCAACTCTTGATAACCAATAATCCAGATGTTCAAATTTCGAAAGATTATTATGGTAATAGGGTTGGAAATTTCGATAATTTAGAGGTTCATGAAGAAATGACCATCGAATCAAGAATGCTTGTACGGGTAAATCATTCACTCAAAATACCAGAAATTGATACTGCCACAGTTCAAGATTTGGAAAAAGAAAAAGGAAAAAGCATTGCACTGCTTCGGCTTTCTTATCCGGAGACCATTACTAAACAAAAGAAAATTATTGCCATCTTAAAAAAGATAAATTGTGTTGGCAAACCAATTATAGAAATTGCCCAACAATGTAATTATTATGTGTTTAAAACCTTTATCTACACTAAAGGAATTACAAATATAGAAACTACCATAGATGAAATTTTAGAGATTAAAAAGGGCGTTTGCCAAGACTTTGCCCACATATTACTACAACTCTTACGCACAGCCGGTATTCCTGCTAGATATGTGAGTGGCTATATTTGTCCTAACGAAAATGGTCTTAGAGGAGAAGGCGCAACGCATGCTTGGGTAGAATTTTATAGTCCAACACAAGGTTGGCTTGGGCTTGATCCAACCAATAACATTTGGACAATGGATAATCATGTAAAACTTTCTGTTGGACGAAATTTTAATGATTGTACTCCCGTAAAAGGAACTTTCAAAGGTCTTTCCAAACAAACACTTTCTGTGTGTGTTTCCATTGGTTACGAAGATGGAAGGCAATTTGAGGAAATAAATGATGTGAAACTTCAGGAAGTTTCGATAGAAGAACAAAAGCAGCTTAACTACAAAGAACAACAACAACAACAACAACAACAATAATAAATCCTTAATGCTGCAGCGCCATTTTATTTAGAGATAAAATGGCGCTGTTTTTGTATAATACTAACTGAAATATCACATATTATACAACCAACTTGCCGGATTGTTGTAAGTTGTATTTTGTGAAATAGTAAACTTAAGTATTGTTTTTCCTGTTTCACCATTAGTTCTTACTTTACCAATGCTTTGTTTTATACTTACTTTATCGCCTTTACTCACGTACACGGAACTTAAGTTTTGATATACCGTGAAATAATCCCCGTGTTGTATCACCACTGCTTTATTTACCGGAGATAAAACAATAACACTCGTTACTTCGCCACCAAATACAGCTCTAGCGGCAGCGCCTTGATCTGTTGTTATTTCTACGCCGCTATTGTGAATTGTTAAGGAAGCAAATTGTGGATGTGGCTGATCACCAAAAGGCAATGAAACAAATCCTTTTTCTACAGGCCAAGGTAATTTTCCTCTATTAGCTCTGAAATTATCAGCAAGTATTTTTGATTCTGCAGTCAATATTATTCTCGATGAAGATACTGCGGCTGAAGAAGAAACAATGGCTTTGGCACGTGTTTTTATTTCTTCATTTGTTTCTCCCTTGGATTCTGCTTTTGCTTTTTCCAATGCTTTTTCCAATGCTGCTTTTCTGTTGGCTTCAGCAATGGCTTCACGTATCAATCTGTCTATTTGTCTGTCAATAGCTTTTGATTCCTGTTGTTTTTTCTTGATTTCGGCAGCAATTTTTTTCTTGTCTTTTTTGATGGAATCAACCAGTACCTGTTGTTCCTGTTTTTCTTTCAATAGTGACAATCTTTCTTTTTCATTTTCAGCAATCAGTTTTTGCTTGGCCGTTTTTTGAACATCCAATTTTCCGTTGTAAACAATAAGTTGGTCTGATTTAGATTTAATTTCCTCTCCTTGCAATTTTCGGTAGTTGGTATATTGTTTCATATACTGAGCTCTTTTATAGGCCTGCAGGAAACTATTGGACGATAGAATGAACATCGCACGGCTTTGCTCAGAACGACTTTTATATGATTTTACAATCATTCTGGCATAATCTTCTTTGAGTATGACAAGTTCCTTTTTTAATTTGTTGATTTGGACTTGGTTTATATACATATCATTGCTCAACAACCTGGTTTGCTTTTCAGTAGTATTTATCAACTTTTCTTTAAGCTTTATTTTATTGCCTTGAATGACAATCACATTTACGGCTGATTTTTCTTTTTTCTTTACCGTTTGCAAAAGCCTTTCATTATCCCTTATTTCTTGTTGTATTTGGGCTTTTCGTTCTTCTAATTTTTCTTGTTGGGTTGATTGGCTCCACATTAGTGAAGTCATACACATAAAAATCAGGCTTAGGAGAAATTTTGGCATCTTAAAAATATATTTATGCAAACTTACTTAATTATAATTCTTTTGTAATCATTTGGAACACTATAAGGAAAAGAAAGTTTTTCATTAAAGGTTACCGTGTTGTATTCCAAATTAATTTCGGTTTTGCCTTTCTTTTGATAAGTGTCTATATTAATGGCCAAAGGCAAAATCATTTCATTGAATTCTTTTTGGTTTGAATACACAACCTGAATCATTCTTCCCTCGTTAGTTTGTGTGATTTCCTGTTTATTCACCAAAAATTTATCGGCATCAAAATAAAAGGATTTCTTGGTGTTATCATCAGATGTGTCATCCAATCTATAGACTTGGTCGGCAGACGACTCCGTGTATTTTCCTTTTTTTAAATCATCGATCACTCTTCCCAATAACATATTTTGAACTTTATCGAAATTTAAATCGGTTCCCAATAATTGGCTTAGTGCACTGAAATCGCCTTCATAATAATCGCCGTTTATCTTTTCATAATAGCTTACTGATGTTGGCGTGATTGATGCTTTTGCCATTGTGATTCCCAAAAATCGAATGCTAATCAAAATTTGTTCGTCTTTCTTTATTTTTATTTCGGCTGTAACATTCTGTGTTTGTTTCTCGTTAGCAAAATGTGCATTCGCTTTTATATATAATGTCGAAAATTCATTTTTATTGTTGTAGTAGTTTTCTATTATTTTATAGGAACTCATTCGGATTTCATTTTTGGTCACCCCTACCACTGCCGCTTTCGATTTGCACGACACGAGTGCCAACGAACTTAAAAAGCAAACCATAAAAACAGCTACTGTTTTTGTCAAAAATTTATTCATTTTAATTCTTATTTTTTATCTTTTAATAATTGATTGGCTTTATAAAAATACAATTCCTTTTTCTTGAAATCGCCCAAACCATTGTAGGCTTCACCCAATTGAATATTGAAATTGACTTCCAAAACCACATCGTCAACCACAAAATCCATACCCATTTCCAATATTTCTCTGGCTTTTTTGAATTGCTTCAATTGATTGTTTGCCAAACCGGAAAAATAATAAAACTGGGGTTGACTTGGGTAAATTTCTACCAATGCTGTTGCTTTTTTGGCCACCAATTCAAATTGTTTCGTTTCGACATAAGACTGGAGCAAGAGCAAATTAGTTTCAATGTCTTCGCCTGAATTATTTTTTAAAGCAAGTTCATAATATTGAATGGCTTTGCCCCATTGCTTTTTATTGTGATAATATTTCCCAATTTCCTTTGCTACATTGACATCTGGATCTTTATCAAAATAAGAAATTGCTTTCTCCAAATCCGTTGCATACTGTGGATTTGTATTCACAAAAATCAAAAATTCATTCAGTATCCGATGTTTTATTTTGGAATCTATTTTCGTGCTTGCCAAAACTACATTCATCGAAGCTATTGCTTTCTGTCCTTCATTATTATCCAGATAATACTTAAACAAACTCACTTGTGCCCATTCTGAAGTTGGAATTTCCGCTTCTAGTTTTTTAGTAATATCAAGTGCTTTTTCGTTTTCATTATTCTCCGAATACAGTTTAATTAAATCAATATAATTAGATTCTAACTTTGGATATTTATTGATTTGGTCGATTAGATTGGTAATCTCGGCATTTTGATATTTCCCTTGAGACAAAATCTGCATTTTGTAGGATTCTCTTCTTTCTGTTTTTCCAACTTTATCGTTCAACTCATTAATGAGATCGAGCGCTTTGTCAAATTGTTGCGTGTTCATATAAAGCGAAACCAAATCTTCCTTATACACCTCGTTAAACTCAATCAATTTATTGACCGCAATTATAGCTTGGTTGTAATTCTTGGTTTGATAATTTACATCATAGATTCCAAGCCAAAACCATTTGTTTTTTGGGTCAATTTGGGTAGCTTTTTCGAATGATTTATAGGCGTTTTCATAATCTTTCGATGCTAAATAATTTTTTCCCAATTCAAAATAAACAGTGGCATTATTGGGTTTAATTTTCGAACATTCTTCCAATGCCTCTATGGCTTTGTCATAATTCTCGATTCCTTTTTGCTTCAAAGACTCATAGAAATAATCCTCGAATTTGTCCGTTTCTGGCACAATTGATTCTGGTTCCGTTTGTGCCAATAGCAGAGTCGGATTGCAAAGCAAAACTATGAATAAAAAGAATAAAACCGCTTTTTTCATTTAATCGTTTTTACCAATGAGCGCAATGGTTTTTATTATTCCAACACCGAATAATCTCCTATACTAATGCTTGTAAAATTACCGTCAAAACTAGCATGGCTTCCTATCATTGCATTGTCTAAATTGGCGTTTTTTATGTGAGTATGGGTTTGCACCAAACTATTTTTTATCGAACTGTTACTCACGTGACATCCTTTCCCTAAAGACACATTTGGACCCACTGTTGCATTAATCAAGACCACATCTTCACCAATATAACAAGGTGGAATAATGGTTGAATTCTCTAATTTCACATCATAATCTACCAAATGCTCTCCATCGTTGTGTAAGAAACCTAGCATTCTGGAATTGGTTTCAACCGTAACGTTTTTATTTCCGCAATCCATCCATTCAGCGACTTCTCCAGGTACAAAAACCATACCTTTTGCCATCATTTGCTTTATTCCGTCATTAATTTGATATTCTCCACCGTTAATAATGTTGTTATCCAACACGTATTGAAGTTCATTTTTCAAAACTGCAACATCTTTAAAATAGTAAATTCCGATAACGGCAAGGTCTGAAACAAATTCCTTAGGTTTTTCAACCAATTCAATAATTTGATTGGCTTCATTTAAGTTGACCACACCAAAAGCTTCCGGTTGATCTACTTGTTTTACCCAAATCACACTATCAGCATTTTGATCTAAATCGAAATCGGCGCGAATTAAAGTGTCTGCATAAGCAATAACGGCTGGTCCGCTCAGCGACTCTTTGGCACACATAATGGCGTGACCTGTTCCAAGTGCTTCGTTTTGGTAATAAATAGTTCCTTTTGAACCCAATTTTTCAGCAATGGCGATTAAATCTTCTTCCACTTTTTTCCCAAAACTTTCGTGAATGATAAAGGCTATTTCTTCAATATCTTGATTCAAAACTCCTGCAATATCTTCAACCAAACGGTGTACGATAGGTTTTCCGGCAATTGGAATTAAGGGTTTAGGAATGGTTAATGTGTGTGGTCTTAATCTGGAACCTCGTCCAGCCATTGGTACTATTATTTTCATGTTTTTGTCATTGCGAGGAACGAAGCAATCCCATCCTCTTATTAATTTATTATTTAACCGCAAAGTTGCGAAGGTTTCGCAAAGTTCACGAAGTTTGTTTTATTAATTTTTGGCCACAGATTAAACGGATTAAACCGATTTCCACGGGTTTTTATTTGGAATAAAAGCCCAATTCTCAGCTGCTCACTGCGACTGAACACTTAATACTTACTTCACTCCCGTACTTCCAAAACCGCCCTCACCTCTTGAAGTTTCGGATAATTCTTGAACTTCAATCCATTCGGCTCTTTCGTGTTTTGCGATGATGAGTTGGGCAATGCGTTCGCCGTTTTCGATAACGAAAACTTCATTTGATAAATTTACTAAAATCACACCAATTTCTCCACGATAATCTGCATCTACAGTTCCGGGGGAATTGAGGACTGTTATTCCTTTTTTGGCTGCCAAGCCACTTCTGGGACGAACTTGAGCTTCGTAACCTATGGGCAATTCGATGAAAAGTCCCGTTTTTACGATGGCTCTTTCTAATGGTTTTAAGGTTATGGATTCGGTTAGATTGGCTCTTAAATCCATTCCTGCCGAAGCTATGGTTTCGTAGTTGGGCAAGTTGTGTTGTGATTTGTTGATGATTTTGATGGTCATTTTGATATTTTTTGATTTAGTTTATTAGTGTTTTTAGCCCTGATAGAAGTGAAAATCCTTTTCTTTTTTGGCAGCAAAAAAGAAAATATTGTAACGGATAGCAGGAAATAGCTCCAAAAAATCTAACTCGCTTTTCTTCTCAACATTCTTTTTAATGTTTCTTTTTCGTTGTGATATACAAAATACATAAACCCGATTAATAATGGAATTCCGACGAAATAATTTTCTCTAAATCCGTAGAAAGAAATCGCTGAAAAGAGGATTGACAATCCTAAATAACCACCTATCTTCTCCATATCATAAGGAATTGGGTAATATTTATTTCCGAGTACGTAGGAAATAATCATCATGCTTCCGTAAGCTGCAATGGTGGCGATTGCCGAGCCATAATAACTGTATTTTGGAATTAAAAAATAGTTTAAAACCAAAGTAAGTACTGCGCCCACAATTGAAATATAAGCGCCTATTTTGGTCTTATCAGTCAATTTGTACCAAACGGAAAGGTTGTTGTAAATACCCAGACAAAAGTTAGCCAAAATGATTAACGGGACCACTTTCATTGCTTCCCAATAGGATTTGTTATCGAGCAACAAGAATTTTAAAACATCGGCAAAAACGATTACTGCAAGGAGAATTAGTGACCCCATTATCACGAAATACTTGGTGATGACTGCATAAGTTTCCGGCGCTTTTTCGTTACCGGAATGACTGAAAAAGAAAGGCTCAATTCCCAAACGAAAGGCTGTCGCAAACAAAACCATAAACAAACCGAGTTTGTAACAAGCGGAATACGCTCCAACTTCGGATTTTGCAATGTTCTCCGGAAGCAAATAACCCAATAGTATTTTATCGAAATGCTCGTTAACTGCAAAAGCGATTCCAGCCACGAGAATTGGCAAACCGTATTGCATCATTTTTTTCCAAAGTAGAGTGTCGAATTTTCGGTTTAAGGAAAGGTAATTTGGCGAAAGCACGACTAATGTCAGTAAACTTGCTAATAAATTGGCAACGAAAATATATCCTATTTCGAAGTGTTCGATGTATAAATTATCGATGAATGAATTGGGATTGGCTGCTGCTAATTTTGGTAAAAACAGCAAAAAGAAAATGTTGAGAATCAAGTTGACCATCACGTTTCCTATCTTGATTGCGGCATACATTATTGGACGTTGATTCGCACGAAGTTTCGAAAACGGAACGATTACCAAAGCATCCAACGCTAAAATCCAAATGGAATACGTGATATATTGTACGTCGACATTTGCCAATGTTGCTAAAGAATTCCTGAAAATCAAGGCTCCAAAAAGGAAGAAAATCGTTGACCAAAATATAGAAATTGTTGTGGTTGCAATTACGTTTTGCTTGTCTTTTTCGGAATTATAAAATCGGAAAAAAGCGGTTTCCATTCCGTAAGACAAAATCACGTTGAAGAATACCATCCAAGAAAGCAGAATGGAAACTTCACCGTATTCGGCGGTCGGTAATATTCCTGTGTATAATCGCACCAACAAAAAACTCAACATACGCGGTAAAACCGTTGCAAGTCCGTAAATGGCTGTTTGTTTGAAAAGATTTTTATATAATCCCAAGGGTTTCTTTTTAAATTTTTATGCAACAAAAATAACCATTTCTTTGGTTTAAAACTGAATTTATTGATTCAAACCAAATAGTTTATAAAGCTTCGGGCTATGTCAATCCATCTTCATTCAACGTTTTGATAAAGTGAAAGCCTCTGGGATTATAACCTTGATTGTAATAGAAACGATGAGCGGTGAAATTTCCGGTAAAAGCGTCAAGAACAATCATCGTGCAGCCCAAATCTATTGCTTTTTGATTGACATAATCGGTTAGCATTTTTCCAATTCCCTTAGAACGATGATCGGGATGAACGATGAAATTATCGATTTCCATATATTTTCCTGACCAAAGTTTGATTCCATACCATAAACCTGTAAGTCCAATGCATTCATCGCCTTCAAAAACGGCAACCTGAGTGTAATTGTGAGGAATCATTGCTTCAAGATAGAATTTGTATTTTTCATCGGAAATATTAGGGTACAAATGACGGATTATTTCTATTTGGGCATACATTTCGTCGAATGTAGTAATTTCTATTGTTTTCAAAGTTTAGAATGTTATTATTATGGTATAAAATTAAGCAAAAAAAAGTCCTGCAATTGCAGAACTTTATAAATTTTAGAATAAAAATCTTATCTTTTCAAAGCTTCGCATTTTGAAGATTTGAAAAATTAAAAAATTTTTCTTATCCTTTCAAAGCTTCCGCTCCACCAACGATCTCAAGAATCTCATTAGTAATTGCGGCTTGACGTGCTTTGTTATAAGTTAATTTCAATTGGTCTCTCAATTCCGTTGCGTTGTCTGTTGCTTTGTGCATTGCAGTCATACGCGCTCCGTGTTCAGAGGCAAATGAATCTCTAATTCCTTTATATAATTGAGTTTTCAATGATTTTGGAATCAAAGTCAACACAATTTCTTCTTTGGATGGTTCAAAAATGTAATCACCAGTTGAAGCCGGTTTATCTGATTTTATTGGAGCTAAAGGCAAAAACTGTTCTGTTTGAACGATTTGAGTCGCTGCATTTTTAAATTGGTTGTAAACCAATTCGATTTTGTCATATTCTCCGGAAACAAATTTCTGTGTCAATGTTTCAGCAATAACGGTAACATTATCAAAAGTCAAATGATCAAAAACGTGACTTTGATTGTCTACCACAGAAAGTGTTTTGGTCAGAATGTCGTTTCCTTTTTTACCAATGGCAAAAACATCTACTTGTTTTCCTACGTAATAATCAGCACGGTTTTTAACTTCCTTAATTACATTACTGTTGAAAGCTCCACACAAACCTCTGTTTGAAGTGATGGCAACAACCAGTACTTTTTTTACTTCACGTTGTGTTGTGAATTCTCCTCCAACATCTCCATCAAGAGTAGCTGAAAGATTTTGCAATAATTCCGTTAATTTTTCGGCATAAGGGCGCATCGCTGTAATAGCGTCTTGCGCTTTCTTTAGCTTTGCTGCAGAAACCATTTTCATCGCAGCAGTAATCTGCATCGTCGATGAAACGGAAGTAATTCTATTACGGATTTCCTTTAAATTTGCCATTTTATTTATAGTGAAGAGTGAGTCGTGAAAAGTGAATAGTATAAACTACTCACTTTTCACTATTCACTAATTAGTTATATTTCGCTGAAATTTCTTTTGCAACTGATTCAAGTACATCTGTAATTTCGTCAGTTAATTTTCCTGCTTTCAAAGCATCAAGAATATCTCTGTGTTTGTTGTTCAAGTATTCTAAATAATCCTTCTCGAATTCTTTCACTTTATTAACAGGAACATTACGCAACAAGTTTTTTGAACCCGCATAGATAATGGCAGTTTGATTTTCAACAGTATAAGGGTCATTAAGATTTTGTTTCAAGATCTCAACGTTTCTTTTTCCTTTTTCGATTACGTTTAAAGTAACCGCATCCAAATCAGAACCAAATTTAGCAAACGCTTCTAATTCACGGTATTGTGCTTGGTCAAGTTTCAAAGTACCTGCTACTTTTTTCATTGATTTAATTTGAGCATTTCCACCCACACGTGATACCGAAATACCTACGTTAATCGCCGGACGAACTCCTGAATTAAACAAATCACCATCAAGGAAAATCTGACCATCAGTAATCGAAATTACGTTAGTTGGAATATAAGCAGAAACGTCACCAGCTTGAGTTTCGATAATTGGTAAAGCAGTCAAAGAACCACCACCTTTTACGATACCTTTCAAAGAATCTGGTAAATCGTTCATGTTTTTTGCAATTCCGTCATCGGCAATTACTTTACAAGCTCTTTCTAATAAACGAGAGTGCAAGTAAAAAACGTCTCCAGGATATGCTTCACGTCCTGGTGGTCTTCTCAACAAAAGAGAAACCTCACGATATGCAACAGCTTGTTTAGATAAATCATCATAAACAATCAAAGCTGGACGACCTGAATCTCTAAAATATTCTCCAATTGCAGCACCCGCCATTGGAGCATAAACTTGCATTGGAGCAGGATCAGAAGCATTAGCAGCCACAATTACTGTGTAAGCCATTGCGCCTCTTTCTTCCAACATTTTTGCTATTCCTGCTACCGTTGACGCTTTTTGTCCAATGGCAACGTATATACAAAATACAGGTTTTCCTGCATCGTAAAATTCTTTTTGATTCAAAATGGTATCCAAACAAACGGTAGATTTACCTGTTTGACGGTCGCCAATAACTAGCTCACGTTGTCCACGACCTACTGGAATCATTGCATCTACTGCTTTGATACCGGTTTGTAATGGCTCAGTAACTGGCTGACGGAAGATAACTCCAGGAGCTTTTCTTTCTAAAGGCATTTCGAATAATTCACCTGTAATTGGTCCTTTACCATCTATTGGAAAACCAAGCGTGTTTACTACACGACCTACCATTCCTTCTCCTGTTTTAAGAGAGGCAATACGTTGTGTTCTTTTTACAGTTGAACCTTCTTTGATTCCTGTTGATGGTCCTAAAAGTACCACGCCAACATTGTCTTCTTCAAGATTCAGAACAATAGCCTCAAGACCATTGTCAAATTCTACAAGTTCACCATATTGAACATTAGAAAGTCCGTAAACACGAGCAATTCCATCTCCTACATTTAGTACTGATCCAACTTCTTCAAGTGTAGCTCCAGTTTCGAATGCTTCGACTTGTTTTCTTAATATTGCTGAAATCTCAGCAGGTTTAATTTCCGCCATAATTATTTATAAATAACTAGTTATTCAATTCTCTTTTTAAAACTTGTAATCTGTTAGCGACTGAACCATTGTATTGTTTGTCGCCTATTCTTAAAATAAATCCTCCAATGATAGATGGATCTACTGTGTTTTCAATCGTAATTTTCTTGTCTGAAAATGTTGCGATTTTAGCTGAAACTTTAGCTTCCAAAGCTGCATCCATAGGAATGGCTGTTGTAACTTTCGCCACTTCAACACCGTTCATAATATCAAACAATTTGTTGTATTCTGATGCAATGACATCCAAAATTTCAAATCTTTTGTTTTCCAATAACAGATGAAAAAGACTTTTTGTTACTGCATTTGCATTCGCAAAAACTTCTAAAAGTGCATTTTCTTTTTGCTCTACTTTAATGGTTGGACTTTGAATAAAAATATTCAATTCCGCATTGCTATCTATGGTAGAAGAAATCAATGCCATATCAGCACTAACTTCAGAAGCTACTTTTTTGGAGTCTGCGATTTCCAGAATGGCTTTTGCGTAACGTATTGCTGCTCTTGTACCTGACATATTAGCTTAATTTAGCGTCGCCTAACATTTTTTCCACTAATTTTACTTGAGTAGCTTTGTTAGATAATTCGTCTTCTAATAATTTCTCGGCAATTTCAATAGACAAGGTAGAAACCTGAAGTTTCAATTCTGCCAAAGCGGCATTTTTTTCACTTTCGATTGCAGCTTTCGCTTGTTCGATCATTTTTAGACCTTGGGCTTGCGCTTCGTTTTTGGCATCTGAAACCATTTTTTCTTTGATCTCACGAGCATCTTTTAACATTGCATCGCGTTCTAATCTTGCTTCTTGTAAAATACGTTGATTATCCGCTTGAAGATTTTGCATTTCTTTTCTGGCATTATCAGCAGAAAGCAAGGCATTTTTTATACCTTCTTCTCTTTCGTTAACGGCATCTAAAATAGGTTTCCAAGCAAATTTTTTCAATAGGAAAATTAATCCCACAAAAATTATTGTTTGCCAGATAAATAATCCAAACGAAAAATCATTTATTAACTTTTCCATAATATGTCTTTAATTGTATTCTTTTAATTTAATTTTAAAAACAAAAGCTGCAACCAACCGTTACAGCTTTTTGTCTTGAAGAATTATACAGCGAATAAAGCTGCAAATCCAATACCTTCAATAAGCGCAGCTGCAATAAGCATTGCTGTTTGAATTTTTCCAGTAGCTTCTGGTTGACGAGCGATTGCATCCATTGCTGAACCACCGATTCTACCAATACCAATACCTGCTCCAATAACTACTAATCCTGCTCCAACGATTTTAGGAATTTCCATAAAAATATGTATTAAAAATTAAACATTCTCTTTTAATGGCTATACGTTATTCGTTAAATGTTGAAAAATTCTCGACAAATAACTTCTAACTTTTAACCTTTTTAGTGCGCTTCTTCGTGATGATGCTCCTCAACTGCCGATCCAAAATACAATGCCGATAACATTGTAAAAATGTAAGCTTGTAACAACGCAACTAATATTTCGATGATTGAAATAGCAAATGACAACATAAATGACAAGCTGCTTCCCAACCAACTTTTGAAAATAAATATCAATCCTATCAAACTCATCAATACAATATGTCCAGCAAAAATATTTGCGTACAAACGTATCATTAATGCGAATGGTTTGATAAATACTCCCAACAATTCTATTGGAGCTAAAATAATTTTCATTGGTGTCGGAACACCTGGCATCCAGAAAATGTGTCCCCAATAATTCTTGTTCGCTGTAAGATTTGTGATTATAAATGTGATTACCGCTAATCCAAAAGTAATGGCGATATTTCCTGTAACGTTGATTCCTAGTGGTGTTAAACCAAAGATATTTAAGAACCATACAAAGAAAAAGATGGTCAATAAATAACTCATATATTTTTTATAGTGCTTTTCACCAATGTTTGGAATCGCAATTTCATCACGAACATACAATACGATTGGTTCGAAAAAACGTCCGGCACCCGCAGAAATACCACCATTTTTAGTATATGATTTTGCTAAGCTTGTAAATAATAAAAACATCAACAAAGCAACAACCATAATTGTTAAAACTCCTTTTGTAATAGATAGATCAATAGGTTTTGCGTTTGTTGGATTGTGCTCGTCTCCTGTTAATGTCCCCGCAGCATCCGTTTTGTATATCTTTTCGTGGTGTAGTTTGTAGAAATTTCCGTTTGATTCCGCAACTGCTTCTCCGTGATTGAATTTTGAAGAAGAAAAAAATTGAACCCCATTATCCCAAAGAATTATCGGCAAAGGAAATCCATAATGTTCTCCGGTTGCTGCGTCAGCAAAAAGTGAGAATTCGTGACCGTCAAGAACGTGATGTCCAATTACTTCTTTAATTTGTTCTTTAATTTCCGATGTTTCGCCTTCTGCTTTAGGAGCAGCTTCGTTCGCAACAGCGGTTGTTTCAGTTTGTACTGGTGTGACTTCCGATGGGGTATTGGCAAAACCAAATAGTGGAAGACAGGCTATTAAAAATGCTATTATAAATTGAAGTGGTTTGTTTGAAATCACCATAACTGTAAATTATCTTAATTTTTACTTTCTGAAATTGGGTGCAAAGGTACATTTTAAATTAATATGCCAAAAGCAATAAATAAAAAAAATGGCATAAATCTCTTTTTAAAAATAATCTATTGCTTTTTATTTAAAATTCTGGCTGTTACAATGGTTTCTATCGTTAAAAACAAGGCGAAAATGAAGAAAAAATCAATTTTTTCGATTCTTACATTTGGATTTCCAGAATGTAGTATGGGAGACAAAACAGCATAAGAGAAGCCCATCTTGATACAAGTTACCAATAAAAAAGTGTAACCTACATTGTCAATGTTTTTTTCTTTAACCTTAATAAGCACAAGAATTATTAGAATGGAACAAATGAAGAAAAATCCATAGATGGTTTCTATTGGAAAATGAAATCCCTGAAAATTTGGATTGTTGTTGTTTAGGAAAAAAAATAGTTTATGTGCAAGATAAACCAGAATTGAAAGGAGTAAAACTTCAATAATGGGTTTGTATTTTTTAAAATTCATTTCGATTTTATTACGATTTGTTGATGTCTTTTAATTGACGGTTAATGTTGTAAAATGCAATGGCTACCCCTACCAACACCAAGATTTTGACATAAATATTATGAGAATTTGGGTATTTCTCGTCCAGCCAGTTTCCAAAATACGCAAACAAAAAAATGATTGTTCCCATTTGAATGGGAATATTAATAAGAGCGAGCCATTTATTGTTGGTTTGCTTCTTCGGGTCTTGATTGTCCGTCATTTGCAATGAGATTTTTTGAATTGGTTTTCATCATACAGGAAGCGCTAAAGTCAGCGCCTGGCTCAACTGATAATTTTTCGCAAATTACTTCTCCGTGAATGCTGGCTTTATGTTTCACATTCAGTATTTCGGCAACGTGAATTTTTCCATTAAATTTTCCTTCAATATCGGCATTTTTACAAACAATATCGCCGGTAACACTTCCTGCCGGACCAATAACAATTTTTCCTTTCGATTTAAAATTTCCTGTTAATTCTCCATCAAGTCTAAAGTCGGCGTGAGAAATAATATCTCCTTTAATTATTGTTCCTTCAACAATTCTATTTGTTTTTCCAAGAAGTTCAGTATATGATTTTGGTTTTTTATCAAACATAATTTACGGCTTTGGAGGTGAATTAGGATTCGGATTGTCTTTGTCATCAGTAGTCGGAATTTCAGTTGGAGGTCTTGTTACTTGGGGCATTCCTTGTTTTGATGTTCTTTGTTTTGGAGCTGCTTGGTCTGGATTTACAGGCTGAGGAACTGTTTGTTGAGGAACTACTGCCTGTTGAACAGAAACAGGAGTAACTTTTGGCGATGCCAAATATTCTGCTAGATTTTTCTTGATTTGAACTACTTTATAGTTTTCATCTGAAATTACAATCGCCGGTTCCGTAATTTTATATTTTTTATCGTCTTTCATTATTGAGGCAATATTTTTCGCATACGCTTCTGATGTTATGCCCTGAACTGTTATGAAATTCTCTTTTTCGGTATAAATATCATATGTATAGGATAGCTTATTGATGTTTTCGCCTGCTATGAATTTCTTGATGTTTTCTTCTAATGCTTTTGTGCTTTTATCTTCAAGTTTACCAACATTATAAAGTATTTTCCAATTTTTAGTATCCCTTGTTGTGAAATTCAGTTTCTCCAATAACGGAATTTGGGTAGTCAAAATATCCTGAGCGTTCTTGCCTTCTTCACTATTTGGATAATTATCAGCAACAAATTGCATTGCTTTTTTATAGGCTTCTAATCCTTGGAGTTTCCCAATGGTATTTGCCTTAAGCAATTCAAATTTTGGCACAATCTCATCTCCAAAAAATTGAATAATTAATCCGTCTATTTTTTCTAAAACAAAGACAAATTGCTCTTCCTGATATAATTTATACCATTTATTATATTCATTTTCAGATGTTTCTGTTTCAGATATTGAATTAGAATTTGTATTGTTAATGATTTGTGCATAGCGAGAATCCGGATATTGGCTGGAAATTCGGTTTTTCATCTCTTCTGCCTTTGCACTATTTGTAATTTGATAAATTTTATACAAATTATACATCGTCGGAAGTACTAATTTTTCTTCTGGATTATGCTGTAACAATAGGTCAAGCTTGTTGCTCGCCAATTGATATTCCTTGAATTTTTCTTTGTAAATAACTCCAAGTTGATAATACGCAAAGTTTCTTTCTTTAGCAATACTGTCTATTTCTGCTTGTGTTTTTGGAAGCTGGTCTAAATAAAAAGCGGTAGTGTATTGAGGTGTTTCTGCTTCGGCGGCTTTCCCTTCCGAAGTTGGGCTTTTTGCATCTGTCACGTCTTCTTCAACAGCGTTTGTTGTATTGGAAGGCAATCTCCAATTGCCACTTAATGCTCTGTTTCCCCATCTTTTTTGGAATTCTACTTTTCCAAAAGCTACTGTTGATGGATTGTAAAAATAAAAAGTGTTAGCTGTATTATTCGCTGAAGTATTTGTAATTGAAGGTGGCGCAAGTCCTGGTTTTTTTATTGATTTCCCTGCTTGCTGAACTCCAGTTGCAGGATCATCAGCAGTGGTTAAACTGTTTCTTTGAATGTTTTCAAGTTTGGCTTTCTGTTTTTCTTCCAAGATTTTTTTGTTCTCATCTGACTTTTTTAATTTGCCGATGTAATCTTCAAAGTATAAATTCCTGTCTTTATCTGACATAGCAACTACATTTAATATGCTATCATTCCTTTTGGCAACAGATTCATATTCAATTACTTCATCTAAATCTTTTCTTACTTTTTTAATATGAATGTATTCTCTGGTTTTAACATCCATTTTAACTAAAGTGCTGTCATAATATTTAGCAGCTATTGAATATTCCGTATTTTTAAAATGCATATTCCCCAAATCCCTATAATTTGAAGCCACTAAATAGGCGTCTTTAGAATTTGTTTTAAGAGAAGCATTGTAAAATTTTTTGGCTAATTTCTGATTGTTTTGTTTATCATAAAAAACACCCATTTCATAATAGATAATATCTAAAAATGGTCGGTTTTCTCTGTCTGCAACCAGTCTGTTATAGGTTTTTACAAAGGCGTTTGCATCTCCGTTTTCAAAATCAAATAATTGGGCTTTCTTAGCATACGCTTGAATAATATATTCTCTTTCCGCTTTTCTATTCATATTTATTACGGATTGATAGCTAATAATAGCGCTGTCTCTTTTGCTTAATTCTTGATATAGTTGTCCAAGGATAAAGTGATATCTTGCTTTTTCGTAGTTTACTTTGGTGAAATTTACAGCGATTTTTAATTTGGCAATAGCGCTGTCTTTTTCTTCAACATTTAAAAATGTTTCGGCTAAAAGTGCGTTGGCGTCAGCAATATTCTGTTTTTTAAGCTTTTTTTCATCCAGAAGTTTGGATATGTTTTTTATGACCTGTATGTCATTTCCTAAACGCATATTGGCTTTTTCTCTCCAAATTTTAGCCTGATATATATTGCTGCTGTTGGTATATTTGTATAAAATATAATTGAAAGCGTCTAATGCAGGAATAAATCGTTGGTCATAATAACGGGCTTTGCCAAGGAGTAAATACGCCTCGTCAATTTGATAATTTTTTTCTTGACCTCCAATATTCATGGAGTGTTTTTGAATTGCTTTGGTGGCTTTAGCTTCGGCTAGTTCAAAATTGGCGTTTTTCGATTTTCCATCGGGAGTATTGTCTTCTTTAATTTGCATTCTTTCGACAGGCAATCGTTTCCAAAAATTGTCTTTACCTTCTGCTTTTATACCTTCAATTCCTTTGTTTAAGCCTATTTGACCGTTATATAAAATATTGTCTCTTGTGCTTAAAGCATGAGAATTTCTGGCCAAAAATGTGTCTTTCTTGGTAGAACAAGCTACTAAGATAATTAAAAATGCTATAGAGAAGGTGTGTTTAAGTGTCTTGGTTTTCAATGGGAAACAGTTTATCATTTAACTTTTAAAAGAGCATTTTAGTATAATGACTGGTAAAAATACGTTTCTTTTTGAAATATCGAAATTTAAACGGCAAAAAACGTTTCAAGCTCTTGCAATGTTTCTGGAGATTTTTGAATGTCTTTTACAATTTCGCCTCTATTTAGCACAACAATTCTATCGCAAACCTCAACTGTATGCTGCAAATCGTGGCTTGAAACCAAAACAGTAACGTTTGGGTTTTCGGCAAGTTCTTTGATTATTTTTTTTAATCTGCTAACGGTTGTTGGATCCAAATTTGCAAACGGTTCGTCGAGAATTACCACTTCCGGATTGCCAATGAGTGTGGCAATTATTCCCACTTTTTTTTGGTTTCCTTTGGATAAATCCCGCAAATATTTTTTGTTTTTCAGGATTTCACCATTAAAAAACTCATCGTGTTTGACTAATAAAGCATCCACATCGGCTTTGTTTTGATTGCGCAAATCTCCAATGAAATAAAAATATTCTTCAGGTGTCAAATAGCCAATCAGGAAGCTTTCATCCAAAAAAGAAGACGTAAATGGTTTCCAATTTTCGCTAACATTTACCAGAACATCGTTGTTAATTATATTTCCTGTCGAAGGTTGGATTAAATCCAAAAGCAAACTAAAAAAAGTAGTTTTTCCGGCGCCGTTGTTGCCTACAAGACCAAAACTTTGTCCTCTTGGAATTTCTAAAGCATTTATTTTTAATACAGCAGTTCCGTTATATGATTTTGAAAGATTTTGTACTTGTATCATTTTGGTTTACGAATTACGATTTTTGTTTGTAAGCATTAATAGTTTTATATTTTTCGGTTCTGTAGATTTTTTCAATTAATGAGAAAACTTTATCTCTTAAACTAAAACCCAAAACTCCTGCAATGGCAACAAATACAAGTCCTAAATTAGGATTCATTAATGAAGATCCTGCCCAATAAAGTAATAATGGCAAGACTAATTTTGGTAAAGAAAGTAACATTGTGTTTGTATTAAATGCTTTTTTGTCGCCAAAAGCACCTTTGCTCATTGCCAAATCGATTGGGGTT
Source organism: Flavobacterium soyangense (assembly GCF_015277675.1). Classification (GTDB taxonomy): domain Bacteria; phylum Bacteroidota; class Bacteroidia; order Flavobacteriales; family Flavobacteriaceae; genus Flavobacterium; species Flavobacterium soyangense. Next base: position 61,496 of record NZ_JADHEC010000002.1, read on the forward strand.
TTAGTGTAAGCGCCACCAAGCAAAACCAAGTGCGAATTGACGCCAATATTATAAATCGCTCCAACGACAATCGTCAGGTAAACCTGCCAACCATAAAATAAATAAAAGGAAGCCAAAATGGTCGAAATAAATGTCGCAATCACTACAAGCCACCATTTTGAACTCAAATAGCCTTTATAGGAAATATTTTGTGTCATCATCAGCGGATAATAAGAACTGTCCCAGCTAGGCACAAATTGTCCAAAAGTGAATAAAAATCCTCCCGAAACAAAAATTCCGGCAAAAATGCGCATCACTTCCGGTTGATGTGAATTTTCTCTGAAAAAGATTAATCCGTAAAATAAAAACAGAAGACTCATTACAACCGTAGTTCTAGAACGTTTGTTTCTTTTGATGAGTTTAATGTCGTTCTTTAAAAAAGTTCCCAAAGTTCCAAATTGGTTCAGCCAAGTCAGATTCTCGGTTTTGGCAATCTCGTGTTTGCTTGATAATCCTGCATCGAGATATAAATTGTTTTTGAGATAAACATAAGTGTAATAATATAATCCCATCAAAGCCAAAACCGGAAATAAAAACATCCATTTTGTATTGAATAATCCATCGAAAAACACGGAAGTATAAGTAGTAATATCAAAATAGTGATAGTATTGAAAACCTCCCAACACTAAAACAATTGCTGTAAAAACAGCAAATACATTGTCTTTGTTTGTCAAAATAATATTCAGAAAATTATTGCTGTAAACCAATGCAAACATCGCCAAATGCCAAAGAATCAAGCTCACAACATCATAACCTTCAATCAGCAAAACAATAGTAAAAGGCAGAAAGAAAAAAACGTGTAGAAAATTAAAAAAGGACAAAAGTGTTTTTCCAATGGAGAAGTTAACAATTGTTGGTCTTTTGAATGGCAAAGCTAATAACGGCCGAATATTCATTACCGGGATTTTTTGCAATAATAATCGAATGCCCAGATCTATTAAAAAATAATAAATCAAGAATTTATTTACCTCGTGCAATGGATCAAGATTCATTTTTTTCAATCCATAAAAAGCCCCAATTCCAACCATTAGCAAAATAAAAGCATACAAAATGGCTATAAAACCCAAAAGGATTTTCAAAGCCAAATTAGTTCCGAACGAAGCCGATCGTATAAAAGCTTTCCATTCGAGATACAGGAATTTTTGAATCATAATTTTGACTTTTATTTTTTATTTGTTGATAAAAGTAGGGAAATGTTACAAAAAACTAAACTTCTAAACCCATAAACTTCTTTACTTTTTTTGGGTTTGCTATCTTTGTAAAAAATTAATCGTATGCCATCATTCAAAAAACTTGTCATAAAAGAAATAAAGCGCGAAACGGCGGCAGCAGTTTCCATACTTTTTAATGTTCCCGAGGAATTAAAACCAAATTATACTTTTATTGCCGGACAATATGTCAATTTGAGATTAACGCTGGACGGACAAGAAATTCGTCGTGCTTATTCTATTTGTTCTTCTCCTGAAAGTGGAGAATTGAGAATTGCGGTGAAAGCAGTGAAAAACGGTGCATTTTCACAATTTGCCAATACAAAATTAAAAGTAGGTGATCTTATCGAAGTAGGAAAACCAGAAGGAAAATTTACCTTCGAACCACACACAGACAAACAAAAAAACTATGCTGCATTTGTGGCAGGAAGCGGAATTACACCCGTAATTTCTATTCTGAAATCGGCTTTGAAGGGCGAACCACAAAGTTCGTTTGTATTGGTTTACGGAAATAAATCTCACGAGGAAACCATCTTTCATCAGGAATTACACGATTTGCAATCTAAATATACAGGTCGATTATTTGTTCATTATGTTTTCAGTCAGGCGAAAGCCGAAGGGGAACTTTTTGGCAGAATCGATAAATCTGTGGTGAATTTTGTGTTGAATAATAAACACAAGGAAATAGAATTTGACAAGTTCTATCTGTGTGGTCCGGAAGAAATGATCAATACAGTTTCGGCGGTTTTGGCAGCGCATAATATTTCGGAAAAGAATATCAAGTTCGAATTATTCTCAACATCAATTACCGAAGATAAAATTGCAAAATCTCTCGAAGGACACACAAAGATCACCATTCTTGTTGATGATGATGAAACAACTTTCGAAATGTCACAAAAACAAACTATCCTAGAGGCCGCTTTAAAACAAGGCGTTGACGCTCCCTACTCTTGCCAAGGCGGAATTTGCAGCAGTTGTCTCGCTCGTATTACCTCCGGAACTGCCGTGATGAAGAAAAACTCCATTCTAACCGATAGCGAAATCGCCGAAGGTTTGGTTTTAACATGCCAAGCGCATCCTACTTCTGCAGAAATTTTTGTGAATTATGACGATGTTTAAAAAATCTAAATGATGAATTATCACTTTAGACAAGCTGAATTTTCTGATGCCTCTCGAATATGGATCATTTTGCAAAAAGCCATACTACGAAGAAAAGAAGACGGTAGCAATCAATGGCAAGACGGGTATCCAAATTCAGAAGTGGTTCTAAAAGACATTGAAAAAGGAGAAGCATATGTTTTGGTTGAAGGTAAAACTATCATCGGTTATTGTGCAATATTAGTCAATGACGAGCCTGAATATGAAAAAATTGAAGGAAATTGGTTAACGAATGATGATTTTGTTGTCTTTCATCGAGTAGCTATTTCAGAAAAATATTTGGGAAAAGGTTTAGCTAAAATAATGATTGAATATATAGAAGATTTTGCTCTTAAAAACAACATATTCAGTGTAAAAGCAGACACAAATTATGACAATATTGCGATGTTGAAAATTTTTGAAAAATCAGGTTATTCACTTTGTGGTGAAGTATATTTCAGAGGAAGCCCAAGAAAAGCATACGAGAAAGTGCTCACTAAAGCATTGTAAATAGAATAAAAAGACTGTTCAATGAACAGTCTTTTTTTATCATAAAGAAATAGTTTATGACATAAACAAGGCGTTCTTGTGAAAGTTGTATAAAGCCAAATCATAAGGAACCAGTTTAGGTGCTACTTTTTCTGAAGAGGCATCAAACATAATATTGTTGTGTTTTCTGAACAAGTAAATTTCTTTTAAACAATTAGACAAACTCTGATGAATTGATGTCGTAAAAGTTGGCAATTGCTTGTCGCCTACTAATAAATCCACTTCGTAATTAGAACTGCTTTTTGATAAGTTGTTTCCGTTGATTCTAATTGTGAATGTTGTCGGAATTCCGTTTTGTTTACCCTGATATTGTACTACCATATTATTTAGTGTTAAAAAGTGATTGAAATAAGTTTATTGTCTCAACTTTTTTATTCGTTGAAATCTGTGCTAAAATTAAAAAAAAATGGAACCTGAACTAATAACAGCCCTAAAATTATTCCATTTTAACCAAAATTAATAAATCAGGTTCAAACGCAATTTGAATTTGTAAAATTTTCATAAATTTTTTGAGAGACAAAGTCAAGCGTTTAGCTAATTTCGAATTAGATTTCTTTGCTCATTCGTTCCAGCGACATTTTATAGATTAGTGCAAAAGTACCGTCTTTCATAAATTCGTTAAGTTCTGGCTTAAATTCATCAGCCATTTCAGTTATCGCAATCATCTTTTGGTTGTTTTCCTGATCTTCGGGGTCGGTTTTTTGGACTCTAATTACTTCTATGAATTTATCCATCCATTTTTCGTGGAGCATAATAAATTCTTTTTGTTCAGGGGTTAACTTTTTGATTTCCGTTTGATCAAAGTGGCCACCAAAACTTGTCTGGCTGATTAATGTTGTGCCTGCTGTCAAGCCGAGGAATTTAAAAAAATTTCTTCTGGAGGATTTTAAATCTAACATAGGTCTGGTATTTATTAAAGTATGCCAAATATAAAGATGTATGATTTATATGAAAAATTACATCTTGATAAAAATAAATGAGGTTGAAAGCATCCGTTTTCTTGAAACGAATCTAAATTGTAGCATTGATTTTATCAATTACACTTTCAACTGAAATCGTTCGCATTGCACTTTCATAACCTGCCACTTTTTTATTTCCGTACACCGAAGTGGGTAGTTTTGGAAACAAATTTCGATTAGCCATCAAGGCGTTTTCAAAAGGCTGATTAAACGGCAAAAATCCAGTAAACGGATGTGTTGCGCCCCAAAGTGTAATTACTTTTACACCAAGCATTGCCGCCAAATGCCCATTCGCACTATCCATTGAAAGCATCACATCGAGATTGCTGATGAGTTGCAATTCCTGCTGTAGATTTATTTTTCCAGCAACAACAACTACATTTTCTCTGCCTTTTGAAAGCGAATCCAGGATTTCGATTTCCTTTTTTCCTCCGCCAAAAAGTAAGATTTTATAGTTCTTGTTCTCCGCTAATTTATCGATTACTTCCTGCATTAAATCTAGGGGATATACTTTGGAATCGTATTGTGCAAAAGGTGCAATTCCCATTAGTTTCTGACAGTCTTTTCCACTTAAACGGACAATTTCTGTCTCTAATTTTTGTTTTGGCGGAAATATTGGATTTGATAAATCTACCGTAAAACCAAGTTCTTCAAACACTTTTGTGTGTCTTTCGAACATTGTAGGCAATGGCTTGAAAATTTTGTTTTCAGAACGAGTTAAGGCTGCTTTTTCAGCTCTAGCTTTATCAACAAAAGCGGTTTTTTTCCCACTCAAGGCAAAAAGTGTCCTGACCACTTTAGAACGCAAAACGTTATGCAAATCAGCAAAAGCATCAATGTTTAATGCTACTAAATCCTGAAACAATCGCAACAAACCAATAAATCCTTTGTGGCGTTGTTTTTCGTCAAAAGCAAAGAAAGAAACATTGGGAATCGTATCGAATAGTGGTTTAAAAAAAGGTCGGGAAATTACGGTGATTTTTATATCCTGGTTTTGGGAGATAAATGCCCTTAAAACAGGAACCGTCATAGCGACATCTCCCATTGCGGAAAGTCTCATGACGGCTATATGTTTAATTTTTTTTGACAATTGAATCTTGTCGGAAATTATTTTTGGTTTTGATACAAAACCGGATTCAAATCATCGTCATTGTACATTTTCATTTGTTTGTACACTTTCATAAATTTATCCCCGTTCTCGATGTCTTTTAATAAATCGTCAATTGCTGTTGATAAATCGGATCTTTGTTCTAACAACACATTTAATTTTTCCTGACATTTATCTCTGTGATCTTGTGAGGCTCCGGCACGATTAGCTTCTTCGTTCATATGATAAATTTTTAAAGCTAAAATAGACAATCTGTCAAATGCCCAAGCCGGACTTTCGGAGTTTATTTTAGCGTTTTCTTTTACAGTAACATGAGCATTTTTTTGAAGAAAATAACCATCAATGTATTCTACCATATCAGTACGTTCCTGATTTGAAGCATCAATTCTTCTTTTTAATGTTAAGGCTGCAACCGGGTCAATATTGGGATCCCGAATAATATCTTCAAAATGCCATTGTACGGTGTCAATCCAGTTTTTTAGATATAATAAATGTTCGAATTTTTCCTTTGGAAAAGGATTATTAATAGGTTGATCTACATTATCAAATTGATGATAATCGCGAATACTTTGTTCGAAAACGGAATAAGCTAATTTTGAAAACATATCTTTCATATTTTATAATTACAAAGATACTTTTTATACTTTTATAGTCCATTAAAAACTTAAGAAGTTTAATACCAAAACTTAAAACAATGCAAACACATTATTTATCAGAAGACAACAGTATTCTTAATCATTTTCTTGGCCAAATCAGAAACGTGAATGTGCAGCACGACAGTATGCGTTTTCGAAGAAATATTGAACGCATTGGCGAAGTGATGGCTTATGAATTAAGCAAAGATCTACACTATAAAAATGTGGAGATTCAAACGCCTCTTGGCATCAAAAAAACCACTGAAATAGCTGATCAATTGGTTCTGTGTTCCATTCTTCGCGCAGGTTTGCCGCTTCATTTAGGGTTCTTGAATTATTTTGACAGTGCCGAAAATGGTTTCGTTTCTGCCTACAGGCATCATCCTTATCATGATGATTATTTTGATATTTTAGTCGAATATCAAGCTGTTCCAAATATTGAAAACAAGACCTTACTTTTGATTGATCCAATGCTGGCTACAGGACAATCGATAGTTGCGGTTTTTAATAAATTAATGGAAAAAGGGATTCCGAAAGAAATTCACATTGCCGTAATCATTGCTGCTCCTGAAGGAATTGCGTATCTTGAAAAACATTTGCCGGATTCCTGTCATCTTTGGGTTGCGACTTTGGACGAAAAACTAAACGAAAAGAAATATATCGTTCCTGGACTTGGCGATGCCGGTGATTTGGCTTATGGAAATAAATTATAATTGCGAGAAAAATACAAATAAACTGCAAATAATAAGTACGGCTAAAACCATTTCCTGCTTCAATTGAAGTTGTTTCACTTCGATGTGACTAGTTGCCATCATTGCCAAAGGAGCAATTGTAAAAACTAATAAATCATTGCTTTTGCTAGAAGAAACTGCAAAAATCAGAATTCCAATAAAAAAAGAGCCAATGATTTTTTTATAAGAAGCGTTCAATACTAATGGTCTGTTGGGTAATGATATAAACATAGAAATTACAAAAAACAAAGCAATAGTCAAATAGATTGAAAAGGCTGCATTTTGATAATTATTGGTAAAATAATCCATTTTAAAATCAGTAACTGCATTTGCATTGATGTATCCCAAAACATCTTTTTGGAAAATAACCGAAAAAAGCATGAAAATAATTCCTACAGCAAAAAATGCTATAAAAGGCAAAACCCAGTTTCTATAATCTCTTGAAACGTGAAAAATTATGGAGATAAAAACCAATACAATATAAAGAATACTCCAAAAATGAAATAAGGCTGCCACAAAAATCCATAAAGAGGCATCAAATATTTTTTCTTTAGACGCTTTTAAGGATTGCAACGAAATTAATCTGCGAAGAGCTAATAAGACAAAGAAATTTGATAAAATTAAATTGATGTTGTTTAATAGCGAAGGGGAAAAAAGCAGCAATAAAAAATAGAAAAAAATCGTGTAGCTGCTGTCTTTACTCAAACCGTTTTTCTTGGCAATAAAATTTGTGATAAAAACAGAACCCAGCAAAACAATAAATAACATTGCTTTTTTTAAAATGGAAAAAGCAGATTTTGTCCAAGTTAAATCTTGAAACTGGTAGATTAAAAAGAAAACCAGCATTAAAATTACAACCAAAATTAAATTTAATGGTGTAGATTTTTTAAAAACACTTGTTATCATAAGGATATTTTATACTTTTGTGACTGTAAATATAATACTTGTACAAAGATGAAACGAGCCATATAAAGTTTTTTCATTAAAAATAGATACAATTGCGATTTACATCGAATACAATTAACAAATAAAATTAATGAGATGAAAGCATTTTTTGAAGGAATTCAATGGTTATTTGAAAATATTTTTTTCACGTTACACAATTTTCTTAGAGCCCTTGAGCTTAAAAGTTGGTTTGCTGCCAATACCATAAACTGGATATTTATGATTATCTGTGCTAGTGCAATGGTCTATTGGGTCAAACAATTGAAATTACACCAAGATAGTGGTCAAGAAAATCAAGATACAACGGCTCATTCTTTCTTAAAGTAAGTCGAAGCCAATATCTTTTCTAAAATACATCTTATCAAAATTTAGCTTGTCTATGTTTTGGTAAGATTTTTTTATGGCCTCTTGAAAATCATTTCCATAAGATGTTACTGCCAAAACCCGTCCTCCATTAGTAACCACATTCCCGTTTTCTAATTTTGTTCCTGCGTGAAAAACAATCGAATCTTCGATGGTTGATAATCCTGAAATTACTTTTCCTTTCTCGAAATCTTCAGGATAACCGCCAGAGACAAGCATAATTGTGGTGGCACTTCTCTCGTCAATTTCAAGTGCGAATTCGTCTAGTTTTTCATTGGCTACAGCCAAAAACAATTCCACTAAATCCGACTTCATTCTAGGAACAACCACTTCGGTTTCAGGATCGCCCATTCTCACGTTGTATTCGATAACAATTGGCTCATTATTTACATTAATCAAACCAATAAAAACAAATCCTTTATATTCGATTCCGTCTTTCTGGAAACCTTCAATCGTGGGTTTTACGATACGTGTTTCGATTTTTTCCATCAAAACGGCATCGACATACGGAACTGGAGAAACTGCCCCCATTCCTCCTGTATTCAAACCGGTGTCTCCTTCGCCAATGCGTTTGTAATCTTTAGCTGTTGGCAAAATTTTATAGCTTTTCCCATCCGTCAAAACAAAGCAACTCAATTCAATTCCGTCCAAAAATTCTTCGATTACCACTTTTGAACTTGCTGCACCAAATTTTTGGTTGACCAACATATTTCTTAATTCTTCTTTGGCTTCGGCCAAATCGTGAATGATCAAAACGCCTTTTCCTGCTGCCAATCCATCTGCTTTCAAAACATAAGGCGGTTGCAAAGTTTCCAAGAAATCACATCCTTTTTCCACTGTTTCTGCGGTAAAACTGTCATAAGCTGCAGTTGGGATGTTGTGTTTTATCAAAAATTCTTTGGCAAATTCTTTACTTCCTTCTAAAGTTGCGCCTAACTTTGATGGTCCAATAACCGGAATATCTTTTAAATCACTGTCGCTTTTGAAAAAATCAAAAATCCCTTTTACCAATGGATCTTCCGGGCCAACAACCACCATTTCTACTTTTTCCTGAATCACGAAAGTTTTTATGGAATCAAAATCTGTTGGACTCATATCCACATTATTGGCTATCGAAGCGGTTCCGGCATTTCCCGGAGCTACAAAAAGTTTGTCGCAAAGCGGACTTTGAATCATTTTCCAAGCAAAAGCGTGCTCTCTTCCTCCTGAACCTAAAAGTAAAATTGTCATCGTGTAGTTGTTATGTTTGGCAAAAATAATTGCTTTTAGACTTAAAAAATAATTAATTTTCAAAAAGTTGTAGGTTATTAGGTCATTAGTTCTTCGTAAATATTATTTTTGGTAAAATATATTGGCCAAATGTTTTCATTTTTCGATTTATCGCTCCAATTAAATGGTTTTCCAATACAGGAAGCTAAAGCCGATATGAGAAAAATTGTTGCGCTTCCTCAAGAAGAATTTGAAGTTTTCCTTGAAAACAAAAAGCTTGAAATTGTTGATTATCATTTGAAAAATAATTCTTCCTATCAAAAATTTGTTGGCAAAAGCAGTTTTCAAAATTGGAACGAATTGCCCATAATGACTAAGAAAGACTTTCAAGAGCCTTTAATAGACAGACTTTCAAAAGGATATTCTCCAAAAACCGTTTATGTTAACAAAACTTCAGGCTCGAGTGGTGACCCGTTTATTTTTGCCAAAGACAAATATTGTCATGCGCTAACTTGGGCTTCTAATATATATCGTTTTGGTTGGTTTGGAATTGATTTTAATTCATCATTTCAAGCTCGATTTTATGGAATTCCGTTGGATTTTATCGGCAACAAAAAAGAACGTTTCAAGGATTTTTTGAGCAACCGCTTTCGGTTTTCGATTTTCGATTTATCGGATACTGTTTTAGAAGGTTTTTTAAACGAATTCAAGACTCGAAAGTTTGATTATATCAATGGCTATACAAGTTCAATCGTTTTGTTTGCCAAATTTCTACAGCAGAGAAGTATTATTTTAAAGGATATTTGTCCGACTTTGAAAGTTTGTGTTGTGACTTCTGAAATGCTTTTTGTAGAAGACAAAATATTGTTGGAAAAACAATTTGGATTCCCTGTTGTCAATGAATACGGAGCTTCGGAATTGGATTTGATTGCCTTTCAAAATCCTGAAGGAGAATGGCAAGTCAATTCCGAAACGCTTTTTGTAGAAATTTTGGACGAGGATAACAATGTTTTGCCTTACGGAAAAGAAGGTCGCATCGTGGTTACTTCATTATATAACAAAGCGCATCCGTTTATTCGATACGACATTGGCGACATTGGGATTTTGGATGAAAAAAGCACATCTAAAAAACCTGTCCTTCAACAATTAATGGGTCGGACTAATGATATTGCCATTTTACCAAGCGGAAAAAAATCACCCGGATTGACTTTTTATTACGTGACCAAAAGCATCATCGAAGACGATGGCAATGTAAAAGAATTTATCGTCAAACAAACTAAAATCGATACTTTTGACATTGAATATGTAAGCAAAACAGAATTAAATTTGGAACAAATCCGCAAAATTGAAGCCGCGATTGCCTTATATTTAGAAAAAGGATTGTTTTTTACATTCATCAGAAAAGAAAAACTGGAACGAAGCAAAAGCGGCAAATTGAAACAGTTTGTTTCGTTAATCAAAGAAATAGCCTAATGAAAATAACCATAGTCGCAGGCGCTAGACCTAATTTTATAAAAATCGCACCCATCATCAAAGCGATTGAAAAAAAGCAAAACGAAGGAGCGAATGTTTTCTATCGTTTGGTGCATACGGGTCAGCATTATGACAAAAACCTCAGCGATACTTTTTTCGACGAATTGAATATTCCGAAACCCGACAGCAATCTGGAGGTAAAAAGTGGTTCACAAGCGGAGCAAACAGGAGCGATTATGGTAGCTTTTGAAAAAGAATTGTTGCAAAATCCTTGTGATTTGGTTTTGGTGGTTGGCGATGTCAATTCGACTATGGCTTGTGCGATTGTAGCTAAAAAACAAAACATAAAAGTCGCTCACGTGGAAGCTGGAATTCGGTCTGGTGATATGACAATGCCCGAAGAAATCAATAGAATCGTAACCGACAGCATTACCGATTATTTCTTTACCACCTCAACTTCTGCTTCTGAAAACTTGATAAAATACGGTGTTGATGAAACCAATATTCATTTTGTTGGCAACGTGATGATTGATACTTTATATCAAAATTTAGGCAGAATTTTTGAACCTCTTTTTTGGAATGAATTTCAATTGGAAACAGGGAATTATATCGTTTTAACATTACATCGCCCGTCAAACGTGGATGAAGAACAATCCTTAATTCAGTTACTCCAAGGTATTGATAAAATGGCTGATGGCAAAAAAGTGATTTTCCCCATTCATCCAAGGACAAAAGCAATTTTAGGTGAAACGAATTTAGAACTGAAAAATATCCATTTTGTGGAACCGCAAGGCTATTTGAATTTTATGTACCTCATCAAAAACAGTTTTGCCGTTATTACGGATTCCGGTGGAATTTCGGAGGAAACAACAGTTCTTGGAATACCTTGTTTCACAATGCGAAACAACACCGAAAGACCGGAAACGCAAAGCATTGGAACCAATAAATTAGTGGGAATTTCGATAGGGAATTTAGTAAAATTATTTAGGGAATTTCTTCAAAAAGGAAAGAAAAAATCTGGAATTCCTGAACTTTGGGACGGAAAAGCCTCGGAACGAATTATTGATATTCTGCTTCAAAAATAATGGAAGAAATCCTCATCATATCGAATTATTATCCGCCGGAAAAGGGCGCTGCTGCCAATAGAATTGAACAATTGGCCTTGAAATTACATCAAAACAAGTACAAAGTTTCCGTGCTTTGTCCGCTAGGGAATTACCCAAAAGGAGAATTGTTTCCAGAATACAAAGGCAAGTTTTCAGTAAAGGAAAACCTTCAGGATATAACCGTAAAACGGCTTTGGATTTATCCGAGTGTCAGTAAAAACATTATTAAAAGAACCCTTTCGGTTTTGTCATTTTCTACCGGGTTGTTTTTTTATTTATTGACCAAAAAAACACCCAATAAAGTCGTGGTTCAATCACCTCCGCTGTTATTGTCGTTTGTTTCGGTTTTTGTGCTTTCGATAAAGCGAAAAAAAATAATCTTAAATGTTTCTGATTTGTGGCCATTGGCCGCTATTGAATTAAAAGCACTAAAAAAAGATAGTTTTTCGCATCATATTTCTCTGTTTTTTGAACGATTTATCTATTCAAAAGCAACACTGATTTTTGGCCAATCTAACGAAATCATTACACACATTCATTCTATTTTTCCAAAAAAAGAATGCCATTTATATCGCAATTTTCCCAATCATAAAGCTACGGAAATGGGTTTAGTAAACAGAGTAAACGAACCCATAAAAATATTTTACGCAGGATTGTTAGGTATTGCTCAAGGTGTTTTTGAATTGTGTCAGCAAATTGAATTACAAGATGTAAACATTGAATTACATGTTTTTGGCGACGGTGCAGAGAAATCGCAAATCGAAGACTTAATTAAGCAAAATCCTGAAAAAAAAATATTTTTCCACGGAATGTTAGAGCGAAACTCATTGCACGAAAAACTGCAATCTTTCGACATTGCACTTGTGCCATTAAAAACGAGGATTTATGGCTCAGTCCCTTCAAAAATATTTGAATATGGTGCACTAGGGTTCCCTATTCTATATTTTGGTGGTGGTGAAGGCGAAGCCATAGTAAACGAAAATAATTTGGGTTGGGTTGCTAATGTTGAGGATTTCGAGAGTTTGAATGTTACACTAAAAGAAATTTCAAAAGAAGGTAAAGACAAAATTCAAACAATGAAGAAACAGGTTTTTGTTTATGCTGATAATAATTTTAATCTTGATTTTCAAATAAAAGAATTAATTGAAAAAGGTGTTTTTTAATATGCTTTATCGTCTCCTCTTAAAGTATTAAAAATGGTGTTGAAGATAATTTTAACATCTAATAAAATAGACCAATTTTCCATATAGAAAATATCATATTTTACTCTATTAATGATGTCTTCGTCTGATTCTACTTCGCCACGGAAACCTTTTGTTTGAGCAAGACCAGTGATTCCGGGTTTCACAAAGTGGCGCACCATAAATTTATCTACTTTTAAAGCATATAAGTTGGCAACGCTTACCATATGGGGTCTTGGACCAACAACTGACATTTCACCCATTAAAACATTGAAAAATTGTGGTAGTTCGTCGATACTGGTTTTCCGAATAAATTTACCTACTCTGGTTATCCGAACATCATTTTTTGAGGCTAAATCTAAATCTGCCTTGTCGTTAACCTCCATCGATCTGAATTTATAACAATTGAATTCTTTATAATTTAGTCCGTTCCTTTTTTGAACAAAAAATAAAGGTCCTTTTGACTCCCATTTTATTATTATGGCTAAAATTGGCGTAAGCCAAGACAATAATCCCACTATTATTAATGTTGAAAAAAGAAGGTCAAAAACACGTTTAATAATTTTGTTTAGTGTTTCATCCTGCAAAATATTTCTTAAAGAAATAATCGGTATATAGTCATAATATTCAAACTTAACGCTTCTTGAAAGAATTTGCTTTTCGTTAGGAATGAATTTTAATGTTTTCAAATTATTGTCTGCAAAATAGATGATATCACTTATTTGGCTATCGGATAAATCACTCATCGAGCAATATATTTCATCCGTTTTACTTTCTAAAGCAAAGGAAAGACATTCATCAATCCTTCGCTTTTTATGATCTTCCAGATTAAATACTTTTATTAATTTATATCCGTAATCTGGATTTTCAGTAAAAAATGTTTTTAATGGATTTATATTTTTATTGTTTCCCAATAAAACTACAGTTCTAGAATTCCCTCCAAATAAAACTCTGAATTTTCTCAGAAAATAATAAATTGAAAGCTTGATTAATAAAATTAATACTATTGATAAAACAACGAATAAAACAACTCTTTTTTGATTCGCGGTTTCTGAATAAAAATACTCCAAGACAAGGCAAAATATGGCAAATAAAATTCCTTGTTTTAAGGTGCAATTTAAGATTTTAATTACCTTAGTGTATCGGTATACTTCATAAAAACCAAGGTTTGCAGCTATAATAAACCACGTAAAACTTATAAAAACAGCATAATAAATTTCATTTGCATGAAATGGCATGATATAAAGAGCCAATACATTGATGATTAGCAAATCTATCAAGTAGGAGAAAGGGCGTATATACCCTGAATATCTTCCTGTTTTTGTCTTCATTAATTCATATACTTGGAAAAATCTTTGTGCTCTTCTTTTAAAAGCTCCTCGGTTGACAATGATTTGAAATAGTCGTAAGTTATTTTCATGCCTTCTTCTCTTGAAACTTTGGCATTCCAACCCAGTAATTCTTTAGCTTTTGTGATGTCCGGTTGACGCTGCAAAGGATCATTTATTGGAAGCGGATAATACACTACTTTTTGAGTCGTTCCGGTCAACTTTATGATTTCATCAGCAAAATCCTTGATGGTAATTTCGTCAGGATTTCCAATGTTTACCGGATAAACATAATCTGAATGCAGCAATCTAAAAATGCCTTCCACTTGATCGTCCACATAACAAAAGGAACGCGTTTGCATTCCGTCTCCAAAAATTGTCAAGTCTTCGCCACGAAGCGCTTGGCCAATAAATGCCGGAATAACCCTTCCGTCATTGAGTCTCATTCTGGGTCCATAAGTATTAAAAATTCTTACAATTCTTGTTTCTACACCGTGAAAAGTGTGGTAGGCCATCGTGATAGATTCCTGAAAACGCTTGGCCTCATCATAAACTCCTCTTGGTCCAATGGTGTTTACGTTGCCATAATATTCTTCCGTTTGAGGATGAACCAATGGGTCTCCATACACTTCAGATGTTGATGCAATTAGAATTCTGGCTTTTTTCACTCTTGCCAATCCCAAGAGATTATGAGTTCCCAAAGAACCTACTTTTAAGGTTTGAATTGGGATTTTTAAATAATCAATTGGACTTGCCGGCGATGCAAAATGAAGTATGTAATCCAGTTTTCCTGGAACGTGGACAAATTTGGTAATATCGTGATGATAAAATTCGAAGTTTTCCAGTTTGAATAAATGCTCTATGTTTTTTAAATCCCCTGTAATGAGATTATCCATTCCTATAACAAAATACCCCTCTTTTATGAAACGGTCACAAAGATGTGATCCTAAAAATCCTGCTGCTCCGGTAATTAATATTCTTTTCATCTTTTATTGGCTATTGAAAACCCTTTATTTCACATTAAAAATTTGCTCCAAAATCTTGATTGTAATCAAATAAGTAGGTTTTACTCCCGTTGTTCCCAAACCTCCAGAAGCAAGTGTGCTACCTGTTTCCAAAGGATTATCCGATGCATAATAAGCATATCGAACTTTCACGTTTTGCGGAATACTTTTTCTGATTTTTGAGGCTGATTGAATGGCTTTTTGATAATAAGAACCTTCCATTTCTAACCCGATTACTCCCCAAGTTGATTCGTGAAAGAACTTCAACAAATCTTTGTTTTGCAAAGAGGTGCCAAGAACAGTAACCATTGGTCCTTCAAAAACTGCAATACCATCACCTTCAAACATATCGGCCGTCAATTCATTTTGGAAAAAATAATTGTCAGCAGTTCCTTCATTTATGTGAGCCGCCGGAATCATAATATCCCCTTTTTCACCTTCAAGAATACCTGCTTTTCCCATTATGGAAACAGATTCAACATTTAATAAAGTATTGTCTTTTTTATATGGTTTCAATAATTCGTCAATGGTTTCATATGCTTGTTCGCCAAAAGCATAATCCATTACAATTATTACGGGTTTTTTATCTCCTGTTTTTGCTTTTGGAAACGATGATTTTGCCCAATCAATTTTAGCTGTGTCAAAGATTTGCACATCAATATTGGTTCCTGAATTATCCGGAATCGAAATCATTCCCTGCAATTTTGCAAATTCTTCCACTTGATTCCTAACCTCATTCGCTCCAGATTTACTCAATTCTTCATAAATAAAGAAATCAGATTTGTCCTTAAATTTAGTTTTTAAAACTGTGGTTGCAAAAATGGAATTCATCACACTATGCATATTGGCACTGATAACATGAATTGGTCGGTCTAAAAGTTTATTCTTTTTTAAGACTTCTTTGATGTTCGTTGCCCAAATTTCTCCGTGAATATGATGTCCTAATCGTTCTCTTAAAATTGGACTAAAAGTTATGGTTCTTTTGTTGTCATCAATAACTTCTTCGATAGCTAATTTTCCAAGCCAATAAATAACGTGTAAAAAACGATCTGGCGAAACATCTGAACCAAAAGCATCATAAATGTCCAATACTTCAATAAATGTTCTTCCAAGAATATTTGCGGCGTGTGAAACCGCTTTCTCTTTCTCTATTTGATTAAGCTTTTTCTTCTGAGAAACTGCCAATTCCAGTTTTTGCCAATCTCGAGAGACTTCTCCTGCATCGTCCAATAAAACTCTGTTTCTTATCTTGTGAGATTCAATGAAAATGAAGGTCAAATGCGTCAAAATATCGTAAATATCCGAACGTCCCCGGGTAATTTCAACATTCATTTGTTCTTCGTCAATTCGATAACAATTTCGTCGTCTTTTTGGGGGAACAATTGCCCGAAAATGTGATTTTGAATAGCCTTCGTCCGAAGTTAAATTAATAAATCGACATTCCTCAATTCCTATTGGAAGCCTTTCAATAACATATAAAAGACCACTTAATTCTACTTTTTCTTCTGCAATATTTCCGTAAATTTCAGGACGTAATGTTAATAATGCTTCTCGCAAAGTATCACCTGAAACGCCCATAGGTTTATAAAAACCACGGTTAAACAAATGGCGCATCGTTATGTACATTTTTTCAATTGCCGCCGAAGATTCTTGTGCTCTGGATCTGGATATATTTTTTATTTCTTTCATCTGTAGAAAATATTTGTTTTTTTAAGGAAGATGGAATCACCTACTTTTATTAGTGTTTACGAAATCCATTTGAAATGGCGATTTCATTAATTTTTATTTTGTAACCTCCAAATGTATGGTTTTTATTTCTTTCGAAAAATTATTTTAATTTTGGTTGATAGGTACAGCTTTTCATTTTTAAAAGAATGATGTTTTTTTTATATTGGTTTCTTTTTAAGTAAATCCACTATTTTCCTATCATTGCTTAGCCTGGGAATTTTATTTTGTCCGCCCAGTTTTCCAATGGATTTCATATAATCCTGAAAACCGTTTTTAGCCACTTTTGTTACAACTACTTTGCGCAAAACATTACCCACAATTAAATCATCGTAGTAAATATTTTGTTTGCGCATTGCATTGTCTAATGCTTCTGCAAAAGTTTCCAGATTTTCAGGTTCGTTTTCAAATTCAATAAACCATTCGTGATATGGCAAACCTTCTTTTGGTGTAATTTGTGGCGCAACTGTAAACTCGTTGATGCTAATGGTTGTTCCAATGATTGCTTCCTGCAACGCACTTTCGACCTCTTTTCCAATGACGTGTTCGCCAAAAGCCGAAATATAATGTTTGATTCTGCCCGAAACAATAACGCGATACGGTTTCAAACTCGTAAACTGAACGGTATCGCCAATGTTGTAGCCCCAAAGTCCGGCATTAGTCGAAATTATTAACACATAATTCACGCCCAATTCTACTTTGCCAATGGTGTGCCTTTTTGGGTTTTCGATGTCAAATTCGTCGGTTTTGATGAATTCATAAAAAATTCCGGAGTTCAACAAAAGCAACATTCCTTTTTCCTTTTGGGAATCTTGGTAGGCAAAAAATCCTTCCGAAGCCGGAAATAATTCAATGCTGTCTACTTTTCGTTCAATCAAATTTTCGAATTTGGCTCTATATGGCTCATAGTTTACGCCACCATAAATGAACAAATTGAAGTTTTTGAAAATTTCGCCCACAGGCTTTGCGCCTTTTTGTTGCAATTTTTCAAAATACATTTGCACCCAAGACGGAATCCCTGAAATCACCGTCATATTTTGGTTAAATGTCTCTTCGACAATGGCGTTTACTTTGGTTTCCCAATCATCAATACAATTTGTTTCCCAAGAAGGCAGTCGGTTTTTTTGTAAATATTTTGGAACAAAATGTGCCACGATTCCGGACAATCTTCCTAGTTTTATGCCGTTTTTTTCTTCCAATATTGGACTTCCTTGAAGGAAAATCATTTTTCCATTAACAAAATCAGCTTTACCGGTTTCGTGAATATAATGCAGAATTGCGTTTCGTGCCGCTTCAATGTGAAAAGGCATTGATTCCTTGGTAAGCGGAATGTATTTTGCTCCAGAAGTCGTTCCCGAAGTTTTGGCAAAATAGAGCGGTTTTCCTTTCCAAAGTATATTCTCCTCGCCTTTTACTACTTTATCGACATACGTTTTCAAACCTTCGTAATCGCGAACTGGAACATATTTTGAAAAATCTTCGAAAGTTTTTATTTGGTCAAAATGATGGTCTATACCAAACTGGGTGTTTTTCGCTTGGCGGATTAAATCCTCGAAAACTTTACGTTGAGTTTCTATTGGATTTGTTGCCCAGAGTTGGGTTTTCCGATAGATTTTTTTGGCAAAAAGTTTAGCAAAAAAAGGTTTTAAAGACATTTATTTTTGGGTGTTTTTCTTCGCTTTAGGAAGGTTGTTTTTTTCCTCTTTGGCCACTTGATTTCTTAATTCCAATTCTTCTTTTGAAGCTGAAATATTCACCTGAGATGGAGCTGAATCACTTGAAGCAAGTATGGAATCTTTATTAAATTTTGCATATTCTAATTCGCCCGTCAATACTTTTTGGATTGATTTAATATAAGCTTCATTTCGCTGCAAAGCCAAGGTCAAGGAATCTGATTTTAAAGCTAGTTCGGTGGCATCTCTCTTGAGTTTTGAAGAAGAATATCCAGGAATAAACTCTCTTAAAGGCGTGAAAGCAATGATATAAGTAGTGAAGGAAATTAGTAAAATAGCACCAATAGTAACCGATATAAAAACATTCATCAGATTTAATTTGAAGGAAAAAAGTTCTTCAAATGTTTCCTCGTTCAAAATAACCAATCGGTTTTTTGTAAATAATTTATTGCGAAGTTTTCTTCTTTTAAGTCTATTTTCAGACATATTTTGCTTTTATGTTACAAATATAATAATTAATGTCTTGAAATCAATCGCCTATTTCCTTTATGAAATTTAAAAAATTGAATTGTTTTAGCAATTTTTAACGCTCATAAAACTAAATAATAACTGTAAAATGATTTCAGATAAAGTAATTCTATATATCTTTGTCGCTAGATTTATTACAAATTTGCCACGGCAATAAATTATTTAATTATGGGAAGATTAGGTATCACGGAAATCCTTGTTATATTGGCGGTTGTTTTATTACTTTTTGGAGGTAAAAAAATTCCGGAATTAATGAAAGGTTTAGGTAGCGGAATCAAAGAATTCAAAAACGCAGCTAAAGACGATCAACCAGCGGATAAAAAAGAGACAAAAGAAGAAACTAAAGAATAAATTTCTTTAAATTTCAGCGGTAAAAAATTCCAAACCTCAAGCGATATTCTTTTTGGGTTTGGAATTTTGGTTTATACCACCATCGTCAACTGGATTCTCTTTCTGTCCTCATCAACTTCCGTGACTTTTACCTGAACGTGTTGGTGTAATTTTACCACTTCATTTACGTCAGAAACAAAGCCTGCTTTAAGTTGCGAAATGTGAACCAAGCCACTTTCTTTCAAACCAATATCGACAAAACAACCAAAATTAGTAATGTTATTGACTATTCCAGATAAAATCATTCCGGTTCGAAGGTCTTTTATCGTTTTTACATTCGGGTCAAATTCGAAAACTTTAGCCGATTTTCTTGGGTCTAATCCTGGTTTTTCGAGTTCTTTGATGATGTCTTTTAACGTTAATAAACCTATTTCTGATGTGATATAATTCTCTGGTTTTATTAAAGACGTTTTTTCTTTATTGGCAATCAAATCGTTTACCGAAATTTTCAAATCTTTGGCCATTTTTTCGACAATTCCATACGCTTCGGGATGAACGGCAGAATTATCCAATGGGTTTTTGGCATTCGAAATTCGGATAAAAGCAGCTCCTTGCTGATAGGCTTTTTCGCCTAAACGAGGTACCTTTTTTAACTGCTTTCTATCTTCGAAAGGTCCGTTTTCGGAGCGATATTGCACAATATTTTCGGCCAACTTTTCTCCTATTCCACTCACATAACTCAACAAATGTTTACTCGCCGTGTTGATGTTGATTCCAACTGAATTCACGCAACGAATTACGGTATTATCCAATTCCTCTTTCAGTTTGGTTTGGTCTACATCGTGTTGATATTGTCCTACACCAATGGCTTTCGGGTCAATTTTAACCAATTCGGCCAAAGGATCTGACAATCGTCTTCCTATGGAAACCGAACCACGAACCGTCACGTCATAATTCGGGAATTCCTCTCTCGCAATTTTCGAAGCGGAATACACTGATGCTCCTGCTTCGGAAACGATGAAAACCTGAACCGGTTTATCGAAAGCGATTTTCTTGATAAAGAATTCCGTTTCCCGTGAAGCGGTTCCATTTCCGATGGAAATCGCATCAATTTGATACGCATTGACCATCGAACGAATTTTTTTCATCGCCATTGCGGTTTCGTTCTGTGGCGCATGCGGATAAATGTTTTCGTTGTACAACAAATCTCCTTTTTCGTCCAGACAAACCACTTTGCAGCCGGAACGAAATCCTGGATCAATCGCCAAAATCCGTTTTTCTCCCAAAGGCGGAGCGAGCAATAATTGGCCTAAATTATTGGCAAAAACTTGAATCGAATTGGCATCAGCCTTAACCTTGGCTTCTTGTAAAGCTTCGTTTGAAATCGCTGGATTCAGCAATCTTTTATAACTGTCCTCGATGGCCAATTGTATATGCGGCGTGCTTGGATTTTGACCTTTTAAAACCAATTCGTCAATAATATCATAAGCTTCGTCAATATCAACTTCTACTTTGAACTTGATAAAGCCTTCATTTTCGGCACGGAGCATCGCCAATAATCGGTGTGAGGGCACTTTTGTTAAAGACTCTGACCAATCGAAATATTGGTTGAATTTTTGGGCGTCTTGATCGTCTTTTTTGGTTTTTACCACCTTGGTCGTAATGATTGCTTTCCGTTGAAAAAGTCTTCGCAACTGCTTTCGAACATAAATATTTTCGTTAATCCATTCAGCGATAATGTCGCGTGCGCCTTGCAAAGCGGCATCTTCATTAATCACATTTTCATTCAAATATTTCGTGGCAATAAAATCGACATCGTCGTTTTTTTGCGCCATTATGATTTTAGCCAAGGGTTCCAATCCGTTTTCACGAGCGACATCAGCTTTAGTTTTTTTCTTCTTTTTGAACGGCAAATAGAAATCTTCCAATTCCTGCAAATCGAAGCTTTGCTGAATTTTTTTATCTAATTCGGGTGTTAATGCGTTTTGCTCTTCAATCGATTTTAAAATAGCTTCTTTTCGCTTTACGATGACTTCGTAATCCTTTTGGAGTTTGGCGATTTGCTCGATTTGAACTTCATCTAAATTACCGGTTTTATCCTTTCGATAACGAGAAATAAACGGAATCGTGCAATCTTCTTGTAATAATTGAACTGTGTTTTGAATGTTTATGGATTCCGTGTTAACGGATTTTGAGATGAATTGTATGTTGGTCATTATTTAATTTTGACGTTAATCCTGAACGATGAAATCCTTTGAGGCTTCTTCTTTATTAAATTCGGGTTGAATGTTGATGTGATTGATTTGGAATTTATCTAATAAAACGTGTTCCATTTGATGAACTATTTCATTAAATTCAGACATCTTTATGTCTTCCAGACAATCTAAATGTGCTTCGAGATGCAATTCATCATCATTGAGATTCCAAACGTGAATATGGTGTAATTTATGGACACCGGAGATTTTATGAACTTCGCTAATAATATCATTTATATCAATGTGAACAGGCGTAAAAAGCATCAGCATTTGGGTGGATTTTTTTAGTAAATCAAATCCAACAATTATCAAATAAAGCGCTATTAACATCGTCAATACGCTATCAACCCAATACCATTGAAAATATTTCATCAACAATCCGCCAACTAAAACTGCTACTGAAGCCAACATATCAGTAAATAAATGCAAATAAGCCGATTTCATATTCAGGTTTTTATCCGCGTCATTTTTCAACATTATTACGGACAAACCATTGACAACAATTCCTAAAATTGAAAGCCAAATTACTAATCCAGAAGCAATTTTGTGCGGATTAAAAAACCGTTCCGTTGCTCCATAAATTAAAAACAAAGCTACAATAATCAAAGTCATAGCATTAACAAAAGCAGCAATAAGTTCGGCTCTTTTGTATCCAAAAGTTTGATTTACAGAGGATTTTTTCTTAGATACTTTATTTGCTGCATAGCTAAAAACTAAAGAAAGAACATCGGAAAAATTATGCAAAGCATCAGACATCAATGCTAAACTTCCCGAAAGAATTCCGCCAATAACTTGCGCCACCGTGATTACAAGATTTAAAACAATCGAAAATAAAAGGTTTTTACCTTGTACTTGGTGATGATGGTGGTGATCGTGCGACATTTGTAGTTATTTAATGTCGTTGATAATCGAAATGATTTGGAGTTTTAGTTTCGGTAAATGATTTTGGTAGGTTTCCCAAACCGCATCATGATCCACTTTAAAATATTCGTGAATTAAAAAATTTCGCATTCCTTTGGCTTGAACCCAAGGAACATCTGGATATTTTTTCTTCAATTCTTCTTCGACATTAGCTATTGCTTCGCCAATTATTTCGATATTTCTAAATATAGCATCTTGTTTTATCCAATCTTCTAAATAACCTCCATAAGACAAATCTTTGGTAATTATTTCTATCTTTTCTATGCAATCTATCACATGTTGCAAGCGAAAAATATTTTTATCCTTAACCATAAATAATTTTTAAATCATTTAAAATACTTTCTTTCAATAATGGGTGAATTGAATTTTGAGAAACTAAATCTATCTTTTTATGCAATTTTTTTTGCAATTCGTCTTGAATATCAACAAGCCCAAAAAGAGAAATTGGAGAATTAAAATTATACAAAATATCAATATCGCTCGTTGCGGTTTCTTCATTTCGAGCCACAGATCCAAATAAACCAATACGCTTTGGATTGTAAGGTTTAAAGGTGTCAATAATAATATTTATTTCTTTCTGTGTTAGCATTTTACAAAGTTACACTATATATTAACAACTAATTTTATCCACCCTTGTCTGGTGTCTTCCTCCTTCGAATTCGGTATTCAAAAACGCATCCACCATTTCTACAGCTTGCTGTATTGAAGTGTAACGCGCCGGAATACTTATAATATTAGCATTGTTGTGTTGACGCGTCAAGATGGCGATTTCTTTCATCCAACAAAGACCTGCGCGGACTTTTGGATGTTTATTAACTGTCATTGCTATTCCGTTTCCAGAACCGCAAATCACGATTCCAAAATCTGCTTTTCCTTCAGAAACATCATTGGCAACAGGATGACCAAAATCCGGATAATCTACAGAAGCATCTGTGTCAGTTCCGTAATTAGTTACTTCGTGTCCTTTTGATTCTAAATATTGAACAATCGCTTTTTTATAATCTGGCCCTGCGTGATCGTTTCCAATGGAGATTTTCATAAAATTTTTATTAGTTGTGTTGCGCAAATTTAGGGAAACAATTACTTATTTTTAAAATTATCCTATTAAATATATAACTATCGTAATATTAGTATTCTATATTTTATATAAAACAATATTCATAAAAATTATAGTGAAAAAATGTTTCTAATGTAATTTAATTGTTAAATTATAGTAATGTTAATAGTGTTTTATAAATCCTTGATAATCAGTTAACCTTAAATTAACATAGAATGTTTATAACTTTAGATAGAAAATTAGAACTATTTATTGTTTGTGTCAAATAAAAACGTAATCCAAAACCGGAATGAGATAACCAAAATTAGTTTAGTGAATTTTTAGAAAAGTTATTGATATAAAAAACACTTTTGTTAACAAAAAACCAATAGTAACTTATTTACAAATTGTTTTGTTTTTGATTTGTTAACAGTTGTTAATTATTTTTTTAAATCACTTTAAAATAAATGATTTAGTTTACTATAACTATGTTAATAAGTCGTTATAAAAACATTTAACCATAAAATATTTTTTTTTGCATTAAAGTTATTGTAACTGTTAACACACTATAATAACCATTAAAAAATAAATTAAATTTTCTTTTTCTATTTGTTATTTTTAATAGATGTTGACAACTTTAGAAATTCAAACAATATTTAGATTTGTATTTAATTCGTCTAATATATTTTGAACCTTTTCGAAATCATTATGATGAATTTTGAGTTTTATTCCACCCAGCGCATTCGAATAAAATGGAGCAATCGAAGACATTGTTTCATTTTCGAAATAATATTGAATTTCTTCTTGATCCAGTCTATGTTTTAAAACTACAATTTCGTGCGTGTAATTAAATATTGCTATGGTTTTAAACTCTTCCATTTTTAATTTTTTATAAAGGTACGAAAGTTATTATTTCTTTAAAAACTACATTAGGAATACTGAACACTGAATACTATTTCGTAATTTTAGACTTTTAAGAAAAGATTTATGGGTAAAAAAATGAGAAAACCAGAAAATAAAGAGAAAGACTTCTCTAATAAAATTATAAAAATATTAGCTCAAAATGCCAATAAAGCATTTAATTATAAGCAAATAGCTGCTATTTTAGAAAAAGATGATACCAAAAGTAGGAATGAAATTATAAGAGATTTAAAAATCCTAGCTGCGCAAAAAAAAGTAGTTGAAACAGAACCTAGTAAATATCTTGTTAAAGCAATAAGTCAGGATTATTACGAAGGAACTATCGATATGACAGGTAGAAAAACAGCTTATTTTGTTTGTTCGGAATTAGAAGAGGATGTTTTTATTCCAACAAATAATTTAAACAGAGCTTTAGATAAAGACACAGTAAAAGTGTATGTTTATAATCGTAGAAAAGGGAGAAGACCTGAAGGCGAAGTTATTGAAGTTGTAGAAAGAGCAAAAACTGATTTCGTAGGCGTAATTGATATTCAGAAGAATTTTGCTTTTGTTTCAACTGCAAATCCAAAAATGTATACTGATATTTTTATTCCAAAAGATAAATTAGGTGAAGCAGAACAAGGCGACGTAGTTTTAGTTCATATTGAAGATTGGCCAAAAAAAGCCGATAGTCCTTTTGGAGCTGTAATTAAAGTTCTTGGGAAACCTGGAGAACACGATACCGAAATTCACGCAATTTTAGCTGAATATGGTTTACCTGCAGAATTTCCGGTAGAAGTGGAGGTTTATGCACAGAAAATTGATACCACTATACACGAAACTGAAATTGCAAATCGTCGGGATATGCGTGATACGTTGACTTTCACAATTGATCCAAAAGATGCAAAAGATTTTGATGATGCTTTATCTTTTAAAAAATTAGAAAACGGAAATTATGAAATTGGTATTCACATTGCCGATGTTTCTTATTATTTACAAGAAGGAACAATTCTGGATGATGAAGCGTATCAACGCGCCACGTCTGTATATTTAGTGGATAGAGTTGTGCCAATGTTACCAGAAGTTTTATCAAATTTTGCTTGTTCGTTAAGACCAAGAGAAGAAAAATATACCTTTTCTGCCATATTCGAAATCACCGAAAAATCTCAGGTTGTCAACCAATGGTTTGGTAGAACCGTGATTTTTTCTGACCAACGATTTTCGTATGAAGAAACCCAACATATTATAGAAACAAAAGGAGATATCATTCCAGAAGAAATTTCTATTACCGGTAAATCCTATCAAGTTCCTTCAGCAATTGTAAATGCGACCTTAAAACTAGATAAATTAGCTAAGATTTTCCGAAGAGACCGAATGAATAATGGCGCTATTTCTTTTGATAAAGTCGAAGTAAAATTTAATTTGGATAATGAAGGAGAACCTGAAGGTGTTTATTTTAAAATATCAAAAGATGCCAATCATTTGATTGAAGAATTTATGCTTTTGGCCAATAAAAAAGTGGCGGAATACATTGGAAAACAAAAGAAAACCTTTATTTATCGTATTCACGACGAACCTAATGAAGATAAATTAATTGCAATGCAAACCGTAATTGCAAAATTTGGTTATAAAATAGATTTCAGAAATAAAGGTGATATTTCAAAATCCTTGAATAATTTATTAAGCGATGTTGTTGGAAAAAAAGAGCAAAATTTAATTGATACTCTGGCGATTAGAACAATGAGCAAAGCCAAATATTCTACCGACAATATTGGACATTATGGATTAGCTTTTGATTATTACAGTCATTTTACCTCGCCAATTCGTCGTTATCCTGATGTAATGGTGCATCGATTGTTGCAACATTATCTTGATGGAGGAAAATCTGTTGATGAAGAAAAATATGAAGCAAAATGTTTACATTCTTCTACAATGGAAGGTTTAGCAACTAATGCCGAACGTGATTCCATCAAATATATGCAGGTGAAATATATGCAGAATCACAACGATCAGGAATTTTTAGGCGTAATTTCTGGAGTCACTGAATGGGGAATTTTCGTTGAAATTATCGAAAATAAATGTGAAGGAATGGTTAGAATCCGAGAAATAAAAGACGATTATTACACTTTCGATGAAAAACAATATGCCTTGGTTGGTGCTACTACAAAAGCTTTGTTGCAATTAGGTGACGAAATTTACGTTAAAGTAAAAAATGCCGATTTAGTTAAAAAACAATTGGACTTTAATTTTATAAGAAGAAACGAATAAAAACAAAAAATGAAAAAATTACTAGTTATTACTTTCGTGTTATTAACACAAATCACATTTGCTCAAGTAACAAGAGATCTTGGAGATTTCAACTCAGTTAAAGTATTTGACAAACTCAACGTTAAACTAATTCAATCAACTGAAAACAAAATAATTATCGCCGGAAAAAGAGAAAATGAAGTTATAGTATTGAATAAGAACGGCGAATTAAAGTTAAGGATGCCTTTCCCAAAATTATTGTCTGGGGATGATATTACTATTGAGTTGTATTTCAAAAAAATAGAAGAAATTGAAGCCAATGAAGGAACGTATGTTTCAGGTGATAAAACATTCGAACAAACCTCAATTGATTTAGATGCTAGAGAAGGAGCAGAAATAAATTTAGATGTAGATGTAGAAAAAGTTAATGTTAGAGCGGTAACAGGGGGTGTAATAGAACTTTCAGGTAATGCAACCAATCAAGACGCTATTATTGCCACGGGTGGAATTTATAATGGAAAGGATTTGCAAACATCACAAACATCGATATCCGTATCGGCCGGGGGTCAAGCCGAAGTTTACGCCACTTTATTGGTAGATGCAAAAGTAAAAGCTGGAGGCTCTATAGATATTTATGGAAAACCAAAACAAATCAATCAGAAAACAATTTTAGGGGGAACAATTAGGGAAAAATAATAATTTTTTGATTGTATTTCTATTTTTTAATAAACTTTATTTTTAATGTTAAACGATATTTTATCAGGTATTCCTTGGGGAATATTTTTAAGTTTTATGATTGGCCCTGTTTTTTTTATATTATTGGAAACCAGTATTATAAAAGGATTTAGAGCCGCTTTAGTTTTTGATTTAGGAGTGGTTTTAGGTGATATTGTATTCATTACAGTAGCTTATATTGGAAGTTATAGATTAATAACAAGCATTAAAGATAACTCCGCACTTTTTATGTTTGGAGGAATATTGATGCTGGCTTATGGTGTTATTTCGTATATCAGTTTACACAAAGAAAAAAAGGTTGACACCCATAAAATTGATAACGAAATTATCAGAAAAGATTATTTTGGCTTATTCATAAAAGGCTTTTTTTTAAACATTATTAACATTGGAGTTTTGGGATTTTGGTTGGCCATTATTATTTCAGTTGGACCAAAATTTGAAATGAAAACCTCCAGAATGCTTACTTTCTTCGCCTCCGTAATTTTATCTTATGTATTTGTTGATTGTATTAAAATACTATTAGCCAAGCAGTTAAAAAACAAAATGACTCCAAAAAACATTCTTAAAATCAAAAAAGGAATCAGTATTGTTTTAATGGTTTTTGGAGTGGCTTTAATTGTTCAGGGTTGGTTTCCAAAAGAAAAAGAAAAGTTGAAAGATGTTTTGGAAAGGATTGATAAATAAGTGTTATAAACTTGTAAATTTTTATGAATAAGTAGTAATTATTTGGTAAATCAAATTCAAATGACAAACAGCAATTTTCAGAAACATCCATCAAAAGCTTTAATTAATCTTTACGATGTAAGAAATTTTCAAGGCGCAAATCCAATTGATGCAAAAGTTTTGTTTATAGGTAAAGATCCGAATTGGGCAATAAATATTGAGGAATTATCAATATTCGACCTCGTTAAAGAATACCTAACCGACGGAGTTGGATTTTGGAAAAAATATAATATTCATCATCCTTTTTTACATCCAAAATACGACGGTGAAGGAAAAAAATATCACACGGCGATATCAAAACTAAATCTTGAAAGTAATTTAGCTGACAAAATATCTTTTTTAGAAATCATAGGATTTCCAACAACTGGAATGTCTTCTCTGAACAACAAACGATTTAATGAATATCTTCTGTCTCAAGAAAATAGAAAACATCTCATAGAATTGGATAAATTATTGAATCATCCTGAAAAGTTAGTTTTTTTGTTTTGGGGAATTTTAAATTACCTGAAATATTTAAACAAAAAGACTGGATTGTTTGAAAAATTTTCCAATATTAATAAGCAATCTATGAATAAGACAGATTTAAATAAATGTGGAAATATTTATTTTCATAAACATTTTTCAATGGGAATAAGTCACGAAACATTGCGGAAAATATCTATCGAGATAAGTATTGAACTAAATTAAAACTTCCACTAATCAAAACTTACTTTTTTTTAAAAATGACACAAAAAAAGAGACACATTTCTGTATCTGTTCTTGAGGCATCGTCCAGATTCGAACTATAACTTTACCTAATTTTTCCTAAAAATTAAACATAAAAAAACCTCCAAATTACTTTGAAGGTTTTAGAGGCATCGTCTGGATTCGAACTATAACTTTACTTAATTTTTCCTAAAAATTAAACATAAAAAAACCTCCAAATTGCTTTGAAGGTTTTAGAGGCATCGTCCGGATTCGAACTATAACTTTACCTAATTTTTCCTAAAAATTAAACATAAAAAAACCTCCAAATTGCTTTGAAGGTTTTAGAGGTATCGTCCGGATTCGAACTATAACTTTACCTAATTTTTCCTAAAAATTAAACATAAAAAAACCTCCAAATTACTTTGAAGGTTTTAGAGGCATCGTCCGGATTCGAACTATAACTTTACTTAATTTTTCCTAAAAATTATACACAAAAAAACCCTCAAGTTTCCTTGAAGGTTTTAGAGGCATCGTCCGGATTCGAACCGGAGTAGGAGCTTTTGCAGAGCCCAGCCTAGCCGCTCGGCCACGACGCCAATTATTTATTGGTGTGCAAATATAAGTAAAAGTTTAAAAGTTTAAAGTTTAAAGTTTAAAAATTTTTGTTTATTGATTTCTGCTATCTGCAACCTTAAATCTGCAACCTTAAATCTTAATTCCTATATTCTTCCATTTCTATTGTAACGGCTTCAACATCACCACCAATAGGAGGATTCAGTTTAGAAACCGCCAATGTAATTCTTGAAATTGCCGGTACTTCCTTAAAAATTCTTTTGATAATGCGGTGTGCAACGTGTTCCAACAAATGTGCTCGAATCTCCATTTCTTCCACCACAATTTGGTTTAAAAGCACATAATCAACCGTATCTTTCAAATCATCTGAAAGAGCTGATTTGCGCAAATCGGTTTTCACTTCCAAGTCAACCGAATAATCAGAGCCTATTTTTCCTTCTTCGATTAAACAACCGTGATAAGAGTAGGTTCGAATATTTTTTAGTTTTATAATTCCCATTTTTATAATTTTAATCTTGTGGTATTTGGATCTTGATGATTAGAAGTTACAGCTTGAATAGAAACAATTTTTTCTAATTCATCTACTGTAAAATGAATGGTATAAGGGAATTTCTTTTATGTTAAAATACGAACAATATTGTACTTTTCCTCAAAAAAAGGAATGTTTCTTAATGTTTTACTATAATTTTTAAATTCTAAATAAAAGACTTTTCCTAGTCCTTTACTTTTAGAGTCATAATATTCGGCTGCTTCATTAACTTCAAGTTTAGCTCTTGAAAGTACTTTAATTTTGAAATTATTTACTGCCATTTTTTATCCATCTCTTTTTCAAAGTCTTCCCAATCAATATAATCCTCAGGTTTAGCATTTTTCATACGTTCTAAAACCATTTCTTGTTGCCATAGCGGAACTTCATTCGATACGTTCTCATCAATAGAAACGTCAGGAATATGTTTGAAAAAACTAATAAAAGTTTCGTAAAAACTGTCTGGAATTGTAACGGTTAATTGTCTCATAACGTTTAATATTTATACAAAAATACTAATAAATTTAATTCAAAGTCTATTATCCTAAAGTCTATTATCTATCATCTAAATTTTTATCTTTGCCATTCAAAATAAAAATTATGTCAACCGAAGAGAAATCACTTCATTTTATAGAACAAATCATAGAAGACAGCTTAGCAAGTGGTTTTCCCCAAGAGAATTTACGTTTTCGTTTTCCGCCAGAACCTAATGGTTATTTACATATTGGTCACGCCAAATCGATTTGCCTGAATTTTGGTTTGGGTTTAAAGTACAATGCGCCAGTAAATTTGCGTTTTGACGATACAAATCCTGCCAAAGAAGAGCAAGAATATGTAGATGCTATAAAACACGATTTGCATTGGTTGGGTTTCGAATGGGCCGAAGAGCGTTTTGCTTCTGATTATTTTCAACAACTTTACGATTGGGCAGTTCTAATGATTCAGAACGGAAAAGCCTATGTTGACAGTCAATCTTCGTCAGCTATGGCTGATCAAAAAGGAACTCCAACACAACCAGGAATTGATGGACCGTACAGAAATCGTTCTGTTGAAGAGAATTTGACTTTGTTCCAAGGAATGAAAAACGGTGATTTTCCTGAAGGAAGCCACGTTTTGCGTGCCAAAATTGATATGGCATCCACCAATATGTTGATGCGCGATCCGTTGATGTATAGAGTTTTGCACCGTCATCATCACAGAACAGGAGATGATTGGAAAATCTATCCAATGTATGATTTCGCTCACGGCGAAAGCGATTATATCGAACAAATTTCGCATTCTATTTGCACCTTGGAATTTGTGATGCACAGGGAATTATACAATTGGTTTTTAGACCAGATTTATGATAACAAGAAAGTAAGACCGAATCAGTACGAATTCGCGCGTTTGAACTTGAATTACACCGTAATGAGCAAGCGAAAACTGTTGCAATTGGTTCAGGAAAATATAGTTAATGGTTGGGATGATCCAAGAATGCCAACAATTTCTGGCTTACGACGAAGAGGTTATACAGCGAATTCCATTCGGAAATTTTGTGACATCATTGGCGTTGCAAAAAGAGAAAACGTGATTGATGTTTCACTTTTGGAATTTTGTTTACGTGAAGATTTGAATAAGACTGCGCCAAGAGTTATGGCTGTTTTAGACCCCATAAAAGTAATCATTACCAATTATCCTGAAGGAAAAGAAGAATCTTTGGATGCTGAAAATAATCAAGAAGATGAAAAAGCTGGTTTCAGAAAAGTGCCTTTTTCCAAAGAATTATACATCGAAAGAGAAGATTTTTTAGAAGAAGCACCAGCCAAATTTTTCCGTTTGTCCATTGGTAGAGAAGTACGATTGAAAAACGCTTATATCATCAAAGGCGAAAGCGTTGTAAAAGATTCAGAAGGAAATATAACCGAAATTCACGTTACTTATTACGAGGATTCTCGAAGCGGAAGCGGGAGCGAAGCGAGTCAAAAAAAAGTGGCCGGAACCCTGCATTGGGTTTCCATCAAACACGCTATTGAAGCTGAAGTTCGTTTGTATGACCGACTTTTTATAGATGAATCACCGGATAGCCACAAAGAGAAAAACTTCCTCGATTTTATGAATCCAAATTCTTTACAAATTGTAAAAGGATTTGTGGAACCAAGTCTTTCGGATGTAAAATCAGATGAAAAATTCCAGTTTCAACGTTTGGGTTATTTCAATGTTGACAAGAATTCAACGGCTTCTAAATTAGTTTTCAATAAAACTGTTGGACTAAAAGATGCTTGGGAAGAAAAAGGAAAAAAAGAGGAAAATTTATTGATGAACACCCAAAAAGAAATCAATAAATATGTCAAAGAAAAAGATGAAAATGCAGCAGAAAACCTTCTGAAACCTATTATTGACAACATAAAAAGCATTGATAATTACAGTTTGATTACCCAGACCATTATCAAAAACATTAAAAACGACAACAATTCGTTATTGTTCTCGAATTTAATTTTGAATTATTCGGATAAAGTTTTGGCAAAAGACATCGAACAAGAACCTTTAGCAAAATTATATTCGATGTCGTTAAAAAGTCAATTAGCGTCAGTTCGTTTTTTTGCCATTCAAAATCTGGAAAAAGATTTAGATAATTTGAATGAGTTCAAAGAGCAACTTTCCGATTTGAAAGCCAATGAAAAAAACAAAAAAGTTTTGGAATTACTAAACGAATTATAAGTATAGTTTTTGACAATAAAAATCGCATTAACAATGCGATTTTTTAATTATTGGAAACTTCTATATATTTCCTGTTTATTATAGAATTTTCCAATCAAAATCGGCTTTCATAAATGCTTTTTAACGGGTCTTTTCCTGTTGGCCAACTTGTACCATATTTGTTGTATATTTATTAAAACAGTGCGGTTTATTTAACGTTTTCTAATGATTTAATAATACTTTAACGGCTTATTAACATTGAGATGTTAACAAAGTTTGTAACTTTAGGATATTATTAATTTTAATTCTAAAAACGATGTCAAACAACACAGGAAATTCAGTATTGGCACTTTTGATAGGTGCAGCGATTGGTGCAGGAGTTGGAGTTTTATTTGCTCCGGACAAAGGTTCAAGAACCAGGGAAAAAATTAAAGATGGTTATGATGATGCTAAAAAAAATTTAAAAGATAAATTTGAAGATGCATCAGAAAAATTGAGAAGTAGATTTTCGGGAGCAAAATATGACTTGGATGAAACCTATGAAGAATTAGTTTCTAATATGAGTCATAAAACTGAAGATGTAATTTCTTTTTTGGAAACAAAATTGGCTGACCTGAAAGAACAAAACGCCAAACTTCAAAAAAAACAGATGGCTAATCAACAAAAAGAAACCGTTTAAATGAAACATTTATGGCTTTCGAAGAACTAAAAGAACACACCGAGGACATTCAGAAACAAGCAAAGGAATATATCGAAAACAGTGTGGCATATTATAAGCTATGGGGTTTCAAAGTAGCGATGAAGTCGACCACGATGATATTGAAATTTTTATTAATTGCACTATCACTATCAATGGTTTTATTGTTTTGTTCTATCGCAGGTGCTTTTGCAATTGGGGAAGCCTTAAATAGTAATGCATTGGGGTTTCTAATCGTTGGCGGAATTTATTTAGTTATTACAGGACTTTTATTTTTAGTTAAGGATAAAGTTGTTGAAGGGCCAATTTTGGAGAAATTTTCAGAAATCTTTTTTAACGACTAAATTATGGAACCAAAAAAATATTCTTCCTACGCAGAAATAGAATTAGAACTGGAAATTCTTAGACTTGAAAAAGAATTGAACCTTCAAAAAATAGTTTTAGATTATGAAAAAACAAAAGAAAGTCTTTTGCCCAAAAACATAATAAAAGGAATTTTTGGGGATTACAAAACGATTTTATCCGACTATTCCGGAATGATTCTAAATATAGCCATCCCACTGATTATTAATTGGTTTACAAAGAAAAAAAGAGGCGATTAAGCCTCTTTTTTATTGCAATTATCTGAAATTTTATATCTCCGTTTCCGGCAATTTTGGTGCTTGAGGCGCCTGATGTCCAGAAGAATGTTCATCGGTTTTTGGTTTCAGCTTCTTGTTATTTTTCTTCATTAATTCCCCCATTTGGTTCGAAGCTGTAAATGAAGCCACCATATTGTTAAGCATATCGCTTCCTGCTTGTGGCGAATTAGGCAATAAAATTAAATTTGAATTTGCGTCAGCGCCAATGGCTTGCAAAGTGTCATAATGTTGTGTCACCACAATCAATGCCGATGCTTCTTGTGAATTGATTCCAACACGGTTTAAAACCTCCACACTTTCTACTAATCCACGAGCAATTTCACGTCTTTGGTCGGCGATTCCCTGTCCTTGTAAACGCTTGCTTTCCGCTTCAGCTTTGGCTTTGGCAACGATTCTAATTCTGGTGCTTTCACCTTCAAATTCAGCTGCTGTTTTTTCTCTGTCGGCAGCATTGATGCGGTTCATGGCATTTTTTACTTGGATATCCGGATCAATATCGGTTACCAATGTATTGATGATATCATAACCATAAGTGGTCATCGCTTCGTTCAATTCACGTTTTACGGCAATCGCAATATCATCTTTTCTTTCGAAAACATCATCTAATTTTAATTTTGGAACTTCGGCACGAACGACGTCAAAAACGTAAGCTGTGATTTGGTCGTGCGGATATTCGAGTTTGTAAAAAGCATCGTAAACTTTGTCCTGAATCACTTTAAACTGCACCGAAACTTTCATTTTCACAAACACGTTGTCTTTTGTTTTGGTTTCGATAATAACATCTAATTGTTGAATTTTTAGATTGACGCGGCCTGCAATTCTGTCAATTAAGGGAATTTTAAGTTGCAAACCAGAATTTCTGACACTCAGGAATTTTCCAAAACGTTCAATAACAACTGATGATTGCTGTTTGACGGTAAAGAAGGAAGAAAGAAAAATAAATAGTCCAAATACAAGTAGGATAATTAATGAAATGTCCATAGGTAGTTTAATTTAATTAAAAATTTAACTGTTAAATTACAAAAATACTTTAGGTTTGCTGTTGTTTAATTTCAATTTTATGAAAAGATTATATTTTGCTTCTGTTTTTACATTAATTTCAATGACTGCTTTTGCCCAATATGACTATAGAGATTCAAATAGAATAGGAATATTTTTTGGTATTAACCAATTTACTTTGAACACCAATGATTTTGAGACAAAACCAGGTAGCGGCTGGAACGCCGGTTTGTCAATGCGAGGAAATTACTATGACGATTGGGATATGGTTTATGCAATGCAGTTTAGTGAAAACAATTTTTCAGTTACCACAAACAGTGGTTTTATATCTGAAGACACAAATTATAAATTATCTTCTGCCCAAATATCTTTAATGTTGAGCTATAAAATTATTGAAAACCATTTAAGCTTTGAGTTTGGACCCTTAGTTCAGGTCAATGGAAAATTAAATGTAGAAAAGGGGAAGGAAAACAATATTATTACAGGAACTACTTTATTAGCCAAAGACATTGTGGATATATCTCAATTTAATTTTTATCCTGTCATAGGAATTACCGCTGGAGTTCGACACGTTCGTTTGAATATTTCGTATCAATATGGCATAAACAATATGCTGGGAAATTTAAACAACAAGAATTTAGGGTATAGTTTTAAAGGAAATCCCGGAATATTGAACGGAAACCTGATAATTTATTTATAAAACTAAAAAAGCTCCCAGTCTTCAAAAGGCTGGGAGCTTTAAAAACAAAAAACTGTTTTATAAAGAAGTTATTGCTTTTTCAATCCTCTTAATTGTTTCTTCTTTTCCAATGAGTTCCACGATGTCAAATAAATGTGGCCCTTTCAGAGCGCCAACCAAACTCAATCGAAACGGCTGCATTACTTTTCCCATTCCAATTTCGTTTTTTGTCATCCAATCTTTCACGATGGTTTCAATATTCGCAGCAGTAAAGTCAGTAATTTCTCCAAGAACTGAAATCAATTCCTGCATCAAAGTTGGCGTTTCTTCTTTCCAATTTTTTCTTGCTTTCTCGTCGTAAGATATCGGGGTCACAAAAAAGAAGTCGCTCAAATCCCAAAATTCTGAAACGAAATCAGCTCGTTCTTTTATTAGTGAAACTATTTTTGTCAATACATTTTCAGAAACGGTAATGCCCTTTTCAGCTACAATAGGAGCGAAGCTTTTGGCTAAATCTGCATCATCCTTTTTCATTAAATATTGATGATTGAACCATTTGTTTTTTTCTGGGTCAAATTTGGCTCCCGCTTTATGAACTCTACTTAAATCGAAAGCTTGTTCTAATTCTTCCAAAGAAAACATTTCTTTTTCGGTTCCGTCATTCCAACCCAATAAGGCTAAGAAGTTAACCACGGCTTCCGGGAAAAATCCTTTTTCTCTGTAACCTGATGATGTTTCTCCTGAAATTGGATCCTTCCAATTTAATGGAAATACAGGAAATCCTAATTTATCTCCGTCTCGTTTTGATAATTTTCCATTTCCAACAGGTTTCATAATCAAAGGTAAATGCGCAAATTCCGGCGCTTCCCATCCAAAGGCTCGGTATAACATTACGTGTAATGGCATCGAAGGCAACCATTCTTCGCCACGAATCACGTGTGAAGTTTCCATTAAATGATCATCTACAATATTAGCCAAATGATAGGTAGGCATTCCGTCACTTTTAAACAAAACTTTGTCGTCAAGAAGATTGGTTTCAAATTTCACTTCGCCTCGAATAATGTCTTGCAAATGCAAAGTTTCATCAACCGGTGTTTTAAAACGTATGACAAAATCTTCTCCGGCAGCTATTCTTTTAGACGTTTCTGCTGCCGAAATCACCAAAGAAGTGTCTAATTTTTCTCTATTGTGCCAGTTATAAATAAAAGTTTTGCCTTGTTCTTCGTGTTGTTTTCTTTGTAAATCCAATGCTTCGGCTGTATCAAAAGCATAATATGCATTTCCGGAATTGATTAATTCATCGGCATATTGTTTGTATAAATGCTTTCTTTCGGATTGTTTGTAAGGGCCAAATTTTTCGTTTTTCCCGATAGTTTCATCAGGCGCAATTCCCAACCATTCAAGGGCTTCCATAATATATTCTTCTGCACCTGGAACAAAACGATTTTGATCCGTGTCTTCAATTCTAAGAAAGAAAACACCATTGTTTTTTTTGGCAAACAAATAATTGAATAAGGCAGTACGAACACCGCCAATATGTAAAGGTCCAGTTGGACTTGGTGCAAAACGCACCCGAACTTGCTTTGACATTTTTGTAATTTTTTTTGCAAAGATACAATTTCAATCAGTCAAATTAGAAACTTGAAATCGAGAATAATTTCTGTTTTTTCTTCTGCTAATTCGATTAATATTTTTTTAACATTGACAGAATTTAAAAATGGTTACTTTTATCGGTTATATAAAAGATTTTAAAAATTGGAACCGTCAAATATTATTTATCAAAAGCTGGAACTTTTCATCAGGAAGTTTTACACTAATGAACTGATTCGAGGAATTATTTTCTTCATCAGTTTGGGATTGTTGTATTTCTTGTTTACGCTTTTCGTGGAATATTTTCTTTGGCTCAAGCCAATGGGAAGAACATTATTGTTTTGGACTTTTATAGGTGTTGAAATTTTCCTTTTTTTGCGTTTTTTTTTGTTTCCAATATTTAAATTGTTCAAACTCCAAAAGGGAATTGATTACAAAGAAGCATCTGCGATTATCGGAAATCATTTTACAGAAGTAAACGACAAACTGACGAATTTCCTTCAATTGTCAAATGACAAAAATAAATCGGAATTGTTATTGGCTTCGATAGAACAAAAAGCAAATTCATTGCAGCCAATTCCTTTTGGAAACGCCATAAACTTTAATATCAATAAGAAGTATTTACCATTGGCGATAATTCCAATTTTGTTTTTTGCTTTCTTTTATGTTTCCGGAAACAGTAAAATACTTTCTCAAAGTTTGAATAGGGTGGTGCATTTTCAAGACCAGTTTTTTCCTCCTGCACCATTTCAATTTATTGTATTAAACAACAATTTACAAACCGAACAAAATAAAGATTTTATCATTAGAGTTAAAACCGAAGGGAAAATAGTTCCTGAAAATGTGATGATTTTCATTGGTAACGAAAGTTACTTCATGGAAACAAATAAAGAGGGTGAATTTCAATATAAAATTGAAAAACCAACATCGAACATTTCGTTTCACGTGGAAGCTAATGCTGTTTCTTCTTCAAATTATGAATTGAATGTAATTACCGTTCCATCAATTGCAAATTTTGAAATGCAGTTGAATTTTCCGTCTTATTTGAATAAAAAGCCTGAAATTATAAATGGAAATGGGAATGCTATTATTCCGGAAGGAACTCGTGTTACTTGGAAAATCAAAACTTTGGCAACGCAAAATGTGGTTTGGAAAGATTTGACTTTTAATTTTCCTTTTTCCAAGTCCGAAAATGATTTTACTTTATCGAAATTACTTTTTCAAAATATAGAATACCAAATTCTTACATCGAATGCTAAAGTAAAGAATTATGAAAAATTAGATTATCAGATTTCTGTAATCAAAGATCAATTTCCAACAATCAAAGTAAACTACGCTCCTGATAGTCTTAAAATGGACAAAAACTATGTTTTAGGACAAATAACGGATGATTATGGATTGTCTAAACTTCAGGTGGTATATTATCCTAAAAACAAACCAGAATCGGTTAAGCGGGGGACGATTGTTGTAAAGGCTAGTCTTTATGACCAGTTTGTTTTTGTTTTTCCAAGTTCACTTCCAGTCGAGCAAGGTGTTTCTTATGAATATTATTTTGAAGTTTTCGACAATGATGCTATTCATAATTTTAAAAGTACCAAGTCTTCTGTTTTTTCGAATCGTATCGCAACTGATGATGAAATAAAAAATCAAGATTTGCAACAGCAAAACGACAACATTAATAGTTTAGAAAAATCTTTAAAAAATCAAGACAAGCAAATTTCAGAGATGGATAAATTGCAAAAGTCAGGAAAGGAAAAAGAAACTCTTGAATTTAAATACCAACAAAAAATAAATGATTTCATTAAACGTCAAAATCAGCAAGATAAAATGATGAAAGATTTTGCAGGGAAAATGAAAGATAATCTTGACAAAACTAAAACAGATAAAAATGATGATTTCAAACAGGAACTGCAAAAACGATTAGATAATATCGATAAAGATTTAGAGAAAAATAAAAAATTATTAGACGAACTTAAGGAACTGAATGATAAAATCCAGAAAGAAGACTTGATGGAAAAAATGGATAAGTTTAAACAAAATGCAAAAAACCAAACTAAGAGTTTGGAACAATTAGTTGAACTTACCAAGAAATATTATGTTCAAAAAAAAGCTGAACAACTAAAAGACAAATTAGATAAACTTTCAGAAAAGCAAGAAGATTTGTCAAATAAAGACAAGGAAAATAACGTCGAGAACCAAGACAAAATCAACAAAGAATTTGACAAAATTCAAGAAGATTTACAAGATTTGAAAAAAGAAAATAAAGAACTTAAGAAGCCTTTGGATATTCCAAGTGACGCAGCAGAGCAAAAAAGGATAGATGAGGATTTGAAAAAAGCTTCGGATGAATTGCAGAAAGATAAAAAAGCATCTGCTAAACCAAAGCAAAAAAGTGCTGCCAAGAAAATGAAACAAATGTCCCAAAAAATGAAACAAAGTATGGAAGGTGGCGAAATGGAGCAACTTGAAGAAGACATTGCTATGTTGCGTCAAATTCTGGATAACTTATTGGCTTTTTCGTTTTCTCAAGAAGATTTAATGGATAAATTTAAAAGTTCAAAAATTGGTTCCCCGGCATTTAATAAAAATCTTAAAATTCAGCAAGATTTAAAATTACAATTCAAACACATTGATGACAGCTTATTTGCATTGTCCTTACGCAATCCTAAAATTGGAGAAAATATCACCAAAGAAATTGGAAATGCTCAATATAATTTGGATAAATCATTAGAGACTTTGGCAGATGCCCAGATTCCAAAAGGAGTTTCCCACCAGCAATATACCGTTTCTTCTGCAAATAAATTGGCAGACTTTTTATCTGATCTTTTGAATAATATGCAAATGTCGATGTCAGGAGAAGGTCAAGGAAAACCAAAACCCGGTCAAGGTGAGGGAATGCAATTGTCAGATATTATAAAAAAACAAGAAGGTCTTGCTGATAAGATGAAAGACGGAATGAAAAAAGGTCAAAAGCCAGGTCATGGAAAAGAAGGAGATAAAGGGAAAGAAGGTAAGAAACTTGATTCCAATGGAGAAAACGGTGAAGATGGAGAAGGAGATGCTCAGGCCATAATGGAAATTTATAAAGAGCAAAAACAACTGCGAGAAGGTTTGCAAAATGAATTGAATAAGCAAGGAATTGGCGGGAGTGGTCAGATTGCTTCAGAACAAATGAAGGAGATTGAAAAGCAATTGTTGAACAAAGGTTTTAAGAATGAAACCTTGCAAAGAATCTTGAATGTGAAACAAGAATTGTTAAAACTAAACACTGCAATTCAACAACAAGGACAAGAAAATAAGCGCCAATCGGAGACTAATATAAAAGAGTTTACAAGCCAATCTAAACCGTTGCCGCCTGCATTATTGGATTATTTAAACAGTATAGAAATATTAAATAGACAATCCTTACCTTTGCGCTCGAATTTTAATCAAAAAGTTCAAGAATATTTTAATAAAAAATGATCAACTTTAATTACGAAACCGAATTTCTCCTAGATAATGAAGAAGCAATTGCTAATTGGATTTCTAGTGTAATCACGTCAGAAAGCAAGAAAGAGGGAGAGATAAATTACATCTTTTGCGATGACGATTATTTGCATAATATAAACGTTGAGCATTTAGGTCACGATACTTTAACTGACATTATCAGTTTTGATTATTGTATTGGAAACGAAATTCACGGTGATGTTTTTGTTTCTGTCGAAAGAGTGAAAGACAACGCTCTTGATTTTAATGTCTCATTTGACAATGAATTGAAACGCGTTCTTGTTCATGGTATTTTACATTATTGTGGGTACACGGACAAAGCCGAAAAGGACAAGGTTTTAATGAGAAATAAAGAGGATGAAAAATTAGCTATGTTTCACGTGGAACAATAGCAAATATTTTTTATTAATAATAATTGTTTCACGTGGAACAAAAACACTAAATTTTGATTCAGCAAAACAATCCTGAATCATAAATTCCAAATCTCAAATAAAATGTTTCAAGAAGAATATGATGTAATTGTAGTTGGTGCCGGACACGCTGGTTGCGAGGCTGCTGCTGCTGCTGCCAATTTAGGTTCGACAACCTTGTTGGTTACAATGAGTTTGCAAAACATTGCTCAAATGTCTTGCAACCCTGCAATGGGAGGAATTGCAAAGGGACAAATCGTTCGTGAGATTGATGCGCTTGGCGGTTATTCAGGTATTGTTTCAGATAAAACTGCTATTCAATTCAAGATGTTGAACAAATCAAAAGGTCCTGCAATGTGGTCGCCAAGGGTTCAAAGTGATCGAATGCGTTTTTCCGAAGAATGGAGATTGATGCTCGAAGGAACACCAAATCTTGATTTTTACCAAGAAATGGTCAAAGGTTTAATCATTGAAAACGGCAAAATAAAAGGAATCAAAACAGCGCTTGGAGTCGAAATTAAATCTAAATCGGTGGTGTTGACCAATGGAACTTTTCTGAATGGTTTGATTCATATTGGTGAAAAACAATTTGGCGGTGGAAGAGCAGGGGAGAGTGCAGCTTACGGAATTACCGAAGATTTAGTTAATGCAGGATTTCAAGCCGGAAGAATGAAGACGGGAACACCACCTAGAGTTGATGGCCGTTCTTTGGATTTTTCTAAAATGAATGAGGAAAAGGGAGATGCGAAGCCAGATAAATTTTCGTATTCTGATCAAACCTCACCTTTGATTCATCAAAGATCGTGTCATATGACATATACTTCGCTTGAAGTTCATAATATTTTAAGAGAAGGTTTTGATCGTTCGCCAATGTTTAATGGCAGAATCCAATCTCTTGGTCCAAGATATTGTCCATCTATTGAAGATAAAATTAATCGTTTTGCCGATAAAGATAGACATCAATTATTTGTAGAACCTGAGGGTTGGAATACTTGTGAGGTTTATGTAAACGGTTTTTCCACTTCACTTCCTGAAGACATTCAGTTTAAAGCTTTGCGTTCTGTAGTTGGATTTGAAAAGGTGAAGTTTTTCCGTCCAGGATACGCAATTGAGTACGATTATTTTCCACCAACACAATTAAAACACACCTTGGAAACTAAGTTAATTGAAGGATTGTATTTTGCAGGACAAATAAATGGAACTACAGGATATGAAGAAGCTGCTTCTCAAGGATTAATGGCTGGAATTAATGCCGCATTAAAAGTTCAGGAAAAAGCACCACTTATCCTAAAAAGAGACGAAGCTTATATTGGTGTTTTAATCGATGATTTAATTACCAAAGGAACCGAAGAGCCTTACAGAATGTTTACCTCTCGTGCTGAGTTTAGAACTTTATTGCGTCAGGATAATGCCGATTTTAGATTGACGCCAATGTCTTATGAAATAGGATTGGCTTCTGAAAAGCGTTTGCGTCGAATGGAACACAAATTGAATGAATCTGAAAAAATGGTGGCCTTTTTCAAAGAAACCAGTGTTACTATGGCCGAAGCCAATCCGATTTTGGAATCAAAGGATACCGCTTTAATTTCGCAAGGCGATAAAATGTTTAAAGTATTCTCTCGTCCGCAAATCGATTTGGAAGATATAATTAAGTTCGAAAAGGTTGCGACTTATGTAGTGGAAAATAATCTAGATCAG
Source organism: Flavobacterium soyangense (assembly GCF_015277675.1). Taxonomy (GTDB): domain Bacteria; phylum Bacteroidota; class Bacteroidia; order Flavobacteriales; family Flavobacteriaceae; genus Flavobacterium; species Flavobacterium soyangense. The sequence continues at coordinate 104,206 of NZ_JADHEC010000002.1, forward strand.
GAAATCTTGGAACAAGCCGAAATTCAAGTAAAATATTCGGGTTATATAGAAAAGGAACGCAACAACGCCAATAAATTGACTCGTTTAGAAGATGTTAAAATCCCTGAAAATTTTGATTACAATAAAATAAAATCAATGTCTATTGAAGCGAAACAAAAATTGAGCAAGATTCGTCCTGTCACCATTTCACAAGCTTCAAGAATCAGCGGTGTTTCACCAAGCGATGTTTCCGTATTGTTGATTTATATGGGAAGATAAAATTTATGATTGCAGATTTATGATTAACGATTTTTTTATTTAAATCTTCAATCAAGAATCATTTATCGGCAATGTTAAATTATTTTGTTCCACGTGAAACTACTTTGTGAAGACCTAGTATTATTGAGAATTTTAAAAAAGAATATTATAAATAAATGGATATTTCAAACAAAAAACATTTTCTTACTGTAAAAGATTATTCGGTTTCAAAAGAAACTTTCGATTTATATCACGACGAAACTTTGGATATGCTAATTACGTATCCACAACCTAGTTTAGAAAATTTGGGTAAATATTACGAAAGTGAAGATTATATTTCCCATACGGACAACAAACGCTCTTTGTTTGAAAAATTATATCATTTTATAAAAAGTATTGCTTTAAAAAACAAACTCAATTTAATAAACTCGCTTCAACCCAATAAAGGAAAGATTCTTGATATTGGAGCTGGAACCGGAGAATTTTTGTCGGTTGCAAAAAATGACGGTTGGCAAATAATAGGAGTAGAACCTAGCGCCAGAGCAAAATCTATTGCGATGAATAAAGGGATCTCTTTTGTAGAACAAACTAGCGAACTAAAAAATAATTCTTTTGACATAATTTCGATGTGGCACGTTCTAGAACACGTTCCAGATTTAGATAAACAAATTAAAGAATTGAAACGATTGTTAAAACCAACTGGAACTTTAATTATTGCGGTTCCAAATTTTAAATCTTTTGACGCAAAACATTATGGAAAATTTTGGGCGGCATACGATGTGCCGATTCACTTTTGGCATTTTTCGAAAACGGCCATAAAATTGCTTTTCGAAAAAGAAGAAATGAAATTGGAAAAAGTGCTCCCAATGAAATTTGATCCTTTTTATGTGAGTTTGCTTTCAGAAAAATACAAATCCGGTAAAATGAATTTTATCAAAGCTTTTTTCATTGGATTACAATCCAATTGGAAGGCAAAAGAGAATTTTGAATATTCTTCACACATTTACATCATAAAAAATAACTAAATTTGATTTTAAGCCCATTTAAACGCCTTTTTTACCATTAATCAACACTCGTATCGAAAGTTTAGACAAAATTCTTTATTCAAAGCCTAATGAGTCCGATTTTGATAATCATAATTTATAAAACAATTAATTCTGATAACAAATACTTATATCATAAATATTACTGCATTTTTCCAACTTTATGACAATGCTATTTATTTTTTTATATTTTTGTTATCAATTCTTAAAAATTAGAAAAAAAACCAAAATGAAATCAAAAATTCACGAATACCCAAAAACAAATATGAAAATGATGAGTAAAAAAATAGTAGTTATTATTGCAATTGCAATTTCAATTGTTTCTTGTAACAAACCAGCAGCAGAAGTTAAGGAAGTTAAAACGGCTTATGTAGACACCTCGGTTTTGATGAAAGAATATACAGCAACAAAAGATCTTGATGCTAAATACAAAGCCAAAGGCGAAGAAAAAGGAAGACAGCTTCAAGCTGAAATTGAAAAATTCAAACTAGAAGCCTCAAACTTTCAAGCACAAGCACAAGCAAATGGACAAGCTTGGGCACAACAAAAAGGTGCTGAATTGCAAAGAAGAGAGCAACAATTAGGTCAAGCACAACAAGCACTTGCTCAACAATTACAACAAGAGGGCGGTGTAGAAATGGATAGTTTAGTGGCTGATGTAAAAAAAATTATTAAAGCTTATGGCAAAGAAAAAGGGTTTGCCTATATTTATGGAACAGGCGACTCTAATGCCAGTATTTTATATGCTGAAGATAAATATGATATTACGAAAGAAATCATCAAATTGTTGAACGATAAGTACAAAACTCCTGCTGCAAAAGAAGAAGTAAAAAAGTAATTTTGCAAAATCTGTATATCAAATGTCACGCAATTGCGTGACATTTTTTGTTATATTAACATTAAAACAATATTTTAGCTTTTAATTTATACCCCAAATGCAAACCATTTCCGAAGCCGCCGTTTACACCTTACGATTTATCAATCAAACCCATCGCTCTATTTTCCTTACTGGAAAAGCAGGAACTGGAAAAACGACCCTTTTGCGTGAAATTATTCAAACCACGCACAAAAATACGGTTGTAGTTGCTCCAACAGGAATTGCCGCTTTAAATGCCGGCGGAGTTACCATTCACTCAATGTTTCAGTTGCCTTTTGGGGGATTTATTCCCGATAATTCATCGCCTCAGTTTTCGGAAAATACAAAGTTTGAAACTAAAGCTACTTTGCGCAGACATTTTAAAATGAGCGGTTTAAAAAAATCGGTTATTCGAAATATGGAATTGCTGATTATTGACGAAGTGAGTATGCTTCGCGCTGATTTATTGGATGCAATGGATTTTATGATGCAAACCGTCCGAAAAAAAAGCAGTCCTTTTGGTGGAGTTCAAGTTTTATACATAGGAGATTTATTGCAGTTACCACCTGTAATTCGAGATGAAGAATGGCGCACTTTGAAAACGTATTATAAAGGGAAATTCTTTTTTCATTCGCACGTTATTCAGCAAAACCCGCCATTATATATCGAATTGTCCAAAATTTTTCGTCAAACGGATGATGTTTTTATTTCGATTTTGAACAATCTCAGAAACAACCAAATTTCTTCGGAAGATATTCAAAATTTGAATCAATACGTAAATCCAAATTTCGATTTGAAAGCCAATAAAGGCTACATCACTTTGACAACGCATAATGCCAAAGCCGATGCAATGAATGCGCAAGCCTTGCAAGATTTGGAAGGAAAGTTGGTTGTTTACAAACCATCAATTGTGGGCGATTTTCCAGAAAAAATTTTTCCTGTTGACGAAGAATTAGAGTTGAAAGTAGGAGCACAGGTAATGTTCGTTAAAAATGATTTGTCCTTTGAAAAAAAATATTTCAACGGCAAAATGGGGATTGTAAAATCACTTTCGAAAGAGGAGATTCTCGTTCATTTTCCCGATGAAAATACCACCATCGAAGTCGAAAGATATGAATGGGAAAATATTCGTTACAAAGTCGATGATTTGACCAAGGAAATTGAGGAAGAAGTGTTAGGAACTTTTGTTCATTATCCTATAAAACTCGCTTGGGCAATCACGGTTCACAAGAGTCAAGGATTGACGTTTGACAAGGCTGCGCTCGATGTTTCGCAAGTTTTTCTTCCCGGACAAGCCTACGTGGCTTTATCGCGTTTGCGCTCATTAAATGGCTTAATTTTGCTTTCTCCGCTTCGGATGAATGGCATTTCGAACGATCAGGACGTGATGGATTATTCATTGAACAAAGCTTCGGAAGAATTATTGAAAAATTCTTTACATTTTGAAACCAAAAATTTCATCCACAACTATTTGATAAACAGTTTCGATTGGGCTGAATTGGCACAAGAATGGCGCAATCACAAGTTCAGTTATTCAGATAATTCCGAGATGTCGACCAAATCGAAACACGCAGTTTGGGCAGCAAATCAATTGGAAGCCATCGACAGGCTTTCGGATCCATCCCAAAAATTTATTCTGCAATTGAATAAAATTTTCAATACTGAAACGGTCGATTTGAATCACGTTTCCGAACGATTCCAAGCGGCTTATAATTATTTTATCAAACCGATGGATGACCTGGTTTTTGAAATTCTTTGGAAAGTGGAAGAAATTAAACGCTTGAAGAAAGCCAAATCTTTTTATGACGAATTAATGGTGTTGGAAGAACTGCAAACCAAGGCTGTTTTGCGATTGATGAAAGCCAAATTATTGATTGAAACCGTAGTGGCAGGAGAAACCATTTCGAAGGAAAAATTAACTTCAGACATAATTAAAAAATACATTAGCCACAAAACCGAAGTCATTCAAAATCAATTCAAGGAACTCAATGTTACCTTAATTGAAGACGAAGCCGATGTGGAACGCTACACCAAAAAGAAAAAAGAAACAAAAGAACCCAAAAAATCTACAGTTCAGGAAACCTATGAATTGTGGCTCGAAAAGAATTCGATTAAAGAAATTGCAGCTATTAGAAAGTTTACCGAAGAAACTATTCTAGGGCATTTAACCAAGTTGATTATTTCCAAAACCATACGCATTAGCGACGTTTTGCCCGAAGATAAAATCCAGGAATTGACCGAGGCTTTTTATGGCTACAAAGAGGAATCTATTTCCCCTTTAAAAGAAAAATATGGAGATAAATTCACTTGGGAAGAGTTAAGAATGTTCAAGGCGAGTTTGAATTAGAAAACAAAAAAAAATCTATTCAATTAGAATAGATTTTTTAAATTTATAGTGATTCAACCAGAATCCAAGCATCTGGATTGTCGGTTTTTCGAATTTCCTGTTTAGCTTTTTCGGCTTCTGGGAAAGTGGCGTAACTTCCGTAAAGAACCGGAAATAATCCATATTTATTCTGTGGAATTCTTCTCGCTTTATATCCTTGTTCAGATAGTTTTTCAAATGCTTTTTGGGCATTTCTTTCGTCTCTAAATGCCCCTGCCATAATGTGGTAGGACATTTTTGATTCTTTTACAGTAAGTGTTACTGCCGGAATAGGGTTTTCGATAAAGAAAGTGGCTTCTTGAATTTTATGTTGAACTTGTTTTTGAACGGATTGTTGCACAATAATTGTTTCATTAGCGATTTGTTGTTGATAAATTGGATAACCAATAGCTCCTGTAATACCCAATCCCAAAACAAAAATAGCGGCATATTTCAAATAAACATTAGCTCTTCTTCTTTCTGGAATTAAAGAAATTATTTCACTTTCCTCGATATTTTCCTCAAGAGCTTCGATTTTTTGTTCGAAAAGTTCTCTTTTTACCATTGGCGAAACGAAAGCACTTAAACCAAAAGAATTAGTCAAATAATTGGTTTGGTCATAAGGCGTAAAAATCAAATTTTTATCGGCGTTAAGCGAAAAATTCCCCACATTTTTGATGGAAAACAATCCGTTTTCTTGAAGCGCTTTTTTCCAATTGAAAACTTGGTATTGAATGGCGCTTATGGCATATTCGTAGGATGTTTTTTCGGTTTGGGCAATATGATTGGCCAATAGTCCATCGTTATTTTTTAGATAAGCATTAAAAGAAATCATTTTCTTTGGAGGAAAAAAAGAATTGGAACTTTCAATTAATTGAGCTGATTGAATTTCGGTCAAAAAAGCTCCGAAACCCGGAACGGTTACACACTGGTAACGGTATAAAAGTTGTGCGATGTATGGTTCGATGTTCATAGACACAAAGTTATACATTGAGAATAGTTATCAAAATTTTATTCACAATTTTTATTAACAATCCGCATAAATTTTTATACATTTCAACCTCAAATAATTAGTATGACAGACCAAGATTTATTTCATTTATTGGCATTGCAACAAGTAGAAGGTGTGGGCGATATTATGGCCAAAAAATTAATAAATCATTGCGGAAGTGCAGAAGCAGTTTTCAAGACAAAAACTTCCCAAATCGCTGCCATTGATGGAATTGGTTCCATTTTAATCCAAAATTTAAAAAGTAAAACCGTTTTCGAAAAAGCCGAACAAGAACTTCAGTTTATAAAATCAAACGAAATCAACATTTCTTATTTCCAGAACGAAAATTACCCCGATCGTTTGAAACATTGCATCGACGGACCAGTTTTGTTGTTTACATCAGGGAATATTGACTTGAAAAACAAAAAAATAATCAGCATTGTAGGAACCCGGCAAATCACGTCTTACGGAATGGAGTTCTGCCGAAAACTGATTGAAGATTTGGCGCCGCTTGATCCTGTAATTGTGAGTGGTTTTGCTTATGGAGTTGATATTTTTGCACACCAATTAGCTATAGAACACGACCTGCAAACTATAGGCGTTGTGGCTCACGGGTTGAACCAAATTTATCCCAAAACCCACAAGAAATACGTTGCCAAAGTGGAACAAAACGGCGGTTTTATGACCGAATTTTGGAGTTCGTCCAATCCTGAAAAAGAGAATTTTGTTCGCAGAAACCGCATTGTGGCAGGAATTTCTGAAGCCACAATTGTCATCGAATCTGCCGATAGAGGCGGTTCATTAATCACTGCAAATATTGCAAATGATTACAACCGCGATGTTTTTGCTGTTCCAGGAAGAATAACGGATAAATACAGTCAAGGTTGCAATAATTTGATTAAAACCCAAAAAGCAAATCTGCTAACAAGTGCTGCGGATTTAATTTATATCTTGAATTGGGACATCGACAGTAAAACTAAACCTATACAAAAGCAATTGTTTGTCACTCTCGAGAATGACGAACAAAAAGTATACGATTACCTTCTAAAAAACGGAAAAGAATTGATGGATATAATTGCCTTGCGATGTGATTTCCCTATTTATAAAATCTCGGGAATGCTCCTGAATATGGAACTCAAAGGAGTAATTCGACCGTTGCCTGGGAAATTGTTTGAGGCGATTTAGAAAAGCAGATTCACAGATTACAAATCATTTTTTATCCGTGAATCTGTGGCTATCTTCGTTTACTCAAACCCCAATTTCGATCTCACTCTTCCTAAAACTCCATTAGCAACAATTCCTGCTTTTTCGGCGCCGGTTTTTAATAAAGAATCCACTTCACTAAGGTTATTCATAAAGTAATTGTATTTCTCTCTTTCGGTTTTGAATCTTTCGACAATCAGTTCAAACAAAGCTTGTTTGGAGTGACCGTAACCGTAATTTCCGCCTAAATAATTGGCTCTCATTGCGGCGATTTGTTCTGATGTTGCCAATAAGGAATAAATAGCAAAAGCATTACAAGTATCCGGATTTTTTGGAGCTTCGAGCGGAGTGCTATCGGTTTCGATGCTCATTACTTGTTTACGCAAGGTTTTATCATCCAAGAAAATATTGATAATATTATTGGCTGATTTACTCATTTTTCCACCATTAGTACCAGGAATTAACATACTGTCTTTTTGGATTATGGCTTCAGGAATTACAAAGGTTTCTCCCATTTGGTGATTGAAACGGGAAGCCACATCGCGTGTAATTTCTACGTGTTGCAACTGGTCTTTTCCAACGGGAACAAACTCCGCATCATACAACAAAATATCAGCAGCCATCAACATTGGATACGAAAATAACCCGGCATTTACATCTTCCAGTCTATCGGCTTTGTCTTTGAAAGAATGTGCCAAAGTCAACCTTTGGAACGGAAAAAAACAACTCAAATACCAAGACAATTCCGCAGTTTGTGGTACATCAGACTGACGATAAAAAACCACTTTATCTACATTCAAACCACAAGCAAGCCAAGCTGCTGCTGTGCTATACGTATTTTCTCTTAATGTTTTTCCGTCTTTTATTTGGGTTATCGAATGCAAATCGGCAATGAAAAGAAAGGATTCATTTGCTGGATTATTTGATAATTCAATTGCGGGAATGATTGCGCCAAGTAAGTTTCCTAAATGTGGTGTTCCTGTACTTTGAACGCCAGTGAGTATTTTTGCCATTATGTTTATTTCTTAACCACAAAGTTCGCAAAGATTTTCGCAAAGATTGCAAAGTTTTAATTTTTCTACCACAAAGGTTGCAAAGTTTTTCGTAAAGTTCTCAAAGATTTAGAGTTTTTTAAAAAAGTTTTCAAATGTTATAAATTATTGACTACTCTTCTAATGCCATTTTTTAGTAGAACTTCGTTAAAGTTTATTAATAGTCCGAGTTTATAGTTTCCAAGTTTTAAATACGTTAGAGTTTGAGCTAAGTGAATTTCGCACAATGACTCTACACTTTTAAGTTCAATTATAAATTTGTTTTCTACCAATAAATCAACTCGATAACCGCAATCTAATTTTACCTCTTCAAAGATTATTGGCAAAACTTTTTCTTTTTCAACAAAAAGTCCAAATTGATTTATTTTATAAAACAAACATTCTTTATACGCATTTTCCAATAAACCTGGGCCAAGACCTCTATGAACTTCAATTGCTAGACCTATAATAATTTTGGAAATTTCATTTTCAGTCATCTTTTCTTTTATACTTTGCGAAAAATTTTGTGCACTTTGCGGTTAGACATATTCAAACTTACACACTTTTACTTACTTTTGACGCTATGAGAGGAATAAAAATTATTTTTTGGGCTGTTTGGCGTGTCTGGTTTTATGTTTTAATGACCATTCCCATTCTTGTGATGTTTCCTTTTCTGGTATTGTCCATTTTGACCGATAGCGGCTATCCTTATTTTTTTAAAATGGCGAGGATTTGGTCGAAAGTCATTCTTTTTGGAATGGGATTTTATTATAAAACCGAAAAAGATCAAGAACTCGAGTCCCATAAAAGTTATATGTTTGTTGCCAATCACACTTCGATGGTCGACATTATGCTGATGCTTGTCTCGGTAAAAAAACCATTTGTTTTTGTGGGAAAAAAAGAGCTGTCAAAAATTCCATTGTTTGGTTTTTTCTATAAACGAACCTGTATTTTAGTCGACAGAACAAATTCCAGAAGCAAACACGGAGTTTTTGAAAGAGCCCAAAAAAGAATCAATCAAGGACTTAGTATTTGTATTTTTCCCGAAGGTGGTGTTCCCAATGATGAATCCATAGTTTTAGACCATTTTAAAGACGGAGCTTTCCGCTTGGCGATTGACTATCAATTACCGATTGTTCCCATTGCTTTTGGAGATAATAAAAAGCGATATTCCTATACCATTTTTAGTGGAAGCCCAGGACTTTTACGCGTAAAAATTCTTCCATTTATTGAAACAAAAGGAAAAACAATGGCTGACAAGAATAGCATTAAAGATCAAGCTTGGAAAGAAATTCACGAACAATTATTAGAGTTTCAGAAGAAAACAATTAAGTAACTTGTCATTTCGACGAAGGATAAATCACATAACCAGAGAAACAATGAGATTGCTTCGTTCCTCGCAATGACAGTAAAAAAAAGAGCCTCACATTGGAGACTCTTTTCTAATTTTAAGCATTATTTTCTTTAATCTTAGCCTTAATTTTGACTTCTAATTCATCGGCTAATTCCGGATTGTCTTTGATTAAAGCTTTCACCGCATCTCGACCTTGTCCTAATTTGGTTTCACCATAACTAAACCAAGAACCCGCTTTTTTGATAATTTCAAATTCAACGGCTAAATCTAAGATTTCTCCTGTTTTTGAAATTCCTTCGCCGTACATAATATCAAATTCGGCAACTTTAAATGGCGGAGCCACTTTGTTTTTCACGACTTTCACTTTGGTTCTGTTTCCAAGTACGTTATCACCATCTTTTATTTGTGTTGAACGACGAATATCCAAACGAACCGAAGCATAAAACTTCAATGCATTTCCACCCGTTGTGGTTTCTGGATTTCCGAACATTACGCCAATTTTCTCTCTCAACTGGTTGATGAAGAAAACCGTACAATTGGTTTTGCTGATCGTTCCGGTCAATTTTCTCAATGCCTGGGACATCAAACGAGCATGAAGACCCATTTTAGAATCACCCATTTCGCCTTCGATTTCACTTTTTGGAGTCAAAGCGGCAACCGAGTCAATCACGACAATATCAATGGCGCCAGAACGAATTAAATTCTCGGCAATTTCTAATGCTTGTTCCCCATTGTCAGGTTGCGATATGATTAAGTTTTCGATGTCAACGCCTAATTTTTCGGCATAATTTCTATCGAAAGCGTGTTCTGCATCTATAAAAGCTGCGATTCCTCCGGCTTTTTGAGCTTCGGCAATAGCGTGCAAAGTCAAGGTTGTTTTTCCTGAAGATTCTGGACCGTATATTTCAATCACTCTTCCTCTTGGATAACCGCCAACTCCCAAGGCTAAATCGATACCCAAAGATCCAGACGAAATAGTTTCTACTTCTTCGACGGCTTTGTCTCCCATTTTCATCACGGTGCCTTTTCCGTAGGTTTTATCCAGTTTGTCAAGGGTTAGTTGTAGTGCTTTTAATTTGGCTTCTTTCTCTGAACTCATCGTGTCTTTTATCTTTTCTTTCATTTATTTTTTGTGTTTCTCTTTTTGTAAAAATACTTCTTTTTTTGGAAGAAGCAAGGGGAGTGTTTTATGGAAATTTGAGGGTGTTTTTTGAATTATAGTTTTATTGATTTGTCGTTTTCATGGTTTAAAAACTTAAACTTTTGCTAGATGAGATTTCAAATAATATCGATTAAATTCAAAAATAAAACCTTGTTAAACTGCTTTTACTGACTTGATTTCTTTTGGTTTTACTTTTGTTAAATTAAATTTGGCTTTACTTTCGTTAAATAACATTAGTTGGTAAATTTGTTCTTTATATTCATCGTGTTTTTCATTCTCTGAATGTATTTGATTTGGGAAAAGAATTGAATAAGCGTCTTCTAAATTTTTTTGCACTAAGTTTTCTGGAATAGATTCACTTATTTTTTCTAATGATTTTAAAAAATATGATTCACTAATTTCACAAGCAGTTAAGCTTAAACCTGCGTTATAGCAAGCAATAGCAATAGTTCCACTTCCTAAATGAGTATCTAATATTTTATCACCTTTTTTAGCATACATTTTTAAAAGCCATTCATAAAGCTCAATTGGTTTTTGAGTTGGATGAATTTTATTCCTGTTTTTTCTAACACTATATCTGAAAATTTTAGATGGTTTATCTAAAGATGACCAAGCCATTTCCGCCATCGAAAAATTATTTAAACTTTCAGGTTGATTTTTGTCCCAAATAATAAAACCTTTATTATACTCACTTCTTAACCAAATTTGACTAAAATAATTTCCACCCCAAATAATTTGATTTTTGGATACTCTAAATAACTCATTAAAATATTCGTCATTAGGTTTTACATCCCACTGACTATATTCTTCCATATTAAATTTATGGTCTCCACCTCTTTTCGTTTTATTCAAAATACCGTAAGGAGGATCAACAATTGCTAATTCAAAATAATTGTCTGGATATCTAGACATTAATGCCATATTATTTTCTCTTGTGACTGTAATCATAGTATGTATTAATTTTTAGTTGCAAATCTTGCAATTGTTAAATCAGAAATATTTTTGCTAATGTCCTTACCTAAATTGTTTACAATAATATTATCAAAATCTTGATAATCAATTTCTCTAATATCATTTTCAATACAATTGTATAAGTATTCAGAAAATGTACTAGCTCTAATTATAACAATTGGACTTGTTTTTATGTCTTGTAATACTGCAGGAACATATCTTGGAGTTATGACGATTGTATATATACCGCCAATTTTTTCGCGATGTCCATCTAAACGTCCTGAATTTATTCCTGACAGTTTGTTTTTAGTTGATTTTGCATCTACCGCAAATTTCTTTTTCTGTGTTAAATATAAACATTCAACATCGGTGTTTCCTGCACCTCCAATTTTTTCAGCTTCAATATTATAAAACATATTAAAACCAGCAACTAAAGCATCTTCAAATAAGTATGCTTCCGAACCATCATTATTATTAGAACATTGTTCTATTAATTTTGGTAGGTTTAGTAATTCTAATTTTTTGTCATTTATTATTTCGCCAATATCTTCTAAAAGGAAACGAGGATAAAAACTATAAATTTCTTTTGTTATATCAATTTTTAACCTTTCAGGATCATTTAAAATCAAAGGTTTTTCTAAAATTGTGTTTTCTTTTTCAAGTTTAATAACTAGATCTAAAACATTTTTTGAAATGCTAACTTCATTTCTGGTAACTTTTCTAAAAGTTTTACCTTTTCCGTGCTGTAATTTACAAATAATATTCCCAATTTTTTTGTCTAAAACACCTGCTCCATTAAATAATGTACTAACATAATAATCCCATTCATAGGCTGAATTTACATAAGCGTGTCTATCGCTTTTGAATTTAGTCTCTAGCTCTTTATCTGATAATTTTCTGTTTTTCAATAATTCAATTACCAAGTTTTCGTAGATTTTTGGAGAAACTTTATTTATAAAAACAATAGTGTATGCAACTTCATATGCATAAAGTTTATAAGAAAGTCTTTTATCTAACAAAAGTCTAAATATTAGCCTAAATGGGAAAAGCTGAAATTCACTATTTGTGCCACTATGAGGATGTTGAAATTGAACAGCCCAGAGCATCGTCATAAATATTTTTGCAGAATTTACCTTGCTATCAATGTGTTTCAAAAATAGATTTCCTAATGGACTAAATAAAAACCTATCTTCTCCATCAACTTTTGCTTGATAACCAAACATATAGTATGATAACTGATTGATTTTATGATTAATCGCATCTAATGGAAATTCAGAATTTCGTTCTTTATAAAGCCCAACTTCTTTAAGCTTAAGATTTAACTTTGTTTTCTCTTCTTTTGTAATTGTTGTCTTTGAAAAAGATTTTAAAAATTCTGCAACTGAACACAATAATTTAAAATCATTAATATGACGATACAATATCCATTTTTTGTTTTCTATTCTTAATGTCATATTAATTGTCTATTTGTTCAACAATTTTTTTAATTAATAAGGGAGGAATACATTCCCCAATACATTTTCTAATTAATAATTCAGAAGTGTCATTTGGAATATTCCAATCTTTAGGGAGTGAGGATAACAACATTAATTCCAATGGTGTTAAAACTCTTGCGTCAGAATAAGTTCCATCTTTTTTGAGTCTTCCAGGATGTACATTTAATTGTGAACTTATAGCATCATTTCGCATTGTTATTGTTGGAGCTGGTTCATCCCATTTAATTCTTCTATAAGTTGTGTCGTAACTTTTTATCTTTTCCCCATTTGGTTTTTGCGGATAAAAAATTTCGTTTTCAAAAGCTGTTTTGCCTGTAGGTGTATTTTTCATCCACTCTATATGATTTTTAGAATGTTTACGTGCAAAGTGCCATTTTATTTTAGATTTTTCTCCAGCCTCAATACTTGGCAAATTACCAATAGCTTGCTCAACGGATATATTTTCTGAATGAATAGGAGAACCCCATTTTAGACCTTTCTTGTATAATTTAATTATTGCCCTAGTTCTTTTTTGTGCAACACCAAAATTCGAAGCATCATATACTTCTGCTTCTATATTGTATTCATCTTTAAACAAAATTGATAAAATATCTATTATTTTTAACTGTTGATTTTGAAAAGGAAGCTCTATTTTAAAAAAAGTAGGTACATTTTCTATTAAAACAAACTTTGGAGATTTTATTTTGATAAAATCTATAATTCTAAAAACCAAATAATTACGTTCATCATTTAGCATTTGTTGAACATTCCTGTTTTTTCCAGCAACACTCATACCCTGACAAGGTGGAGAAGCTAATAAAAAATCGAGATTATCTGAACTATTATCCAATATGGATTTAAAAATTGTATCATCTAAAATATTTCCTGCAATCATATTTGATTTTGGGTAAATAGCTTGATATAGATTAGCTCTTTCAAATAACAATTCATTTGCTACAGTAATATTCAACCCAATATCTTCTAGATAAGTTTCTGATATACCGGCACTTGAGAATAAAGAAGTTCCAGTCATCTTTTAAAATTTAATAGTTCCTTGAGTTGTTTTTCGGGCTCTAAAATATTTGGCTTTCTCTTCTGCTAAGAGGAATAAACTTTTAGTGTCTTCTTCTTTATATATTAATTCAGCAATTTTTTCACTAAAATATTCTTTTTCAAGAAATTTTATATCAAGGTTAAATACACAAGAAATTTTTGGCAATAGTTCCTCGTTAACATTTCTTTTACCATTTTCAATTTTAGATAATGTTGATTGGTCAATATCTAATGAAGCAGCAAGTTTTGTTAAGGTAAGATTATTTTCCAACCTCAATTTATGAATATATTCTCCAATAGTTTCTTTCATCTTCTTGACGTTTTTGTCTTGACATTTTTGTCAAAAATAAAATAAAAAATGCCAATTAACAAAGAATTTGCTAATCATTTTTAGGTGGTTTTATGATTTGTCTTGTATACAACTTCTAAATTGCTCTAAGAAAATTATCAAAATCCGATAATGTTTGTTGTACTTTGTTCAACAAACATTGAGTTTAAACAAACAACGCCTTCAATTCCGTAGCATCGTGAGGATTCATTTTTCCGGCCAAGACCAAGCTCAATTGTTTTCTTCTCAAGGCGGCGTCATAACGCTGTATTTCGAGTTCGGTTTCGGGAATAATGTGCGGTACTTCAACAGGTTTTCCCATTTCGTCGACGGCCACAAAAGTGTAAATGGCCTCGTTGGCTTTAGTCCTAATTCCGGATTTTCGGTCTTCGACCCAAACGTCGATGTATATTTCCATCGAGGTTTTGAAGGCTCTGGACACTTTCGCCTCCACGATGACCACACTTCCCAGCGGAATTGCTTTGTTGAAAGCCACGTGATTTACCGATGCCGTTACAGCAATTCTGCGAGAATGTCTTCCGGCTGCAATGCTGGCGGCACGATCCATTCGAGCCAATAATTCGCCACCAAAAAGGTTGTTCAACGGATTTGTTTCGCTTGGCAAAACCAAATCAGTCAATACGGTCAAAGATTCAGAAGGATGTTTTGAAGTCATTTTTTATGTTGTTTTTCAATTTGAAAAATTTTACCGCAAAGGCAGCAAAGTTTTCTCATTTAGTTTTTAAATATTTAAGAATGCTAAGATGAAAATTTTCGATTTTAAAGGAGGTATTTACTTTTAAAAGTTTCTGTTTCTGTTATAGAAAATCGAAGATTTTCACCTTTGCGAACTTTTAAAAACCATCAAAAAATATTACTTTGCGTCTTTTACTTCGTCAGTTCGCTATCGCTCGTGTGTGGTAAACCTTTTTAAAACTAAATTAGTTATTAACTCAATAATAAAACAGTCATCACAGCTGGAATAAAGTAAATGACAATGGTTCTTGCACCGTCATAATCTTTGGCCAATCGTTGTCCAAAAAGCAACATTAACAAAGTGATACTCGAAAAAACGGCACCATACAAACCAAAGGTTCTTCCATTGCTAACGAATAATTCAATGCCGCCAACCACGCACAAAACACCTGAAATTAATTCTAAAACCAAGATATTCAGCAAGGCTAAATGAACCAGATTTTTCAATTGGGTTTTGGCAAAATGTTCTTTTAACCAATCGAGGTTGTCTTTCCAATAAAATAGTTTGTCATAACCAGATTGTATAAAAGTGATGGCCAAAAAAGCCAAAAGCAAAATGGAGGCAGCGTTGTTCATAAGCTTATTTTTTATGTATTAAACGAGTGAGTTTTATGGATAAATCGGTCAGGATAATTTTAGCATTTCCGTTGCGCTCGATGTGGTAAATCGCATCGGACAATTCCTGAAATATTTCGTGAATGTTGTTGCCGTTTACAAAAGGCGCAAATTTTGCAATTGTAAAATTTTCGACAGCGGGTTCAAAATAAACTAAACTTGGCGTTTCATAATTATGCAGCAACGCCTGACGAAAAATATCAATGCAATATTGCAGAAACTTCTTTTGGGTTTCTCTTCCCAAAGCTGCAATTTGTTCGCTCCAATGAATTAAATCCGCAATAATGGCAGGATTTCCTTTGGCTTTAAAAGCCGCACGAACCCAAACAACAAACCACTGTTCGAATGGAAATTCTTCGCTGTTATCTTTTAATAAATGTAAGGCTTTGTTGTAATTTCCTTGTGCCTGATGCGCGATTTTTGTGGCTAGTTTTGGTTCTATTTGTTCACGAGAAACCAGCGCTTCAGAAATTACGTGTTCGCTCAATCCATTAAAATGCAAAACTTGGCAACGAGAACGAATCGTTTGAATAATATCTTCCTCGTTTTCGGAAATCAGAATAAAAACTGTTTTTTCTGGTGGTTCTTCGAGTAATTTTAGCAATTTATTGGAAGCAGCAATATTCATTTTATCGGCCATCCAAACGATCATAATTTTATATCCGCCTTCGTAGGATTTTAAAGCCAATGATTTTAAAATTTCCTGTGCATCATCAACCCGAATTTCTCCTTGTTTGTTTTGAACACCCAAAATTGAATACCAATCGAACAAACCTCCGTAGGGATTTTGGCTAATAAATTGTCTCCAATCTGCAATGAAATCTATGCTTTTCGGTTTTGTTTTTACATCTTCGGTGCTTACCGTTGGATAAACAAAATGTAAATCTGGATGTGAAATTTTTTGGAATTTAAGATTGCAACTTTCATTGGCACCAAAATTTTCTCCGTTTTGATTGCCGCATAAAATGTATTGCGCATAAGCAATCGCCATTGGTAAAGTACCACTTCCCTCGGGTCCGACAAATAATTGTGCGTGAGGAATTCTGCCCAAATCGGCACTTCGTGTCAAGTGATTTTTGATGTGATCCTGCCCTAAAATATCTGAAAACTGCATAGGGCAAATATAGCAGAAAATGCACTATTTTCGCAATTTCAGTTATAAAGTTTGAGAAATATAGATTCTAAAATTATTCATAAAACTAATTTTTAGTAGATGTAAAAAACCAAAATACGCATTTAATTATTAAATTACATCGTTTTCGTTACCAGATTGCTATAATTTTCAAGCTATTCTTATTTTTAAATTCCTTAAAAGTTCTATATTTGTTTTTCTTTCAAAAAAACTAAAAAACATATCCAATGAAAACCATAAACGATTTCGATTTCAAAAATAAAAAAGCCTTAATCCGAGTTGATTTTAACGTGCCTTTAGACGAAAATTTTAATGTAACCGATGCCACTCGAATCGAAGCGGCAAAACCAACAATCGACAAAATTCTTGCCGATGGAGGAAGTGTGATTTTGATGTCACATCTTGGAAGACCAAAAGGTATTGATAGAAAATATTCATTAGGACATATTGTAAAAAAAGCTTCGGAAATTCTTGGGCAAACCGTTTATTTTTCGCCAGATTGCATTGGAGCTGAAGCCGAGAAAGCCGTAAACAATATACAACCAGGTCAAATTTTATTATTGGAAAATTTACGTTTTTATGCTGAAGAAGAAGCTGGAGATGTTGATTTTGCAAAAAAACTGGCTTCTCTTGGAGATATTTATGTAAACGATGCTTTTGGAACTGCACACAGAGCACACGCATCAACTACAATAATTGCACAGTTTTTTCCAAAAGACAAATGTTTTGGATTATTATTGGCAAAAGAAATCGAAAGTTTAAACAAAGTTTTGAAAGATTCTCAAAAACCAGTAACAGCTGTTCTTGGAGGTTCAAAAGTGTCTTCTAAAATTACGGTTATCGAAAATATTCTGGACAAAGTTGACCATATGATTATAGGTGGTGGAATGACTTTTACTTTCGTGAAAGCTTTGGGTGGGAAAATAGGAGATTCTATTTGTGAAGATGACAAACAAGAATTGGCATTGGAAATTCTGCGTTTAGCTAGAGAAAAAGGAGTACAAATTCACATTCCTGTTGATGTTATTGCTGCGAACGCTTTTTCAAAAGACGCCGATACTCAGGTTGTTGATGTTCGAAAAATTCCTGATGGTTGGCAAGGACTTGATGCCGGACCAAAATCTTTGGAGAACTTCAAAAAAGTAATTTTAGAATCAAAAACCATACTTTGGAACGGACCTTTAGGTGTTTTCGAAATGGATAAATTCGCTAACGGAACCATTGAATTAGGGAACTTTATTGCAGAAGCAACCGAAAACGGAGCATTCTCACTTGTAGGTGGAGGAGATTCTGTTGCAGCAGTAAAACAATTTGGTTTTGAAGACAAAGTGAGTTATGTTTCAACCGGTGGAGGAGCAATGCTAGAAATGCTAGAAGGTAAGATTTTACCCGGAATCGCGGCTATTTTGGACTAAAAAACGCATTTTTAACAATATTTACTGAAATTTTTAGTTTCAACGTATTATGTTTGCAAAAGACGATTAGGTTTTAATCGTTTGAAATATAGTCTGTTGATTAAAAAATTATGAATATAAAAAACACAGCCCTATCGTTTTTTCTATTATTGTCAATTTCTATGTTTTCGCAAAAAATTGTTGAAAACAAAGGATTTGCAAAAACTGAAATAAAAAATTCCTATTTAGATTCTATCAAAAAAACTTTCGTAAAAGACAAAATGGCTTCTTGCGTGGACAGTTTGTGGCTTAAGGAATTAGCTAATTTAGATATATATAATGATATTTCTGATGATATAAAAAACATCAATATTGACGAAAAAGTTGATTTTGAATTGCCAACAGAGTTGTTGAAGGAAAGACTGGCGGCAATGGATGCAAAATCTCCGTTCAATATTGAATACAACCAAGGTCTGGAAAACATCATCAAGTCATTTCTTAAGAACAGGAAAAAATCTTTTGGAAGATTAATGGCTATTTCGGAATATTATTTTCCATTGTTTGAAGAGGCTTTGGCCAAACAAAATGTGCCTTTGGAGATAAAATACTTGGCGGTTGTAGAATCAGCTTTGAACCCCAAAGCAGTTTCAAAAATGGGCGCTACCGGACTTTGGCAGTTTATGTATCAAACGGGAAAACTCTATAATCTAAAGATCGATTCCTATGTTGATGAACGAAGCGATCCCTTGAAATCAAGCGAAGCCGCTGCACAATATATGACTAATATGTATGCAATTTTTGGCGATTGGGATTTGGTTTTGGCATCCTATAATTCGGGTCCTGGAAATGTTACTAAAGCGATTCGACGTTCTGGCGGACAGCAAAATTATTGGAACATCAGAAAAAATTTGCCAAAAGAAACTCAAGGATATGTTCCCGCTTTTCTGGCCACGATGTATATTTACGAATACCACAAAGAACACGGAATTATAGCGGACAGAGCCTTGGTAAAACAATTTGCCACTGACACCATAATGATTAAAAAACAAATGTCGTTCAAGCAAATTTCAGACTTGCTCGATGTTCCTGTGACGCAATTGCAACTTTTGAACCCGTCATATAAACTGAATGTGATTCCGTTTTATCAAGATCAAGCCCATTTTTTAAGATTGCCAAAGGAAAAAATATCCGTTTTTGCATCAAACGAAGACAAAATTTATGCTTATGTTCAACGTGAATTAGACTTTCGTGAAAGACCATTTCAGGTTACAAAAGAAATTGTGCTGAACGATACAATGAATTACTCAATTCAACGAATTACACTTCCCAAAACAAAATATTACATCGTAAGACGTGGAGATAATCTGGGTGAAATAGCTGATAAATATAATATTAGCATTTCTGATTTGAAAAAGTGGAACAGAATAAAAGGCAATACAGTAGCTCGGGGCAAAAGCCTGAAAATCATTACCAATGAAAGTGTTGTTAAAACCGTTAGAAATGAACCAAAAACGGATAGAATTCCTTCAGAAATTAAAGCGGACAATCAACAGTTAGCCGTTTCAGAAACCAAAGCAAATAAAGAAGACAAAACGAAAAAACCCATAAGAACTGATACTTTATCATCTAATGTTGCTGCTAATTATGTAGTTCAAAAAGGAGATAATCTTGGGAATATTGCCAAAAAATATAATGTTACCGTTGAAGAAATTAAAGAATGGAATCATCTTTCGAGCATTAATATTCAGCTTGGTGAATCGTTGCAAGTTGCAAAAACCGATGTGAATTCTAATGAAAATATGGCTGCAACCACTAAAACTGAAAATGTTGAATATGTTGTTAAAAAAGGAGACAATCTTGGAAATATTGCCAAAAAATTTGGTAGTTCTGTTGACGATTTGAAACAATGGAATAATCTTCAAGAAAATAAAATTGCTTTGGGAAGTAGTTTAATTGTTGCCAAAAGTGAAGTGGCAATTGAAAGTAAATCTGTCGCAGCAACATTCAGAAAAAGAGATAATTTAGCTTCAGCTTCAAAAAGCAACACCATCAATTATTATGTTAAAAAAGGCGATTCCTTATACAGTATTGCCAAAAAATATCCAGGGGTAACCATTTCAGATATTAAAAAATGGAATGACATAAGCGGTGAAGACCTTAAACCGGGAATGAAGCTAAAAATTAACGGATAAGACAATAATCTTCTATAAATTTGGGTTTTATTTCATAATTAATTTCATAATGAATAAAACCCATTTTTTATTTCTTCTATTTGCCTTCCTCTTTTTTTCTTGTAATAAGAAAAGTGATAATTTGCCCCGAAAAGCAACAGGAAAAATCAATACTATTTCGGTAATTATTGACGACCAATTATGGAACGGAGAAATTGGCGACAGCATTCGAAACAAGTTTGCATCACCAGTGATTGGATTGCCACAAGAGGAACCTTTGTTTACCATAAATCAATATCCAGTCAAACTTATGGAAGGATTTATGACTGACAGCAGAACGATTATCGTTGTAAAAAAGGACGACAAAAATAAATTCGAAATCAAGAAAAACCAATATGCATCACCCCAAAACGTATTTCATATTTCAGGAAAAACAAACGCCGATATTTTGGAAATCATTGAAAAACACACACCCAAAATAATCCAAATCATAAAGGATACTGAAATCGCCGAAAACCAAAGGATTAGTAGTCAATCGCTAATAAATACTCAAAGAATTACTAATGCATTCAATATTTCTCTGGATGTTCCTTCCGGTTATTTGTACGTGCTCCAAAAAAATAAATTTATTTGGCTCAAAAAAGAAATTGTTAGTGGCAATACCAGTATTTTAATTTATCAAGTTCCAATAAGTTCCATTAAAAAAGACTCGAATAGCATTGCTAGTATCATTAAAATGCGTGATTCCATTGGGGATTTGTATATTCGCGGAACAGAATCCGAGACGAAAATGATTACCGAAGAAGGCTATGCGCCCTATCTTTTCAAAATTAAATTAGATGGTAAAGAAACCTATGAAACTAAGGGAACTTGGGAGCTAAAAAATGAATTTATGTCAGGCCCGTTCATCAATTATGCAATTGTGGATGAACAACACGACAGAATTTTGGTTCTAGAAGGATTCTGTTATTCTCCATCTAAAGAAGAGCGTGATCTGATGCACGAATTAGAATCAATTATTAAATCAATCAGTATTTTAAAATAAAATTATGCAGATGGCACTACAATGGGAAATCAAGACTTTTGAAAATCTTTCGGTAAATGAACTATATGATATTATGAGGTTAAGAAGCGAAATATTTGTTGTCGAACAAAACTGCGTTTATCTTGATCTTGACGGAAAAGATAAAGTGGCATTACACCTTTTTGGCGAATTCGAAGGCAAAATTGTGGCATATTCCAGACTTTTTAAAGCAGGTATTTCATTTGATAACGCTTCTATTGGGAGAGTTACTGTTGATGCTAAATTTCGCGACAGAAAATGGGGTCACGACTTAATTCGAGAAGCTATTATAGGAATTAAGACTCATTTTGGCGAATGCAAGATCACTATTGGAGCACAATTATATCTGCAAAAATTCTATGAAAGTCACGGATTTGTTAAAACCAGCGAAATGTATCTCGAGGATGATATTCCGCATATTGAGATGAAAAAGGAGTAATTATAATTTGGTTATAAAAAGTTCCACCCGCCGATCTTGAGCATCCTCTTTGCCAAGCGGAAAACGGTTTCCATATCCTTTATACGACATTCGATACGGGCTTATTCCTTTCGAATGAAGATACACAAACACATTTTTGGCCCTGTTTGTGGAAAGATTTCTGTCTTGGGTTTCCTTGTCAATAGCATCAGTATATTTGCTTGAAGTGCAACACACATGACCTTTAATTTCAAATCGAAGCGTCTTGTGTTTTTCCAATAAAACAACAATTCTGTCCAATTCTTTTTTTGCTTTTAAAGAAAGGACGCTCGAACCCATTTCAAATGAAACTCGTTCTAAAATAATGAGATCTCCCGCTTTTGGATTTTCCGGAAAGGAAGTATACACTGTTTTTTTGATAAAAATTAAATCTACACGTCTGTTTTGATCGCGTGTTTTTTGTAAATTTTTTATAGAATCCTTAACCAAAACTACACGTCCCCTGCCTTCGCAAATAAAAATTTTATTTTGCAGAACACCGTTAGAAAGCAGTGTTTTCTGGACGGTTGCCACTCTTTTATTAGACAATTTATCGTTATAATCCTCACTTCCTCTGTCATCACAATAACCATAAAGCTGAATGGCTTCAAATTGTGAAAAATCAGGCGAGTTTATAAGACCAATAATTGTATTTATTTGGGTTTTATTCAAAGAGAATTTATCAAAGTCAAAATATACGGATTGAACTGAGTCTTCTTGTGCAGAGAGATAGCCATAAAATAAAAGAAATAGTATTTTTAAGCCTCTATTCATCACATTTTCAGGATGCTTTTATACTCATCACTATTGCTCAGAACGCTTGTTGCTTTCTTGATTTCGGAGTTGTTTTTGAGATAATATTGATATAAGCCTTCTTGATATTGATAACGTTTAATGATTTCGTCAAGGATTAAATTTTTGATTTCCTTTTGGTTTTTATCTAATGAAGTTTCTTCACTTTTTTGAAGGGCAGTCAGTAATTGCTGATATTCAGAGCTAATGCTTTCGTCCACTTTTTCTTTTTTGGCTACAGCGAAAGTGTTTTTCAAAGCGAGTTCCGTTTCAGTGTCGAAAGAAAATTTCTGGATTTTTAAATACTGTTTAAAATCTTGGAAATCAGCATCAGAAAATGTTGGAATTTGATAGCCTAAATTTGGATTTTTGTAATAATAGGCAGTTGCATAATTGAAAATTCCGTCGTTTTTAAGCAAGGCTTCCGTAATTGGACTTGTTTTCGTTTCTTCGAGTTCAATGTCAGGTTGAATGCCGCCTCCATCATAAACCGTTCTTCCTTTTCGGGTTTTGAAAGCGTTATAATTCTTGGCTTCGGTTTTTGTGGCGACACCGTTTTTGTCTTTATGTGTATAATCCAAAGCCTGAATGCATCTTCCTGAAGGTGTGTAATAGCGAGAAATCGTAACTTTTAATTGCGTTCCATAAGTCAGATCTACCGGTCTTTGAACCAATCCTTTTCCGAAACTTCGGCTACCAATGACCACGGCACGATCCAAATCCTGCAAAGCTCCCGAAACAATTTCTGATGCCGAAGCACTTTTTCCATTCACCAAAATAACTAATGGAATTTCAGTATCTATAGGCTCTCGTGAGGTTTTATAAGTATTGTTGTGCTTCTCAATTTTTGATTTTGTGGTTACGATTGTTTCATTTTTTGGAACAAATAAATTACAAATATTCACAGCTTCATTCAAAAGCCCACCAGGATTTCCTCTTAAATCCAGAATAATTTTATCAGCGCCTTCTCTTTTTAATTGTTCTAAAGCTTCCTTAGTTTCCAATGAAGCTTTTTGGTTAAAATGGGATAAAACGATATATCCGGTTTTGTCGTCAATTTTTCCAAAAAACGGCACCGATTTTATGGCAACTTCATCAAGTACAATTTGGGCCGAGTTTGTTTTGCCTTGGCGGATGTATTTGACATCGATTTTAGTGTTTTTTGCGCCTCTAAAAAGCTGTGAAGCGTCGCCTTTGAAATCGGACAAAACAATATCGCCAATTTGAATAATTTCGTCACCAGCTTTAAGCCCGGCTTTATCCGCAGGGAAGTTTTTATAGGGTTCGCGAATGATTAATTTGTCTTCTTTTCGAGTAACCGAAGCGCCAATTCCGGTATATTCGCCAGTATTGTTTATCTTGAATTTCACAACATCCTGCTCATTAAAATATACGGTATATGGATCAAGACTGGCCAACATTCCTTTGATGGCTTTGTCCATTAAATCGCCAGGATTTGTTTCGTCGACATAGTTTTTATTTAACTCTTTAAAAAGCGTTGTAAATATTTCTACCTGTTTGGCAATTTCAAAAAAATCGTCTTTGAAACTAACGCCAACAAACAAAAATGCTGAAGCTATGGCCGGAAGAATGAACTTTTTTTTGAATGGAGAAGTCATAATCAGTATTGGCTAAATTTTAGACCACTAAAATAAGAATAAAACACCAATAATAACAAAGCAGCTATATACAAAGTCGCTATTCTTCGTTTTTTAATTGGTGAACAAACTTTTCAAACAATTGAATGGTTTTAATGTTGATTTCTTCGTAAGATAATCGGTCTTTGGTTTGATAAAAAAACATAAAAGCATATTTTTTGTCCAAATTATCAATCAGAATGTTTTTGTTTAAACGATAGGTTTCGCGAAGAATGCGCTTGAAATAATTACGATCCACGGCGTGTTTGAAGTATTTCTTGGAAACCGAAACCCCCATTTTTAGTTTTTGTTCCGAAGTTTCGGGAATGCCATAATCACTTTCCACATAAACCAGTCTCAAAGGATATTTTGACACAGATTTGCCTTTGGAAAAAAGTAAATCTATCGTGATTTTACTTTTTAGCTTTTCGTTTTTTGGATAAGTGAAGTTCATTTTTTATATAAAAACAGTAAATATTTTCGAATGCAAAGGTACAATTAAACCCTAAACGGTTTTATTTTTTTAGAATGTAGTTTTTTTTTGTTTGATTGAATTTGTGGGGACGCAATGCAATTTTGTGCTAGCCGTTCAGGAGAAAATTTAGTTCATTTCTGAGCAATCGGGTTTTGCAATGGTGTTATTACTTAATTGAACGTTCACTTTTTTTGTTTTAAACTGCATTAGCAGATTTGTTATTATTGCTAATATTATTGAAACTATAATTAAGATTAGCCACCAATAAGGAATTACCCAAAAGGTAAAATATTTTGTTGATTGAATATAATCATAATGCTTTATTCCTAAATTTTGGATCCCTTCAGCAATACAGGCAAAGTATAAAATTAACATCAATACTATCAGGTAAACTAGTAAGTATTTAATTATGTTTTTCACCTTATTTTGGGCTTGTATTTCCGAAATCTTTGTTTTACTCCCGTTCACACTGATATACAAATTATCCTTGTTACGGATGACGTAGAATTGCATTCTGAGCACAATCCTACAAGCAACTAAAACAAATTTAATCAAATAATTCGTAATTAATAACCAAAACAACATTATTGTTTGGTATTAAAAACCCACTAAAAATATATTTCTTATTTTTGCAAACTAAAACCACTAAATGCAAAAAATTATATCTTATCCAATATCCTTTATTGCAATTCTGTTATTCCTTTTAATATTAATTATTTTTCATCCCATCCAGTGGATTTGTTTTAATGTTTTTGGTTACCAAGCTCATAAAAAAAGTGTAGATTACCTGAACTTTTTCTTATTAAGAATCGGTCACGTTTTAGGCACAACCTATAAAATTGAAGGCAGGGAAACCATTCCGACTGGAGTTCCCATTATTTTTGTGGCAAACCATCAGGGGATGTATGATATCATTGGAATGATTTGGTTTTTGAGAAAATTTCATCCAAAATTTGTAAGCAAAGTTGAATTAGGAAAAGGAATTCCTAGTGTTTCTTATAATTTACGACACGGAGGCTCGGTTCTTATTGACAGAAAAGATCCAAAACAAGCTATTCCGATGATTAAAGGATTGTCAGAATATATAGAAAAGTATAAAAGATCAGCGGTAATTTTTCCAGAAGGGACAAGAAGTAAAACAGGAAATCCGAAGGAATTTGCACAAAGCGGCTTGAAAATATTGTGTAAATATGCGCCGTCTGCTTATGTTGTGCCTATAAGTATCAATAATTCCTGGAAGTTTTTTAAATTTGGACTTTTTCCGTATGGTTTAGGAAATCACATTACCTTTACCATTCATAAGGCTTTAGCAGTAGAAAACTTTACCTTTGAAGAAATAATAAAAAAAACAGAAAGCACTATTGTTGAAGGAATAAAAATTTAAAATAGTAATAAATTGTGTATGTTTGGGATAAATACAAAATCCCGATATTCAAAATAAAACAAATATGTCATTAAAAAATATTCGATTAGAAGTAATGCAACTATTAGAAAAAAACGTTAGCAGTTATGTTGACCAATATCTAATTCCGGTGGAGAAAATCTGGCAACCATCCGACTTTTTACCTAATTCAGAAAGCGATAATTTCCTAGAAGAAGTAAAAGAATTGAGAGAAATTTCAAAAGATTTGCCTTATGATTTTTGGGTTGCAATGGTAGGCGATATGATTACCGAAGAAGCTTTGCCAACTTACGAAAACTGGTTAATGGAAGTTGAAGGCGTAGATAATCTGGAAAGAAATGGTTGGGCAAAATGGGTTCGTCAATGGACCGGTGAAGAAAACCGTCACGGCGATTTGCTTAATAAATATCTTTATTTGTCCGGTCGAGTGAATATGCGCGAAATCGAAATGACCACGCAACACCTTATCAATGACGGTTTCGACATTGGAACCGGAAGAGATCCCTATAAAAACTTTGTATATACTAGTTTTCAGGAATTAGCAACTTATGTTTCTCACAATAGAGTTTCGCAATTAGCAAAGAGTTATGGCGACACTAAATTAGCCAAAATGTGTAAAATGGTTGCCGGTGACGAAATGCGCCATCATCTTGCTTATAGCGAATTTGTCAATCAGATTTTCAAAATTGATCCAAGCGAAATGATGCTTGCTTTTCAATATATGATGAAGGCCAAAATTGTGATGCCAGCGCATTTCTTGAGAGAATCAGGACAAAAAATAAGCTCTGCTTTCGAACATTTTTCAGATTCAGCACAACGGATTGGAGTTTATACAGCTAGCGATTATGTTGATATTATGCAAAAATTAATCGAAAAATGGCAAATCGACAAGATTTCAGGTTTGACCGATGAAGCCGAAAAAGCAAGGGATTATTTGATGAAATTACCAGCTAGAATGGCACGGATTTCAGAGAGATTAGTGATACCTCAAGAGTCGTTTCAATTTAAATGGGTTGAACCTGCTAGATTGTAAATTTTTGAATGCAGATTGGTTGGATTGGAGAGATGATTTAGATTGACTTTTTTGAAATTGTCTTTGAAATTGTCTTTGAAATTGATATGAAATATTGAATTGCTGATTTTTGAATTTAACCTTTAAAAATCAGCTTTTTTTAATTCTTAATTGCTATGAGTAACGAAAATATAATCAATAAAACAATTCTTTTTGTAAAGCAAAAATTGGAAAATGCCGAAGGTGGACACGACTGGTTTCATATAGAAAGAGTGTTTAAAAATTCAGTATCAATCTCTTACAACGAAGTTTGTGACATTACTGTTGTAAAACTTGGAGCATTGCTTCATGATATTGCCGACAGTAAATTTTACAATGGTGACGAAACGGTTGGACCAAAAATAGCGCGCGAATTTCTTGAAAGCGAAAATCTTGATGAAGCCACAATCCAGCACGTTGTTGATATAATCGAAAACATCTCTTTTAAGGGTGGAAATACTAAAAAGCTATTCTCTTCCATCGAGTTGGATATCGTTCAAGACGCAGATCGATTGGACGCCATTGGAGCCATTGGCATTGCTAGAACGTTCAATTATGGTGGATTCAAAAACAGGCCTTTATATAATCCAAAAATTGCTCCAAATCTTAGAATGAGCAAAGAAGAATACAAAAATAGTGAAGCACCAACCTTGAATCATTTTTACGAAAAACTATTGCTTTTAAAGGACAAAATGAATACCGAAACTGGTAAAAAAATCGCCCAAGAAAGACACCGGTTTATGATGACATTTCTATCGCAATTTTATGCAGAATGGGATGGGGAAAAGTAGTTTTCAGTTTGCAGTATTCAGTCGTAGTTTATAGTCTAGTAACTGATTACTTTTATTTATTTCAACTGAGTACTGAAAACTGCAAACTTTTTTAAATTCCCTTTTCCTTCATTTCTAAAATCACATCCGAAGCATTTTTAAAAGTAGGAGCTTGCTCAATAATGCTTCCCACACGCTTTTTATTGAGTTTAAATGTTATATCGTTCTCTGTTGTAAACAACAAAGCAGTTAAAAAAGGATTGTTCATATATGGCGCCAAAACAAAAAAAGCTTCTTCCAATGAATGAAAACTTTCAACTTCTTCAGTTTTGTAACGAGCCGTAATCGAAAGGCTGAAAACGCCATCATTCAAAACGGGACGCACATAAATATTTTTCAATTCGGTGTCGCCAATGGTTTTGGCCAACGTTAATTTAGCATACGTTTTATTATCGATACTTTCTTTTACTTTTTCCCAGAATTGGGCAAATACAGGTTGGAAGGACATAGTTTTATTTTTTATAAGTTGTAAATAATTGGTTTTCAGAACAAACCTTTGAGGTTTTGATTTATATCAAATAATTCCAAAAATTTTCCTTGTGAATGACTTGAGTTGTTTTTGGATGATACTTTTCTGTAAACGATTTGGTAAATTTCACTTTTACATTTGGACTGTATTTGATTTCAAAAGCTTCAATTTCGTTATTTTTTATTTCTAAATAATCAATTTCGGCTTGTTGTGTATTTCTCCAAAAATAAGTGTCTTTAAACTGATTTTCATAAGACAATTTTTTCTTGCGCTCGCTGATAACAAAGTTTTCCCACAACGCACCAATATCGTCGCGAAGCTCTATTGGATTAAAATTTTTGATGATTCGATTGCGCAAACCATTGTCCCAAAAATAAACTTTTCTGCCTTTTTTGAGTTCGTTATCCTGATTTTTGCTAAAAGCATTCAAGCTAAAAACAATAAAGTTTTTTTCAAGAATATCAATGTATTTCTCAACGGTTAATCGACTTATTCCTAAATCATTCGCTAGAGAATTATAACTAATTTCGCTGCCAATTCGATACGCTAACATTTGAACCAATCGCTGTAAAGTCGCTGATTTTTTGATGCCTTCGAGATTCAAAATGTCTTTATACAGAAAACCTTCGACCAAATCATTCAGGATTTTTTCTTCTTTGCCAACATTGGTAACCACTTCTGGATAATATCCAAAAACCAAACGATGAGGAACCAAACGAGTTTCTTCAATAAAATTGCTGTGTTTGACCATTTCGCCGTAACTCAACGGAAAAAGTTGTAATTCTTCTTTTCTGCCAACCATTGATTCCTTGGTTTTGTCAGCCAATTCAAATGCACTACTTCCCGAAGCAATCACTTGAATTTCAGGATAATTATCGACCATTCGTTTGATCAATAAACCAATATTGTGAATCATTTGCGCTTCGTCAATGACCAATATTTTGTTGTCTCCGATTAAGGCTTTTAGCCTATCGGTGGTGATGTTTTCTAACAAAAGTTGGGTGTCTGGTTCATCTCCATTGAGCCATAAAAAAGATTGATTGCTAACAGTATTTTTTATCAAAGAGGTTTTGCCTACTTGTCTTGCGCCAAATACTAATATGGCTTTACCTTTGAAAAGATAACTGTCAATTTCGGGTTGTGAGGTTCTATTAATCATTTTTGCATACAATTACAATGCAAATATATAATAAAATGATATTACAATATCAAAAAAGTATGATAATTTGATATTAGAATATCAAAAAAGTATAATAATTTGATATTTAAAATTAGAAATCCAGTTCAACAAGGCACTGGTTACTAAATTTCTGACCACCGATTATTTAAACTCCGCTTTTCTTTTCTCTAAAAACGCCGTTGTTCCTTCTTTAAAATCATCAGTTGCAAAACAATCGCCAAAATTTTTGATTTCGACATCAAATCCATTTACACCTGAAATATAGTTGGCGTTTACGGCTTCAATGGCTTTGGCAATTGCAACGGGAGAATTTTTTATAATTCTGGTGGCAATCGTCGTATAAGTCGAAAACAAATCGGTTTGTGGCACCACATGATTGACTAATCCGTAAATTTTTGCAGTTTCAGCATCAATCATTCCCGCGGTCATAATCATTTCCATAGCACGACCTTTTCCAATAATCTGAGGCAAACGTTGCGTTCCTCCATAACCGGGAATGACACCAAGAGAAGTTTCAGGCAAACCCATTTTCGCATTCTCCGAAGCGATTCTAAAATGGCAAGCCATAGCTAATTCAAGTCCGCCTCCAAGGGCAAAACCATTGATAGCTGCAATTACAGGAGTTTTCATGTTTTCTATAAAATCGAATAATAATTGCTGTCCTTGTGCGGCCAATTGTGAACCTTCAACGGATGTGAAATGGGCAAATTCAGAAATATCGGCGCCAGCCACAAAAGCTTTTTCTCCGCTTCCGGTAATGATAATTACTCGAACTTCGGGATTTTCATCGACTAATTTTAAAGTTTCGTGCAACTCTTGAATTGTTGCTCTGTTTAAGGCATTTAACTTTTCCGGACGATTGATAAAAATAGTTGCAATGCCTTTTTCGTGTTCCAAGATGATGTTTTCGAGTGCCATAATTCAGTTTTTATGTATTGATTATTGGAAGAGAAACAATAAATGTTGTTCCTTTTCCTTTTTGTGATTCGAATGTAATTGTTCCTTTATAATTTTCGATAATGTTTTTGATGATGCCAAGACCCAACCCCATTCCGCTGGATTTTGTGGTGAATTTTGGTTCAAAAATCCGATGGAAATCTTCGGCTGCTATTCCTATTCCGTTGTCGGCAACAGTGATTAGCACATTATCATTTTCTTTTTTTATGGTAACCAATATCGATTTGTTTTCTTGATTTTCCGGAATGGATTGAATGGCATTTTTGACCAAATTGGTAATGATTCGGATGAGTTGCGTTCGGTCAATTTTCGAAATAATCTCTTCTTCTTCCGCTTTAAAAACAATGTATTCTTCATTGAAAATATCCATTGTTAATTCTACAACATCAACCACGTTAAGCGTTTCATTTTGTTGCGCCGGCATTGATGCAAAGTTAGAAAATGCCGAAGCTACTGAACTCATCGTGTCGATTTGTTGTATCAAAGTTTCTGAATAATCATTAATTTTCTGTTTCAGATTGGGGTCGTTTGGCTCAAATTTTCTTTGAAAACTTTGCACCGTCAATCGCATTGGCGTAAGCGGATTTTTGATCTCGTGCGCCACTTGTTTTGCCATTTCCTGCCAGGCTTCTTCCCGCTCACTTTGGGCTAATTTCAAGGCACTTTTTTCGAGTTCGTCCACCATTGCATTATAAGCATTAATCAAAAGGTTTATTTCTTTGCTGCTGGCTTCTAAAACAATTTTCTCATTTTTCTGGTTCAAACTCGTTTCGCTTAATTTATCCGAAATGGTCTTCAACGATTTTGTAATATAAGACGAAAGAAAATAAGCGACGGCAAATGCGACCAAAAGCATAAAAGAATAAACTTGCGCCAATCGAATCAAGAAATTCTGTAATTCAGTTTGATAATAACTGTCATCTTCGACATAAGGTAAATTCAAAATTCCCAACGGCTTAAATTTGTCGTCTTTTATCAAACTATACGAAGAACGTTTCTTTTGTCCGTCAATGTTTTTAATGTCAACATATCTTTTTTCGATAGAAGACTGAACGAGTTTTATAATGTATTTTGGAATTGGCGGAGCAACAGGATCAATTGAAAAATTTGATTTTGAAGATTTTAAAAGCTTACCGTCTAAACTGTAAATATTGATTTCAAGATTATGAATGTCAGATAATTCGTGAATTTTATCCTTAAAAATTAGCGATAAATTATTTGGCGTAAGCGGATAAGTAGTATTCGAAAGCACATAATTGATATTCTCTTTTATGGCGTCTTCCTTGCGATCCAGCCTTTCCTGATGGTACTGTTTTGCTTCGTTTTTGAATTGAAAAATAGAAATTGTGGCTAGCAATATCGAAGCAACAATAATCAATACAATCATCGAAAGGAAAATCCTGATTTGTAAGGAAAGCATCGATATCTTGTAGCCTTTAAACATATTTAGGAGTTGTTTTTTTCTCGAATTCTTTTGTAAAACTTAAAACCAAGCATAATAAAAACCGAAAAAAGCATAATTGCGACAACTCCATAAATCCAGTTCACGGCGTTTTTCAGAATGACCAAAAACACTACGGCAAATAAGATAATTGTAGCCCCTTCGTTCCACAAACGCATATAATTTGTCGAGTATTTTACTTCGTCGTTTTGCAATTCTTTGAATATTCTATGGCATTTATAATGGTATAAATACAGCGCAAAAACGAAGCCAAGTTTCACGTGCATCCAAGGCATTTGCAACCAAGCGTTACCAATATCGGTAAACAGCAACATCCAAAACGCAAAAATACTGGCCAAAACTGCGCTTGGCCAAGTGATGATATACCATAATCGATAGGTCATTATTTTATATTGTTTTTGCAAAATTTCCTTTTCTGGTGAAGGTTTGTCGTTGGCTTCTATTTGGTAAACAAACAAGCGAACAATATAAAAAAGTCCGGAAAACCAAGTGATTACAAAGATGAGGTGAAGAGATTTCAGGTAATTATAATATTCCATCGTTGGTATTTATTAAATGCGAATTCATTTCTTTTTTTAGAAAAAAACCTGTTAATATGGTTGACAAAACATCAGCAATTGGGAAAGAAATCCACACGCCGAAGATGCCCATAAAATTAGGTAAAATAAGGACTAAAGGGATTAAGAAAAATCCTTGTTTGCTTAAAGTTAGTAACAATGCTTTTTTTGCTTTTCCCGCAGCCTGAAAATAGGCAGCGCCAATTAATTGTATGGCAATAATCGGCGAGGCGGCAAAAACCCAACGCAACGCTTCGGGTGTATCTGCAATAACTTTCGGGTTTGTTGTGAAAATGGTAACTATTGGTTTTGCAAAAACAAAAATTACAATAAAAGTTAGTGTTGCCAGAATAGCTGCATATTTAATAGAAATTGTTACACTTTTATTTACACGTTCGTAATTTCCTGCACCATAATTAAAACCGGCAATCGGCAAAAATCCCTGTGTAATTCCCAGAATTGGGAATAAAGCAAACATTAACATTCTGCTGATAATTCCGTACACAACAATAGCGTTTTCACCTCCATGAGCATATAAATTGTGATTTATAATTATCGCTAAGATGCTCACAACACCTTGTCTGGAGAAAGTTACAATGCTCAGTTTAGTGATTTCTTTTATAATAGGGAAATTAAATTCGAAATGATGTATTTTGAGGTTTAATTCACTTCTAAAAATAAAAAACCAAAGGACAAACAAAAAGCACATAAAGTAGGAAATGGCTGTCGCCAATGCTGCGCCAAAGATTCCTAAATTCATATATTTAATAAAAATAATATCAAAGATTATATTAAAAAATGCAGGAACAATCATTGCTATCATTGCAAATTTAGCCTTTCCTTCTGCTCTAATGATGTTATTGCCCATCATGCAAAGAGCTAAAAATGGTACACTGATAATAATTGGAATAAAAAATTCTTTTGCAGGCACCATAATAGCTCCTTTTGCGCCAAAAAGCAGCAGCATTTTATCACTAAAGAAAAGACCAACTAAAACAAAAAACACAGCTAAGAGCAACGTCATCATAATTTGATTGCCAAAGGTTGACAATGCTTTTTCTCTATTATTAGCCCCCAAAGCTCTTGAAAGAACAGAACCTCCTCCTACACCAATTGCCATTCCCAAAGAAGAAATCAGAAAGGTAATTGGTAAAACTACAGTTAATGCGGCTATGGCTATTGAACCAATCCATTGACCTACAAAAATGGTGTCTATTAAAACATTTACCGACATAAATAAAATCCCAATAGAAGCAGGAACTGCCTGATTTATCAAGAGTTTTTTTATATCAAGCGTTCCTAATTCTTCAGCAGTAACCGCCATTAAAGTAAAAATTATTTATTTTTAGCTTCTTATTATGATTTGGGGTTTGACCATTCTTCAATCCAATTTGCTACCGTTTTACACCATTCGTCATCATCATTTAAACAAGGAATTGCCATAAAATTTTCTCCTCCGTGTTCCTTGAATTGGTGATTGGCTTCCATTGCAATTTCTTCCAATGTTTCTAAACAATCCGAAACAAAAGCTGGTGTAACAACCGCTAGGTTTTTGATTCCTTTCTCCGGCATTTTGTTTATTTCAACATCCGTGTAAGGCGTAAGCCATTTGTCTCCTGCCAAGCGAGATTGGAAAGTTTGGCTGTATTTCCCCTCTGGGATTCCCAAAAGTTTCACTACTTGTTTTGTAGTTTCATAACATTGGTGACGGTAACAAAATTCGTGTGCTGGTGAAGGCGTGTTGCAACAAGAACCATCAATTTTGCAATGTGAATTAGTGATATCAGTTTTGCGAATATGACGCTCCGGGATTCCGTGATACGAGAATAATAAATGATCATATTCAAAGCCTTCAAGATGGGATTTAATGGAATCGGCAAGATTTTTTAAATAATCGGGCTTGTTATAAAAAGCAGGAACTATTGTAAATTTCATTTCCGGAAAATGTTTTTTACGCAAGTCTTCCGCTAATTCTAAAATGGTCGTAGTTGAAGCCATCGCGTGTTGCGGATACAATGGAAAAAGCAATACTTCGTCTATTCCTTTGTCATGTAATTCCTGTAATCCAGATAAAAGGGATGGTTTTCCATAACGCATAGCCAATGAAACGGGAATCTTAGCCAATTTTTTGACTTTTTCATGCATTCTTTTAGAAATCACCACTAAAGGAGAACCTTCATCCCACCATATTTTAGCATAAGCAGCAGCTGATTTTTTAGGTCTTGTTTGAAGAATTATTCCACGAACTAATAACGCTCGCAACAAATACGGAACGTCAATCACGTATTTGTCCATTAAAAATTCGTCTAAATATGGTTTTACATCTTTTGCTGTTGGGCTTTCCGGCGAACCTAAATTTACTAATAATACTCCTTTCATTATTTCTTTCTTATTTATATAACAATTTATTTTTTATTACTGAATTGACTTCGTCAGAATCTAGTTCTACGTGATATCCATGATATTGATTTTCATGTTCAACATTTTCATACTTAAACACTATGAACATTTTTTTATTAGAGTCATAACCAAAAAGCTCTTTTTTAGTTAGCCCAATTGCTGTTTTTAAAATATCTTGAGGGTTGATACTACTTCTATATAACGGATAACGCCATTCACCATTTCTAAAAAGAGGTTTTCTTATGTCGTGCTTTTGAATGGCTTGAAATTTTCTTTGTGGAATTCTGTTTTCGGTAAACCAATTTATTAATTGTGATTCATCGGAGAGTATTTCAAAAGTGTTGCTGTGTTCTTGATTTATTGTAATTTCAATGTGATTATTATTTATAAAAATGTGATTTAATAAAGCAAAATTTTCATCTGAAACATTATGTTTTCTTTGTGAAATTTCACAGAGAGTATGGTTTTCTATATTTTGATTAAAAATCTGATAAATATTTTCACTAATTTGTTTTTTATTTCCTCTCCAATCAGAGAAATCCTGATAAAGAGAAATCAGCTTTCTTTTTAATTTATTCGGGTAAAAATAATCATCTAAAATTTCAAAATGATTTACTAATTCTAAAAAAGAATTTTCATCATAGTATCCATTATAGTTTTCAAGATTTATAGATTTTTTATAAAGTTCTAAATTCTTCAAATATGTAATTGCATTTGTCTCATCTATTAATATGTCTAGATTACAAATCCAATTAAATTTCGGATTAGATTCAGGAATTAGAATAAATAAATTTACTTTATTATTCATATTTAATTCCCATTAAAGAGTTCATATCTTTATCTAATTGATCAAAAAAACCTTTTGGAGGTCGTTGTATTTTACCTCCATTTAAAACTGGTAAATAATTAACTAATGTTTTATGTTCTTTTTCATCTCTATCTAAATAATACATTTTTAGATTATTCTTGTTTATTCCTTTTGTCTCTTTTGAAGTTTCAAATTTTTTACATTGAACTAAAGCTCCATTGATTATGTGGTCAGAATGTGTTTCCACAATAATTTGTATTCCTGCTTGTGAGGCTAAACAAATCAATTCGGTTAATTTAGATATTCCGTATGGATGGATATGCGCTTCTGGATTTTCAACTATAATTAAAGAATCTATAGAAGCAGATAAAACAGCAACAATTATAGGTAAAGCATATGACAATCCAAATCCAACATTATCTTTTGAAAACTCATCGGTTTCACCATATTCACTTTTGGTATTAAAACTATATTTAATGTCATAAATACCTCCATTTTCTTTAACATTTATATTAACACCGGTGCTTATTTCTCTTTCCCAAGCTGAGACTTGTGCTAATAAAAAAGGATCTTCTTCATCTTCATGCATCAATTCGGGTAAAACTTTTAATCTTTTTCCATATTCAAATAAAAATTGAGCAACTAATTCTCCTTTTCCTAATTCATATGAAATTTGATTTAATTCTTTTACCTCATAATCTCTATTTCGATAATCTGTATTTCTTAATGCACTTATGTATTGAAAAGAATTTTGAAATAAATTTAAATTTTCATAACCATCAGAATCTGATATATCACCAGTTCTAGCTAAATAGTCATTTTGTTCCTTTGCATCGAAACTGAAAGGATATTCTTGTTTTTCATTTTTAAGAACAAAGTGAATTTCATTTTCATATTCTTCATTAGGTAATAAATAAATTGCATCTTTAGTTTTTCCAATTTTACATAAAGGTTCGTTTAAATCTAAAATTTTATCTAATCTGTTTTTTTGATTAGTTTGTCTTAACAACAATAATGATTGCAGTACAGAAGATTTACCAACTCCATTTTGACCAGAAAGGATAGTTAAGTTGCCTAAACCTAAATCTGTGTCTTTGTGCGATTTGAAATTTATAATTCTAATTTGATTAATCATCTTTCTAATGTTTCTTTAATTATTCTTTCAATTTCTGTAAATCTTCTAAAAACATTTTCTTTTTGAGCTGTACCTGTAGATATTGACCTCAAAAAGTTAATGTTTTTGTGTAATTCGATAAATTTTCTTTTAAAAACATCTTTCTTATTTTTAAGTTCAAGTATTTGATTATTATTCAGTTTTGCAAAAGAAACCGTTAAAACTTCAAAAAGTGCTTTATTTATGGGCTTTCTACTGTCATTTTTATTAAATCTTTTTCTGAAGGCATCATTTTTAAAAATATCAAATGACAAGTTCAAGCCTTTAATATAATCCTCTTTTAATTTTATAATTTCTGATTCTGATTTTTCTTTAATTTTAGACATTCCAGTATTTAAAAAGGTGTCTAAATCAGGTTTGTAATTTTCATAAGAATTAAGATAAAAAGCAACAAATCTATTTGCAAAATCCCTATCTTCCATTCTTTTACTTTCAGACATTTTACCATCTGTCGCTCGATGAAAACTTTTTCCTTCAATAGAATTTTTATATACTAATTCAGCAATTAATTTTGATGGTCTTCCTTGATTTATCGCGTGTCTAATCTCTTGAGGAGTTAAAGATAGACCTCCAGTATTTACTCTCTTAAAAATATTATATTTAACTTCATCAGGAGTTCCTTTTTCGATAACATAAGTTGTAATCTGAAAAGTTTTAATTCTTCTTTGGTAAATTGAAGGTAATTCGTTAAAAGTTAGTCCTTCTAATTCATGAAGAAACTCTAAATTAACCAGTTTAAATTTATTTTTTAAAACAATGAATTCCTTAATTGTACTTATTCTTTGCAGACCATCAACAACTTCGAGGTCGTTTTCTTCCATTTCATTGAAATAAAATGCTGGAATTGGTAGCTTTAAAATTAGTGACTCTATAAGCCTACTCTTTTTCCCAATATCCCATAAACCTGCCAATCTTTGAAACTCAGTATTCATATTAATAACTCCAGCTTCCAAATCTTCAATTATTTGCCCTATTGATGAACTATCTGTTCGTACTTTTATTTTATTTGGATCAAAGGGTATTTTAATTTCTTTTGTTGTTTCTTCAAATTCATTTCCTAATTCTTCCTCGATTTCTATAATGTCTTCAGATACTGGAATTAATCTCTCATATTCAGAATCAATTATTAAGTTTTCATCCAATTCTTCATATATATTCACTTCAACTCCATTTAAGAACAAACAGAAAAAATAATTAATGTTTTCCGTTATAGTATTTTTAAGTTTATATATATTTAAATGAGTGATAATAGGTAAAGGTAGTTTTCTTAATAATAAATAATTATTCTCTACTAAATTACTATTAGTTGAATTAATGTATAATCTTGGGCCATCAATTTGATTTTGATCTTTAGCGATAAAATGAATAAATACCTCTTTAGAAATAACTTCAGCTTTCCTTTCTTCCCATTTTAAAGGTAATTTTTCTTTTAATCTATAAGCTTGGTTTGGCTCTAAATATTCACTGTAAACACTGTTTAAGTATCTTAATAAGTTTGTTTTAGATAGGAAGCAATTTATTTCAAAGCCTCTTTCTCCAAAAAAAGATTTCAACTTATCTCCAACTTGACCAACATATAGTTTTGCTTCACCACTACCACTTCCTATTTTATTTGAAGGTAAAACAAAGGAATCGGCTATAGATATTTTTTCTAAAACATCTAAAATTTCGTAATCATTACCATTAATATTTACCTTATTCATTTCTCTGCGAATTTTGTTATATCCATTTGTTTTAATAAAGCAATTAGTACATCAACAACAATACTATTTCCTGCTTGTCGATACATTTGAGTGTCGCTCACAACCTGTTTGAAATCATCTCTAAAACCCATTAAACGCAGACATTCTTTAGGGGTTAATTTTCTTATTCTGCCAGTATGAGTCACATAATTATCTACCCCAGAACGATGCATTTTGTGCATACTTTGTAATAATGGTCTAGCTATTTCAAGGTCAGTTTTTACAGAAGTTTTAAATGTTTTGGTTCCTGAACTCAAAACATAGTCTTTTGTTTTTTCTGAAAGATAATATTTTTCCTCCACTTCATTAACATCAAATATAAATTCATTGAAAGCACTTTCATTTTGCTCCTCAAAAACAAAATCACCATGCCAATTAAACTGTTGGTTTGCTTTTTGACAAAGAGCGATATTTCCATTTATTTGAGTGTAACGTTTACTTCTGTTTTTTGAACTTGTAACAAATTTTACCCCTTTTTCCTTTAAATAATACTTGCTCTCGGAATAATCTTCTAAAAAATCTTGCATTTTATGTTCCAAAGGGATGGTTTCAGGAAATTTAAACTGAACGGAATTCCCTTTAAATCCAATAATAAATACTCTTTCACGATGTTGAGGGATTCCATAATTTTTAGCATTTAATATTTGGACATAATACTTATATCCTAATTCCTCGAAGGTTGCCTTGATTGTTTCAAAAGTATTTCCTTTGTCGTGGTTGAGTAAACCTTTTACGTTTTCAAAAATAAAAACTTTAGGTTGACTTTCTTTTACAACTCTTGCAAATTCGTAAAAAAGTGTTCCTCTCGTGTCTTCAAACCCTTTCCTTTTTCCGACCATTGAAAAGGATTGGCATGGGCTTCCGCCTACCAATAAATCTATTTTGTTTCTATATTTTGTTCCGTCTATATCTTTGACATCATTATACCATTTGTCTTCAGTAATATTATAATTGGCAAAATAACTTTGCTTAGCAAAATTATCAATATCGCTTGCAAATAAAATATCCGTTTTTAAATTTAATCTTTTAAATGCATATTCGATTCCTCCAATTCCTGAAAACATTGTTCCAATTTTAACTACCGCATTCGGATTTGAAAATTGTTTCTGTCTCCAATCTTTTTCTTCTTGGTCTGAGAATTGATGTGAAAGATAAGATTTGATTTGAGTTTTAACAATTTTTAAAACTTCTTCGTAATTTGCATATCCTTTTAAATCATCAACAATTTTGTTAGAATAGTGATAATTTAGAAGAGTTGTTTTGTCAGTTTGTAAGATTGAAGATAAATTATCTATTTGATCTATATTAAAGGGTCTTTCGTCTTTTTCAATTTTACTAAGAACGGATTGATCAATATCAATATGAGAAGCGACTTTTCTTAAAGGATATCCTAACTCACTTCTTCTTTGTCTAATGTATTCACCAAAAGTAAATTCCATATATTTAACTTTTATATTTTGGACTATTTTTGCCCAAAAATACGGAATTATTTAATAAAGTTGAATTTTAAAAAGTGTTATTTTTTACGTATTCGGATTAATGGCCATCAAGTATTTTTTCGGTGTGGTTCCAAATTTCTTCTTGAAAGCAGCAATAAAGTGACTTCCGGTGCTGTAGCCAATTTTTAAACCTACTTCGTTTACATTATAAGATCCACTGTTCAATAATTTTCGGGCAGAATCCATTTTGTAATCAAATAGGAATCCATA
Source organism: Flavobacterium soyangense (assembly GCF_015277675.1). Lineage (GTDB taxonomy): Bacteria > Bacteroidota > Bacteroidia > Flavobacteriales > Flavobacteriaceae > Flavobacterium > Flavobacterium soyangense. The sequence goes on from NZ_JADHEC010000002.1 coordinate 144,488, forward strand.
AACGGTATCACCGTAAATTTGTTTAAAGCCCATTTTTAGTTTTTTCAAAGTCAGACCTATTTCATCTGCTAACTCTTGTAATCCTGGAGGTTCAGCCATATTGGCAAGAATAATTTCCTTGGCTTTTTTAATTTTCAATACATTTTCTTCATCAATCAAAAACGGACATTGTTCCGCATTTGAATCTTCGGTTCGATTGAAATAAAGACTCAATAATTCATAACCTTTTCCTTTGTAATACAGGTTTTTTATTGATGGGTGCAAATTATAATTAAACAATTGACTTAAAACAATTGCCATTGAAGGACTGATATCCCCTTCTTTATAATATTTTTTGTCTTTGTTGTCCTCGCTCAAAAAAGTAATGTAATTGGCTTCGGTAGAAAATAAATTATGAAATTTTTGGATGGAAATAATAACGGAAATCACCCAAGAATTTGGCTCTATTTCCAAGTTTAACGGTAGTTCTTTTTGCGGATTGTATAATAACAAAGATTTCTCTTCTCTTAAGTCCAATGCATAATTTCCCTGGTTGAAAATAAATTTGGCTTTTCCCTTCAACCCAAAATGAAATTGGATTAATCCACTTTTAACTTCACGCTGGGTATAAAAAACTTCATCACTGTCGTTTTCGAAACGAAGTAGGGTAAAGTCATCTTCAATTGTTATAATATCTCGAGAACTCATTGCGACATTTTTTATTAGTAAATATGATAATTATCAGGTTTTTGTTTATAATAAACTAGTACATTTGTTTTATAAAAGCCTAATTTCATTACAAAAATAGTGTTTTTTACGAGAGAAATTATATTTATCAACAAAAAATCATTCAGCGATACAAATAGTACTTTCAGCGTTACTTTAATAGAAACCTTAGTTCTAAATTTGTCAAGCATATCAGAAAAAGATTATTTATGGAAAATCTAAATTTATCAAAACATAAAACTTTCTACTCCATTGGGTTGAGTTACAAGAAAGCTGATGCGGAAGTTAGAGGGAAATTCAGTTTGGATGCCAATGCAAAAACCAACGCATTACTTCAAGCCAAAGCAAGTGGAATAGAGAGTTTAGTCATAATATCTACCTGCAACCGCACCGAAATATATGGATATGCAGAACATCCTTTCCAGTTAATAAAATTGATTTTAGAAAACAGCAACGGTACCGTTGAAGAATTTCAAAGAGTAGGATTTGTTTATAAAAACCAAGAAGCCATCAATCATTTGTTTCGTGTTGGAACAGGTTTAGACAGTCAGATTCTTGGAGATTTCGAAATTATTGGCCAAATAAAATCAAATTTTGAAGAGTCTAGATCTTTGGGTTTAGTCAATGCTTTTTTAGATAGATTAGTCAATACGGTTATTCAAACCAGCAAAAGAATCAAAAACGAAACTGAAATTAGCTCAGGAGCAACTTCAGTTTCTTTCGCAGCCGTTCAATATATAATGAAAAACGTTGAGGATATTGGAAATAAAAACATTCTGCTTTTTGGAACAGGAGAAATAGGCAGAAACACTTGCGAAAACTTGGTAAAACACACCAAAAACGAAAAAATAACTTTAATAAACAGAACTAAAAGTACCGCCGAAATATTGGCTGGAAAACTTAATTTAGTTGTAAAAGATTATTCGGATTTACATTTAGAATTACAAAAAGCTGACGTTTTAGTCGTGGCAACCGGAGCTCACAATCCAACGATTGACAAAGCTATTCTGAATCTAAAAAAACCAATGTTGATTTTGGATTTGTCCATTCCAAAAAATGTTCACCTTAATGTCCAAGATTTAAAAGAGGTAACTTTAATTCATATGGATCATTTGTCTCAAATGACCGATGAAACTCTCGAAAGAAGAAAACAGCATATTCCTGCTGCCGAAGCCATTATCGAGGATATGAAATTAGAGCTTAATATTTGGATGAATGGCCGAAAATTTGCGCCAACAATTCAAGCATTGAAAGCAAAACTGAGTGATATTGTAGCCGGAGAATTGACTTTTCAACGTAAAAAATTATCTGATTTTGATGAAGAACAAGCCGAATTAATTGGTTCCAGAATCATTCAAAAAATCACCAATCATTTTGCCAGTCACTTAAAAGACGAAAATACTTCGGTTGATGAAAGCATAGAATTTATTGAAAAAGTATTTCAAATTGGCTTTTCAACTCCCAAAAAAGAAATCTCAATCGCCGAAGAAAAATACAAAATTACCTTATCATAGTAAAAATCTGAACGAACCTTAATATCTTTACGGTTTATAAAAAAGAAAAGGTTTAATGGATTCAAACAAAACAATTCGAATTGGAACGCGCGATAGCGAATTAGCACTTTGGCAAGCGCATACAGTCCAAAAAAAATTAAACGATTTAGGCTATAAAACCGAAATTATTGCCGTAAAATCCCAAGGCGACATCATTCTCGACAAACCTCTTTACGAACTCGGAATCACAGGAATTTTTACAAAAACGCTCGACATTGCTATGATAAATGGTCAAGTTGACATTGCTGTGCATTCGATGAAAGATGTGCCAACGGCTTTGCCAATTGGGATTATTCAAGCGGCGGTTCTCGAAAGAGCCAATACTTTGGACATTTTAGTTCACAAAGGGAACCTCGATTTTCTTGAAGGAAACGGAACAATTGCCACCGGAAGTTTGCGTCGTCAAGCGCAATGGTTTCATAAATATCCCAATCATAAAGTGGTGGATTTACGCGGAAACGTGAATACTCGAATGCAAAAATTGAACGATAGCGATTGGAACGGAGCTGTTTTTGCCGCTGCCGGACTTGAACGCATCAACTTAAAACCAACTGATTTTATCGATTTAGATTGGATGATTCCTGCTCCTGCTCAAGGCGCAATGGTAATTGTTGCGATGCAAAATGATGATTTTTGCAAAGAGGCTGTCGCCAAATTAAATCACAAGGAAACCGAAATTTGCACCCAAATCGAAAGACAATTTCTAAAAACCCTCGAAGGTGGTTGTACGGCTCCAATTGGAGCTTTGGCAAAAATAAACAACAACGAAATTCATTTTGTTGGGAATTTATTCTCCATCGACGGAAAAGAAAAACTGGAGATAGAGAGAACTGTTTCATTAGACAATTGGACAGATTTTGGAAAAAACTGTGCTGACGAAATTTTAAAAAAAGGCGGAGAAGAGTTGATGAAAAGTATTAAGGAAAGTTTGAAGAAGTAATGCAAAATTCCATCACCATTCTATCCACAAAAATACTTTTGAATTCTCAAAAGCAAGCTTTATTGGATGCAGGTTTTTCAGTAACTGAAGCCAATTTTATCAAAACCGAAAACTCGGATTTTGATTTAAAAGGAATTAATGACAATTTGATTTTTACCAGTCTAAATGCAGCTCAAAGTATATTGCTTCATCCAAAATGCTCAGCATTAAAAACTGCAACTGTGTTTTGTGTTGGTATAAAAACCAAAGCATTGTTGGAAGAAAATGGTTTTAATGTTGATGTTTACGTTGATTATGCTTCTGATTTGGCAGAAATCATCACTTTGATTTATTCCAATGAAAGTTTTACTTTTTTCAGTGGAAATTTGCGAAAGGAAACTTTGCCAAAAGCATTGAAAGCTGCAAAAGTCAATTTCAATGAAATTCAAGTATATGAAACGACTTTAACACCACAAAAAATAAAAACTCCAGTCGATGGAATTCTGTTTTTTAGTCCATCGGGAGTGGAAAGTTATTTGAAGGATAACAAAATAAAAAACGAAATTTGCTTTTGCATTGGCGAAACCACGGCAAGCTCATTAGAAACAATAACAAGAAATATAATAGTCGCAGATCAGCCTTCGGTTGAAAATGTGATTGAGGATGTAATCGAAGAATTTAAATAATTGATTTTTACCTGACAGGTTTCAAAAACCTGTCAGGTATTTAAATAAAAAACTAAAATGATAAAGAACGATTTATTTTTAAAAGCATTACGAGGAGAAACAGTTGAGCGTCCACCCGTTTGGATGATGCGTCAAGCCGGAAGATATTTACCAGAATTCAGAGCACTGCGTGATAAATATGATTTTTTCACCCGTTGTGAAACGCCAGAATTGGCTGCAGAAATCACGGTGCAACCCATTCGTAGAATTGGACCTGATGTGGCAATTTTATTCTCGGATATTTTAGTTGTGCCAAGAGCGATGGGAATTCACGTGGAATTGAAAGACAATTTGGGCCCAATTATCCCAAATCCAATTCGCACGATGGAACAAGTAAACCAGGTTTTTGTTCCAGATGTAAATGAAACTTTAGGCTATGTTTTTGAGGCTATAAAATTGACCAAGGAGATGCTGAATGATGAGGTGCCGTTGATCGGTTTTGCAGGTTCGCCTTGGACGATTTTCTGTTATGCAGTAGAAGGAAAAGGATCAAAAAGTTTTGACACAGCCAAAGGATTTTGTTTCTCAAACCCAGTTGCAGCACATACTTTATTGCAAAAAATTACCGACACAACCATTTTATATTTAAAGGAAAAAGTAAAATCAGGATGCGATGCCATTCAGATTTTTGATTCTTGGGGAGGAATGCTTTCACCAGTGGATTATCAGGAATTCTCTTGGAAATACATCAACCAAATCGTGGAAGCTTTGGCAGACGAAACGCAAGTTATTGTTTTCGGAAAAGGATGTTGGTTTGCGCTTGGCGAAATGGGAAAAAGTAGAGCTGCTGCACTTGGAGTAGATTGGACTTGTACGCCAAGAAATGCACGTTATTTGTCAGGTGGAAACATCACTTTGCAAGGAAATTTCGACCCATCAAGATTGCTTTCTCCAATTCCTGTCATCAAGAAAATGGTACACGAAATGATTGACGAATTCGGAAAAGATAAATATATAGCCAATTTAGGCCACGGAATTTTACCAAATATTCCTGTAGATCACGCAAAAGCATTTATCGATGCGGTGAAGGAGTATAGACAAAAGTAGGTAGTTTACTGAATGTCCTGCAAGTTTTTTTTGAAACCTTGTAGGTATGTTGGTGGAATATCATCTTAAAAGGAATACCTACAAGGTTTAAAAAAAACCTTGTAGGAGAAAGTAGCTAATTGTTAGAACTATGAAATTAGAAGTTTTAGAAAAAGACGGTTATTATCATATTTACAACAGAGGAATAAATGGCTGTTTGATTTTTGAAAACGATGAAAACAAAAGTTTCTTTTTAAAACAATTTTCAAAATATCTATTAGGTAAAATTTCAATATTTGGGTATTGCTTGATGGGTAATCATTTTCATTTGGTTGTTAGATTAAATGAAGAAGAAAAAACAGTAACACAGGCATTTTCTAATTTTTTTAATTCCTATGTAAAAGCTTTTAATAAGGATATTGATAGGACAGGTAGTCTTTTTGAAAAACATTTCAAGAGAATAAAACTCAACGATGAAGAGTATTTAAAACAATTAATACTTTATGTTCATTTGAATCCGAAGCATCATTTAGACTTAAAATTTGAGGATTATAAGTATTCATCTTATCAGGCTTTAATTTCAAATAAGGAAACAAAAATTGAAAGAGAAGAAGTTTTAAGATTGTTTGGAGGTTTAGAAAACTTCATATTTTGCCACAATCAGAAAAATGATGTTTTAACTGAAAAGTATACTTTTGAATAGGTTACTTTTCATCCTGCAAGGTCTTTTTTTGACCTTGTAGGTATATTTGAAAATATCGACCTATAAGGAACACCTACAAGGTTTGGAAAAAAACCTTGCAGGATGATACACAAAATAATAAAATGCTCAACAAAGGCTTACGAGATCAGGAAAGTATTCGAATTGACAACATTTTAAAAGTGTTGCATTCACTTACTTTTGTGCCTAAATTTTGGAATTTAGAAGATTTACTTTCTCTTGAAAATGAGTTAAAAGATTTGGGGATGAATATTGAAACGTTGAATGATTTTGATGAAAAGCAATTGATTTCCCATTTGGATCGTCTTCATTTTGACTGGAATCATTTCGAAATATTTGCTGATTTTTTAATGGCACTTTCAAAAGAAAGTCAATACGATTTTTCAAAAAAAGCCATTGCAATTTATAATTATATTCAATTGGAAAGTAAGACTTTTTCGTTTGAAATATTTAATAAAATAGCTGCTGCAAAAGCAAATTTATAGGATTTGAAAATTTGACTGAATTGAAAACTAAATTTGCTTTTCTATATTTGTAATTACAATTACACCAAAACAATGACTGAAAAAGAATTACACGATTATTTAAAGACAAACTATCCCATCGAAAATGAAAAATGCGAGTGGAAAGAATTTAAGTCTTTAAAAAATTCTGTTTCAGGAAGTGCCGGTAATGATATAATTTCCTATGTTTCTGCTATAGCAAATATGCAAGGCGGAAATTTGGTAATTGGAATTCAAGACAAAACGTTGAATATTGTTGGGATTCAAGATTTCTATGGTTATACAATTGAGAATATCAGATTTAGAATTAATGGGAATCTTACGAATCTAAATGTTGAAGCATTTAGTGTTCAAGAATTCATTACATCTGACACAAAAAAAACGGTTTGGATATTCCATATCCCAAAACATCAATTCAGGTTACCGGTTTATGCTCATAAAAAAACTTGGCAACGAATAGATGATAATTTGGTTGAGATGACCAAAGCAAGATTGGATGCAATTCTTGAACAAGTTCAGATTAATGATGATTGGTCTAAAGTAATTATTCAAGAAGCAACTTTAGAAGATTTAGATTTAGAGGCCTTAAAAAAAGCTAGAGTTGAATTTAAAAAACGAAATCCTAAATATTCAGACGATGTTGACAATTGGAATGATGCGGATTTTTTAAATAAAGCCAAACTTACGATTAAAGGAAAGATAACTAGAACAGCTCTAATTCTTTTAGGGAAAGATGAATCAGAACATTATTTAGGTTCTTCTGTGAAAATTCGATGGAATCTAAAAACGATTGATAATCAAGATAAAGATTTTGAGATATTTTCTATTCCTTTTTTATTATCTGTAGATGAAGTTTATAAAAAGATTAGAAATTTAAAATACCGCTATTTACGTGACGGCACATTGTTTCCGGATGAAGTTTTAAGGTATGAGCCATTTATAATAAGGGAGTCTTTAAACAATGCTATTGCACATCAGGACTATGCTAAAGGTGCAAGAATCAATGTTGTTGAATTTGAAGATGATCATTTAGTGTTTTCTAATTACGGTTCTTTTTTGCCAAAGTCAGTTGAGGATGTGGTTTTAAACGACACCCCTGAAGAAGTGTATCGGAATCCTTTTTTAGTTGAAGCAATGAAAAATTTGGATATGATTGAAACCCAAGGAGGAGGTATTCGAAAAATCTTTAACTTTCAGAAGCAACGTTTTTTTCCACTTCCGGATTATAATTTTGAGGATAGTAAGGTAAAAGTGACTATAACCGGTAAAATTTTAGATGAAAATTTTGCTAAAATTATTATCAAAAACTCAAATTTAGGTTTAGACGAAATCATTCTGTTAGATAAAGTTCAAAAACACAAAGAAATTTCGGAAAATGAATTTAAACATCTAAAAAAATTAAAGTGTGTTGAAGGCAGAAGACCTAATATTTATTTGTCATATAATATTATTGAGTCTACAAATGATGAAGGCTTAAAAGTTGAATATTTAGCCAATCGAAGTTTTGATGATTCACACTTTAAAGATATGATATTAGAGTATCTTAGAAAATTCGGAAGAACAAAACGTGATAAAATAGACAATTTAATTATTCCAAAACTTTCCGCTGTACTTACAGAAGAGAAAAAGAAAAAGAAGGTAGCTAATTTTCTTTTTTCCTTAGGGAAGGAGGGAAAAATAAAGTGTACACCTGGATATTATTGGGAATTAATTTAAATACTTTTAGTCACTTTTTAGTCATTTTTTAGTCACTTTTTAGTCACTTTTATTTTTAAATCATTGTTTTATAGCGTTTTAGAAACAATTGTTAAAAAATAATTTAAACGCTTTTAACTTAAAATGAAAAACAAATTCTACCAATACATACAAAACCTTCAAGACCAAATCTGCAAAGGATTGGAAGATACTGATGAGACAGCTAAATTTCGTGAGGATATTTGGGAACGACCAGAAGGCGGAGGCGGACGAACACGTGTGATAGAAAACGGAGCTGTTTTCGAAAAAGGTGGCGTCAATATTTCGGCAGTTCACGGGAAATTACCGGACAGTATGCAAAAACTAGTCAACGTTGGAGAGGCTGATTTTTTTGCCTGTGGATTGAGTTTGGTTTTGCATCCAAAAAGTCCAATGGTGCCAACGGTTCATGCTAATTGGCGCTATTTCGAAATGTACGATGATGATGGAAAAGTGATTCAGCAATGGTTTGGTGGCGGACAAGATTTAACGCCTTACTATTTGTTTGAGGAAGATGCAAAACATTTTCACCAAACCTGTAAAACTGCTTGCGACAAACACAATCTTGAGTTTTATCCAAAATATAAAAAACAATGTGATGCTTATTTTTGGAATGCGCATCGCAATGAAGGGCGAGGAATTGGCGGTCTGTTTTTTGATTATTGCAAAGCAAATGAGCAAATGTCAATGGAAAATTGGTTCAACTTTGTAACCGAAGTCGGTAACAGTTTTCTGGAAGCATATGTTCCAATTGTCGAAAAAAGAAAAAAATTATTATATTCGGAAGCTAATAGAACTTGGCAGGAAATCCGTCGCGGTCGTTATGTGGAGTTTAATTTGGTGCACGACAAAGGCACCTTGTTTGGCTTAAAAACCAACGGCAGAATCGAAAGTATCTTAATGAGTTTGCCGCCACACGTTCAGTGGGTTTATGACCATCATCCTAAAAAAGGAAGTGAAGAAGAAAAATTAGTAGAAGTATTAGAGAATCCCAAAAATTGGATTGCAGATTGATGATTAACAATTTCTGATTTCAGATTTTCTGTAATCACTCATTTGTTTTTAAATCAAAAATCGACAATCGTTAATCTTAAATCAAAAATCATTATGTTCCCACTACAAAGAGGCAGAAGATTACGCCAAAACGAATCCATTAGAAGTTTAGTTCGCGAAACTACATTAAGTCCAAGTGATTTTATGTTCCCGATGTTTATTGCAGAAGGAGAAAATGTAAAAATAGAAATTCCATCCATGGTTGGGATTTACCGTCGTTCGATTGATTTAACCGTTGAAGAAGTCAAAGAACTTTTTGCTTTAGGAATTTGCGCCGTAAATATTTATGTAAAAGTGGATGAATCCCTAAAAGACAATACAGGAAAAGAGGCTTGGAATCCTGATGGATTAATGCAGCGAGCCATCAAGGCCATCAAAACAGCCTGTCCAGAAATGATTGTAATGCCTGATGTAGCTCTCGATCCTTATTCCATTTATGGTCACGACGGAATCATTGAAAACGGTGATGTTGCCAACGATGCCACCAATGAAGCTTTGGTAAAAATGGCTGTTTCCCACGCCCAGGCTGGTGCTGATTTTGTAGCTCCTTCGGATATGATGGACGGGCGCGTTTTGCGTTTGCGCCAAGGATTGGATGCGGCAGGATTTCAAAATGTGGGTATCATGAGTTATTCGGCCAAATATGCTTCGGCATTTTATGGTCCATTTCGTGATGCTTTAGGTAGTGCACCAAAAGATGCAGATATAGTCGTTCCAAAAGACAAAAAAACCTACCAAATGGATTATGCCAACCGCATCGAAGCCATCAAAGAAGCCTTGATGGATGTTGAAGAAGGTGCCGATATGGTAATGGTAAAACCTGGAATTGCGTATCTTGACATCGTTCGCGAAGTTAAAAATGCTGTAAATGTTCCTGTAACTGTTTTCCACGTTTCTGGCGAATATGCCATGATTAAAGCCGCAGCTGAAAGAGGTTGGCTCGATCATGACAAGATTATGATGGAACAATTAATGTGTATAAAAAGGGCTGGAGCAAGTTTAATTTCGACTTATTTTGCTAAAGAAGCATCAATTATATTAAATAAATAAATATGAGAAAAGTTCTATTTCTATTTGCTGTTTTAACATTTATATCTTGTAAAAAAGAGAGCGAAGAATCCTTTGGAAAACCCGAAACCACAACCGAAGTTCAAAAACCCGAAGAGTTAGGGAAGGCAATTTTTGAAGGAAAAGGCGCTTGCGTTGCATGTCACAAGCCAGATGTAAAACTCGTTGGGCCAAGTTTGCAAGACATTGCCAAAATCTACAAAGACAAAAACGGCGATATGGTTACATTCCTTAAAGGCGAAGGCGAACCCATAGTTGATCCAACGCAATATGAAGTGATGAAAGTTAATTTTGCTGTAACAAAGACTTTTTCGGATGAAGAATTAAAAGCCTTGGAAGCCTATGTTTATTCACATTTAAAATAATTGTTTTCCAGAGTTTGTCGAAGGATTAGGAGCTATTCCTGCTATCCGCTTTATCTTTGCGGTTGAACTCCGGCCACAAAGGATGTCGCTTCCATCAGGACTAAAAAACACAAAACCACTCGCTTTCCCGAATGGTTTTGTGTTTTGTAGAAACCAATATCTTGACGTTCTTAGTTTTTTATTTTATACCACCAAAAGCACCAAAGCAACTGTTTTTATGTAAAATTTCCGTTGTCGAAAAGCCTATCTTTTTCATTAAATCTAATTGATAATTCATTGACCTTGGAGTATCTTCTTTTTCAATATAATCAAAAACTTTCTGTTGGTATTTTTCGCCTCCTTGTTGCTTTAAATAACTGCCATACATTTTCCAAACCAATTCATTGACAGATGAATTTTCTTGAAAAATTAAATCAGAAATCATCAAACAACCACCTGGTTTTAGACAGTCAAATAATTTTTTAAAAACAAATTCCCAATCTGAATCTTCTCTCAAATGATGTAAAACTGCACCTGCCAAAATAATATCAAAATGATTTTTTGGTAACTGCACGTCTCGAATGTCGCCTTGTATTGCTTTTATATTTCCAGAAGTAACTTCTGCAACTCGTTGTTGTGCTTTATCCAACATATTTTGACTTAAATCTATCAAAGTGCAATTTAAGTTTGTCAATTTTGATAACATTTTTAAGCTGTAATTTCCAGCTCCGCATCCCAAATCCAAAAGGGACGTTGCATTTGGATTTATTGCTTTTGCAGCGGAAGTTAATAGTTCCAAAGAAAGTGTTGCGTCTATCGTAGCGACCTGACCAGTTTCTATGTTCGAAAAACGTTCTACCTCATTATCGAAGCGTTCTCTAATTTCTGTAACTGTTGATTTTTTCATGATGCTTATTTTTTACAAACCTATAATTTTTATATATGACTTAAAAATGCTTATTTTGTCATTGTTTAATACTAAAAAAGTATTTATGGAATTGCGACATTTAAAATATTTCTTGAAACTTGCCGAAGAGTTGAGCTTTATTCGTGCTGCAGAAAAATTATTTATTTCGCAACCACCACTGAGTCGCCAAATCAAAGAATTAGAAATCGAGATTGGAGCGCAACTTTTTGAGCGCAATAACAAACGTGTTGCTCTTACCGAAGCTGGAAAATTTTATGAAAAAGAAATGCGAGAAGTATTTAGAAACATAGAACGCATCAATATAAAAACCAAACAAATAAGTGAAAATCAAAGTGGAGAATTTCGAATTGCTTACGTAAGTTCAACATTTTCAGGAGACATTTCGACTTTAATTCAATTTTTGTCAAAGGAATATCCCTTTGTAAATTTTCGATTATATGAAGTGCCCACTGTAAAACAAATCAAAGCGTTAGAAGAATTTAAAATTGATTTAGGTATTATTCGTGCGCCTTTAAATTCGCACAAAATAGCTGCCCAACTTTGGTTCAAAGATAGTTTTTCATTGGTGTTCAACAAAAATCTATATCCAATCCAATCTGAACAGGAAATCAAAAATTTAGATGAAACAACATTTGTCTTTTTTAACAAAGATTATTCTCCTCAGTATTATAATAACTTATTAGAAATCTGTGCTCATTTTGGTTTTGTACCAAAAGTTGTACATGAGTCGAATAACATTTCTTCGATTATACAATTAGTCAAAAACGGGTTAGGAGTTTCGATTGTTCCAACTAATATTTTAAAAAGTCACAATTATCCCGAAATAGGATATATTGAAATAAAATCAGTAAATCTTTTTACGGACATTTTGTTAGTTACACCAAGAGAACATCAGTCTGAAATTGCTCAAAAAGCGATTGATTTTTTAATTAAAAAACAGCAATAGCTGCTTTACAATTTATTTTAGTATATTTATCTAATGAAAAATTGTCAGATAAAAACACCTTTAGGAATCGCTAAAATTGTTGGCGATGAAAATGGCATTTCCTTAATTTCTGTTACCGATGAAGGAGAAACTTCAGCAACAATTCCAATTATTCTACAAGAAGCCGTTTCCCAACTCAACGAGTATTTTGATGGAAAAAGAATCAATTTCACCTTTAAATTAAATCCTGCCGGAACTGAATTTCAGCAAAAAGTTTGGAAAGGGTTACTAGAAATTCCTTTTGGAAAAACAATGTCGTATTTGCAATTGTCCAAGAAATTGGGAGATGTCAAAGCGATTCGTGCCGTGGCTTCGGCCAATGGAGAAAACCCATTATGGATTGTAATTCCGTGTCACAGAGTTATTGGAACTGATGGTTCGCTCACGGGTTATGCTGGAGGTTTATGGCGAAAAAAATGGTTGTTGGAACAAGAAAATCCTACGACACAACAAAGTTTGTTTTAAAAAAGTTGCCACTAATTAGCACGAATTTCTTTATATTCGTAAATAATTACTTTCAATTTACAAAGACTAACATTTTTTTGTGTAAATTCGTGTTATTCGTAACAAATGAAAATCCGCTTCATCAGGGTCCCAATATTTAACTTATGATAGAAAAAATCAACCTCAACAACATTCTATTTCTTGATATCGAAACCGTTCCGGAAGTAGCCGATTTCAATTCTTTGGATGATGAAATGAAGGGACTATGGGAGCACAAAACCCAATACCAACGCAAAGACGAATACACTCCCGAGGATTTTTATGAACGAGCCGGAATTTGGGCCGAATTTGGAAAAATTGTTTGTATTTCTGTTGGTTATTTTACCATTAAAGGAGATATTCGGAATTTTCGTGTGACTTCTTTTTTTGGTGACGAAAAGAAAATTCTGCACGATTTCATCAATCTTTTGAACAATTATTTCAACCAGCCACAAAACGTTTTGTGCGGACATAATGCCAAAGAATTCGACATTCCTTTTATCGCCCGTCGAATGATTATCAACAACATTGCCATTCCCAATAAACTCAATTTATTTGGAAAAAAGCCTTGGGAAATTCCACATTTAGACACTTTAGAATTGTGGAAATTTGGCGATTATAAACATTATACTTCCTTAAAATTAATGTGCAAAGTACTCGGAATCCCTTCTCCTAAAGGCGATATTGACGGTAGTCAAGTAGGTCACGTTTTTTATGTGGAAAAAGATATTGACAGAATCGTAACCTATTGTGAGAAAGACACCATTGCCGTGGCACAGATTTTCCTTAGACTTCGACGGGAAGATTTGTTGATTGAGGAAGAGATTATTCACGTTTAAGATTCTTTATTGACAGTGCAATTGCCATTTGAGATTGCAATTCATTTATTACATTTACAAAAATTATAGATTATGGTATTGAGTAGATTTTGGTTGGTAATTTTCATTTCTTCAATTGTATTTGTGATTTTCAGTTTGTTTTCTGGTAGCAGTTATACAATTGACCATGTTTTAAACGGAAAAAAAGACGATCCTATTTTAATTTCTGAAAAATATATCGATCAGATTCCTGCTTTTATAAAAGACAGCATCAATAAATCTCAAGAAAAAACCTTTGTTATCAATAGAGACACGCTAAATGCCGATACAACCTATGTCTATAAAAATAAAACCGTCAAAATTTTTAGTGGTGTTCAAAAATCTGATGGTTTATTGCCCACTTGCAAAAGCACTTTACTTGATTTAATCTTGCCGCTTATGGCATATTTGGCTTTTTTCTGTGGCTTGATGGAGCTTTTAATCATTTCTGGAGCCTCTGAAAAATTAGCAAAAGGATTGAGTCCGGTATTCGTAAAAGTGTTTCCAAGTATTCCCAAAAATCACCCGTCGATTTCCTATATGACCTTGAATTTTGCTGCAAACTTCTTGGGATTGGATTCTGCCGCGACACCTTTCGGATTAAAAGCTATGGAAAGTTTGCAGGAACTGAATACCGACAAAGATCGAGCGAGCGATGCCCAAATTATGTTCCTTTGTTTACACGCATCAGGCTTAACTTTAATAGCAACTTCTATAATTGGTTACCGTGCCGCAGCCAATGCAAGCAACCCTGCCGATGTGATGTTGCCATGTATTATCACCTCTTTTATTGGTACAATTGCTGCTTTTCTTATCGTTGGAATTAAACAAAAAATTAATTTCAAAAGTGCTTCTTTAGTAATAACATTAATGGTGTTAATTGCTGCAATTGTTGGTTTGTTAATGTATGTAAACCATCTGGATTTAATAGGTAAAAACTATTTTACGGCTAATCTTTCAGCGTTAATATTAGTAGGAATTATTGTTTTTACTTTGATATTTTCGTTTATCAAGGAGAAAAAATTCACAGAAGCCAATACAACTGTTTATGAATCTTTTGTAGCAGGAGCCAATAATGGTGTTAAAACAGGTGTAACTATTTTTCCATATGTTTTAGGAATGTTAGTGGCAATTTCTTTGTTCAGAAACAGTGGGTTGTTTGAAATTATCAGCAACTGGGTTGCTTTTGCTTTCTCTAATATGGGAGTAAGTAAAGAAATCACCGATGCTTTGCCGGTCGCATTACTAAGACCTTTTAGTTCTGCGGGATCAAGAGGGTTTTTGATAGATTCGATGAATACATTTGGCGCCGATTCAATGACTGGAAGACTAAGCAGTATTTTTCAATGCAGTGCCGAAAGCACTTTTTATGTGATTGCGGTTTATTTTGGTTCAGTTAATATAAAAAACACCCGATACGCTTTAGGAACGATGCTTATAGTTGACTTGATTTGTGTAATTACGGCAATTTTTGTGGCGAGTTGGTTTTTTTAGAACAGAAAAATATGAATCATTTATTAAGAAAGTTAATTTTTTTATAGGTCGGTAACATTTGTATGTGGATTTATTATGGAGGTGATAAGAAGATTGAGGATGTTGCTAAAGAAGATAATGAGATTTTGGGATTAATAGTAACAGTAATTTTAGTCGTTTTAATTTATTTTCTTTTAAATAATTTATAACAATTCTAAACCATAAGTTCATATAAATCGCAACAAATTTCTTCTACTATTCTTATATTTGGCATTCTAAAAATAATCTCAAATTATGGACTTCATATACCAGGATCCTTATCCAATTTTAAAAGACGACACCCAATACCGCAAAATCACTTCCGATTTTGTAAAAACCGAAAAACTAGGTGACAGAGAAATTTTGACCATCGACCCAAAAGGCTTGGAATTGTTGGCACAAGAAGCATTGAAAGATGTTTCTTTTATGTTGCGAACAGCACATTTAGAAAAACTAAGAGCCATTCTTGATGATCCTGAAGCTACTGATAACGACCGTTTTGTTGCTTATAATTTATTGCAAAATGCAGTTGTGGCCATTGAAGGAGAATTGCCTTCTTGCCAAGACACCGGAACTGCGATTGTAATGGCTAAAAAAGGTGAAAATGTATACACGGGAGTCGATGATGCCGAATGGCTTTCAAAAGGGATTTTTAACACCTACCAAGAAAGAAATCTTCGTTATTCCCAAATTGTACCCATCAGTATGTTCGAAGAAAAAAATTCAGGTTCGAATCTTCCGGCGCAAATAGATATTTATGCCAAAAAAGGAGCTTCTTACGAGTTTTTGTTCTTGGCAAAAGGCGGTGGATCTGCCAATAAAACCTATTTATACCAACAAACGAAATCGTTATTGAATGATAAATCAATGGATGCTTTCGTTCGAGCCAAAATAATGGATTTGGGAACCTCAGCTTGTCCACCATATCACTTGGCTTTAGTGATCGGAGGAACTTCCGCAGAAGCGAATTTAGCTACGGTTAAAAAAGCGTCTGCAGGGTATTTTGACCATTTGCCAACATCTGGAAATATGGCTGGTCAGGCTTTTCGTGATTTAGAATGGGAAAAAAGAGTACAGTTAATTTGCCAAGAAAGTCAAATTGGAGCACAATTTGGCGGTAAATATTTCACGCACGATGTTCGTGTGATTCGTTTGCCGCGTCATGCTGCTTCTTGTCCAGTTGGATTGGGAGTTTCATGTTCAGCCGATAGAAATATCAAGGGAAAAATTACCAAAGATGGTATTTTTGTAGAACAATTGGAAGTGAATCCCAAACGTTTGTTGCCGGAAACAGCACCACATTTAGAACCTGCTGTCGAAATTGATTTGAACCAACCAATGGCCGACATTCTTAAAAAATTATCACAATATCCAATCAAAACACGTTTGAAACTAAACGGAACTTTGATTGTAGCTCGTGATATTGCCCACGCCAAAATCAAGGAATTATTGGATGCGGGTAAACCAATGCCGGAATACTTTAAAAACCACCCCATTTATTATGCAGGACCTGCAAAAACACCGGAAGGAATGGCTTCGGGAAGTTTTGGGCCTACAACAGCGGGAAGAATGGACGTTTATGTAGATGAATTCCAAAAAAATGGTGGAAGTATGGTAATGCTTGCCAAAGGAAACAGAACCAAAGAAGTAAAAGAGGCTTGCCAAAAATATGGTGGATTCTATTTGGGTTCCATTGGAGGGCCAGCAGCTATCTTGGCTAAGGAAAATATTCTTTCCGTTGAGATTGTTGATTTTGAAGAATTAGGGATGGAAGCCGTTCGAAAAATTACAATTAAAGATTTTCCTGCTTTTATTATTACGGATGATAAAGGCAATGATTTCTTTGAAAATTTATAAAGTTTAGACGCAAATTTTTATTGAGCCACTGATTCACGGATTTTAAAAATTTAAAATAATCTGTGAATCTGTGGCTATTTTTTTTAAAGTCTAATCAATGACCATTTCCGGAATTTCGCCTTCAATAATTAAAGTGGCTTCTGTGGAAGAAATGATGTGTTCTACAGAAACGCCTGGTGCGCGCTCTAAGAGTTTAAAGCCTTTAGGAGTTACTTCTAAAACGGCTAGTTCAGTAACTACTTTTTTCACGCAACCAACGCCAGTTAAAGGCAAAGTGCATTTTTTAAGAATTTTTGATTCTCCGGCTTTGTTAACATGCATCATAGCCACGATAATGTTCTCAGCTGAAGCGACTAAATCCATCGCACCGCCCATTCCTTTTACCATTTTTCCGGGGATTTTCCAGTTGGCAATATCTCCGTTTTCGGCAACTTCCATTGCACCAAGAATCGTCAAATCGACGTGTTGTCCACGAATCATTCCGAAACTCATCGCCGAATCAAAGAAAGAAGCTCCTTTCAAAGTAGTGATGGTTTGCTTTCCGGCGTTGATTAAATCAGCGTCTTCTTCGCCTTCAAAAGGGAAAGGCCCCATTCCCAGAACGCCGTTTTCGCTTTGAAATTCGACGTCAATTCCTTTTGGGATGTAGTTTGCCACTAGAGTTGGAATGCCAATTCCGAGATTTACAAAGTATTTGTCTTTGACTTCTTGGGCGATGCGTTTTGCAATTTGATTTTTATCTAAAGCCATGATTTTATATTTTGAACCATTAAGAATCATTAAGTTATTAAACATATAAGGAATATAAGGTCATTTAAGTCTTTTCGAACTGAATACTAAAAAACTGATTACTGAACACTATTTTTTCCTAACTGTTCTCTGCTCAATTCTTTTTTCATAATTCTCGCCTTGAAAAATCCGTTGCACGAAGATTCCGGGAATGTGAATTTGGTTAGGATCTAATGTTCCGGCTTCGACTAATTCTTCGACTTCGGCGACGGTAATTTTGGCGGAGCCAGCCATACAAGGATTGAAATTTCGGGCTGTTCCTTTGAAGATGAGGTTTCCTGCCGTGTCGCCTTTCCAAGCTTTTATAATGGAAAAATCAGCTCTGAAAGCCAATTCCATCACGTGCATTTTTCCGTTGAATTCTCTGGTTTCTTTGCCAATGGCCACTTCGGTTCCGAAACCGGCTGGTGTGAAAAAAGCAGGAATTCCAGATTGGGCGGCACGGCAACGTTCGGCCAGAGTTCCTTGCGGAATAAGTTCTACTTCGAGTTCGCCGGAAAGCATTTGGCGCTCGAATTCAGCATTTTCTCCCACGTAGGAAGAAATCATTTTTTTTATTTGATGTTTTTGCAAAAGCAATCCAAGACCAAAATCATCGACTCCGGCATTGTTAGAAATACAGGTGAGATTGTTGGTTCCTTTTTTGACGAGTTCGGCAATGGAGTTCTCGGGAATGCCACACAATCCGAAACCACCCAGCATTAAGGTCATTCCGTTTTCGATTCCTTGGAGTGCTTCTTGTACGTTGTTAACTTTTTTGTTGATCATATTGGGTTTTTTAACCCTGATGGGAACGGCATCCTTTTGTGGCGGGGTTCGCCACAAATGATACAGTGTACAGCAGGAAATACCTGCCTGCCGGCAGGCAGGACTCCAAAAGAAATTTTTATAATTCGAATTCTTGGGTATCTTGTTGAATATCGGTGGTGTCTTTTACTTTTGGAGCGGTGTAACAATCCACTTTTATGGAAAGATTTGGCGGTCTGTCAAAATCTTCTTTGGAAACTTTAAGGTTTTCGTCAGCGTAGCAAAGTTTCATAAAATAGGCCCAAACCGGTAATGCAGCGGTTGCTCCCTGACCATAAGTCAGGCTTTTGAATCGAGCCGAACGGTCTTCGCAACCTACCCAAACTCCGGTTACGAGATTTGGAACCATACCCATAAACCAACCGTCAGACTGGTTTTGAGTTGTTCCGGTTTTTCCTGCAATAGGGTTTGTGAACATATATGGATAACCTGTCCAGCGATTGTCACCGCTTCCGCCGCCTTGTGTACGTAATCTTGCTCCTGAGCCACCTTCGGTAACGCCTTCAAGCAATTTGATAACCGCAAAAGCAATATCTTTGTTAAGAACGTCGTGAGATTCTGGAATTGGTTCGTAAATCACCACGCCACTTTTGTCTTCTATTCGAGTGATGAATTGTGGTTTAATGTAAACGCCTTGGTTGGCAAAAGTGCCATAAGCGGCCACCATATCTTCCACAGTAATATCAACTGCACCAAGTGCAATGGAAGGTTGTGCCGGAATTTCGGATTTTACCCCTAATTTATGAGCCAATTCGACAACAGCTTCGGGACCAGTTTTATCAATCAATTTAGCTGAAATAATATTGATGGAATTTGCCAATCCTTGTTTTAGAGTTACCATTCCGCGGTATTTGTTGTCGGAATTCCGCGGTTCCCAATCCTCGGTTACGTGATGACGGCCTTTACGAATCATAAACGGACCATCTAGAATGGTATCGCAGGGCGACATTCCTAATTGTTCGATAGCGGTTGCATACACGAACGGTTTGAATGTAGAACCTACTTGTCTTGCGCCTTGACCTACGTGATCGTATTGAAAATATTTGTAATTGATGCCACCAACCCATGCTTTTATGCTGCCAGTTTGTGGTTCCATAGCCATTAAACCTGATTGTAAAAAGTGCTTGTAATACCGAATGGAATCCAAAGGCGTCATAATAGTATCTTTTTCTCCTTTCCAGGTGAAGACAGTCATTTTTACTTTTTCGCTGAATGTTTTTATGATTTCTTCTTCGCTTTTGTCTTGTTCTGCCAACACAGTCCATCTATAAGAAGATTTCATAGCTTGCTTCATGATTCGGTCAGTTTCAGCTTGCGAAATGTTTACGAAAGGAGCATTTTTATTGGTTTTAGCCTCGATAAAAAATTGTTCCTGAAGATTTGCCATGTGTTTAGCAACGGCTTCTTCGGCATGCAATTGCATTCTTGAATCGATGGTGGTGTAGATTTTCAAACCGTCTTTGTAGATGTTGTAATCAGAACCATCTGCTTTTTTGTTTTCGTCTACCCATTTTTTCATATAATCTCGCAAATATTCTCTGAAATATGTGGCAGTTCCTTCGCGGTGACTTTCTAATTTGAAGTCTAATTTTATTGGCAAAGCTTGTAATTTTAGCTTTTGGTCTTCGGTAATTATGCCGCCTTTTTCCATTTGCAAAAGCACAACATTTCTACGGTTTTTAACTCCTTGTGGATTTTTTACGGGATTGTATAATCCGGAATTTTTAAACATTCCAACTAATATTGCCGATTCGTCAATTGTCAAATCCTTTGGTTCTTTCGAAAAATATGTTTTTGCCGCAGAGCTTACACCAACAGAATAATTCCCAAAATCATAGACATTGCAATACATGGCGATGATTTCGCTTTTTGTATATTGTCTTTCCAATCGGATTGCTATTATCCATTCCTTTACTTTTTGTACGATTCTAAAAGGCAAAAATTTCGAGCCTTCTCCGTGAAATAATTGTTTGGCTAATTGTTGTGTTAACGTACTTGCGCCGCCACTTGTCCCTAAGCTCACTATTGCTCTCAAAGTTCCTCTGCCATCAATTCCTGAATGTTCGTAAAAACGCTCGTCTTCGGTTGCGACAAGAGCTTGAACAAGGCTTTTTGGCAAATCGGAATATTTTAATTGTGATCTGTTTTTTTCGAAATATTTCCCTAAAACCACTCCGTCAGACGAAATGACTTCTGTTGCTAAATTAGAATCCGGATTTTCTAAATCTTCGAAAGAAGGCATTGAACCAAAAAGTCCCCACGAAGCAAACAAGAAAAAAAGTAGTAATCCTCCCAAACCATAAAAGAAAATTTTCCAAAATTTCTTTTTATAGTAAGTGATTTCTTTTTCGGTATTTTTTGTCTGAATATTATTTTTTTGAGTAGCCATAATTACTTCTTAATCTATTTTTTCTATTCTAAAACCAACGTCTGTTATTCCTTCTAAGGCTGTTACTCCGGGAACTTTACCGTTTTCCCTAACTGCTTGTTTGATGTGAACTTTATATTTTCCTCTAAATCGTACTTTCTCTTTATAAAACAGTTTGCTTTCTTTTATGTCTGAAAAGCCATCGCCCATTAGCGAACCGTCTGGATTTGCCATTTGGTATTCAAGCGTATCCACTTTTGTAAACCCATTAGGTCTTTCTATTGACACGATCAAAAAGAGATTGTTGAACGGGTAGTCGTTGTTATCTCTCAAAGTTACAAATAAATTGTACCTTTTTGTCGAATCTAATTCAGGCAAATTAAAAGATACAATACTGTCTTTGTGCCAAGTATTCCCCACGGATTTATATTCGTCGAAAACCCTTTTTTTATCACACGAAAAAAAGAGAATTGCAACTAAAAGCAGTAATGCACTATTGCTTATTCTCATTTTTAGTAATAATTATAGGTTTTCTGGCAATTACAGGTTTTTTATCGTTTGCAACATTAGGTTTAGCATTATTATTTGGCTTGTTGTTACTGTTGCTATTGTTATTTGCAACAATTAAATTCTCACCGCCTTTGCGTTTTTTATTTGGCTTTTTCTTTTTCTTTGGTTGGTCAAAACGGGTTAGACTTTCCTGACCCATTGCATTATTAAAGTGTTGTTCCGGTTCCTGAACAATAACTATTGCATAATCCTCGAGTGAAGCTACTTTGTTTTTTAGCTTGTTTTCAGCAACAATTTCTCTGACTTGTTCAATTTTTAAAACGTGCCAATTGGCAAAATCATTAGTATAAGCAAACCACATCAAACCTTTGAAAATATCCTGTTTTTGGCAAATTGCGTCGCCTTTTTCAGTTACTAATTTGGTGTCAAAATCAGGAAATCCTTTTAAGGCGTCCATATAAGTATCAAGCTCATAATTCAGACAGCATTTTAATTTCCCGCATTGTCCCGCCAGTTTTTGTGGGTTTAAAGATAGTTGTTGGTAACGTGCTGCTGAGGTGTTTACGCTTCTGAAATCAGTTAGCCAAGTGGAACAACACAACTCTCTGCCGCAAGATCCAATTCCGCCCAAACGAGCTGCTTCTTGACGAAGACCCACTTGTTTCATCTCGACTCTGGTACTGAATTCTTTAGCAAAATCTTTGATTAACAGCCTAAAATCGACCCTGTCATTTGCAGTGTAGTAAAAGGTTGCTTTTGAGCCATCTCCTTGAAATTCGATGTCAGAAATTTTCATTTCCAGTTTTTGGGAAATTGCTAATTCACGTGCTCGAACCTTCATTGGTTCTTCCTTATCTCTTGCCGCAGACCAAATATCAATATCTCTTTGAGAAGCTTTTCTGTACACTTTAGGAACATCTGCACTGGTGTGATTTACTCCTTTTTTCTTCATTTGGATTTTTACCAATTCGCCTGTCAGTGTCACAATTCCTATGTCATGTCCAGGTGAAGCTTCGGTAGCGACGATGTCTCCAATGCTTAGGGTAAGTTTTTCAGTATTTCGATAAAATTCTTTTCTTCCATTTTTGAAACGTATTTCAACACAGTCAAATGGAGTTTCACCATTAGGTAAACTCATATTTGAAAGCCAGTCAAAAACCGTTAATTTATTGCAGCTATCGGTGCCGCAAGTCCCATTATTTTTACAACCCTTTGGCGCACCGCCATCAGAAGTTGAACAACTTGTACATGCCATAATTATATATGTAGTGTTGTGACGGGCACAACTTAAGTTCTTAAAACGTTTATTTTGTAAAGATAGTATTTTTTAGTTTTAAGTTACAAGGTTTGAAAATGCCAAAAAATCATAAAAATATACTAAAAAAAGGCGTTAAATTGAATTTTTGGGTAGATAATAAAAAGTTTGGATTGAGTAAATTTCTACGTTTCCTTAACCGAAATTATCTTCACCGGGCAGGCTTTTGCCGCCAATTCACATTTTTCAACAATGGTATGGTCGTATGATTTTAAAGTAAAAAAACCTTTGGCGTTTACACTTTTAATCAAAACTGATTTTCCGTCTTTCTTGGACATTTGAAATTGAACTGGTGCCATTTCAACACAATAATTGCAGCCGATGCATTTGGCTCTTTGAAGGGTTACAATGATCATTAGGCTTCCACAATTTTATATAATTTGTCGGACATTCGAATGCGGAAAGGCAATTTAAAAGTGCAATTATCGCCTTTTGTAGCTTTATCTGAAACCACATCGTTGACGTACATTTCCTCTATAATCATTTCCTGTGCGCCAGTACTTGGTCCCGTAATCAGGACTTTATCACCCGTTTTTATGTCGTAAGCTTCAATCTTGAATTCTCCAACGGTCGCTTTTGGGAAATAATGAGTTGCTTTCCCCACATATACTTTTTTCTGCGTCGCCATCGAACCCGAAACATCACTCCATTCGCCCAATTCTTGTCCCAAATAATATCCTGACCAAAAACCACGGTTGTAAACCGTACCCAGCGCCTCCATCCAATTCACAATTTTTTCTTTCGAAAACGTGCCTTCATAATAACTGTCAATTGCATCACGATAAGTTTTAATTACCGTTGCCACATATTCCGGAGCGCGACCACGTCCTTCGATTTTTAAAACTTGAATTCCGGAATCAATCACTTGGTCAAGGAAATCTAAAGTGCATAAATCTTTTGGTGACAACAAATATTCATTGTCAACTTCAATTTCGAAACCTGTTTCCTGGTCGGTTAGCGTGTATTTCTTGCGGCAATTTTGCTTGCAGGCTCCACGGTTAGCCGATGAATTATCAGAATGCAAACTCAAATAGCATTTTCCTGAAACTGCCATACATAAAGCTCCGTGGCCAAAAATTTCAATTTCCACCAATTTCCCATTTGGACCTTTAATATCTTCTTTGATGATTTGCTCTGTAATATTTTTTACTTGGCGCAAACTCAATTCCCGACTCAAAACCATTGTGTCGGCAAATAAGCTATAGAATTTTATGGTTTCGATATTGGTGATATTCAATTGGGTCGAAATGTGGACTTCCATCCCAATGGCTCTCGCCATCGCAATCACGGCTTGGTCTGAAGCAATGACTGCGGTTATATTTGCTTCCTTGGCTTTGGCCAATAATGTTTTTACGACCGATAAATCGTGATCGTAAATGATAGTATTTAAAGTAAGGTATGTTCTTATTTTTTTGGCTTCACATCGACGGGCAATTTCTTTTAAATCATCCATCGTGAAATTTACGGTTGCTCTGGCTCGCATATTCAATTGTTCTACACCAAAGTAAACCGAATCAGCATTATTGTCAATTGCTGCCTGTAGCGACTCGAAGTTTCCGGCCGGAGCCATTAATTCAATTTTTTGAATCATTTTATCTTTTTTAGCAGCCTCTGTCAAAGTTTTGGGATTTGACGAAGATTCATTTTCGGAAACTGTTTTTTTAAAAGTCAGAGCATCTGATTTTCCTTTTTTGAAAATTTTATTTCCATTTTTAATGCCTCTGCGAATGTCTTTTTGTTCCTCTTCCGAAAGATGAATGACCTCCATACATTCTGGTGAACAACAACCTTCCATAGCTGTTTTGCATTCCTCGCATTGGATAAAAAGCAAGTGGCAACCCTCGTTCACACAATTCGTATGCACGTCGCAAGGTTTTCCGCATTGATGGCATTGGGATACAATATCATCCGTGATTCTTTCGCCCAAGCGATGGTCAAACACAAAGTTTTTTCCAATGAATTTGCTTTCCAATCCTTCGGCTTTGACTTGTCGCGTGTATTCTATGATTCCGCCTTCGAGTTGATAGACGTTTTCGAAACCTTTGTGTTTGAAATAGGCGCTGGCTTTTTCGCATCGAATGCCGCCGGTACAATACATCAAAAGGTTTTTGTCTTGTTTGTGTTCAGAAAGTTGGTTTTCAATAATAGGTAAACTTTCTCTGAAAGTGTCTACATCGGGTTTTATGGCACTGGTAAAATGCCCAATTTCACTTTCGTAATGATTGCGCATATCGACCACAATTGTGTTGGGATCTTCAAGTAAATCGTTGAATTCCTTGGCTTTGAGATGAATTCCAATGTTGGTTACATCGAAAGTTTCGTCTTCAAGCCCGTCAGCAACAATCTTGTCACGGACTTTTATGGTAAGTTTCAAAAAGGAATAATCATCATGTTCGACGGCAATATTCAACCGAATGCCTTTCATAAAAGCGTATTTTTCGATAGTGTCTTTGAAAGCATAGAAATTATCTGCCGGAAGCGATAACTGGGCGTTAATTCCTTCATTGGCAACATAAATTCTTCCTAAAACATCGAGAGGATTCCAAGCAAGAAATAATTCATTCCTGAATTGAGTAGGGTTTTGTAAATGCGCATAAGCATAGAAAGACAGCGTGAGTCGTTGTTTTCCTGCATCATCAATCATGATGGCTCGCTCTTCTGCGCTTAATGTGTTGTACAGTTGCATGCTATAAACAGTTAAGTTGAGAAAAATAGTTGCACAAAGGTAGAATGTTTACCGCAAAGGCGCAAGGTTTTTATAAAGTTCACAGATTTATTAAAAGCAAAAAGCACTAAATTAATAGTGCTTTTTGTAAAATGTGATCTAAAAATATTAGCAATACTCGTTGAAAGCGTCTTTCAAGTTATCAGCAATTAATTCAGCAGCACGACCTTCAATATGGTGACGCTCTAGCATATGAACTAGTTCGCCATCTTTGAACAAGGCAATACTTGGTGAAGAAGGAGGAAAAGGAAACATAAATCCTCTTGCAGCATCAACAGCTTCTTTGTCAACTCCTGCAAAAACGGTCACTAAATGATCTGGTTTTTTAGCATTGTCCAAACTCATTTTTGATCCCGGACGTGCATTTCTGGCAGCACAACCACAAACGGAGTTGACAACCACAAGTGTTGTCCCTGTTGCTTTCATTGCGTTTTCAACTTCTTCGGCAGTGTATAATTCTTGAAAACCTACAGATGTTAATTCTTCCTGCATTGGTTTTACCATTTCTTCTGGATACATATTTTTTTATTTAAGGATTAATGTTTGAAAGTTACAAAGTTACGAAGTTTAAAACCAACAAGTTTATTTAAGGATAAAGTTTTTTTATAGTTTCATAATCACAAATAATCAGCAAAGTTTAAAATATTTAGGTTAGTCTAAAAATATTATTTGGTTAACAAAAAATCAGTACATTTGTTTCAAATACTGTTTTTATGAGCAAATCATTAGAAGAAGTTAACCAATCGGTTGCTACGCAAAATAAGACATCAACTTTTAGAAAAATCCTAGCTTTTTTCGGACCGGCTTATTTGATTAGTGTGGGATATATGGATCCGGGAAACTGGGCGACTGATATTGCCGGCGGAAGCCAGTTTGGTTATGCCTTGCTTTGGGTTTTATTGATGAGCAACTTGATGGCGTTGCTCTTGCAAAGTTTGAGTGCTCGCCTGGGAATTGTCACACAACGTGACCTAGCACAAGCTTCTCGTGAAACTTATTCGCCTTTTATTAATTACATTCTTTATTTTCTTGCTGAAATTGCCATCGCTGCCTGCGACCTCGCCGAAGTATTGGGAATGGCAATCGGAATTAATTTGTTGTTTGGAATCCCGTTGATTGAAGCGGTGATGATTACAGTTTTGGACACTTTTTTATTACTGTTTCTCATCAATAAAGGAATCCGAAAAATGGAAGCTTTTATCATTGCATTGGTCTTGATAATTGGGATTTCTTTTGTTTTCGAAATGTTTTTCGCCCAACCCGAAATGGGAAAAGTGATTTATGGTTTAATTCCTTCAATGCCTAATTCTGCAGCTTTATACATTGCCATTGGGATTATTGGGGCCACGGTTATGCCACACAATTTATACCTGCATTCTTCACTTGTTCAAACCCGAAAATTCGACCGAAGCGTTGCAGGAATCAAGCAAGCATTAAAATATAATTTAATCGATAGTACGATTGCCCTGAATCTGGCATTCTTTGTAAATGCAGCAATTTTAATATTGGCAGCAGCTACGTTTTACAAAAACGGAATGTTTGAGGTTGCTGAAATTCAAGATGCCTACAAATTTATGGAGCCTATGTTGGGTTCTAAATGGGCGCCAATATTGTTCGCCGTTGCCTTGATTGCCGCAGGTCAAAGTTCTACAATCACCGGAACTTTAGCAGGACAAATTGTTATGGAAGGCTATTTAAATTTAAGAATTCAACCATGGGTTCGAAGAATAATCACCCGATTAATTGCCATCATTCCGGCAGTAATTGTAATCACGATTTTTGGCGAAAGCGTGACAGGAAAACTCTTGATTTTAAGCCAAGTGATTTTGAGTTTGCAATTAGGATTTGCCATAATTCCGTTGATTCATTTTGTAAGTGACAAGTCTAAAATGAAAGGTTTTCATATTAGCAAAACTACCCAAATTATTTCCTGGATTGTTGCCTTGATTATTGTTTCGCTTAATGTTAAACTTGTTTTTGATGAAATTTTAGGCTGGCTAGAAACTTCTGAAAGTCCAATTTTATTATGGATGACGGTTGTTCCGCTGGCAATTGGATTTTTGATTTTGCTTTTGTATATTGTCTTCAAACCTTTTATTACCAAAGCAAAACAGGAAATTCAAAATCATTCGCCACACAATCTAAACCTGCAATTTTTCAAAAGAGGAACTTACAATAAAAAGAGAATTGCTGTTTCGGTCGATTTCTCTTCGGCAGATGAGGTTGCCATAAATCACGCCTTTGAATTGGGTGGAATGGAAGCAAAATACACCTTGATTCACGTTGTAGAAACCGTTGGAGCGATGGTTTATGGGAAGAACATTGAAGACCACGAAACCTTAATTGATGCAAAATTATTGGCAGAATACAAGGAAATGCTTTCGAAAAAAGGATTTAAGATAAAAACTAAATTAGGTTTTGGCAAACCAAACAATGTTATTCCAGAAATTATCAATAAAGGGAAATTTGATGTATTGGTAATGGGAACTCACGGTCACACAGGCTTCAAGGACTTGATTTTTGGAACTACCGTCGACAAGTTGAGACATAAAATTTCGATTCCGTTGTTTATTGTAAAAATTTAAAATTTAACCGCAAAGGAAACTAAGAAATCTCAAAGGACACAAAGTTTTTGTGAAAAGTTAAGTCAATTATTTTCAAAGTAACAGAGATTTTATTGCACTCTAAAAAGCCGAAGGTTTTTAACTTTGCGAACTTAAATTTATAAACAAAAGAAAAGGACTTTGCGTCTTTGCGGTAAAACTTTCATTATAAATACTTTCCAAAATTTTTAATCTTCAATCAAAAATTCTATGACTTTTTCAGAAGAAAATTATCTCAAGACCATCTATCATCTTACAAATCTTTCCGATTCAGAAGTTAGCACGAATGCGATTGCCGAAATGATAGAAACCAAAGCCTCTTCTGTAACGGATATGCTAAGGAAATTATCCGAAAAGGATTTAGTGAATTACAAAAAATACCAAGGTGTTTCGCTAACCGAAAAAGGAAATTTAATTGCCAAAATGATTGTAAGAAAACACCGTTTGTGGGAAGTTTTTTTAGTGAAAAAATTAGATTTTCCTTGGGATGAGGTACACGATATTGCCGAACAATTAGAACACATAAAATCCGAAGAACTTATCAATAAATTGGATGATTTCCTAGGGAACCCAACCGAAGATCCTCACGGTGATCCTATCCCTGATGCTCAAGGAAGAATGGTTAAAACGGACAAACAATTGCTTTCTGATTTAGCGGTAAATCAAATTGGGATTTGTGTAGGGGTAAAAGATTCTTCGGCAGATTTCTTGAAATACCTGGATAAACAAGAAATTGCTTTGGGTTCAAAAATCGAAATTATCTCCAAAGAAACTTTCGATTTGTCAATAAAAATAAAAGTGTACACTAAAGAATTAACTATTTCGAATAAAATTGCAAGCAATCTTTTTGTCAAAGTTGCTTATTGACAATTACAATCATCACCGCAGTTTTTATCGGTTTTTTTCTTTTTGAAAAAGAATTTTCGAAATAAAAAAGCAATTGCAAATGCTAGAGTTATATAGGTTAAAATGTCTTGAATCATACTATTTATTTTAAAATTTGGTAAGCGATTAATGCAACAATATAGGCAAAACTACTCATAAAAACCAATTGGCCCATAGGCCACTTCCAACTGTTCGTCTCCTTTTTTGTAACGGCCAAAGTGCTTGCGCATTGCATCGCAAAAGCATAAAACAAGAGCAAGGAAATTCCGGAAGCAAAATTAAATATTTTATCACCGGTTTCGTGGTTAGCCTCTTCTTTCATTTTGCTTCTGATGGTTTCATCGTTTTTGCCATCGCCTCCAACACTATAAATAGTGGCTAATGTTCCCACAAAAACTTCTCTTGCGGCAAATGAACTGATAATTGCAACGCCAATTTTCCAATCGTAACCCAAAGGAGAAATCAAGGGTTCTATGGTTTTTCCCATTATACCAATATAGGAATGTTCTAATTTGTAGGACGCTAATTTGTTGTCAAAGGCTCGTTTTGTTAAACTGCTGTTCTCTGTTTTTGAATGAAGGATTTCTTCGGCATTTTTGAATTTTTCGCTTGGGCTATAAGAAGCCAAAAACCATAAAACTACTGATATTGCCAGGATGATTTTTCCTGCTCCAAAGACAAAAGCTTTGGTTTTTTCGATAACAGTTATCCCCACGTTTTTGAACATTGGCAACTTGTAATTGGGCATTTCGACCACAAAGAAAGTTTTGCAATTCAATTTTAGGACTTTGTTGAGGATATAAGCCGAAAGTATTGCCATTGAAAAACCAAGAAAATACAACAACATCAGTGTCAATCCTTGTAAGTTTAGAAATCCAAAAACAAATTTGTCAGGAATTACTAATCCAATGATAATGGCATAAACAGGCAATCTAGCGGAACAAGTGGTAAATGGTGTAACCAAAATTGTGATTAATCTTTCTTTCCAGTTTTCGATATTTCTTGTGGCCATAATCGCCGGAATAGCGCAAGCAGTTCCTGAAATTAGCGGAACCACACTTTTGCCGGAAAGTCCAAATTTGCGCATAATTTTGTCCATCAAAAACACTACACGACTCATATAACCGCTTTCTTCGAGAACAGAAATGAACAAGAACAGAAAAGTGATTTGGGGAATAAACATCAAAATGCCGCCAACTCCAGGGATAATTCCTTGTGCGATTAAATTTGTAAAAGTGCCTGGAGGCAAATTTTGGCTTGCCGCAGCACTCAGACCGGCAAAAATACGGTCAATAAAATCCATAGGAATTTTTGACCATTCGAAAATCGATTGAAAAATTCCAAATAATACAGCAAAGAAAATCATATAACCCCAAAATTTATGTGTGAGGACACGATCCAGTTTACTTCTGAAATCTGTAGCGGAAGCGGAATCTATTTTTTGACCTATTTTTAGCGTATTATTTATAAATTGATAGCGCTTGATGGTTTCTTTTTGTTGCAGTCTTTTTAACTCAGAATCTGATTTTGTAAACGAATTGTGTTCGAGTGCTTTCCTGTTCAAATCCACAAAATTTACATCTTGTGTAATAACCAACCAAAGTTTATATAAGGACTGGTTTGGAAACGTTTTTCGGAGATTGTCAAAATAAACATCGTCGATAGAAGATGCATTCAAACACGGTTCTGTCGAAATGGTTTTGTATGTTGTAATTAATTTTTTTAATTCTTCAATTCCAATGTTTTTTCGGGAACTTACCAGTGCAATTTTCGTTTTTAACTTTTCTTCTAAAAATGGAATGTCCAGCGAAATTCCTTTCAGTTTCATTCTGTCAATCATATTGATGACTAGAATGGTTGGAATTTCTAAGTCTTTTATTTGGGTAAAAAGCAATAAATTACGCTTTAAATTTTCTACTTCAGAAACCAAAACAATTACATCGGGAAAGAGTTTGTCTTTTTTGTTGAGCAAAAGATCAATCACCACACTTTCATCGGCAGAACTGGCATTCAAACTGTATGTTCCCGGTAAATCGATTACGTTTGCATTGATATTTGTGGATAATTTGCAAAAACCGACTTTCTTTTCGACTGTAATTCCTGGATAATTTCCTACTTGTTGGTTTAAACCCGTAAGTTGGTTAAAAACCGAAGTTTTTCCCACGTTTGGATTCCCAATTAAAGCGACATTGATATTTTGCTTGCTCATTTTGAGTTATTTTTTAATAATATCAACCTCAATTTCACGAGCAGTTTCGATGCGAATGGCCAGATGCGAACCATTTATATCCAAATATAAGGGATCGCCTAAAGGTGCGATTTGAAGCAATTCGACCGTATTTCCGGGCAAACAACCCATTTCCAATAATTTTAATGGAATGATGTCAGCATCAAAATCTATGATGACGGCTTTATCCCCTTTTTTTAAACTGGCAATCGTATTTTTCAATTTCTTATTTAGATTGATTTTAGATTACAAAAGTACAGTAAAAAAAAGAATATAAAATGACAATTATCAGGTTTACTATTTCTCGTCTTCCAAAAGCCAATTAATATCTTCGATTAGCCTATGAATTTCTTCTTTTTTGGTTCCGTCATAAAAACCACGAACCCTTTTTTTGGAGTCAACAAGCACAAAATTTTCGGTGTGAACCATATCGTAAAGTTCGTCTGGTTTACCTTGTTTTACTGCCAAAAAAGATTTTCTTGCCATGATGTAAATCGCTTTTTTGTCGCCGGTTACCAAGTTCCATTTGCTGTCATTCACGCCATTTATTCTTGCATATTCCTTCAAAACCGAAACACTGTCAATTTCAGGCAAAACCGTAAAGGAAAGCAACTTTACTTTTGGATTATCCAGAAACGCTTTTTGCACATCGACTAAATTCGTTGTCATTTTTGGGCAAATGGATTTGCAGGTGGTGAAGAAAAAATCGGCAACATAAATTTTGCCTTCATAGTCTTTTTGGGTAATGGTTTTTCCGTTTTGATTGGTAAACGAAAAGTCAGCAATTACATGTTTATTGGCAACATATTGAACCGTCGTGTCCACTAATTCTGGGTTTACATCCGATGGATTGAAAATTGGTAAAGTTTTCGTTGGTTTCAAAGCAAAATAAAACAACGAAATTGTGATGGCAGAAAACACCAACAAAATACTAAAGAATTTCCGATATTTATAGAAAAAGGATTTCATAAAAAATAATTTGGTGCAAAAGTACAAAAAGGACTCTCGTTTTGAATTAAAGGATTGTTGTTTTGAATAAATATTAACATTTTAATTCAAATTTTATAGATAGTTTTGTGATAATAACCAAATCATCAAAATAAATGAAATTACACATAAGAAAACGATTAGTTTTTGTGATTCCTGTAATGATTGGCTTCTCGTCAATTTTTGCACAAACTGTTCCTGAAAATAATATACAAGGAATAGTGCTTTCAAATATGGAGCTGTCAGTTAAACCCAATGAAGATTTTTATAAATTCGTAAATGGAGGTTGGCTTAAAAATACTGAAATCCCTGCAGACAAAACCCGTTGGGGGACGTATGATGAATTACGTCAAAAAACAGACATCGATGCATTGAATATTCTAAAAGAAGCAGCAACTAATCCAAAATACAAATCAAATACCGATCAAGGAAAAGCTGTAAATCTCTACAAATCCATTTTGGATACCGTAGGAAGAAACAAAAAAGGGTTATCTCCGCTTAAACCGTATTTAGCAAAAATAAATGCGGTAAAAAATGTTAAGGATTTGCAGGCTTTGTTAATTGAGATGGATCCTATTGGTGGCATAGGATTTATGAGTGTTGGAATTGATGGCGATGCCAAAAACAGCAATAGAAATGTGATTTATGTTAGTCCAGGAAGCTTAGGCTTGCCAGACCGTGATTACTATGTTTCTGACGACAAGGATTCTAAAGAAAAAAGAGATAAATACGTTTTACACGTTGCCAGAATGTTACAGTTTTTAGGTGAAAAACCAAAGAAAGCAAAATCTGAAGCTGACAAAATTTTAGCATTAGAAACAACGATGTCTCAGCCAAGATTTGATAGAGTGGAAAGACGAGATCGCCGAAAATCATACAACCTGATGACGGTTTCTGATTTGCAAAAACTAACGCCATCTATAGATTGGAATACTTATTTGACAAACATTGGTTTGAAAAACGCAGATTCCTTGATTGTTTCGCAACCCAAATATATGGTTGCCTTAGAAGCTATTTTCAAAGAAAACAAAGTCGAGGATTGGAAAGCCTACATGCGTTGGACTTTGCTAAATAGATCAACATCAAAATTATCGACAATTGTTGAAACTGCGAATTGGGAATTTTATGGCAAAACGTTGACTGGAGCTATCAAACAAAGACCTCGTGACGAATCTGCATTGCAAGTAATTAATGGAACCATTGGCGAAGCACTTGGAAAATTATATGTTGAGAAAAAATTCCCGCCAGAAGCCAAGGCGAAAGCAGAAAAAATGATTAAGAATATTTTTCTCGCCTTCGAAAATCGTATTAATAATTTGACTTGGATGTCTGCCGAAACCAA
This sequence comes from Flavobacterium soyangense, assembly GCF_015277675.1. Classification (GTDB taxonomy): domain Bacteria; phylum Bacteroidota; class Bacteroidia; order Flavobacteriales; family Flavobacteriaceae; genus Flavobacterium; species Flavobacterium soyangense. The sequence goes on from NZ_JADHEC010000002.1 coordinate 178,019, forward strand.
GATAAAAGCTATTGAAAAATTACATAAAATAAAAGCAAAAATTGGGTATCCTGACAAATGGAAAGATTATTCTACTCTTACTTTAAAAAGTCCAGAGGAAGGCGGATCCTATTTTGAAAACATGAAAAACATAAGTCTTTGGAGTTTTAAAGAAGATTTAGATAAACTCAAAAAACCTGTAGACAAAACAGAATGGGCAGTAGCACCACAAATAGTAAATGCTTTTTATAACCCATCATTTAACGAGATTACGTTTCCAGCAGGAGTTCTTCAACCACCATTTTACAATTATCAAGCAGATGAGGCCATAAATTATGGCTCAATAGGATGTACAATTGGTCACGAAGTTTCCCACGCTTTTGATGATTCAGGTTCTCGTTATGATTCAGATGGGAATTTAAATAATTGGTGGACAGCTGAAGATTTAAAACAATTTACAGTTTTAACTGGCGCACTTGCAGATCAATATTCTGCAATAGAACCCTTGCCGGGAATTCATGTTGACGGAAAATTTACATTGGGTGAAAACATAGGAGATTTAGGAGGAGTAAATGTTTCTTTTGATGGATTGCAATTGTTTTTAAAAGATAATGGACGACCAGAATTAATTAATGGTTACAATCCGGAACAACGGTTTTATATTTCATGGACTACAAAATGGCGGTCACAAATACGTGATGAAGCTTTGAAAAACCAATTGAAAACAGATCCACATTCACCAGGAATGTATCGGGCGTATGTTCCTTTGCAAAATGTTGATGCTTTTTATAAAGCCTTCAACATCAAACCGGGAGACGGAATGTATGTTGCTCCAGAAAAAAGAGTGAAAATCTGGTAATTAATAAAAGTTAGTATAAAAATTCCCAAGCTCCTACTTGGGAATTTTTATTTATATTTTAGCTTTTCGCATCGAATAATTAACCATATATAAACCGCACAATGTGACTGCACCTCCTATCGCAATTGACATTGTAAGTTGTTCGCCAAAGATTATTGCACCTAATAACACCGCAATAATAGGATTGATGTAAGCATAAATACTACTTATATGTGCTGGTAGATTTTGAAGCGCATAAATAAATGCGATAAAAGTTAGCACAGAACCAAAAATAACTAAATAACCTATTGATAGCCAAGATATCAGCGGGATTGAACTCAAACTCACCGATATTCCTGTCGCGCCATTGAATGCAAAAATGAAAAGACTCGATAAGAACATTTGTATTCCTAAACTAAAATAGGGATTAAAACTAGCCGCTTTTTTCTTGGTGTATAAAGTTCCAAAAGCCCAGGTTATTGTTGCGATTATAGATAATATTATTCCAAATCTAAAATCAGGAATCAAGAAATCACTCAAATGATTGTAGAAAATCACGCAAACACCACCAAAACTTGTTATTAGTCCAAAAAAGGCTAATCGTGCTAATTTTTCACCTCGAAAAAGGCTAATAATAACAACCCATAAAGGAACAAGAGCACCAATAATTGCTCCCAAACCGCTACTGATATATTTCACGCCCCAAGTGCTCAGACCATTGCTCAAAACAAAATTAAGCACACTTAAAATGACAATTGTTTTCCATTGTTTGCCTTTTGGCCAAGGGGTTTTTTTAAACAAAAAGTAACATAAATAAAGAGAACCACCAATGAATTGCCGAATGCCGGCAAGTTGTAAAGCGGGCATATGTTTCACGCCTTCTTTTGATGCAATCCAGGTTGTCCCCCAAAAAAAGCAGACAAAACACAAGGCAATTATGGGCAAACCTATTGAGTTTACTTTAGTTGAAACAGCATTTTTTATTTTGGCTTTCACTTTATAAATTTGGTTTTGCGAATGTGTATCCCAAAACATTTTCGATTTTTGAACTCAAAATTGTTTTCCCAAAAGTAGGGTTTTCATAATTAAATTCGGGCTGAACCAAGATCAAATCTTTGGCTTTTTGTGTGTAATATTCTTTTCGGCTGGGATGAAAAGGAGTTACGGCGTTAAAGGTTTCGTTCCAAGAATTTTGTCGAATAATTTCCAGAATGATACCAATGCAATCGTCTTGATGAATCAAATTTATGGGTGCTTCCGGGTTTTCAATATTTTTTCGCCCTGCGAGAAAATGTATCGGATGTCGGTCTTCGCCAATCAATCCTCCAAAGCGCAGAATGGTAGTTTTAAAGTTGGAATTGCTTTGCAAAAGTTGCTCGACTTCTACCAATTGTCTGCCACTTTCCGTTTCCGGATTAGGTTTTGTTTCCTCTGTCACACTGAGCGCCTTCGAAGTGTCGCCATAAACCGATGTTGAACTGATGAAAAGCACATTTTCGATTTCGGATTTTTCTATAAATGGGATGAAGGTTTCGATTTTTCCAACAAAATCTTCTTTAGAGTTTCCTCTTAATTTTGGAGGAATATCAATAATCAAGGTTTTGCTTCCTTGCAGAAATGTTTCAATGCTTCCTAAAATAGTATTGCTTTCAAGGGCAATCAAAAAAGGCTGAATTCCCAGATTTTCTAAAATAGAAAGTTTTTCGTTTGATGTAGTCGAACCATTTACGGAAAACCCTTTTTTCAGCAAGGCTTTCGCCAAAGGCAAACCCAACCAACCGCAACCAAGAATACTAATTTGTGTCATTTGTGAAAAAATAGAGTGGACAAAAGTAGTTTAAAAAATGGAGTAAAATGGTAGGTATTTATTCGAAATTATTTATGGTTTTAACTAAAATTTGCTTTATTAGGAAGTGTTTGTAACGTCAGTTCGTCTAAAAACCCTCAAACGAACTCAATTTTGTTAATCAGCGCGTAAATATATGTGATTTAAACTACAATTAAAGTTCTTTGTTGAAAAACGGATTGTTCTTTCTTAAAATAAAACAAGGCATAAAAAGCTTTAAAAATCGCTTTTATAGTCCCAAAA